>CAVLDP010000001.1:0-186317 GCA_963661945.1 Lachnospiraceae bacterium
GTTTAGAAATGAGAACCCCCTAGGTCTTCGTTGACAAAAGAAGGACCCACTCATATAATTAGGAATGATATTGTAGAGGGAATCTGCAATAATTTAAGGAGACAATATGTGGAATAAATTAGAGAGGAAATTTGGCAAATTAGCAATTCCTCATTTGATTAATTATCTGATTGGCGGGTACGCCATAGGCTATTTACTTACTTTTGGTAGCATGTATACCAATCTGAACTTCTTGTCTTTTATGACACTTGAGCCATATTACATTATTCATCATTTCCAATTTTGGAGAATTATCACCTGGGTTATGATTCCACCGCAGGACAATATTATTTTTGCACTGATTATGATGCTTTTTTATTGGCAGCTTGGTACGGTGTTGGAGCAGTCTTGGGGAACCTTCAAGTTTAATTGCTATATTTTTGGTGGAATACTGTTCACGCTGATTGGGGCGTTCGTCTTATATGCCTTAACTGGTGCAGTTGGTATCGGTAATTACTTCAGTACCTATTACATCAATATGTCAATTTTCCTAGCTTTTGCGATGTCTTATCCGGATATGGAAGTATTACTTTATTTCATTATTCCGATTAAGATGAAGTGGATGGCGCTTGTGTATGCTGTATTAATCTTGTTTGAGATTGTTTCTTATGGATGGGCTGGAAGGACTGCAATCATTTGCTCTCTTCTTAACTTCCTTATTTTCTATCTTCTTATGAAGAAGGAAGGTCATCCCAGCAGAGCTAGTCGCGCAAGACAAGCTGCATTTCATAAGGATTATGATACGAAGAAGACGGTGGATGGCAAATGCGTGGCACGTCATAAGTGTGCTATTTGTGGACGTACGGATGTGACTCATCCAGATCTTGAATTTCGTTATTGTTCGAAGTGCAATGGCAACTATGAATATTGCCAGGATCACTTGTTTACCCATACGCATGTGCTTTAGAGCTATGAAGGGATATAGTTATTAGGAGGATGTTTCTCTAATGGAGAATGAAGTAGTATCTAAGAATTTTATAGAACGCGAGATTGAGAAGGATCTTGCAGAGGGAGTTTATGATAAGGTCGTAACTCGATTCCCACCGGAGCCAAATGGTTATCTGCATATTGGACATGCCAAGTCAATTCTTTTGAATTATGGTCTGTCACAGGAATATGGCGGTGAATTTCATATGCGTTTTGATGACACCAATCCGACCAAGGAGAAGGTGGAATTCGTGGAATCCATCAAAGAAGATATTGCCTGGCTTGGAGCAGATTGGAAGGATCATCTCTATTTCGCATCTGATTATTTTGAGGAAATGTATGAGAATGCAGTTAAGCTGATTAAGAAGGGCAAGGCTTATTGCTCGAATCTAACTGCAGAGGAGATTCGAGAGTATCGTGGAACACTGACAGAAGCAGGTAAGGAAGATCCGAATGCCTCTAGATCTGTTGAAGAGAATCTTCAGATTTTCGAGGATATGAAGGCTGGAAAATATGAGGATGGAGCCATGGTTCTTCGTGCCAGAATTGACATGTCTTCACCGAATATTAATATGAGAGATCCGATTATCTATCGTGTTGCTCATATGAGCCATCATAGAACGAAGGATACCTGGTGCATCTATCCAATGTATGACTTTGCACATCCAATTGAGGATGCGATTGAGGGAATTACCCATTCCATCTGTACACTGGAATTTGAGGATCATAGACCACTCTATGACTGGGTGGTAAGAGAATGCGAATACGCAAATCCACCGAGACAGATTGAATTCGCTAAGATGTATCTGACTAATGTCGTTACTGGTAAGCGTTATATCAAGAAATTAGTAGAAGATGGCTATGTAGATGGTTGGGACGATCCTAGACTGGTATCAATTGCTGGCCTACGTAGACGTGGATACACAAAGGAAGCAATTGCTAAGTTTGTGGAGCTCTCTGGTATTTCAAAGTCACAGTCTTCATCAGAATATGCTATGCTTGAATATTGCATTCGTGAGGATCTGAAGATTAAGAGACCACGAGTTATGGCAGTTCTTGATCCAGTGAAGCTTGTGATTGACAATTATCCTGAGGATAAGGTGGAATATCTGACTGTTCCGAACAACTTAGAGAATGAAGGACTTGGCGTAAGAACCGTTCCATTTGCAAGAGAACTCTATATTGAGAGAGAGGACTTTATGGAAGAGCCTCCGAAGAAGTATTTCCGTCTCTTCCCTGGCAATGAGGTTCGCCTGATGAATGCATATTTTGTGACTTGTACCTCTTATGATAAGGATGCAGATGGCAATGTTACATGCATTCATTGTACCTATGACCCTGATACAAAGGGTGGTAATGCACCAGATGGTCGCAAGGTAAAGGGCACCATTCATTTCGTAGCATGTGAGACAGCAATCAAGGCTCCAGTTCGCCTCTACGAAAATATTGTGAATGAAGAGCTTGGCGTATATAATGAAGATGGACAGCTTAATCTGAATCCTAATTCACTGACAGAATGTGAGGCATATCTTGAGCCATCCCTTAAGGATGCAGCGGTGTATGACAGCTTCCAGTTTGTTAGAAATGGATTCTTTACGGTGGACAGCAAGGATTCTAAGGAAGGGGCACCTGTATTTAACAGAATCGTTTCCCTGAAGAGTTCTTTTAAGTTACCAAAGAGTGAATAGAGAACGAGGTATCTATGAGTTTATTAAGCGGATTAGACAAATTTGGTTTTTCGGATGAAGATATTAAGGAACTGAAGAAGACACCAGAGAAGAAGAAACAGGCAGAACCGCAGAAGAAGGCTGCTGTTGTTCTAGAAGAGAAGGATTATCTTCTGGAGAAGAATTTAACATGCCCAGTATGTGGTAAGTCAGTGAAGACTCTTGTTCTTAAGACGGGACGTGCTAAGAGATTGGAGCCAGATTTCGATCTTCGACCGAATTTTGATGGTCTTGATAGCATCAAGTATGGCGCAACGCTATGTCCTAATTGCGGTTATGCTGCGATGAATCGTTTCTTCAATCAGATTGTTCCTGCGAGAGTGAGACTAGTACGTGAGAATGTCTGTACGAAGTTCCATCCGATGGAGGACAAATCATACGAGACTTATACATATGAGCAGGCGCTTGATCGTTATAAGTTGTCACTGGTTTCTACCATGGCTAAGCGCGGTAAGGATAGCGAGAAGGCTTATACCTGTCTGAATATTGCATGGCTTCTTCGTGAAGAGATTAAGACAATTCCTCAGGATGAGGAGCATAAGGCTCTTCTTGAAGAGAAGAAGAAGGAGCAGGATGGCTTTTATCGTCAGGCCTATGAACTCTTTGAGACAGTACTTTCTACGGAGATGCCTCCATATTGCGGTATGGATTCGGCTACCCTTGAATTCATGCTTGCAAATATTGCGATGTATTATGAGGAATATGACAAGGCCGCTAAGCTTGTCTCCAACTTGCTTGGCGCTAGTGGTGTAAATGCCAGAATTAAGGATAAGGCCTCGGATATGAAGCAGGAGATTATGAAGGCTTCAAAAGCGAAGAAATAATGTTAAGAGGTTGCGTTTTGCAACCTCTTTTTGTATATATTGCGTGCTTTGACTTGGTGGGGGATTTATGGCAAGGGTTGGAATTGTAATATGTAATTATAACAAGAAGGATATGGTCCTTCAGTGTATACAATCAGTACTAGAGAATAAATATCAGGATTTTGTGCTTTTTGTTGTAGATAATGGATCTACAGATGGTTCCTATGAAGCAATGGAAGAAGCTTATGGTCAGATAGACCGTGTGATCCTTATGAGAAATGAAGAGAATCTGGGAGGATCTGGTGGCTTCAATGTAGGCCTTCGAAGGGCTTACAAGAGAGATTTCGACTATCTTATGTGTGTCGATAATGATGCTTTCCTTGATGAGAATGCTATTTTTGAGCTTGTGGATTTCCTGGATCGTAATTCGGATTGCGGAATTGCTGCATCCAAGATCTATCATATGGAGAATCCGGATCTCGTGCAGAATTTTGGTCAAAAAATTGATTTTTCATATTTCTGTACAGAGGTGGAATACTTGAATTACTTTGAGGACGGTTCTATGCCGGATGTTAATTTTTCAGACGCTGTTCCGGCTTGCTCTCTTATGATTCGAATGAGCCTTGTGGATCGTATTGGATTTTTGCCGGAGGATAATTTCCTCTATTGGGATGATACAGAGTGGTGCTATCTCTGCCGGAAGATTGGATACAAGATTGCCTCTGTAGGTTCATCCAAGGCTCTTCATTCGATGGGAGCAAAGAGAGAAGATGTGAATACATTTCCGACCTATTATGCCTGGCGAAACTGGATTTCCTTCTTCCTTAGATATACTAAGGCAGAGAAACTTGATGATTGTATCGATACATTTCTTAATTCGGTTTTCCAGGTTCAATTTGAGGGCTTCTACAAGGGGGAGATAGAGAAGGCAACTACGGTTATGGCAGCCTTTGATGATGCAATTCATGGCATTACTGGGAAGGCTGGGCCAGATCGTATTTTCGATATTCACGAGAATAACGATAAAATTACAGAAATTATATCAAGATATAACAATACTTGTGCAGAAAATGAGGGCTATGAGAGCCTGGCTTCTTATCTTGACACTGTGAGAAGAACATGCGACAAGAATCAGGCATATGTAGAAAATGAGAAGGCTGATAGTTTCATTATCTTCTGCGAGTCTGTCCTTCACGAATCCGTCTTAAGTACGGCATGTGAATTTGTGAAGGATGGCGGAGGAGATCACATTTATTTCCTTGATTTATCTCACATCATTGTGTCAGCGAATGAAATGGAGGAGCTGCATAAGAGATATAAGCAAACGAGAGATTTATTTTTCTTTTCAGAAAAGGCTCTATTTAAGAGACTGGCACTAGAACTTAGACCATAGATGTGATAGAATTTGTATGTTTTGTATGATTTGAGAGGGTATTCTTATGACAAGAGATGAGATGCTTGAGATTCGAAAAAAAGAAATTCTTTCTGAACTTGTGGATGAAGAGCCGAAGAAGTTAAATGGTGATGATACTTCTGATTGGCCAACCAAGGCTCAGGATGATATGCTTGATTTTATTGAATCGCAGGGAATTTATATCCGTCAGTAATTCATATGAAGCATCGTGTGTTCGAAACCATCCACACGTAAAATAAAACTAAGGAGAATTTCATAATGAACAAGAACAAGAAAATGAGCGCCCTATATATTACGCAGGCAGCTATGATTGCAGCAATTTATGTGGTGCTTACCTATTTTATTAACGCATTTGATTTGGCAAGTGGAGCGATTCAGGTACGTATTTCTGAAGCACTTTGCGTGCTGCCTGTTTTCACACCTGCAGCAATTCCAGGACTTTTTCTTGGATGCCTGATCAGTAATACAATTACAGGTTGCGTGATTTGGGATATTGTATTTGGAAGTCTTGCAACACTTATTGGAGCAATTGGAGCATATCTCCTTCGTAAGACGAAGTTCTTATATACTCTGCCTCCAGTTCTTGCAAATGCATTTATTGTCCCACTTGTACTTAAGAACGCTTACGGACTTGGAGATGCTTATTGGTATCTGGTAGTTACCGTTGGTGCAGGAGAGGTTTTATCTATCTGTATCCTGGGCGTTTTACTGAAGAAGCTTCTCTGGAAGCATCGTAATGTAATCTTTCGAACAGAAGAATCATAGAATTTAGAGTAAGGCGGAGAGCGAACATGAAAGAGATTTTAGATCTTATTACAGAACAGGTTGTTGATGGTTTTATTGCGGCAGGATATGATGCATCCTATGGAAGAGTTAGCCTGTCGAACAGACCTGACCTCTGTGAATACCAGTGCAATGGAGCTATGGCTGCTGCAAAGGAATATCATAAGGCACCAATTATGATTGCAAATGAAGTGGTGGAAAAACTTAGCGATAATGCAATGTTTGCTGAGATTAGCGCAGTTAATCCTGGCTTTATCAATATGAAGCTTAGCTATTCTTATGTGACAGAATATGTGAATGCCATGCTTCATGATGAGAAGCGTTTTGGCTTAGATGAGGTCTCAAGTCCCAAGGTTATCATGATTGATTATGGCGGACCGAATGTTGCAAAGCCTCTTCATGTTGGCCATCTTCGCTCTGCTGTTATTGGCGAGAGTCTTAAGAGAATTTCTACCTTTATGGGAAATGAAGTAATCTCTGATGTTCACCTGGGAGACTGGGGCCTTCAGATGGGACTTATCATCACAGAGCTTCGAGAGAGAAAGCCGGACCTTCCTTATTTCGATGAATCTTATACTGGAGAGTATCCTGAGGATGCACCATTTACAATTAGTGAGCTTGAGGACATCTATCCATGTGCTAGTAAAAAGTCAAAAGAAAAAGACGATGAAGGAAATCTGTCAGAAGAGGCTAAGGCCTTTCATGATGCTGCAATTCAGGCAACCAATGAATTGCAGGCTGGTAGAAGGGGCTACACTGCATTGTTAAATCATATTTTAACAATCTCTGTTGCTGATCTTAAGAAGAATTATGAAAGACTGAATGTGTCCTTTGACCTCTGGAAGGGTGAGAGGGATGCGCAGGAATATATTCCTGCAATGATTGAGAGCTTGAAGAATCAAGGACTTGCTTATGAGAGCGAGGGAGCCTTGGTTGTTGATATTGCAGAGGAAACTGATACGAAGGAATTACCTCCTTGTATTGTCTTAAAGTCTGATGGTTCTGCCCTTTATGCGACGACAGACCTTGCGACTCTTGTTTGGAGAGTTGCAGATTATCATCCAAATCAGGTGATTTATGTAGCAGACAAGAGACAGGATCTTCACTTCACACAGTTCTTCCGTGTGGCGAAGAAGGGCGGCATTGTGCCAGCAGAGACAGATTTGTCCTTCATCGGTTTTGGAACCATGAATGGTAAGGATGGCAAGCCATTTAAGACCAGAGATGGTGGCGTTATGCGTCTTGAGAATCTGCTTGGCGATGTAGAGGAAGAGATGTATGCTAAGATCCTTGAGAATCAGAAGACTAAGCAGGATATCTCTTATGATGAAGAAGAGGCAAGAGAGACTGCGAAGAAGATTGCACTGTCTGCAATTAAATATGGTGATCTCTCTAATCAGTCATCAAAGGATTATATCTTTGATATTGATCGATTCACGTCGTTTGAGGGTAACACTGGCCCTTACATTCTCTACACTATAGTAAGAATTAAATCTATACTTAATAAATATTATGCATCTGCATCAAATGATTCAGAAGGAGATATTCTTCTCTGCGATTCTGATTGTGAGAAGGAACTTATGCTGGTGCTTGGCAGATTCAATTCCGCTATCCGCAGTGCCTATGAGGAGATGGCTCCACATAAGATTTGCGCTTATATTTATGAACTCGCGAATGCCTTTAATCATTTCTATCATGAGACAAAGATTCTAGGACAGGAGGATGCTGCTCTTACTGCATCTTATATTAGACTACTGACACTTACGAAGAATGTCCTTGAGCAGTCGATTGATTTACTTGGATTTTCGGCACCAAAGCGAATGTAAATTTTATTGATTCTTTAGATTTATTTCGTCACAGATATGGTATAATCCATAACTGTGACGATTTTTTATGGAAGAAGGTGTCGATTATGACAAAGATAGATATTTATTCAGGATTTCTTGGATCAGGTAAGACAACCTTGATCAAGAAGATGATTGCTGAAGTTTTTCAGGGACAGCAGATTGTTCTGATTGAGAATGAGTATGGTGAGGTTGGTATTGATGGTGGCTTCCTCAAGGATTCTGGCATTCAAATTACTGAGATGAACAGTGGCTGTATCTGCTGTACATTAGTTGGTGATTTCTCCAAGAATCTGAAGGAAGTGATTGAGAAATATCATCCGGACCGAATTATTATTGAGCCATCTGGCGTTGGCAAGTTATCTGATGTTATGACATCAGTTGTTGCTATGGAAGATGAATATGATGTTCAGTTAAATGCACTTGTTACAGTGGTTAACTCACTTAAGGCTTCCAAGCAGATGAAGGCTTTTGGCGAATTCTTTAATAATCAGATTGAGTTTGCAACGACTGTTATCCTCAGTAGAACGCAGAAGGCAACACCAGAGCAGGTAGAGTTCTGCACATCACAGATTCAGAAGCTGAATCCTAAGGCTACTGTGATTACAACACCATGGGATGATATCTCTGGCGAGAAGATCTTAAATGCGATGGAGGGGCATGACAATCTGGAGCTTAAGACACTTGCAGAGGAGCAGCACAGATTAGAGGAAGAGGCTCATGAGCACGAGCATCATCATCATGATCATGAAGAAGAGCATGAGCATCATCATCACGACCATGACCATGACGGACATTGCTGCTGCTGTGGTCACGACCATGAGGACGAGCATCATCATGAAGATGATCATGAGCATGAGCATCATCATGACCATGATCATGACCACGAACATCATCATCACCATCATCATGCAGATGATGTATTTACCAGCTGGGGCAAGGAAACACCTCATGTATTTGAGAGAGAGACCATCGAGAATGCTCTTCATAATTTTGCGGAGACGGACCTCTTTGGCAATATCTTAAGATCTAAGGGCATGGTTCCATCTGTTGATGGTAGCTGGATTTATTTCGACCTGGTAGATGGAGAGTATGAGCTTAGAACAGGTGAACCTGATGTTACAGGTAAGCTGGTTGTTATTGGTACAGACATCGACGAACATAAGTTAGAAGAACTTTTTGGACTATAAAATTCTTTTGTCCATTATCGAGCTTTTGCATAGTAATTTGATGAAATACCGTTATAATTTGATTATAGCGGTATTTTTTTAGATACAATACTTTCATAAGCTACAGTTAGAAAGGAAATGCAATGGAAGAAATACCAATTTATTTATTTACGGGCTTCATGGACAGTGGCAAGACGAGCCTGATTGAAGATACCCTGATTGAGAATGAATTTAGCAAGGAATGTGACCGTGTACTTATCATTTCTTGTGAAGATGGTGACGTGGAATATGATATCGAGAAGCTGAAATCGATTAAGACACAGGTTGTGACAATCGAGGAAGAGGAAGATTTCACTGAGGATAGGATCGAAGAAATAAATAAGACCTATCGTCCGGATGCTGTATTTATTGAGTATAACGGTACATGGGATGTTGGCAGACTTTATGACGATTTTACCTGGCCGAAGGGCTGGGAGATTATACAGTCTCTTGCAACGGTAGATTCCACGACCTTTGAGATGTATATGCTTAATATGCGTACACTTATGCAGGAGCAGCTCTTCCGTGCTGAGGTTGTGATTTTTAACCGTTGTACAGATGACACCAACCGCGCGAAGTTTCGTAGCATGATTAAGGCCTTTAATCGCCCTGCTCAGATTGTATATGAGAGAGCGGACGGAACAATTGACGAGAGACCAGAGGAACTGCCATTTGATGTATCTGCAGATCATATTACGATCTCTGATGCAGATTATGCACTTTGGTTTATGGATGTCATGGATAATCCTCGCAAGTATGATGGCAAGGAGGTTTCCTTCCTCGGAATCGTCTATAATCCGTCAGAAGGCAAGGGAAAGCTTCGCTCAGATGTGTTTGTACCAGGCCGCTTTGCGATGACCTGCTGCGTGGAGGATATTCAGTTCCTTGGCATGAAATGTAAATCTCCGGATGCTTCTTTGTATCCACACAAGAGCTGGATTCATATTACGGCTAAGATTAAATATGAATTTGCCAAGGAATACAAGGGTAAGGGACCGGTTCTTTATCCAGTTTCTATTGAGAAGGCTGAGAAGCCAGAAGATGATTTGGTCTATTTTAACTAGGATGTAATGATGATACTCAAGCATCATGAGAATATAGGAGGGTGAATGAATGTATAAGATCATCAAGAAAGAGAAGCTTGCTGATAAGATTTATCTTATGGATGTAGAAGCTCCTCGCGTGGCAGCATCTTGCTTGCCAGGTCAATTTGTCATTGTGAAGATGGATGAGGATGGAGAGCGTATTCCACTTACTATCTGCGATTATGACAGAGAGGCAAAGACAATTACTATTGTATTCCAGACCGTTGGTGCTTCAACCATGCGTATGGCAGATCTAGAAGCTGGAGACAGCTTCGCAGATTTTGTTGGACCACTTGGTATGCCATCCGATTTATGTATTGAGGCAAATCTGGAAGAGACCAGAAATAAGAAGATTGTCTTTATTGCAGGTGGTGTTGGTACAGCACCAGTTTATCCACAGGTGAAGTGGCTGAAGGAACATGGTGTAGATTCTACAGTAATCATGGGATCTCGTACCAAGGATCTTCTCTTCTTCGTGGATAAGATGGAGAAGGTTGCTACAAAGCTATGCGTTACTACAGATGATGGAAGCTATGGCTTCCACGGAATGGGAACCAACCAGCTCCAGGCTCTTATTGACGAAGGAATGACATTTGATCATTGCGTTGCCATTGGCCCTATGATCATGATGAAATTTGTATGTAAGCTGACTAAGGAGCTTAATATTCCAACAGTTGTATCTATGAATCCAATCATGGTAGATGGTACAGGTATGTGTGGTGCCTGCCGTCTGATCGTTGGTGACGAAGTGAAGTTTGCTTGTGTAGATGGACCTGAATTTGATGGTTTTAAGGTTGACTTTGATCTGGCTATGGCAAGACAGGCTCAGTATAAGACAGAAGAAGGCAGAGCAAAGCTTGCTCTTGAAGAAGGCGATACACATCATGGTGGTTGCGGACATTGTGGAGGTGACAAATAATGGGAGATCCAATGGTTAGAGTACCTATTAGTGAGCAGGACCCTGCTGTTCGTGCTACTAATTTCGAGGAAGTTTGTCTTGGCTACACCAAGGAGGAAGCATTTGAGGAGGCAGAGAGATGCCTAAACTGTAAGAATCCTAAGTGTGTAGAAGGCTGTCCTGTATCAATTAATATTCCGGGCTTTATATCAGAACTCAAGCAAGCTGATATTGAGAAGGCTTACGAGGTGATTAGCGAGTCATCTGCGCTTCCTGCTGTATGCGGTCGTGTATGTCCACAGGAGAGCCAGTGCGAAGGAAGATGTATTCGTGGAATTAAAGGCGAGGCTGTATCAATTGGTAAGCTCGAGAGATTTACTGCTGATTGGGCCAGAGAGAATGGCATCAAGCCGACAACAGATGCACCTAAGAATGGCCATAAGGTTGCAGTAATTGGGTCTGGACCTGCTGGTCTTACTTGTGCAGGCGATCTTGCTAAGCTTGGATATGATGTCACAATTTTCGAGGCTCTTCATAAGACTGGTGGCGTTCTTGTATATGGTATTCCAGAATTCCGTCTGCCTAAGGACAAGGTTGTAGCTGCTGAAGTTGAGAATGTGAAGAACCTTGGCGTGAAGATTGAGACTAATGTTATTATTGGCCGTTCAATTACAATTGATCAGCTGATGGAAGATGAAGGATTTGAAGCTGTATTTATCGGTTCTGGCGCCGGTCTTCCTAGATTCATGGGTATTCCTGGTGAGCAGGCTAATGGCGTATTCTCTGCCAATGAATTCCTGACTCGTAATAACCTCATGAAGGCATATAAGGATTCTGATACACCAATTGCCAGAGGCAAGAAGGTAGTTGTTGTTGGTGGTGGAAATGTTGCAATGGACGCAGCCAGAACAGCTCTTCGACTTGGCGCAGAAGTGCATGTGGTATATCGTCGTTCGGAAGCAGAGCTTCCAGCCAGAGCGGAAGAAGTGCATCATGCTAAGGAGGAAGGAATTATCTTCGATCTTCTGCAGAATCCGGTAGAGATATTACAGGATGAGAATGGTTGGGTGTCAGGTATCCGTGTTATTAAGATGGAGCTTGGTGAGCCAGATGCATCTGGACGTAGAAGCCCTGTTGAGATTCCAGGCTCTGAGTATGAGATTTCTTGTGACACGGTAATTATGTCACTTGGTACTTCACCAAATCCTCTGATTTCTTCTACAACAGAGGGCTTGGAAGTGAATCGTCGTGGATGTATTGTTGCAGAAGATACAACAGGAGCTACATCCAAGGAAGCTGTCTATGCTGGTGGCGATGCAGTAACAGGTGCAGCAACAGTTATTCTTGCCATGGGAGCTGGAAAGCAGGCTGCAAAGGGCATTCACGAGTATTTTCAGAATCGATAATTGGTATTGATTGCATATGAAGTTTTAGTGTGAAAGCACATTAGAAAACCCCAGGTACGGAGAAGAAATTCTCTGTACCTGGGGTTTTATATTTGTATTTTGATGCTTGCTGGTGCAGGCATTATTTTGTTAGGCAATCAAATAGACGATTGTCTTCATCATATCCCATGAAGCAGAAGCGAATATACGTATCGTCAAGAAATGGGAAGGTAGAGCAATCACGTATCATCATGCCAGAACGAATGGCTCTGTCAAATAGAATCTGACTGTTTAGGGCAGGATCTGTGATCTTGATTAGCATGAAGTTGGCAGTAGGCTTATAGGGCTTAAAGCCGGTAGCCTCTGAGAAGAGAGTATACATGCGATTTCGTTCGCCAGAAATCAGGCTTCTGGTTGCCTCTACATATCGCGTGTCAGTGAACATGATTTGTCCTGCCACCTCAGCTAAAGAATTAATCATCCACGGATTCTTGTGGGTGTTGATTTGCTGCAGCAGATCCTCATTTCCAGTGATAGCGTAACCGAGTCTAAGACCAGGAGCTGCAAAGAACTTACTGGTGCCTCTTAGGATTATGATGTTGTTGTAATAAGAGGCTAGCGGAACAGCGGTGGTCTTCTCTACATCATCTACAAATTCGATATAGGTCTCGTCCACCATGACATAGATGTGATTCTCTGTACAGATATCGAGAATCTTTCGCATTTCCTTTGGTGAGATGCATGTAGAGGTTGGGTTGTTAGGGTTACATAGGACAAGCAAATCGATATCCTCTGTTAGCTTGTCTATGAGCTTTGGAATATTAAGGGTAAAATCATCCTCTTCGCTTAATGGGAAATAATGCGTTTTGCCGCCATTTAGCGTAATCTCTCTCTCGTATTCAGAATAGGTTGGGCCAAGAACCATGGCTTTCTTTGGGTTTGTTACCTGAATAAATAGAGAGATGAGCTCGGTAGAACCGTTGCCTACGATGATATAGTCTGGATTGGTGCCAGCATAGTTTGCGATACAAGATCGAAGAGCGGTATATTCTCGGTCCGGATAGGTTGAGATTGCATCTACATGGTCAGCAAGTGTCTCTCTAAGAAGAGGTGAAATGCCAAGTGGATTTACATTGGCGGAGAAGCTTGTGATGTCCTCTTTCTTGATGCCATAGATGCTTTCTATTTTCTCTAAATCACTACCGTGAAAATGGTCTTTGTGCTTTATCATATTTCCTCCAAATGCTAATGCCGGAAAGCCCGATTTTATTGCATGAAATGGGCAAATAGTTTATAATTCATTATAGCTAAGTCTGTTGAAAAATCAACAGAGAAGAGGGGCGGAACTAGACGTGCGTAAGAGAATTTGGCGAATGTCGGAGGATCGATTCGACAGCGATATACCAAAACTTGAATTGTCCACTGATCATGTGGAGATGACAGGGTACGAGGGCCAGGTTACAGAAGGCTCTTTTGTCATAAGAAGCACGAATGGAATTTCAGCCCGTGGTCTGGTCTATTCATCAAATCCCTATGTTTTAGTTACAACACCTCAATTTGAGGGTATAGAGAATCGGATTCATTTTCGGACAGTAGATGTGAATCTGTTAGAAGGTGACCTTTTGGAGGGAGCCTTTACTTTGGCATGCAATCAATCAGAGCTCACGCTGCCATTTACGATTCGCTATGTGAGAAGAAATCTTATGACTTCGGTAGGAGAGATTACATCCCTACAGGAATTTGCTGATTTTGCCAAGGAACACTGGGTAGAAGCATTGCAGATCTTCTATACAGAGCCTTTTTCTAAGCTGATTGCTAGAGAATCAAGCAGGATTCGCCTTTTGTATCAGGCCTATCTTCTTGGACAGCATAATCAGAAGAATTTTGAAGAATTCTTAGTTTCTTGCAACATGAAGGAACGTATGACCTTTGACCTTCAGGAGAAGACATACGAATTTTATTCACTTAGCGAGAATCAGAAGGAATATATAGAGCTTTCGAGAAACACCTGGGGTTACATGGAGATTGATATTTCATCCGACAGCGACTTTGTCACCGTTGAGAAGAATCATATCAATTCAGATTTCTTCCTGGGTAGTACGGCATCCTTTAGCTTCTATGTTCATAAGAATTTGATGCATGCAGGAATCAATAAGGCTAAGATCACGTTCGATTCCCTGACCACTCATCGAGAGATTTTAGTTATTGCATCCCCATCTGCTAAGGAGGATGAGTCCTATCAGATTGGCCTTAAGCATAAGAGGAGAATCTGCGACTTCACGAGAATCTATCTGGAATATCGTCTGGGACGCATGTCGACGGACGATTGGTGTAAATCAACACTTGAGATTCTTGATGAGTTAGATGAAGATTATGAACTATCTCTTAGAACAGGTGATGAGTTTCAGGTTATTCCTAAGAACATATCTTATCAGTTAATGAGAGCGCATGCTCTTATTGCAAATAAAGAGAGACAGGAAGCACTCTGGATTATCTCAGACCTAAAGCGAGATATTGAGGATAAGAAGAGTAGGGAATGGGCCTATTTATTATATTTATGTACCTTGATTGAGAAGGAAGAGAATTATGTAGATCGACTTACTTCAGAGATTGAGAAGATCTTTAAGGAGCGACCAGAGGATCCATATATCTTTTTCTTTCTACTGTTTTTGAGAAAGGAATATCTCGATCATTCCCATCTTAAATTACAGGCGATAAAGCAATGGGTTCTATCCGATTATCCGTCACCATATTTCTACCTGGAGGCTCTTTCTATCTACAAGACGGAACCGTATCTTCTTACGGAGCTTGATGATTTTTCGTATCGCATTCTAACATTTGCGATTTCGCATCATGCCTTGACTAATGATTTGGCATCTCAAGTTGCAAGAGCCTTAGAAGGATGTAGGTCTTTTGAGAGTAAGTTTTATAAGCTCGCAGCAAGAATATATGATGAGACTCATGTAGAAGAGCTGAAGCATTCCATTATTGCCTATTTACTTCGTTTTCAATGTGTGGGAGAGAACTACCTGCCTTGGTATCAGCTTGCTATTTCCGAGAAGTTACATCTGACGGGCTTATATGAGGCATATATTATGAGCCTTCCAAAGGATTATGCAGAACCTCTTCCAGATCTTGTTACTATGTATTTTCGCTATGATACGAATATGGATTCTCAGTATAAGGCCTTTATCTATAGCAATATTATTGGCCATCGAACAGAAGATCCATCTACATATCAGGCATACCTTAGACGAATCGAAGATTTTGCACTTGAGGAACTGAAGCTTAATCATATTGATGACAATCTTGCAGCAATCTATCAGAATCTTTTGAATCACGGTCTGGTAAATGAAGACATTGCTGAAATGATGAGCAAGCTTCTCTTCATGCATAAGATAGTATGCCTAGATGAGAGATTTGCAGAGGTTCTTTTCTTAGAGGAGTATAGAAGTGATCCATTATATGCCACACTTGTTAATCATCAGGTGCAATTTCCAATACTTACGGATCAATGCGTAATCCTGCTCCAGATGTCGGATGGTACACTTTGCTATGAACCAAGCCTTTATTATGTAGAGCAGATGATTCAGTATGAACATTTCTATGAGGATGTTCGTAAATATGCTTCGAATAATCTGGATTATATTATTCATGATTTTAGCAATCGTATGAAGGAAGGGGAGTTCTATCGGGAGGATATGTCCTATATAGAGAATTTCCTGAATTCAGATGAATTATCTCTATCTTATAAGGCGTCTCTCTATCCGCAGATTATCACCTTCCTCAAGGGACATTCCAGAGAGGATATTATTGAGAAGCATATGCTTCTTCATAAGCCATATGCATATCTGGATTATAGACTTATGAGCTATATGATTGAGATTGCAATAAATAATGGATTTTATGACGAGGCATATTCGCTTGTGATTCGTTACAATTGCTTCCATGTGGATAATGCGGTACTGCTTAAATTATGCAACTACATAATTCTCTACAAGGATTTTTCGTCGGATGATTTCCTGATTGGGCTTTGCGGAAGGCTTTTGGAGGCAGATGTATATTCTGAGCAGACAATCGGTTATTTGAATCGGTATTATGCTGGCGCGACAGAACTTATGTATAAGGTATGGGTACTGGCACGCAGGAATCACATCAAGTCAGAGAAGCTCTCGGAGAGAACCTTGGTTCAGATGCTTTATACGGAGCATATCAGCATGACCTCCGGTGATGTGTTTGAAGCCTATATGGAACATAATCCGAATAAGATGGTCGTAGAGGCTTATTTGACCTATTATGCAAGAGAATATTTCCTCGAAAGATCAGATGTGCCGGTATTAATCTTCCCGATGATTGAGAAATATTACTCCATGGATATGGCCCTTAATGATTCCTGCAAGATTGGTCTTATGAAGTATTTATCCTCCCTAACAGGCCTTAATGAGAGAAGAGAGCATATCCTTGATTGTATAGTTCAGGAATATATCCGCAAGAATATTTATTTTGCTTTCTATAAGAATCTCCCTGAATCACTTCAAGTGAAGTATCATCTCTATGACAAGACATTTGTAGAATTTCATTATAAGGAGAATCAATCTCTTCGCATTTCATATCAGAATTCCTTTGGAGTGCAGCATGAGGATGAGATGATTGAGATGTATCCGGGGCTTTATGTGAAGCAGTTTGTACTTTTCTTTGGAGATGTCATATCTTATGCCGTTTGGGGTGAGGAGCAGGAAGAGATTCTGCTTAGAGATAAGCTTACCTTCGAACAGATGGAAGAGGAAAATACAGAAGGAAGATATGCATTTTTGAATCGAATGCAAAGTGCATATGTATACGATGATGAAGTGACATTGATTCGGGAGATGAAGCGCTATCAAGGACTTCATGAGGTGACAAATAATTTATTTACTGTGATATAGAGTGATAGGTATGGAACACGGAATCTATTTTGGCCTGGATATCTGTAGCGATTATACTATGGTCAGTTTCTATCAACTGAATATGGATGAGCCGACAACACTTAGTACCGTAGTCGGGAGTGAGGCATATCAGATTCCTACCTTTGTTGCCAAGAAGAAGGGGATTGGTCAATGGTTCTTTGGCAAGGAAGCAAAGAATCAGGTGATGCTGGAGCAGGCAATCGGAGTTGACGAGCTTTATGAGAGAGCTGTCAATGATGAAATGGTAAATGTTGAGACGGATGTGATAAGTGCAAGAGAGCTCTTAGCTTTATTTATCAAGCGACTGGTTGGTACTCCTGGCAGAATTGATGTCTCCAAGAACTTGTGCAAGCTTGTAATTACGGTAGAAGAGCTGTCTATGCAGGTAGTTTCTCTGTTCCAGTATGTGGCAGAGAAGCTATCTGTTCCTCAGGATAAGCTTGTTATCATTGATCACAAGGAAAGTTTCTATTATTACGCGCTCAGTCAGGAACCGAGGCTCTTCCTCCAGGATGTGATGCTATATCATTATGAGGGTGAGGATCTTCATTTCTACCAGCTTCATCGAAATACGAATACGAGGCCGCAGGTTGTTACCTTCAGAGAAGGCGTCTATGACATGACAGGGCGAGACAAGGACCAGGATTTTCGGACGATTGTAAGACAGGATTTTGCAGGACAAGCTATATCTGCAGTTTATCTATCTGGAAGCGGATTTGATGGAGACTGGATGAAGCTTTCTCTGCAGGAGATTTGTAAGGGAAGGCGGGCCTTTCTTGGCAAGAATCTCTATACCAAGGGAGCCTGTTATGCGGGTGCTGTTAAGGATAATGCCGTTGACTGGCCTTTTATCTATATGGGAGATAATGAGTTGAAATTAAACCTCTCCCTCAAGGTCTCTATTGGTAATGACTTAGCCTTTGAAACACTGCTTAGTGCAGGAGATTGCTGGTATGATTCGTATGGCGAATGCGAAGTGATACTAGATGGAAGCCCAGAGGTTGAATGTTGGATTCAGAAGCCGGATAGCAGAGAGGCCAGAATTCAACTGCTTGAACTTACAGATCTGCCAGAGAGAGAGAGCAGAACAACAAGGCTTCGTATTTCTGCAAAACCTACATCAGATTCCTGCGTGGATATTACAATTCGAGATTTGGGCTTTGGAGAGATTGTTCCAGCCACGAATCAAATATGGAACCATACGATAGAATTATCATAGGAGAGACTATGGGCGAATTAATTCTTTGCCGACAACCGATTGCGGCAACTCCATATTATATTGAAGAGAAGACGTTAAATATCTATTCTTTAGAGGAGTTGTCCTATTATATTTATCATAATGTCTATCTGATTAATCATGATTTTATGAATGTAGATCTATGTAATTTCATAGGCCGAGAGCTTGGAATGAAGGAATTTCAGTCTGAGCTTCTTGATATGGTTGAGAAGAATCGGCCGCTTCATGAATTTGTGGAACAGATTTTATTACATTCAGGCTATTTGACTGCATCCGAAATTAAGGAAACAATTAAAATTATTGCAACATTTGAGAATAAATCAGAGAGTGAATGCAAGAAGATGCGTGCAGATCGCCTGATGGAACAGGGACGTTTTGTGGATGCAATCTATGAGTATGAGAATATTCTAGAGAAGGAGACGGATTCCACTATTAATAGTCAACTGCTGGGAGATATTTGGCATAATCTCTCAACTGCCTATGCCAGACTTTTCTTCTTCACGGAAGCAGCAGAGGGTTACCGGAGAGCTTATGAACTGAATCACAAGGTTGTTTCGCTAAAGGGCATGCTACTTGCATTTCGCTGCAATCATAATGAGGCAGGATATGAAGAGGCGGTGAAGAGATATTATGTAACGCCGGATGCTTTGAAACAGATAGACCATCTTATTATGGAGATGCAAAATACAGATGAAATCAAATCCTTTGATCATAAATTGGACGAATTATACAATTCCTATGCAAAGGATGAGCTTATGAACACGATAGAAACAACAATGGATAGCTGGAAGAGCGATTACGCATTATATTGTAGGATATAGAAGCATATGATTCATTTCTTCAAGAAAAAACAGAATAAAGAGGCAGAGCTTGATGCAGTTTTTGCCAAGGTGACAGAAGAACTTCGCTCTATTGATGATTGGGATGATCCAAAGAAGTTAGAGCATTATATTCTGGATTCCTGCGAACAAATTATAGCTACGACCAAGGAAATTGAGGGGGAGAAGAAGGAATACCGAAGGGTTACCTCCTATCTGAATGATGTAACCAGACTCGAAGAGCTACCGGATCAGGATAAGGCCAGGCTTCGCGAGGTTGCCAATAATGTTGTGGAGCTATCTATGGCTCAGCGTCAATATGAGAATGCTGCTCCGAAGATATCAGATAGTCAGTATGACCTGATGGAAGAGAATGCAGATGTGCTCCCTGAGACGATTGAACGCATGATGGAGAATGAGAGGTATCAGGACACAATCAAGAAAAATATGCGTTTCCTCGAGGGTGAGAAATCCAGATATGAGATGGATCGTGAAGACGAAATGCATACGATGAAGGTTATGCGACTTCTGTCTATTCTTCTTATTATTTCATTTGCATCAGTATTGGTACTTATTTTTCTACTGCAATATACGCTTTCGACAGATATTTCCTGGTATTTGTTATTTACGGTTCTATTTACAGCCTGCCTGGGTGTCTTTATATTTCTTCGATTCTCACAGGCTAAGCGAGATAGCAAAAAGTCCTTGCGCAAGTTAAATCAGTCGATTAGTATGTTGAATAGTGTTCGTATTCGTTATGTGAATATCACAAATGCAATCGAATATGTTTGTGACAAATATCAGGTTCGCAGCGCCTCAGAGCTTAAGTATCTGTGGAATCAATATTTGGTGGTGGCTAAAGAGAGAGAACAGTACCGAAACAATAACAGTGATTTGGAATATTTCCTGATGCGCTATGACAGGGAACTTCAGTCTCTTAATCTCTATGATCCTGTGATGTGGCAGAATAAAGCCAGAGCTATCGTCGATAAGAATGAGATGGTAGAGGTAAAGCACGAATTAATCCAGCGGCGACAAGGAATTCGAAAGAGAATTCAGGACAATACTGTGATTGTAAAGAGCGAACGAGATGAGATTGACAAACTGATGCGGGAGCATAATTATTATGTGCCTGAGATTATGGAGATTATTCAATCCGTTGATAAATTATGTGGCTTAGATCAGAAGTCTAAGCGTAGATAAGGAGTTAGTATTATGAGTAAAGTTAGAACAAGATTTGCACCAAGCCCAACCGGTAGAATGCACGTGGGCAACCTTCGTACAGCACTATATGCCTATCTAATTGCTAAGCATGAGGGCGGAGATTTCATCCTTCGTATTGAAGATACGGATCAGGAGAGATATGTTGAAGGAGCGGTAGATATCATTTATCGTACTCTGCAGAATACAGGCTTGATTCATGATGAAGGTCCGGATCTTGATGGCGGAGTTGGACCATATGTACAGAGTGAGAGACAGGAACAGGGAATCTATCTTAAGTATGCCAAGGAATTGATTGAGAAGGGAGAGGCTTACTATTGCTTCTGTACACCAGAAAGACTGGAGTCTCTGAAGCAGAATCTGGATGGTAAGGAAATCTCAATCTATGATAAGCATTGCCTTGGATTATCTAAGGAGGAGATTCAGGCTAACCTTGATGCAGGTATCCCATATGTAATCCGCCAGAATAATCCAAGAACAGGTACGACTACCTTCCATGATGAAATCTATGGCGATATTACTGTGAATAATGAAGAGCTCGATGACATGATTCTGATCAAGTCTGATGGATATCCTACCTACAATTTCGCGAATGTAGTAGATGATCACCTGATGGGAATTACACATGTGGTTCGTGGAAATGAATATTTGTCATCTTCTCCTAAGTACAATCGTCTATATGAAGCGTTTGGCTGGGAAGTACCTGTTTATATTCATTGTCCACTGATCACCAATGAAGAGCATCAGAAGTTATCTAAGAGATCAGGACACTCATCTTATGAGGATTTGGTAGAGCAGGGCTTCCTCACAGAAGCTATCGTGAATTTTGTGGCCCTTCTGGGATGGAGTCCAGAAGAAAATCGTGAGCTTTATAGCTTAGATGAACTTGTGAAGGCCTTTGATTATCGCAGAATCAACAAGGCGCCTGCAGTCTTCGATGTAAATAAGCTTCGCTGGATGAATGGAGAATATATCCATGCTATGGACAGTGAATTATTTGAGGAAATGGCAGAGCCATATATTCGTGAGGTTGTATCTTGCGACCTTGACAGTAAGAAGATTGCTGCAATGGTTCAGTCCAGAATCGAGACATTTTTGGATATTCGTGATCATATTGATTTCCTGGAGCAGGTTCCAGAATACTCTATTGAGATGTATTCACATAAGAAGATGAAGACTTCTCCTGAGTCGTCTCTAGCTCTTCTTAAGGAAGTGCTACCTCTTCTTGAATCCATGGATGATTATTCTAATGATGCCTTGTTTGGGGCACTCAAAGCATTTGCAGAAGAGCATGAATATAAGACAGGCTATGTAATGTGGCCAATTCGTACCGCTGTATCTGGAAAGCAGATGACTCCAGGTGGCGCAACAGAGCTTATGGAGGTTCTTGGTAAGGAGGAATCCATAAAGCGTATTAATGAAGCGATTATAAAGCTTACAAAAGAAGCTTGAGGAATAGAAATCAACTAGATAAGAGACAGGAAGGAGGGTCTATGTTAGACCAAGTGCAAGAGTCCTGCGTACATTTTGGCGCGGGACCCTGTCTCGTTGTTGCAGGACCTGGTTCAGGTAAGACGACAGTGCTTACGAATCGGGTTCTAAATCTTATTACAGAATATGGTATTCCACCGGAGCATATTCTGGTCATTACATTTACCAAGGATGCGGCAAAAGAAATGAAGAAGCGATTTATGTTTCTTTGCAAGAATTCTTATCAAGCGGTTGTCTTTGGTACTTTTCACAGTATTTTCTATCAGATTCTACGACAGACCTATCATTTATCAGAGGACAATATACTCACAGGTTCCAGAAAATTATCCATCCTAAGACGAGTTCTCGAAGAGGAGAAGCTTCTTTCTAATCTGGATAAGGATGCAATTCTTGAACTGGATAAAGGGATTAGCTACGTTACGAATATGCTTCTTGATCCTAATGGATTTGATGGAACAAGTCTAACACCCGCAGATTTTTCTAAGATATATCACCGATTTGATGAAGAAAAGAGAAGACGAAATCTCTATGATTTTGACGATATGCTTGTCAGAACGAGGGAATTATTTGAGTCAAATCCTAAGGCGCTTGCCTTTTGGCAGGACCGCTTTCCTTATGTATTAGTGGATGAGATGCAGGATATGAATGAATTGCAGTTTTCTGTCCTCCGATATCTTACAGAGAAGCATCGTAATATATTTGCGGTGGGGGATGATGACCAATCGATTTATGGCTTTCGAGGTTCGGATCCTTCGATTATGCTTCATTTTCCAGAAATATATGAAGATGTAACCAGGTATTATCTATCTACGAATTATCGGTCTAATCAGGAGATTGTTGCTGCAGCGGCAAATTTGATATCACATAATAAGAATCGCTTCGCTAAGGATATTCAGGCAAATTCCAAGGAAGAAGGTAAGGTACGTTTTCATTCCTGTGAGAGTCCGCTAGAGGAAGCTTCATACATTAGAGAGGCCATCGAGAAGCAGCTCAGCGAGAATTCAAATGCAAGTATCGCAGTTTTATTTCGTACACATAGTCAGAGTGTTCAACTGATTGGAGCTCTAGCTGAGAAGAATATTAGTTTCTCCATGAAGGAGGGAATGCCGACTATTTATTCGCATTTTATTATGGAGGATATTATTTCCTATCTTAAGATTGCGATTGGAATAGGTGAGAGATCTGATTTTCTTAAGATACTAAATCGCCCCAATCGGCATTTGGGGAGAGATGCAATCCAGGAGAATCCAACCTTTGAGAACTGGAAGGAATATTACAGGGGATTTCCGGATGAATATGAGGTTGTGTCTCAATTTGAGAGGTCTGCTCAGATGATGGGGCGCCTGTCACCAGTTGCGGCAATTCATTTTCTGATACATGGAGTTGGATATGAGGATTTTCTGAAGGGGTATTGCCGCGAGAGGAATATGAATTATGAGGAGCTTAGGAATATTCTTGCGACATGTCTTGAACTTTCGAGGGATTTTGCCAGGATTAAGGACTTTATTCGCGCGGTAGAGGAGGCGGCATCTCTACCAAAAAAAGAGACAGACGGCACAGAACAGGTATCCTTATATACCTATCACGGCTCCAAAGGACTTGAGTTCGATACGGTCTATCTCTTAGATGTAAATGAAGGTATTACGCCTTCAAAAAGGGCTGAAACGGAAGAAGAACTTGAGGAAGAAAGACGTATGTTCTACGTAGCAATGACCAGGGCCAAGAGGCAACTGGTGCTTCTTTCTATCAAGCATAGATATAATGATGAATTATATCCGTCTCGTTATTTGGAAGAATTATCTTCGAGTGCTTCATCCTGAATCTTGTCAAAGGCAGCAGCTACGATTTCGTATTCTTCGTCGGATTGGATGTTATCAAGAAATGGTGTGCCATTCTCATCCTCTTCATAGCGATAGATGAAGACCTGCTCTTCATTGAGTGGTGTTCCATGCTCATCAACAGGAAGAAGTACGATATAATCTCGATCACCAGCTTCGAAGATGGTTAGGATTTCGCAGTCCATCTCTTCGCCATTATCTAATTCTACAGTAACCATGACATCTCTGTCTTCTTCATCTACTGGAAATACTTCGTCTTTGTTTTCGTTTGCCATAGGAATTCCTCATTTCTATATAATAATTAGAAATTATAAGGGATATATATAGGATTTTCAATGAAAAGTAGAAATGCTATAATCTAAGACAAGTGTGCTACGGGGGACTTATGCATGAGCGTTACAATCCAAACAGGAGATTTCTTGCACTTTGGGGCGAGAAGGGTTGAGGGAGGTTTGTCTCTTACCTTTCAAGCGAAGACGGAAGAGATGCCTGCAATCCTTATATATGATATTTCTACTTTACAACTTATTAAGAGATTTGAATTGTCAAAAGAATATGCAAGAGGAAATGTATATTCTGTAATTCTCTCTGGACTGGAATGGGAGATGTGCTGTTATCTGTTAGAGATTAATGGGGAGTTGGTTCCAGATCCCTTCGCAAGAGGTATTGTTGGACGAGAAGTCTGGGCAGATGATAGCAGGTGGAAGAGCAATTATCAGGTATTCTGTCGCTTCCCAGAGAAACCCTATCAGTTTCAGAATAAGGCACCGGCTCTTCTGGATACTGATTTAGTCATTTATAAGATGCATATGCGTGGAATCACCATGGATACCGGTCTTTCTGAGGATATTCGCGGTAAGTCGGCAGGGTTTTTGAGGAAACTTAAGAATCTTAAGGAGCTTGGGATTACTGCGATAGAGTTTCAACCCCTATATGAATTTGAGGAGCTTAGATTTCAGGCAATATCTTCCGTTGATACAAGGGGTAGAATACATAAACAGTACAAGGAAGCATATGGACTGAACTACTGGGGCTATGGAGCAGCTAATTATTTTGCGCCTAAGGCGTCTTACTTTGGAGAGAAGCCAGAATATAATATGAAGCAGATGATAGATAAGATGCATGGACTTGGCATGGAAATCTATCTGGAGATGAATTTTGTGCCAGAGGTTGATGATGATCTTATCATTAGTTGCCTTCGATTTTGGGCTATGGAATATGAGGTGGATGGCTTTCATCTTATTGGAATGACAATTCCCATGGAACGAATTGCAAGAGATCCGTATCTTTCCAATTGTCGCATTTTTCATGATCATATTCCGGTGGAGCTTCTGTGCAAGGAGGAGTCTTCTCCACGAAAACATCTTTATATCTATAATGATGATTTCATCTATCCCCTTCGTAAATTACAGAATCATATGGATGGATCCCTGGTGGAGTTTTCCAATATGCTACGGCGCCAAAATGCATCCTACGGATTTGTAAATTATGCAGCATATAATACGGGTGGATTTACACTTCTCGATGCTTATTCCTATTCAGAGAAGCATAATGAGGTAAATGGCGAAGACAATAGGGATGGCAATAATTACAACTGTAGTCATAATTATGGCATAGAAGGCGAGACTGCAAATAAACAGATCAATTCACATCGACTTAAGAATGTTCGTACAGCTTTACTTTCTTGTATTCTAGGCCAGGGAATTCCTCTAATTTGTGCAGGGGATGAATGTGGCAATTCGCAAAAAGGGAATAATAACCCTTATGGGCAGGATAATGAACTTGCCTGGGTGAATTATCCGAGAAAAGCGTCCTATAAGAGACTATATCAGTATACGAAGGATTTACTTTCTTTTCGGAGAGGGCACACCGTTCTTCGTAGCAGTAAACCGATAGAATTATCGGACTATCGACACACTGGTGCACCGGATGTAAGCTATCACGGCAGGGAACCGTGGATTATGTGGCTTAGCGATGATATGAAATCATTTGGCATATATTATAATGGCGCGTATGGACTGAATGGCCGAGAAGATGATGTCATGCTTTGCTTCAATTTCTATCTGGAGGAGGATACACTTTCACTACCTCGATTGCCACGGGGGAGGGCATGGTATCTTGTGACGAATACCGTAGATGAGAGCTTCGAAGTAGAAGAGAAGCTTCTTACGGAGACAATTACGCTTCCTGGCGGAAGTGCGTCAATTTTAATTGGACATAAGAAAGAGAGATGAAATGAAGGCTTTAGAACATTTCAAGACGATAACGCATCATAGACATCTGGTTATGAAGCGTTGTTTCAAGGTGGGCCTGTATTATCAGGGCCTGACCCACGATCTGTCTAAATATTCCTGGACAGAATTTCGCGTAGGAGCGAAGTATTACCAAGGGACGAGGAGCCCGAATAATGCGGAGCGAGAGGATATCGGATATTCTACCGCCTGGCTTCACCATAAGGGTAGGAATAAGCATCATCTGGAATATTGGATTGATTATAATTTGGGCGAAGGGTCAGCAATGTGTGGTATGAAGATGCCGACCAAATATGTCGTTGAGATGCTCATGGATCGACTGAGCGCCTGTGAGAATTATATGAAGGAAGACTTTACGAAAGAGAGTGCTTTAGAGTACTATAGAAAAGGTGTGGATCATTATCTGATTCACGAAGAGACAGCAGCACTTCTTGAATCTATGCTTGTCATGGTGGCTGAGAAGGGCGAAGAAGAGACCTTTGACTATATTCGAAGGAATATCTTACATAATAAGAAATAGAGGGTTATTTGAAATGAGTGATGATAAGAAAATCTTATATAGCGGAATGCAGGCTACGAATACACTTACCCTGGGTAATTACCTGGGAGCACTTAAGAATTGGGTGAATCTGAATGAGGAATATGATTGCTTCTTTGGCGTTATGGATTTGCATTCCCTTACAGTTCGACAGAATCCAGCAGACTTTCGCCAGAATGCAAGAAAGCTCTATGCACTCTATATTGCTGCAGGATTAGATCCAGAGAAGAACTGTGTATATTTTCAGTCGCATGTGTCACAGCATGCAGAGCTTGCCTGGATTTTGAATTGCTATACCTATATTGGAGAGCTGAATCGTATGACTCAGTTCAAGGACAAGGCAAGTAAGCACCAGGACAATGTAAATGCAGGTCTATTTACCTATCCTGTTCTTATGGCAGCAGATATTCTTCTCTATCAGGCCGATGTGGTTCCTGTTGGCAAGGATCAGAAGCAGCATCTTGAGATCACCAGAGATATCGCAGAGCGTTTTAATAGTATCTATGGGGATGTTTTCACTGTTCCAGAACCATATTTTGGACAGAATGGAGCCAGAGTTATGTCGCTTCAGGACCCAATGCATAAGATGTCTAAATCGGATGAGAATGCCAATGCTACAATTCTGCTTCTTGATGACAAGGATACGATTATTCGCAAATTCAAGAAGGCAGTTACGGATTCTGAAGGCGTGGTACGCTATAGAGAGGAACAGCCAGGAATTAGTAATTTGATGGAGATCTATAGTGCGGTTACTGGTTCTTCCTATGAAGAGATTGAGAGAGAGTTTGAAGGACATGGTTATGGCGACTTCAAGCTTGCTGTCGGAGAGGCAGTTGCAGATGAGCTTGCGCCTCTACAGAAGAGATATGAAGAACTGATGGCGGACAAGGCTTATATTGAGAACTGTATCAAGAATAATGATGCCAAGGCAAGATACTTCTCAAATAAGACCTTGCGTAAGGTTCGAAAGAAGGTTGGTCTTACTGACTTAATCCTCGATTAAATCCTTAAAATCAGCTGGAAGTGCTGATTCAAAGGTCATTTCCTGTCTGGTTATGGGGTGCTTAATCGTTAGACTTCTTGCATGCAAGGCCTGACGGGCCATTGTGTGATCATCTGGATTATAGAGGAAATCGCCAAGGAGCGGATGATTAATCGATGCCATATGGACTCGGATTTGGTGGGTCCGGCCGGTTTCGGTATGAATAGAGACGAGAGAGAAATCTCTTGTCTCTTTTTTCATATAGGAGATTCTTTTGTAATGCGTGATTGCATCCTTGCCATTCTCATAATCAATACAGCGAAGGATTGTAGATTCAAAGAGGCGACCAATTGGTGCGCAAATCGTGCCAGAATCATTTACTTTACCACTTACTATGGCGAGATATTCCTTGTCATAGGTATGGGATTTCATGGAATCGTTTAGAATTGCAGCACTTAACATATTCTTGGCAATTAGTACAATTCCACTTGTATCACGGTCAAGTCTTGTCATACAACGATAGATAAATGGAGATTCATTTTCTCTATAATAGTACATGAGGGCGTTGGCCAGAGAGTCGTCGTAATGGTTCTGCGATGGATGGATAGGCATCCCAGCAGGCTTATCTATGATAAGAATATCTTCGTCTTCGTAGATAATTGTTAGAGGCATCTTTTTCTGGCAGATGTTCTCATGAGACTTGATTTCAGGGATAGATATGGAGAGGGTATCATTTGGCTCTAATGGGGTATAGAGCATGGAAGGCAAGCTATTCAGTAATACAAGATTTACATCCGCCTTAAGGAGACGAAGAATCGTTTTTGGATAGCCTAGTTCTTCGAGATAAGAACGGATGCTTTTCTTTGGAGTTTTTATTTGATAGGTAAGTGTTCGTTTCATATTTCATAAATTATAACAGAATCTTCGTTGAATTTTCTCATAATTCTTGTTATGATTAGTAAGTCTTAAAATTCATACGTCTTTCGACGATAAATTCCCGTTTTTTTACAATTTTATAAGGAGAGTTATATGTATAGTACTGTAACTACGGCTATTGTGATTGGCATAGACTCAATCTTAGTTCAGGTAGAGGCTGATGTCAGTGATGGTATGCCAGTATTTAACATGGTAGGTTTTCTCTCGGCAGAAGTTAAGGAAGCCAAGGAGCGAGTTCGTACTGCCCTTAGGAATTCAGGCTTTACACTTCCTGTTAAGCGGATTACGGTGAATATTTCACCCGCCAGTATTAGGAAGAGCGGATCTGGATTTGATTTGCCCATTGCTGTTGCAATCCTTGCGGCACTTGGAGTAATCGATGACAAGAAATTATCTTCTACCGCCATGATTGGTGAGCTTGGGCTAAATGGGCAAGTGACGAGTGTATGCGGTGTTCTTCCGATGGTCCTGGCTGCGAAGGAGGCGGGGATTGAGACCTTGCTGATTCCAGTTAGTAATGTTCGAGAGTCAAATCTTGTATCCGGGCTAAGAATTGTACCAGTTTCAAGTCTACGGGATGTGATTGTTTATTTGAATGATGGACAGCTTACAATGGATGCGGTTCAGCTTCTTGAGGATCAGCCACCGACACATCCACCTGAAGTTTTGCCGGATGATTTTGCTGATATTCAAGGACAGACGCTTGTTCGAAGGGCAGCGGAGGTTGCTTCTTGTGGGATGCATAATCTGCTTCTTATCGGACCACCGGGTGCAGGAAAGACCATGATTGCCAGGTGCATTCCATCGATTCTTCCACCAATGACAGAGGAGGAACAACTAGAGGTATCGAAGATCTATAGTGTAAGCGGCATGTTTGAGAACTGTGCGAATCTTATTGACCAGAGACCATTTCGAAATCCACATCATACCATTTCTCCGAATGCCTTGACGGGAGGAGGCACGCATCCGAAGCCTGGTGAAATTACGCTTGCACATAGAGGAGTTCTATTCTTAGATGAGCTTCCTGAATTTCAGAAGAATACACTTGAAGTTCTACGGCAGCCGATGGAGGATAAGGTGGTTCATATCTCAAGAGTACAGGGCTCCTATGATTTTCCATCAGATTTTATGCTTGTTGCAGCGATGAACCCTTGCAACTGTGGCTATTATCCGGATCTTCATAAATGTCGCTGCAATCACAAGTCTATTCAGAATTATCTGTCCAGGATTAGTCAGCCCTTGCTTGATCGAATTGATATTTCAGTTAGTACACCGCAGGTAAGCTTTATGGAACTTACAAGTACTGAAAAGGGGGAAGATTCTGCTACGATTCGGGAGCGCGTTCTTAGATGCCATGAGATACAAAAGGATCGCTTCCATGGAACGGAGATTCATTTCAATTCACAGATTCCGTCAGCTATGATTGATGAATATTGTCCACTTGGGGTAGATGAACTTGAGCTGGCACGTAGAATCTATATGGAGCATAACTTAACAGCGAGAACCTACCATAAGCTACTTAGAGTTGCAAGGACCATTGCTGATCTGGATGCTTCGAAGGATATTAAGAAGATTCATCTTAAGGAAGCATCGATGTATCGAGGAATAGAGAAGAATTATTTTGAGCATGAATTTGGCTTTTAGGAGAGATAATGAGGGAATATAGTGTATGGCTTGCAAGCTTAAAGGGGATATCTAATAAGAAGAAAATAGAATTAAGCCAAGCCTTTGGAGGGGCAGAAGGCCTATATAAGGCATATGATTCGCAGCTTAGAGAATCTGGCATCCTAACTAAGGAGGAGATAGAGTGCCTTCATAAGCATAGGGAACAATTTGATTTTGTGCGGCAGATAGATCGACTTAAGACTCTTGATATTGATTTTGTATCGATAGAAGAATCGGAATTTCCTTATCGTCTAAGTCAGATTCCAGGACCACCCTATGGCCTGTATTATCGTGGGAAGTTACTTGATGATAAGAAGACGATATCAATTGTTGGCGCAAGAGCATGCTCACAGTATGGAAGAGCAGTAGCAGAAGAGCTATCGTCAGCACTTACTTCTATGGGGTATGTAATTGTTAGTGGTATGGCACGCGGAATTGATGCGATAGCACATAGAGCTTGTCTCAAAGAGGGCGGTAGAACGATTGCAGTCTTTGGCTGTGGGGTAGACGTTTGCTATCCGCATGAGAATCTGGAGTTGTATCATAGAATTCCAGAAGCTGGTTGCCTGTTTTCAGAATTTCCACCTGGTACAGAGCCGCTGGGAGCATATTTTCCATCAAGAAATAGAATTATATCGGGGCTCTCGGATGGCGTTATTGTAATTGAGGCTAGAGAGAGAAGCGGTACATTGATCACAGCTGATTTTGCTCTGGAACAGGGACGGGATGTCTATGCGCTTCCGGGCAGAATTACAGATCCTTTGTCTATGGGCTGCAATAAGCTTATTGCAGAAGGTGCTTATATGATTCGCTCTACCGAGGAACTTCTTTCTGGCATGGTTAGTGAAGATTCAACTGGTTCGGCCCTTGTATCGATCCAGGACCCTAGGAATTTGAACCTTGAAAAAGAAGAATTCATGGTGTATAGTTGTTTAGATTTCTATGCCAAAAGCATAGAAGATATCTGCAATGAGACAAACCTCCCCTTAATTCAGCTTCTGTCCTATATCATGGATCTATGTGATAAGGGACTGATTAAGGAATGTTTTAAGAATCAATATATTAGAATCCGTTGAAGGAGAAATAGTTACTATGGCGAAGAATCTTGTGATTGTGGAGTCCCCAGCCAAGGTTAAGACAATCAAGAAATTCTTGGGGAAGAATTATGAAGTTCTTGCATCCAATGGGCATGTAAGAGACTTGCCTAAGAGCCAACTCGGGATTGATGTAGAACATGACTACGAGCCTAAGTATATTACAATTCGTGGCAAGGGAGACTTACTTGCATCACTTCGTAAGGAAGCAAAGAAGGCTGATAAGATTTATCTTGCAACTGACCCGGACCGCGAAGGTGAGGCAATTTCATGGCATTTGATTACAGCGCTGAAGCTTGAAGATAAGGAATACTATCGAATCAGCTTTAATGAGATTACCAAGTCTGCTGTGAAGAATGCAATGAAGAATCCTAGAGAAATCGACATGGATCTTGTGGATTCTCAGCAGGCAAGAAGAGTCTTAGACCGTATGGTTGGTTATAAGATTAGTCCACTTCTTTGGGCCAAGGTGAAGAGAGGACTTAGTGCTGGACGAGTACAGTCAGCTGCTCTTTCTATTATATGTGATAGAGAAGCAGAGATTGATGCCTTCATTCCTAAGGAATATTATACGCTCGATGTAGATTTGTCTGTGGAGGGCGCGAAGAAGAATATCACAGCTTCCTTCTACGGAGATAAATCTGGCAAGATGGAGATCTCGGATAAGGCAAGCCTGGATTCTATTATGAAGGCAACCGAGGGTGAGAAATTCTTCGTAGATGATATCAAGCTTTCAACTCGAGAGAAGAAGGCTCCGCTTCCTTTTACTACGAGTACCATGCAACAGGAAGCCTTTAAGGCACTCAATTTTAATATCCAGAAGACAATGCGAATTGCGCAGAAGCTCTATGAGGATGGTATGATTACATATCTTCGTACAGATTCGATTCGAGTTTCTGAAGAAGCGCAGGCTATGGCCAAAGAATTTATTTTCACAAATTATGGAGAGGAGTTCTATGGCTACAAGGGCGCTGCTTCCTCTAAGAAGGCATCAAAGATTCAAGATGCTCACGAGGCAATTCGTCCTTCCGATATGAATCGAACACCAACGGATATGAAGTCAAGTCTGTCTCGTGATGAGTTCCGTCTGTATCAGCTGATCTGGAAGCGATTTGCTGCCAGCCAGATGAGCCCAGCTAAATATGAGACTACATCAGTGAAATTTGGTGCAGGAGACTATAGGTTCTCTGCAGCATCATCTAAGCGTGTATTTGACGGATTTATGCTTGTATACACTAGTGCAGATGATGAAGGAGAAGAGGCTTCTCCACTTCTTGATGTTCTGAATAAGGATTCCAAGATTACCTTCAAGGCGTTTGAGGAAAAGCAGCACTTTACTCAGCCACCTGCTCATTTTACAGAAGCAACCTTAGTTCGTACTCTTGAGGAACTTGGTATTGGAAGACCAAGTACATATTCGCCAATTATTACGACAATCACCAAGAGACATTATATTACCAAAGAAGGTAAGTCGATTTTCATTACAGAGCTTGGTGAAGTGGTCAATGATATCATGAAGGAATCCTTCCCAACAATTGTGGATGAGAGATTTACCGCGAATATGGAATCGCTGCTTGATGGAGTAGAAGAAGGCAAGGTGAATTGGAAGTCCGTTGTATCTAATTTCTATCCGGATCTGGATGAATCTGTGAAGAAGGCAGAAGAAGAGTTAGAGAAGGTTGAGATTCGCGACGAAGAGACAGATGTAATCTGCGAGAATTGTGGCCGAAATATGGTAATCAAATATGGACCTCATGGCAAGTTCTTAGCGTGCCCAGGTTTCCCTGACTGCCGTAATACAAAGCCGTATCTTGAGAAGATTGGAGTTAGCTGTCCAAAATGTAAGAAGGACATCGTCATTCGTAAGACAAAGAAGGGACGCCGTTTCTATGGATGCGAGGAGTATCCAGAGTGCGATTTTATGAGTTGGCAGAAACCTGTTCAAAAACCATGTCCAACTTGCGGTAATTTTATGGTTGAGAAGGGCAATAAGCTCGTTTGTAGCGACAATAACTGCGGATACACTGAAACTGTGCGATAGAATGTGTTCTTTTTGTGAAATCTTCAAATAATTATTGAAAAGTTTGACAGTTGATGATATGATGTCAAAACGAGTTGTGTTATAAAGAATAGATTGGAGTGCGCAAATGAGTGTTCAGTTATTAGATAAGACGAGAAAGATTGGGAAGCTTCTTCACAATAACAATTCGTCTAAGGTTGTTTTTAATGATATCTGCAGGGTTTTGACAGAGATTCTTGAATCCAATGTCCTTGTGATTAGTAAGAAGGGCAAGGTACTTGGAATTAGTCATGCTGAGGGTACACCAGAGATTCGCGAGCTTCTCGTTGAAGAGGTTGGTGAATTTATTGATCCAATGCTAAATGAGAGACTTCTTAGTATCTTATCGACAAAGGAGAATGTGAACCTCTCTACTCTTGGCTTTGAGAATAGTGATGTTTCTAACTACTCGGCGATTATTACACCAATTGATATCGCTGGAGAGAGACTTGGTTCTTTATTCGTTTATCGTTTTGATCGTCAGTACGACATTGATGATATTATCTTAAGCGAATATGGAACAACGGTGGTTGGACTTGAGATGATGCGTTCTGTAAATGAAGAGAGCGCAGAAGAGAATCGTAAGGTTCAGATTGTGAAGTCTGCAATTAGCACCTTATCCTACTCAGAGCTTGAGGCAATTATTCATATCTTTGATGAACTGGATGGAACAGAAGGAATTCTGGTTGCATCGAAGATTGCAGATCGTGTAGGAATTACTCGTTCTGTTATTGTGAATGCCCTTCGTAAGTTTGAGAGTGCTGGTGTTATCGAATCTCGTTCTTCTGGTATGAAGGGAACCTACATCAAGGTATTAAATGAAGTTGTCTTTGATGAACTTGCAAGAATCAAGGAACAGAATGCAAGATAATTAGTAATTTCATCTATGGATAGTATTTGTAAAGGGACTTATAGGAGACTATAAGTCCTTTTTTTCTTACTCTAAGGAGCAAAGATATTGTGGCTAGGACAAAACAAAAACACAATATAATGTAAAAATGCCTTGTGTTTTTGTGAATATATTTTATAATAAACTATGAATAGGTGTAGTGTGCCTAAGGAGGGAAGCTATGATTAGTTCAAGCGCATTTGATTACATCAATGTTATGGACAAGGCTGCAGACGCATCTTATTTGAGGGAGACTATTATTGCAAATAATATTGCCAATGTAGATACTCCAACATATAAGAGACAGGATGTGGAATTTGCCAGCGTTCTTGAGAGAGAACTTAAGTCTACGATGACAGGTTCACTTACGCAGGCAGTACATGATGTGGATTTGTCTGATTTGTCTGGTTATCAGTATACGGACTATGCAGGATATTCTTATCGACTCGACGAGAATAATGTAGACATTGATACAGAAAATGTGGAACTTGCTTCAGAGCAGCTTCGTTATCAGACAGAGATTCAGGCTGTGACTATGGATTTTAATCGCATTAAGACTGCGATAGGCTCATAGGAGGTGTAGTTATGGGTTTATTTCAATCTTTTGATATCTGCGCGTCTGGTATGACTGCACAGAGATTTCGAATGGATACAATTGCAGAGAATATTGCAAATGTGAATACAACCAGGACAGAGGATGGTACGCCATATCGTCGTAAGATTGTTACCTTTGAGGAGAAGACAGTTGGAACATCCTTTGCAGATGTTCTTCAGGGAAAGCAGACATTCAATGGCAATGGTGTCAAGGTCTCTTCTGTGACAGAGGATTATGAGACGGACTTTACAGCAGAATATGATCCTTCGAATCCAGATGCTGACGAATATGGTTATGTCTATTATCCTAACGTCAATACGGTAACAGAGATGACGAATCTGATTGACAGTAGTAGAGCTTACGAGGCCAGTGCTACTGCATTTGATGCAGTGAAGGCTATGGCTCAGACAGGTATTACTGCGGGCGGTACATCATAAGAAACTATTAGGGGGAAGATATGGATATTTCGGCAATTTCAAATCTCTATAAGACAACAGATAATGCGACAGCCATCAAGCAGCTTGACACATCGGATTCGAATGATTTTAGTTCCGTGCTATCTTCTGTGATGTCTATGGTTGATGAGACGAATACTTTGCAGAATTCAGCAGAGGCTGAGCAGATTAAGTTTGCTCTTGGAGAATCAGATAATACACATGATCTTGCTATTGCACAGCAGAAGGCCAATGTAGCACTTCAGTATACGGTTGCTGTGAGAGATCGTTTCATTTCTGCTTATCAAGAGATTATGCAGATGCAGATTTAAGAAATTGGAGTTTAGGGTAAGATGCCAGAACAGGTACAAGAATTACTGAATAGAATAACGGAATGGTGGAAGAAGTTTACTTCCAGACAGAAGATTCTGATTATAAGTTCTGTCTCTGTAGCTTTGGTAGCTTTTATTATCTTGGGCTATGTTGTAACTCGACCTACGATGATCGAGATTATCAAGTGCGACTCTGCGGAACAGGCATCTACGGTTCAGAGCTTGTTTGATGGGGATAATATCGTTTATGAAGTCTCTTCTGATGGTATGACCTATTATATCAATGAGGAGGATCGTGCTGCTGCAACAATTCTTCTTGGAACCAATGAGATTCCTAACGAAGGATATGGAATCGATGATGTTGTAGACGGTTCATTTTCTACAACAGAAGCAGATAAACAGAAGAAATATCAGGTGTATCTGGAGGAACAATTAGAGAAGCAGCTTGCTACACTTAATAGTGTGAAGTCTGCAGAGGTTACCTTATATATTCCTGATGATGATGGCACAATCATTTCATCGAACGAGGAGTCTTATGCCAGAGTAATTCTGGATGTTGATACAACATCAATCGATGACATTACTACTTGGGCAGCAAATATTGCCAAATATATTGCAACTGGTCTTGGAAATGATACTACGGAGAATATTACCATTCTCGATGGAAATGGTAATTCCCTGTTTGCTGGTGGAGATGAGGTATCCAGTGCAGGACTTGCATCTTCCAATCAGGCGGTGAAGCAGGCAGCAGAAGCGGCTACTGCATCAAAGGTTCGTTCAACCATTGCCAGTACAAGCGATGGTTCGCTCTATGACAATGTGGATGTAGGCGTGAATCTGTCTATGTCATTCCAGAATGTGAATACAGTAGATTATCATTATTATGTCGATGATGGTCAGACCCAGGGTTATCTTGATAGCCGGACAGAATCAACGACAGAATCGACAACGGGTTCCGGTGGTACACCTGGTACGGATTCAAATGATGATACAACTTATGTAATTGAGGATGATTCTACGTCTTCAACTTCTACATCAGATGTGACGGAAGATTATTTGCCTAGTGAGACCATTACGACAACAGATGGTGAGGTGGGTCAGATTTCCTATGACGACTCATCCATTACTATCGTTGCAACGAATTATGTTGTCTACAATGAGGATGATTTGACGGCTGATGGAACACTTGATTCCATGACCTTTGATGAATTTGTCGCTGCAAATTCTGCAAAGACGCAGACAGAAGTGACAGACGAAGTTTATACAGCGGTATCCAATGCAACGGGTATTCCGACGGCGAATATTTCAATTATTGCCTACGATGTTCCTATGTTCCAGTATTCAGATTCTGGTCGTGATATTACAGATTATATCCAGATTGCAATTGCTTTACTTGTATTTGCACTTCTTGGCTTCTTAGTATTTAGATCACTTCGCAAGGAAGAAGAGGAAGAAGTTGAAGAAGAGATGACGGTAGACGATTTGCTTGAGGCCACCAAGGAGGAGGAACTGGAGGATATCGGCTTCCAGGAGAAGTCCGAGGCAAGAGTTCTTATTGAGAAATTTGTCGATGAGAATCCAGAGGCAGTAGCGAATCTGCTTCGCAACTGGTTAAATGATGATTGGGGTTAAGAGGGAATATGGCTATAGATGATTACAGTGGTGTGCAAAAGGCGGCGATTCTTCTGATCACGCTTGGACCAGAGAAATCTGCTGACATTTTTAAGCACCTAAAGGAAGAAGAAATTGAAGAATTGACCTTGGAGATTGCCAATACCAGAAGTATCTCTCCTGAGGTTAAGGAAGATGTGATTAATGAGTTCTATCAGGTCTGCCTAGCTCAGCAGTATATTGCTGAGGGTGGTATCGGATACGCCAAGGAGCTTCTGGAGAAGGCACTTGGTGAAGATAAGGCTCATGATGTCATAACCAAGCTTACTGCTTCTCTTCAGGTTCGCCCATTTGAATTTATTCGTAAGACAGAGCCGAGTCAGGTTCTTAACTTCATTCAGGATGAGCATCCTCAGACAATTGCCATGATTTTGTCTTATTTGCCAGCAGGACAGGCCTCTATGATTATAGGAGCTCTAAATCCTGAGATGCAGGCAGATGTAGCCAAGAGAATAGCTCTGATGGATAGAACTTCGCCAGAAGTAATCAAGGAGGTTGAACGAGTGCTTGAGCGCAAGCTTTCTTCACTTATTAACCAGGATTACACGATTGCGGGTGGCGTGGATGCTACTGTTGCAATCTTAAATGCGGTTGACCGTGGTACAGAGAAACGTATTATGGAATCTCTCGAAATTGATGAACCAGAGCTTGCAGAAGAGATTCGTAAGAAGATGTTCGTATTCGAAGATATTCTCCTTCTCGACGATCGTGCTATTCAGCGTGTGCTTCGTGAAGTCGACAACTCTACTCTGGAGATTGCGCTTAAGGGTACCAATGAAGAGGTACAATCTGTTATCTTCAAGAACCTGTCATCTCGTCTTGCTGCTATGATCAAGGAAGACATGGATTATATGGGCCCTGTTCGTATGAAGGATGTAGAGGAAGCTCAGCAGCGTATTGTTGCTGAAATCCGTAAGCTGGAGGATAGTGGTGAAATTGTTATCTCTAGAGGTGGAGGTGACGATTTAGTTGTCTAATATCATTTACAGTATGCAAGTGATCCCTCCTACAACAGAGGATGATGATATAACTCTCCAGATTAATTCCAATGATTTTGTGGCAAGAAAGCTTGAGCTCTTCCAGGAACAGCAGGAGAAGAAAAGGGAAGAAGCTGCCCGCAAGGCCAGGGAAGAACTTATGATGCAGCCGGCCTACGATGAAGAGGGAAATCCAATCCTTGATGAAGAGGGAAATCAGCTTCTTATGAGAGATATTATGCCGGAAGAAGAGGAAGAGGAGGGAGAAGATCCAGCTCTTACGATTCAGGCAGCGCAGGAAGAAGCTGAGAATATCTTGTCCCGTGCTCGGATGGAGGCGGACCAGATTATAGAGGATGCATCCAGACAGGCGGAGGCGCTTCGGGGGCATATCGAAGATGAAGCCAAGAGAGAAGGCTATAATGCTGGCCTTACGCAAGCTGGCGCTGAGATGAGCGAAGAACGTAGAAAGCTTGATAAGCAGGCTGCAGACCTTCTCGAGCAGTATGAAATCAGACAGTCCAATATGGAGAGAGAACTGGTCTCTGTCATTGCAGATACTATGAGCGAAGTCTTCCACGTAATGTATTCTGAAGATCAGGAATTGATTCTGCACATTGTAGAGAATGCAGTTACTGGTATTGAGGGCAGCAAGCAGTTTCTGATCAAGGTAAATGAGGAGAATTTTGCTTTCCTTCAGGAACAGAAGGCTTCCCTTATCGAGAAGGTTGGAACGGGCATCCAGATAGACATCCTTAATGACCCGGTTCTTACCAGCGACCAGGTTATGATTGAGACGGATGGCGGACTTTTTGACTGCTCTATGGATACGCAGCTTAAGAACCTGACACGAGCAATTAAGGCACTGAGTTTACGATAGGAAATGACATGTCAGGATTAATAAATGCAAACAAATATTATTCCTTAATAGATCAAAATTATTACGATGCCCTAGGCACTGTAATGAAGGTTGTGGGCCTTACGATTGAATCACTCGGACCTGTTGCCAAACTAAATGACTTATGTCTTATTTCTACGAATTCCGAGGATGGACATAAGGTAATGGCAGAGGTTGTGGGATTTCGAGATAAGACCCTTATTCTTATGCCATTTGAGACAACAGAGGGAATTGGTGTTGGCTGTATTGTGGAAAATACCGGTCATCCGCTTGCCATTCCAGTAGGCGAGGAGCTTCTCGGTCATACGCTAGATGGCATCGGTCGGCCGACAGACTTAGATGGCGAATTGGATTTTGCCTGTCATTATCCAGTGGAAGCACCACCTCCAGATCCAATGGAGCGCGTGATTATTTCTGAGCCTTTGCCTCTTGGCGTGAAGGCTGTGGATGGACTAATTACCGTCGGCAAGGGACAGCGTATTGGAATCTTTGCAGGTTCTGGTGTAGGTAAATCGACTCTTATGGGTATGTTTGCCAGGAATACGAAGGCAGATATCAATGTGATTGCTCTTATTGGTGAGCGTGGCCGAGAGGTTCGCGAATTTGTAGAGCATGATCTTGGGCCGGAAGGAATGGCGAGGTCTGTTGTAGTTGTAGCTACCTCGGATAAGCCAGCCTTGATACGTAAGAAGGCAGCACTTACTGCAACAGCAATTGCCGAGTATTTTAGAGATCAAGGGAAGGATGTCCTTCTGATGATGGATTCACTTACTCGTTTTTCGATGGCACAGAGGGAGATTGGCCTCGCATCTGGGGAACCACCTGTTACAAGGGGATATCCACCTTCTGTTTATTCGGAGATGCCAAAGCTTCTTGAGAGAGCTGGAAATGATGCCAGAGGATCGATTACTGGTCTCTATACAGTTCTTGTAGATGGTGACGATTTCAATGAACCGATTACGGATACGGCAAGATCTATTTTGGATGGGCATATCGTCCTTAATCGTAAGCTTGCCCAGAGAAATCATTATCCAGCAATTGATGTTCTTGCCTCGATTTCGAGAGTAATGTCGGCTGTTGCAACGCGTGATCATAAGAAATCAGCCGGACAGTTTAAGAATGTTATGGCGACCTATCAGGAAGCTGAGGACCTCATCAATATTGGCGCATACAAGGCAGGATCGAATAAGAATATTGACTTTGCAATATCCAAGATTGATGAGGTTAACGATTTCCTCCTGCAGGAAACCGATGAGAAGTTCTCCTATGAAGAGATTTTGGACCAGTTATTTTCTATCTTTCCAGTAGAACAGAAGGCCAAGGATGCGCTAGAGGAGTAAGATGGCAGCCTTTCATTATCGATTGCAAAATGTACTTAATATCAAGCTTCAGCTGGAGAACCAGGAGAAGATTAACTTTGGCCTTGCAAATGCTGCCCTTCAGGAAGAGCAGATGAAATTGCAGGAGCTTATGGTTCGTCGTGCGGGTTACGAGAAGCATCTAAAGGAATTGTCTGAGGGAACTCTTGACCTTAGAGAGATTAATTCCTGCAAGAAATCCATTGATTCCATGAAGCGATTAGTAAGGGATCAGATGCTTGCAGTTCGAAATGCACAAAGGAATGTGGAATTTGCCAGGATGCGGATGAATGAAGCAATTAAGGAACGCAAGACCTATGAGAAGCTGAAGGAGCATGCCTTTGAAGACTTCAAGGAAGAGCTGAAGCAGGAAGAAAATAAGCTAAATGACGAATTAACAAGCTACACGTATCGCGTAAATTAAGTAGATAAGGGATGAATTATGGCGGAAGAAGAGAAGGAATTATCGAAAAAGGAACAAAAGAAACTGGAGAAGGAAGCAAAAAAGGCAGAGAAGGAAGCTGCAAAGGAAGAAGGGCTGGATGAAGAAGAGGAGTCTGCGGGTGGCTCTGTTCTCGTAGCAATTGTTGCAATTTTAATTGTTGCTATTTGGCTCGCTATCTTTGCACTTATTGTAAAGATGGATGTTGGTGGCTTCGGCTCAACAGTTCTTTATCCGATTCTTAAGGACGTGCCTGTTGTAAATAAGATTCTTCCAGAAGTTACAGAATATGCAGAAGAGGATGAGGCTTACAGCTTTGATACCATCGATGATGCGGTTGTAAGAATCAAGGAATTGGAAGCGGAGCTTGCTGATGCAAAATCTACAACCTCTAATTCAGATGCTCATATTGCAGAACTCGAGGCAGAGGCTGCAGAGCTTCAGCAATACAAGGAAGATGAAGCAAATTTTGAGGCAACCAAAGAAAAATTTTACGAAGAGGTTGTTTTTTCCGACAATGCACCCGATATATCTACATATAAGGAATACTATGAGAGCATTGACTCAGAAAATGCTGCAGCAATTTACAAGGAAGTGGTTGAGCAGCTTCAGGAGAGTGAGGACTTGTCGGATTATGTAAGTACCTATTCTTCCATGAAGGCATCTCAAGCTGCTTCTATTTTTGATACTATGACAGATGATCTTGAACTAGTGGCCAAGATTCTAGGCCAGATGGATGCATCGTCAAGGGGTGATATTCTTGGAGCCATGAATACCGATACCGCCGCTCAGGTGACGAAACTCATGGAGCCTTAGAATATATAGGCAATACGCCAACAAAATTTAAGAAAGGAGGAGAGAATATGACAAGTGCAAGTATCTCGAATGTGACAGTATCTCTGAATGCATACTCCAATCTTTCTGCCAAGTCAGATGATATTTCAATTGGATTTTCATCTGTCATGAATAAGTCCATGGACTTAGGAAAGATGAAGAGTGCATCTACTACTGATACAGATCACAGGACAGATGTTCGTGCTACTGCCACTCAAAAGTCAGATGAGAGTGCTTCTACGGATGAAACCTATGCGATTGATTCTGGCAGAAAAGATTTGGTGAAGACGGTTTCTGATAAGACTGATCTTGATGAGTCTGAGATGGAGACATTGACAGAAGAGGTTTCAGAGTTCTCTGAGAATGTTATTCAGACTATCGCAAAGGAACTTGATTTATCCGAAGAGGATGTTACAGCTGCAATGGAAACGCTTGGGCTTACAGCGCTGGATCTTATTAATCCTAAGAATATGGTGAGCCTCATTTCAACACTTACCGAATCTACGGATGCGGTATCCATGCTTATGAGTGATTCATTTCATAACATTATGAATAGTGTAAATGAAATGGTAGGTTCACTTTCAGAAAGCACAGGGATGGATATCTCGACAATTGTAGAATTACTCACACCTGTAGAGGAAGAGCCTGTTGATCCGATGATGAACCTTGTGCCTTCTGTTGAGAATCTCAAGGATGGTACAGAATTTGCTGATGCCAAATCTGATATTTCTATTCCACAGGATGTAGAAATCGATGAAGAGATGGCTGTGAAGCCAGACGAAAGCGTAGAACCTACCACAGAAGAGCTTCCATTAGATGTATTAGAGAGCCATACAGCTAATAAGAATCTAGATAAGAAGGGTTCTTTGGATGGTATCATTTCTAATGCTGAGGGAGAATCAGAGGATACTACTCTTTCAGAAGGTAAGATTACTTCGGTTAAGGAGAATCCGACAGCAGATGACTTCAAGGAATTCTTAGATGATGATTCTAATTACGGCAGTAACATGCAGCAGACGGTAACAAATGAATCTACTTCGACTATTGAGGTAGAATCAGTGAACCAGACATTTTCTTATTCGGAGATTGATCCAGAAGAGCTGATTAATCAGATCGTTGAGAGGGCTCGCGTTACAATCGATGAGGAAGTTAGCACCATGGAGATGGAATTAAATCCTGAACATCTGGGCAAGCTATTTATGGAGGTGTCATCCGATAAGGAAGGCAATGTCACGGCCAAGATTTTCACTGAGAATGAGAATGTCAAGAGCGCTCTGGAAGGACAGCTGAATCTTCTTATGGATAAGCTGAATGTGCAGGGAAGTAAGGTACAAGCGATTGAGGTTTCTGTTGGAACGCATGAGTTTGAGGAGAATCTCGAAAGTGATCAGGCAAGCTTAAATGAGCGGGAAGCTTCAGAAGATCAGCAGAGAGATGGACAGAGGAGCCGGCCGAGAAATATGAATCTCAATAGTTTAGATGAGCTTCAAGGCCTCATGACAGAGGAAGAGGAGCTTGCTTACAAGCTAATGAGAGACAATGGCAACACTGTGAATTTAACGGCATAAGGAGTTTTTTATGGCAATTACAGCACAAGTATCAAATGGATCAGTGGTGAGTGGAATTAACACTTCACAAATTTCTAGTGCCTCTTCATCATCCCTATCGAGCGCATCCTCAGGAAGTAGTTCGATCTATGATGAGGATATGTTCTTACAACTTCTGGTCGCTGAGATGCAGTATCAGGATCCACTGGAGCCAACGAGTAATACGGAGTATGTGTCAGAACTTGCATCCTTTACTCAGGTAGAAGCACTCCAGGCTATGCAGTCGACGGTAGATTCTCTTGGAGCAGAATCTTATGTTGGAAAATACGTAACGATTACTGATGCTGATGGAAATGTTATCACTGGTATGGTTGATTATACGCAGGCGGATGACGATACAATATATGTATCTGTTAATGACAAGCTCTACGAGACGCAGTATATCGACTATGTATATTCCGATGAGTATTACGAGGCCAGTATCACGTCAGTTACTTTCTCTAATATGATTGCTGCACTTCCATCTGAGAAGGAGCTTACAATTAGTGATGAGGAAAGCTTGACTGCTGCGAGAACATTGTATGATTCGCTTTCTACCTATGCGTTATCATTTATTAATGCTGATGATTATGCAACACTTCAGACACTCGAGGCAAAGATGGAATCTCTAAAGGAAGCTGCATCAGAATAGAAATGGAGATGAGAGCATGAATACGATTGGCAATTTTACTTCCATAGAACAAATCACCAATCAATATCTGCCACAGGATAGCAAGGCTGTTTCTTCTTCCTCTGATCAAATCACTTCTTTCTCAGATATTCTGAAAAGACAGTTGACAGGTGCAAGTACAGAAGCATCTGAACTCAAATTCTCTAAGCATGCAACTCAGAGATTGGATGAGAGAAATATCTCACTTTCTGTAGAGCAGAACGAACGACTGGTATCCGGCGTTCAGAAGGCAAGTGAAAAGGGGATTAACGATTCACTTGTAATTGTAGATTCACTGGCATTCATTGTGAATGTTCCAAATCAGACTGTAGTAACAGCAATGGATCAGATGGAATCTACTGACAACAATGTATTTACTAATATTGATGGCGCGGTTATAGCATAGCTGGACCTTAGGGAAGCTATCATCGATGACTGACAGATTCGATGTATGTTCCGCGCAAATGGAGGTCACTCATTATGATGAGATCACTTTACTCTGGTGTGTCTGGACTTCGTACACATCAGACAAAGATGGACGTTATCGGTAATAATATCGCTAACGTTAACACAGTTGCCTTCAAGTCATCCGCTGTAACATTCTCTGATATTATGTATCAGACGACTTCGGGTGCATCTGGAGCAACAGAGACAACGGGTGGTGTTAATGCCAAGCAGATAGGTCTTGGTGTTAGTACTGCTGCAACCAAGGTTACGATTACTTCAGCAGGTGCTTCTGAGTCTACCGGTAATGCTTTTGATATCAAGCTTACAGACTCAAATTCCACCAATTTCTTTATCGTAAGTAATGGTACAGAAAATGTATTCACAAGAGCAGGCTCTTTCTACATTGATGGAAATGGTAACCTGGCAATGTCAAGTACAGGTTATCTGGTTCAGGGTTGGCAGGTAGATGAGTCGACAGGCTCTATCAAGAAGGATACCGTATCTGCGCTTCGTATTATGAGCGCGCTGAATCAGACATCTTCTCCGGAGGCTACAAAGAATGCCTATGTATCTGGCGTAGTTGATAAGAATGATGTTCAGGTAACCTCGGATTCAGGTTATTATATGTCACTTAGTTTCTATGATAATCTGGGTTATTCTTATACTGCTAAGTTTGCAATCCGTGGTACTGATGAATCTGGAAACAACGGTATCTATACAGTAGAGCTGGTTAACATCCTCGATGATGATAATAATGATATTCTGGCCCAGTACGTTGCTGCTGGTGGTGCGCTTTCTGATATCTTTGGTGTGGATACAGCTTCGACAGCAACGATTGATTTGGATTCGTCTGTTACTTTCTCTGGCGGCCTAATCACAATTGGTGGTACCCAGTACACACCTTCTCAGCTTGATGTAGCATCGGATGGTAATGTATATCTGACTGGATCATCTACTGTTCTTACAACAACTGCAGCACTTTATAATATGTCAGAATCAGCACTTACTACGAAGTATGGTGCAAATGCGACATATTCTATTAATGATACAACGGGTGCTCTTGAAGTTGCTTATACTGCAACGGTTTATGGCCTAAATTATTCTACATCAGATGGTACTTTCAAGAATGTTGGTGGAAATGGTAACAGCGTTACTATGAATCTAACCGCATTTCAGACAATTACTGATGCCAATGGTGATAGATTATTCCCTTATTCAGATGCATTCTCTGATATCAGCGTAGATTTCTCTGGAACCAAGAACTTTGATAATGGTGGAACATCTACTGCTGGAATCGAGAAGGGTGATTCCTCTGGTACTCAGGGCGTAGGTAAGGCACTTGGTACAATGACTGGCGTTACCGTAAGTAATAATGGTGAGATTTATGGCTCATATTCGAATGGTAATACAGTGCTCTTAGGCCAGATTGCTGTTGCTCAGTTCTCTAATGCATCAGGTCTTGAGAGTATCGGTAATAACTGCTATGCAGAGACACTGAACTCTGGCGAATTCGATGGAATTGGCGTAGATGTTACAGCAGATGGTGGTAGTATGAGCACAGGACAGCTTGAAATGTCCAACGTTGACTTGTCACAGGAATTCACGTCAATGATTACTACACAGCGTGGTTTCCAGGCAAATTCACGAATTATTACAGTATCAGATTCCATGCTTGAGGAACTTACGAATCTGAAGCGTAGCTAATAAGGGCATCTAGTCCATGATTTACCGCTTCAAATCATGGAGTATTTACCTGGTTTTCAAAATGCAGAAGTCGGAGGCATATTATGCCTTCGGCTTTTTCTATATTTTGTAGAAATTTGATATTGGCTAGGGATTAGACAACAAAATCTTGACAAGTTTTTTGATAAAATGTAGACAAGATTAGCAATATTTAGTAAGATTTAGTTAAAAGGTTTCATTATGCCTTTTTGGCGTTATTTTGCAATTGATTGGATTTGCAGGGGGACGGTGAGTAAAGTTGGATATAGCATCTTTAATCGGCCTGGTTATGGGCTTTGGTATGTTTATCTTTGGAGTTATCTCTGGTGGTGCTTCTATTAGTATCTTCATTGATATTCCATCCTTCATCATCACAATTGGTGGTTCTATTTCTACGGTTATTGGTTCTCAGAAGATGAATGAATTTACCGCGGGTCTGAAGGGTATGATGATTGCAATCAAGGAGCCAGCAATCGGTAATCCACAAGAGATTATTAAGAGCATCATCGATTTATCCAATGTGGCTCGTAAGGAAGGATTGCTTGCACTTGAGTCAGCAGCGGATGGTATCGAGGACGATTTCATGAAGAAAGGCATCATGCTTATCGTCGATGGTACTGACCCAGATCTTGTTCGAGCTATTATGGAGACGGAACTTACAGGTATTGAGGACCGCCACAAGAAGACCATTGCTGGTTGGGAGAAATGGGGTGAGATGGGACCTGCTTGGGGTATGATTGGTACACTGGTTGGTCTTATCATCATGCTTCAGAACATGGAAGATGCATCCACAATTGGACCATCCATGGCCGTAGCACTTATCACTACATTGTATGGTTCTCTTATTGCAAACTGGCTTTCTGCACCTATTGCAGATAAGCTTAAGAATAATAATGCTGCTGAGATTAAGGTCAAGGAAATTGTTGTGGAAGGTCTTTTGTCTATTCAGGCTGGAGAGAATCCACGTGTTATTGAAGAGAAGCTGAAGACATTCTTGGCTCCAGCTGATCGTGCTGGTATTGGTGAAGATGCTGGCGGCGGAGAGTAGGAGGAACTAGTCTATGGCTAGAGAGAAAAAAGAAGACCCACCGAAAGGGGCGCCTGCCTGGCAATCGACCTTCAGTGATCTGATGAATCTTCTTCTTTGCTTCTTCGTACTGCTTTATTCTATGTCTTCAGTAGACGAAGAGAAGATGGAGATGGTAATTCAATCTTTCCAGAATACCTTCAGTGTTCTTCCTTCTGGCGGAACATCTGTAAGTACGGTTGATGCATCTCTTATTTCATCAGGAATTTCTGCACTTGAGGAATTTGATGTCTATTTCAATGCTTCTACTGCAGAAGAAGGCGACGAAGAAAACCAAGGCAATAACGCAGATAGCGAAGAATCGAATACTGGCTCGGAAGGTCTTGCAACTGGAATTAATGATGGCAAGACAGAAGATGAAGCGGTCTCTGATGCTTATGAGGCTCAGGAATTATCTGAGAGCGAACAGATGGCGGAGGCAATTGAAGAACAGGTGGAGGCATCTGGAATTCAGGATTTGGTAGAAGTTGAATTCAATGCACAGTATGTACTTATTACATTAAATGGTGCCCTGCTTTTTGATTCGGGTGCATCAGATGTGCGTTCTGATGCTTATCCATTGATTGACAAGCTCGGTGCAATCCTTGAGACATATTCATCGAACATGATTGAGATTGAAGGCCATACGGACAATGTTCCAATTTCTTCGTCTACCTATGAAGATAATAATGTCCTATCAATGTACCGCGCATATCATGTGGCTGATTATCTGAGAGATACGACTTCTCTTAATCCTGCACATATTATCTCATCTGGTCGAGGAGAATATGCACCGGTTGCTGATAATGGAACGGCGGAAGGACGAGCTAAGAATCGTCGTGTTGAGATTAAGGTATATAACTCTTACAACTCGAGCGAAGCGGAATAGGGGGTTTATTTATCATGAAGAAAAGCTTAATATCTGTAATCACCTTGGCTCTATGCCTGGTGAATCTTGTGTTGACTGCGGTTCTTGCTATTGCTGTCATTCCTAGTGCGAATCAGGCAAATGAGTTAATCACCAAGGTCGCGGCAGCAATTGATCTAGAACTTGCATCAGGAGATACAGTTTCTGCAAATAGTGATTATTCTATTGATCAGATTGAGGTATATGATATCGCAGATTCTATGACAATCAATCTGAAGAAGGGTGCAGATGGTACCCAGCATTATGCAGTTGTTACTGTAACGCTTTCTATTAATACGGCAAGCGAAGATTATGAGACTTATGGAACCGCTACAGCTCTTGATGGCAAGGTTTCATTGATTAAGACTACGATTAATGATGTTGTAAGCTCTTATACTCTCGAAGAGATTCAGGAGAATCAGCAGGCTGTGCTTGATGACGTGTTAGAGCAGCTTCAGACTATGTATGGTGGAAGTGACTTCCTGATTTCTGTTGGTTTCTCAAGCGCAACATTCCAGTAGACGATATTTATTTTTGCATGACAGGTGGTGAGAACCCATGAGTGATGTGCTCTCTCAGAGCGAGATTGACAACCTGCTACAAGCTCTTAATAGCGGTGAAGTCGATGTCGAAGAGATGAAGAAGAGCAGTGAAAATCAAATCAAAGAATATGATTTCGCTAGACCTTCCAAGTTTTCCAAGGAACATCTTCGAACACTCGAGATTATATTTGAACATTACGGCAGACTTCTATCAACGAATCTTCCTGTATACCTTCGTAAGAATATTCAGGTTGAAGTGATGAATTCAGAGGCTGTTACATATATGGAATTCTCCAATGCCTTATCGAATCCGGTCTTACTTGGAGTTGTCGATTTTGCTCCACTTGAGGGCAATATCATCATGGAGATGGCGACTAATCTAGGCTATGCAATCGTAGATCGTATGCTTGGTGGTCTTGGAGAACCACTGGATAAGACCCGTGAATTCTCAGAGATTGAGTTACTTATTATTGAGAGGGTAATGATTTCCTGCGTAGAGCTTCTTCGGGAGCCTTGGCAGAATGTTGTGGATATTAATCCTCGACTAGAGAGAATCGAGACGAATTCTCAGTTTGCACAGATTATTTCACCTAGTGAGATGATTGCAATTGTCACAATTAATATTAAGGTCGGAGATGTTGAAGGCTTGATGAATGTCTGTCTTCCATATATCACCTTAGAGCCTGTGATGGAGAAGTTAAATACCAAATTCTGGTACTCCAATATGGCGGAGAAGGAAGGATTAGTATATGCAGATACGATTGAACATCTCATTTCTAAGTCGGTTATTCCGGTTCGAGTAATACTCGGACAGAGTATTGTTAATGTAAGTGATTTCGCATCCCTACAAGTTGGCGATATTGTTAAGCTTGATTCCAAGGTGAATCAGGAACTTGATGTGTATGTAGGGGACATCAAGAAGTTTACTGCAATGCCTGGTGCTTCAGGCAAGAATTATGCGGTACAGGTTACTTCAATAATTAGGGAGGATAGAGAAGATGAGTGATGGGGCTTTATCCCAGGAAGAGATCAATGCTTTGATCAATGGCACAGCGAGTGCTGATGCACCGACATCTACCGGTGGAACACTTCTCGCTCCAGAAGAAGTTGACACCATTGGGGAGATTGCAAACATCTGCATGGGTACAGCTGCAACAGCATTATTCTCTTTGGTCAATAAGAAGGTTGAGATTTCTACTCCTATTGTTTCTACATCTACATGGGATGAAATTGTAGCCCAATACGAGAAGCCTTGTGTGTTGATTCGAATTGGCTACACAAAGGGACTTGATGGCAGTAATGTACTTGTTCTTAGAGAGAGCGATGTCAAAGTAATTACTGACCTTATGATGGGTGGAGATGGCACGAATATAGATGGAGAGATTGGAGAGATTCATCTTTCTGCAATTAGTGAGGCCATGAATCAGATGATGGGATCATCTGCGACATCCCTTTCATCTATGCTGAATATGGTGGTGGATATTAGCCCACCATCTTCAAATTTGATTAATCCACAGGATTCAGCAGATGGTTCTTCAATCGATGATTTCCTGACTGGGGATTTTGTACAGATTGAATTCCGTCTTCAGATTGGCGATTTGGTGGATTCGAAGCTGATGCAGCTCTATCCAGTATCTCTCGTTCAGGATATGTGCAAGTCAATCACTAAGAACATGGAAGATGATTCTAAGTCGACAGTAGATGACGATGCATTTGGCGCTGGAACTCCAGCGCCGGCGCCAGCACCAGCACCAGCACCGGCTCCAGCAGCCGCACCAGCTCCAGCAGCCGCACCTCAGATGGCGCCTCAGATGGCTCCGCAGATGATGCAGCAGCCTATGATGATGCAGCCACAGCCACAGGTGAATGTTCAGCCGGCACAGTTCCAGCCGTTGACTGGCGGATATGGAGTGCCGTATCAGCCTGAGAATATCGATCTGATTATGGATGTTCCGCTGGAAGTTACTGTAGAACTTGGCAGAACCCATAAATCAATTCAAGACATTTTAGATTTTGCACCTGGAACAATTATTGAACTAAATAAGATTGCTGGTGAGCCTATTGACGTTCTTGTGAATGGCAAGTATGTAGCCAAGGGAGAGGTAGTTGTTATCGAGGAATCTTTTGGTATTAGAATTACGGAGATTATGAACTAGTATATTGGAGAAGCTATAGATATGTCTAAGAATATTATGATATGTGATGATGCAGCATTTATGCGCATGATGATAAAGGATATTCTTACCAAGAATGGCTACGATGTGATTGCTGAGGCTGTAAATGGTGCAGAGGCAGTCGCCTTATATGATGAGCACAAGCCTGATCTTGTTTTAATGGATATTACAATGCCAGAGATGGATGGGATACAGGCGCTTAAGACGATTCGTCAGCATGACAATACAGCGACTGTGATTATGTGTTCTGCCATGGGGCAACAAGCTATGGTAATTGAAGCAATTCAGAATGGCGCCAAGGATTTTGTCGTTAAACCATTTCAGGCAGAACGCGTGCTTGAAGCAGTAAAGAAGGTGCTAGGTTAGATATGCTATTACTGACGAGCTCTACAGGAGAGAGCATATTTCAATTAGTTGTGGTTCTGCTGATTTTTATCATTGTTCTTGCACTTACCTACTATACAACCAAGTGGATTGCAGGATATCAGAAGAGTCACTCCTACAATAGAAATCTGGAAATTGTTGAGACGCTTAAGCTTACGACCAACAAATACGTCCAGATTGTCAAGGCCGGAAATGACAAATATCTTGTTCTTGGGATCGGCAAGGATGAGGTTTCATTACTTGCAACCTTGTCTTCTGATGAGGTGGAAGATTCTATGACAGGACTTGAGACAAATGTAATGGGGGATATTTCCTTCCAGGAAGCCTTAGACAAATTTAAGAAACGGTTACCGAAAAACGGTGGAGATAATGAAGAAGTTTAAAAAGGTTTATGTAATTTTTAGCCTAATCTTTGCTGTGATTGCGATGTCGATTACAGTGTCCTGTTGTTATTTCACTACAGCATATGCTACACAAACAGAATATGGTGCCGGTGAAGATGCTCCGAATGCTTCGGATGAAGTTGTAGGAGAGGGAGGCGTGAATAACTTCTCTTTCTCTATTACAGGTGATACAGGGTCACTCAATTCGACCCTTCGTATCCTTCTTGTACTCACGATTCTTTCCTTAGCACCATCCATACTTATCATGATGACTTCATTTACCAGAATCATCGTGGTATTACATTTCGTCAGAGCAGCCATAGGAACTCAGACAACGCCACCAAATCAGGTGCTTGTTGGATTGGCCTTGTTCCTGACTTTCTTTATTATGTGGCCGACTATGCAGGAGATTAATACGAATGCAATTGAGCCACTCGATGCAGGTGAGATTACAACAGAGGAGGCAATCGTTGCAATCGAGGAGCCTCTTCGTGAATTCATGTATGGACAGACACAGACCAAGGATTTGGCCCTGTTTTGCGATATCGCGGATGTAACATATGAGGATTACGATGATATTCCATTTAATATTATTGTGCCAAGTTTCATCTTAAGTGAGCTAAGAACCGCTTTTATTATCGGTTTCTTAATCTACATACCATTTATTGTAATCGACATGGTGGTCGCATCGGTACTTATGTCCATGGGTATGATGATGCTCCCACCAACAACGATCTCTCTTCCTTTTAAGATTCTCTTGTTTGTACTTGCAGATGGCTGGGATCTTGTAATAGGAAGTCTGGTTAAGACATTTTATTAGGAGTTATTATGACAGAAGCAGTTGTACTCGATATTATGCGAGATGCGATCTATAACATCATACTTTGTTCTGCTCCGATGCTTCTAATCTCTCTTGTGGTTGGTCTTGTGATTAGTATCTTCCAGACGGTTACTTCCATTCAGGAGCAGACGCTTACCTTTGTTCCGAAGATCCTTAGCATCTTTGTTTCGCTGATTATTTTTGGATCTTTTATTATGACGACAATCACGACCTATATGACGAATCTTTGGACAGATTTCACCATATATATTAAATGATAGGCTATGTTTGAGTATGGATTTTCGCTGGTAACATTTGAATATTTCTTGCTGGTCCTTGTCAGAATTGCATCATTTGTTATGGTGGCGCCATTTTTTAGCTTTCCTAATGTGCCTAATCGCGTGAAGATTGGATTTTCGCTTTTTGTGGCAATTCTGGTTATGGCTGTTATAGGACCAGAAGAGGGAGCTAGCTATGAATCAGTCATTGGCTATGCCGTTATGGTAATTCGAGAAGTGATGGTCGGTCTTATGATCGGTTATTGTGGCAATATCTGCAATTATATTATCATCTTTGCTGGTAATATTATGGATATGGATATGGGACTCTCCATGGCGCAGGAGTTTAATTCGGCGATGGGAACAGAGGTCACGATTACAGGTAATCTCTACTATTATGCTGTGTCGCTTCTTCTTATTACATCTGGCATGTATCAATATATAATTCGTGCTGTTATTGATTCTTTTCAGCTGATACCTCTTGGGGCGGCAGTCTTTCAGTGGGACAGCTTATTTACGACTATGGTTACATTTGCGACAGATTTGTTTGTGATATCATTTCGAATCTGCCTTCCTGTATTTGGCTGCATCATGATTCTGAATTGTATCTTAGGTGTCATGTCCAAGGTTGCACCGCAGATGAATATGTTCTCTGTTGGTATTCAGATTAAGATTCTGGTTGGATTCGGCGTGCTCTTTCTTACGCTCTTTCTTCTGCCAGATATTGCAAACTTCATCTTCAAGGAGATGCGAAATATGATTCTATCTGTTGTGAAGGGAATGTATTAGAGTGGAACTTCGACGTGGCATAAGCCTGGAATATAACCTTCAGTTCTTTGCCAAGGAAGCAGAGACTGGTGGTGAGAAAACAGAAGAGCCAACAAGCAAGAAGCTCGATGATGCCAGGAAGAAGGGTCAGGTTGCCAAGTCTAGAGAGCTTGTGTATGCCTTTGAATTAATTAGTCTCTTTCTAGTGTTGAAATTCTACGTGTCCACCATGGGCGGACGTTTTATTGATATATTTTCATGGATTTATGCAAATGAGATTCCAGATTATGTTTCCATGGAGAGAGATGGCGCCACAGTTCGAGCGGCATCAAGCCTGCTTACCAATGTTTACCTGCAATTAATCATTACGGCGCTTCCTTTCATGCTTGTTGGATTTATTGTATCCATCTTGGGCAACATTATTCAGTTTCGTTTCAAGGTGAGTTCAGAACCGCTAAAGCCTACACTAAGCAAGATTAATCCTCTTAGCGGCTTTAAGCGAATCTTCTCCAAGGAGTCTATTTTTGAACTTATAAAATCTATCCTTAAGATCGCCTTGATTTTCTATGTGGCTTATCTATCTATTAAGGGTCATGCAAATGAACTGTTTATCCTGTATGAGATGCCACTATTTCAGGCAATTGAATTAATAGGAAGTATTATTATTAATACTGGTCTATACATTAGTATTGTCTATCTTGTAATTGGACTTATAGATTTCATTTATCAGAAGCATAAGTTCAAAGAAGATATGAGGATGACCAAGCAGGAAGTCAAAGATGAGTATAAGGACACCGAAGGTGATCCGAAGGTAAAGGGTCAGCAGAAGCAGAGAATGCAGGAGGCTTCCAGACGGCGTATGATGCAGTCGGTTCCAGAAGCGGATGTTGTCATCACGAACCCTACCCATCTTGCAATTGCTATTAAGTATGATGCTGAGGAAAGAAGCGCACCTGTTGTTACAGCCAAGGGCGCGGACTATATGGCTCAGAAGATTAAGGAAATCGCAAAGGACCATGATGTTCCAATCATGGAAAATAAACCACTTGCCAGAGCTCTTTTTGCGACTGTTGAGGTGGATCAGGAGATTCCACCAGAATTATATGAGGCAGTGGCAGAAATTCTAGCCGTAGTTTATACGGGTAGAGCATAAATATATTAGAAAGGAGAGAGACATGAAATTATCAGTGCGAACATCAGACGTCGGAGTTGTTACATACCTACTTGCTGCTGTACTTTTCTTCATTATTCCAATTCCATCTGTTGTGCTTGACGTTATGCTTGCTCTTAACATTTCTATTGCACTGATTATTCTTCTTAATGTTCTATTTGTAGAAGAAGTGCTAGATATGTCTTTCTTCCCGACATTACTCTTATTTACTACCATTTTTAGAATTTCTCTGAATGTTTCTTCAACTCGATTAATTCTTACAACAGGAAATCCAGGAAATGTCGTAACGACCTTCGGCCAGTTCGTAGGTGGTGGTGATTTGATTGTTGGCGCCATAGTCTTCATTATCCTGATTATTATTCAGTTTATGGTAATCAATAAGGGTTCCGAACGTGTTGCTGAGGTAACAGCTCGATTCACCCTGGACGCTATGCCTGGTAAACAGATGGCGATTGATGCGGATTTGAACACGGGAGCAATTACTGATCAGGAAGCAAAACTGAGACGAGAGAAGATTCAGAAGGAATCTTCCTTCTTCGGTTCCATGGATGGTGCTACCAAGTACGTAAAGGGAGATGCTGCAGCTGGTCTTATCATTACGGTGATTAACCTGGTTGGCGGAACCATCATGGGCATGACTAGTTCCGGACTAGGCTTTATGGAAGCGATTCAGCAGTACGGCATCTTAACAATTGGTGATGGTTTGTCTTCTCAGATACCATCCCTTCTGATATCACTTTCTACAGGTATTCTTGTTACGAAGGGCTCCGAAGAAGCGGACTTCAGTGGCATTCTTGTTAAGCAGCTCTTTGGTATACCAAAGGTTCTATATATCGTTGGCGGAGTAATGATTATTCTTGGTATCTTTACGACGCTTAATGCAGTTCTCTTTATTGCCTTCGGTATTGTCTTTATTGTAGCAGGCCGATCTATTGAGAAGCATTCCGGTGAAGCAGCAATTAATGATGAGGTGTCCGCAGAGGAAGAAGAAGCAGAAGAGATTCGAAAGCCTGAGAATGTGGTATCTCTCTTGCAGGTTGATCCGATTGAACTTGAATTTGGTTACGGTATCATTCCACTTGCGGATGTGAATCAGGGTGGTGACTTGCTTGATCGTGTTGTTATGATTCGACGACAGATCGCATTAGAGCTTGGTACGGTTGTGCCAATCATTCGTCTTAGAGATAATATTCAGTTGAACCCGAATCAATACATAATCAAGATTAAGGGCATTCAGGTTACGGAAGGAGAGATTATCTTCGACCATTATATGGCTATGAATCCGGGATATGTAGAAGAGGAGATTACTGGTATTCCAACCTTTGAGCCTTCCTTCCACTTGCCTGCCATTTGGATTACAGAATCTCAGAGAGAACGCGCTGAGAGTCTAGGCTATACGGTGGTTGATCCACCATCCATTATTGCGACGCATCTGACAGAGGTGATTCGTTCTCACATAGATGAACTTCTTACCAGACAGGATGTACAGAATCTTGTGAATAATCTTAAGGAATCTAATCCTGTGCTTGTGGATGAACTTACGCCGAAGCTTCTTGGACTTGGCGATGTTCAGAAAGTGCTTCAGAACCTTCTTCGTGAGGGCATTTCTATTAGAGATTTGCTTTCTATTTTTGAGATTCTTGCTGATCATGCTTCGACAACACATGATACGGATGTCCTTACGGAATATGTTCGCCAAGGACTAAAAAGAGCAATTTCCAGTAAGTATTTTCCAGCCAATGAGGTATCGTCTGTTATTACCCTTGACCCGAAATTAGAGCAGGATATTATGGCCTCAGTTAAGCAGACAGAACAGGGAGCATATTTAACGCTGGATCCAGAGAAAATTCATAGCATCATGGATGATTTATCAAATCGAGTCAAGGAATTTGAGGAATCAGGAAAGGTTCCAATTGTCGTATGCTCTCCAATTGTTCGTATGTATTTCAAGAAGATGACGGAAGATTATTTTAGAGATCTTATCGTAATCTCTTATAACGAAGTAGAACCGAATGTTGAATTACAATCAATAGGAATGGTGACAGGATAAGATGACCATTAAGAAATTTCAGGGAAAAACAAAAGACGAAGCAATTGAACTTGCAAAGAAGGAACTTGGTGATCAGGTTGTCATAATGAATGTCAAAGAGGTCAAGCAAAAGGGACTTCTTGGCATGTTTAAGAGTAGTACATATGAAGTGACAGCAGCGATTGAAGATGAGATTTCGGCCAGGCCTTCTTTCTCTGAGATTGCAAGAACTGCTGCCAGTCAGAAGTCGGAAGGAAATAATTTTAGTGCTGTAGCTGACGAAGAGGTAATTATTCCAGCTATGGATGAATCTACTGTTGCGGCTGTGGAGCCTAAGTCAAAGCCTATAGTTTCTGCTTCAAGCGATACGGATAGTGCTATGAATACAGAAGAGCTTAAGTCTGCTTTTCGTGCGGTAAATGAAGTGATTGAGCAGGGAATTCTTCCTCGGACAGAGATGGCTACCTATGATCGAACTGGGTCTGTTATTAAGGCTGGACAGGTGTCTAAATCCAATCCTATGCCATCGCAGGTTGAGGCAAAGACAAGGATTGAGGCAAAGACAAGGATTGAGCCTGTAAGAAAACAGAATGAACCCGTAAAACATTCTGGATCTTCCTATGATTCCAAGGAGAATATGGGCTTTGTTAAGATGCTTTACCGTGTTCTTCTGGATAATGAGGTTGAGGAAAAGTATGTAAATCAGATTCTTGATGATATGGAGAGAGTATTGTCATCAGGCAATAATCTGGATTTTATGCTATCGAATGTATATCAGAAGATGGTTCTAAAGTTGGGCCAGCCGAAGCCTATTATACCGTCGGCTAAGAAGCCTTTTGTGGTTTTTTGCATTGGACCAACTGGCGTAGGTAAGACAACTACCATTGCCAAGCTTGCTTCTAAATACAAGCTGGATTATGGCAAGAAGATCGCATTAATTACTTGTGACACTTATCGAATTGCGGCAGCAGAGCAGCTTAGAACCTATGCGAATATCTTAGATACGCCACTTCATATTGTATATTCTCCAGATGAGATTAATAATGCCATGGAACAGGTAGCAGACTATGATATTGTCTTTGTAGATACGGCTGGATTTTCTCATAAGAATCAGGCCCAGCGCCAGGATATGAAGATGATTCTTGAGAATCTTCATGAAGAATATGAGCATGATGTCTATCTGGTTCTATCTGCTACAACCAAGTATCAGGATCTGAAGGAAATTATTGATTCATATCATGAATTTACAAGCTTTCATATGATATTTACCAAATTGGATGAGACTTCTACCTATGGCAATATCCTAAATGCAAAGCTCTATGCCGGAGAAGAACTCTCCTATATTACCACTGGTCAGAATGTGCCAGAGGATATTGAAGAGATTGACACACAGAAATTAGTGAAACAGTTATTAGGAGGTCACTAATGGATCAAGCTGAGCAGCTACGTAATGTAATCAAACAGAAGAATGTCCGAAATATTGAGAATGCTCGAGTGATTACGATTACTAGCGGCAAGGGTGGTGTTGGTAAATCTAATCTGGCAGTGAATCTGGCTGTTTGGTTTCGCAATATGGGCAAGCGAGTGATTATCTTTGATGCGGATTTTGGCCTTGCGAATGTCGAGGTGATGCTTGGGACCATTCCTAAGTACAACCTCAGCGATATGATATATGGAGATAAGAATCTTAAGGATATCATAACGATTGGTCCTATGGAGATAGGCTTTATCTCTGGCGGATCTGGAATTGTTGGACTTAATAATCTGACGCATGAGCAGATATCCTATTTGGTTCGTCGACTTGGCGAATTAAATGAATTATGCGACGTACTTATTATTGATACGGGTGCTGGAGTGTCAGATGCTGTGCTTGAATTTGTTGTGGCATCTCCGGAAGTACTTCTTGTATCTACACCGGAACCAAGCTCACTTACAGATTCCTATTCTCTAGTGAAGGCTCTATATAAGCATCCGAGATTTCTGTCAAATGGAACCAACGTACACCTTGTTGCTAATAAGGTGTCAGGAGAAGCAGAAGCAGAAGCTGTATATAAGAAGCTTAATTCTGTTGTAGAGAAATTCTTGGGTGGAAAGCTGGATTTTCTAGGAATGATTCCATCAGATCAGGCTTTGGAGAAGGCGGTTCGATCTCAGCAGGTGGTATCCATTGCTTCCCCAAATGCTAAGTCGGCACGTTCCTTTATGGAACTTGCTAATTCCCTGATCGGTAATGACAAGGTCTCATATCGCTGGGGGATAACTCAACTTTTTCATCATTTCACACGTTGATACGAGGTATTACATATGAAGGTTACAGATATTCTGCCAGGAACCAAGGTGGAAATTCGACTAGTACAATCTGCAGATAGTATGGATGAGAATCGTCCATTCTCTGGTGTATATATTTCTAATGTATTTGATATTTTAGATGAACACACGATGGAACTTTATTTGCCACTGGAGGGTGGCAACCTGGTGGCTTTACCAGAGCATATTCGTTATGAGGTAATCTTCCTTCCAACAGGTGGAATCTTTGAAGCAGAAGGTATTCTCGAGGAACGCTTCCATAGAGATAATTTCTACCTGATTCGTATGAATTTCCCAAGCGTTTCCTTGCGGAGATTTCAGCGAAGAGAATATTACCGCTTGGATTGTAATATCCCTGTAATGTATTCTTCGCTTGAAGAGAATGAAGCCAAGTGCGAATCCATGGAAGAACTTCATGAACTTATGAAGGAAAACATTTCAGCCATGCGCGTTCGTGGCTATGGTACGATTCTAGACATTAGTGGTGGCGGTATTCGCTTTTCGACGAAGACGGATATGTCCGGCTGCAAGGACCTGCTATTTCAATTTCAGATTACCAGTGGTGAGGAAATTCTTAAGATTGAAGTGATTGGACATGTGATTCGATCCACCTACTTTGAGGATTCTCGGATTTTCTCAAATAGTATCCGATTTATATTTAAGGATGCCAAGCTACAGGAGAAGATTATTCGCTATATCTTTGAAGAAGAGCGTCGTATCAGACAAAAGGAACAAGGACTGATTTAATTATTTCTGTCATAATGCAAAATGACTTTGCACTCATGAGAAAGCAACTAAGTGCTATAATGACCACATAGTAGGATTTGTGGAGCAGTTGTTTTACGATGAGGTGCAAGGTATGGATATTCTTTGCAATTCTAATATGACAAATATTCCTTTCTATCATTCTGCCCAGAAATCCAATACGATTTTTATGGATGATGGTTCGACGGAGTCGACATTATCCAGACTACAACGCACCAGGGAAAGAGCCATGGCGATAGCTAATGGTAATTCTCCGCCAGGTAGAGATCCTGGTGGGGATAAGAGTAACCCGGAGCCTAAGACAACTTCTACAATGGCAGGCAAGAAGCTTATAGCTCTTGCGTGTTCGACAGGAGGTCCACAGGCCTTGCATGTATTACTTCCTATGCTTCCGGCGCATATCGGGGCACCGATGGTAATTGTGCAGCACATGCCAAATGGATTCACAGCGTCGCTTGCTGAGCGGCTCAATACCAAATCGGCGGTGACTGTGAAGGAGGCTGAAGACCAGGAAGAGCTTCTTATGGACCATGTTTATATCGCACCTGGAGGAAGGCATCTAGAGGTTGTTGAGAGCGGAGGCAAGCAAATCTTTCGCGTATTTGATGATCCACCAGTGAATAACCTTCGACCTTGCGCAGATGTTATGTACGAATCCTTACGTAGCTCTTCGTATGATCAGATTCTCTGTGTTGTTCTTACGGGAATGGGTGCAGATGGCTCCGCTGGAATTGCTTCTTTGGGGCAGAAGAAGCCGATTTATGTTATTACTCAGAGCGAAGAGACGTGCGTTGTCTACGGAATGCCCAAAGCAACTGATAAACTTGGACTCAGCAATGAGTCGCTTCCACTTGAACACATTGCAAATGCTATTTCAAAGAAAATGGGGGTTTGAATTATGGATGTAAGCCAGTATCTTGACATTTTTATTGACGAAACAAGTGAACACATTCAGTCCTTGAGTGACGGAATCATGATTCTTGAGAAGGAACCAGATAATAAGGACACGATTAATGAGATTTTCCGTGCAGCACACTCTCTTAAGGGTATGGCTGGTACCATGGGCTTTAAGCGTATGCAGCGCTTAACTCATGATATGGAAAATGTATTCCAGGAAGTTAGAAATGATAACGTAAAAATCGATTCTTCCATGATTGATTTGCTTTTTAACTGCCTGGATGCGATCGAGAAGTATCTGGATACTGTGAAAGCTACTTCTGATGAAGGTACAGAAGAGAATGAAGCACTTATTGCGAGATTAAATGATTATCTGTCAGGCGAAGGAAGCCCTGCTCCTGCAAGTGCTCCAGCCGAAGCACCAAAGGAAGAGACTGTATCAGAAGAGACTTCTGATGAAGCAGCCTATAAGACACTTAATCTTGAAGAAGAGGACGTATCTAAGCTTCAGAAGGCTAAGGACTCTGGTCTTCTGCTTTATGGCTTTACTGTTAGCGTTCAGAAGGAATGTCTGCTTAAGGCTGCCAGAGCATTTCTGGTATTTAAGGCAGTCGAAGATTTTGGCGAGATATTAGTATATAGCCCTTCTTCACAGGATATTGAGGACGAGAAATTTGATTTAACCTTCAATTTTATTGTTGGTTCCAATTCAGAAATAGATCCAATCGTGAAGGCAGTATCTGCAGTTTCTGAGATTGATACTGTAAACGCTGGTCCTGTTGAACCAGAGGATTATACTGACAAGAAGGATTCCGTAGAGGAAGTCAAGGAAGAAGTCAAGGAGGAAGCTCCAGAAGCTAAGGAAGAGAGTGCAGCTCCTGCTCCAGCACCTCAGGCAGCTCCAGCTAAGGCACAGTCCAAGGCTCCAGCACAGGCAAAGCAGAATAAGCCGGTTGCAGCAAGAACGGTTCGTGTAGATATTGAGAAGCTTGATTCTCTTATGAATCAGGTGTCCGAGCTTATTATCGCGAAGAACTCACTTGTATCTATTAGTGCATCAGAATCCAGTGAATATGATAATCAGTCCTTCCATGAGCAGATTGAATATCTGGAGAGAATCACTACGAATCTTCATGAATCTGTTATGAAGGTTCGAATGGTTCCTATCGAGAGCACGGTAAATAAGTTCCCTCGTATGATTCGTGACCTATCCAGAAAGCTTGATAAGCCAATGGAACTATATATGTCTGGTGAGGATACAGAGCTTGACCGTACTGTTGTTGATCAGATTGGTGATCCACTTCAGCATCTTCTTCGTAATTCTGCAGATCATGGTATTGAGTCTCCTGAGGTTCGTTTGCAGAATGGCAAGCCTGAAAAGGGTAGCATTTGGCTGACTGCATTCCAGGAAGGCAATAATGTCATCATCCAGGTTAAGGATGATGGTGCAGGTATTGATACTGAGAGCGTCAAGAGGAAAGCAATTGAGAGAGGCATTGTATCTGCAGAGGAAGCAGAGAATCTGTCTCAGAAGGAAATCATTAACTTCTTATTCATGCCTTCCTTCTCTATGGCCAAGAAGATTACAGATATTTCTGGTCGAGGCGTTGGACTTGATGTTGTTAAGTCTAATATTGAAGCCCTTGGCGGTGATGTAGAAGTAAAATCCGAGATGGGATTTGGTTCAACATTTACCGTAAGACTTCCACTTACACTTGCAATCATTCAGGCTCTGATGGTTGAAGTGAGAGATGAAAAATACGCAATTGCTCTGGGATCAATTCAGAATATTGAGAATATTCCTGTTAGCGAGATTAAGTATGTTCAGGCTAAGGAAGTGATTCATTTAAGAGGTCTTGTTATTCCTCTGATTCGCTTAGATGAACTTCTTGACAGCGAGCCGAAGGATGATGATCCAGAGAATATTGTTGTAGTTGTTGTGAAGAAGGGCGATTCTTACGCAGGTATTGTAGTAGATAACCTGATTGGCCAGCAGGAAATCGTTATTAAATCACTCGGCAACGTTCTTGACAATAATAAGATTATTAGTGGCGCTACAATTCTTGGTGATGGCGAAGTTGCACTGATCCTTGATATTAATGCATTATTTTAAGTGGGGGTGACAAGATGAGCGATAGGAATGAACTTGAGTTAGTAGAAGAAGAGAAGATTCAGTATATTGTCGTTAAGATTGGCAATGAGCAGTATGGTCTTGACATCTCCTATGTAGACAATATTGTTCGTATGCAGAAGATTACACGAGTTCCAAAGTCACCGGAGCATTACAAGGGTGTCATTAACCTTCGTGGTGAGGTGGTTCCAGTAATGAGTATCCGCCTTAAGATGGATTTGGACGAGGATGTAATCACGAATGCGTCAAGAATTATCATCCTGAAGCTGGAAGTTCAGGGATATATCGGTATTATTGTAGATGAGGTAAAGGAAGTAGTATCTCTTGGTCAAAATGATATCGATCAGAACGCACAGAGTAAGAAGGAAAATGTCAACTTTATCACTGGTATTGGTAAGAATGGCGATGAACTCATCTCTATTCTAGATATCAATGCAGTTACAGAAGAAGCGGATCAGGCATAAGAAGGATTAATATATGGGAAATCATAACTTAGAAGAAATCAATGATATGTATTTGGATATTCTTCGTGAAATAGGTAATATTGGCGCAGGTAATGCGACAACTGCTATTTCTAATATGTTGAATCTTCGAATTGATATGAGTGTTCCACAGGTTGAACTTATGCCAGTGGAGAAGATTGGTGGAGCTATAGGAGCTGAGGACGAGGTTATCGTTGGAATCATGCTTGGCGTCGAGATGGATATCGACGGTAGTATGATGTTCCTCATGGATATGGCTTCCGCTCATCATTTGGTAAACCGATTGATGGGCAGGGATTATGATTTTTATCAGGAATTTGATGATATGGATTTATCAGCCTTACGGGAGATTGGCAATATTATCGCAAGTTCCTACTTGTCTGCTTTGTCAGGCTTAACAAAACTTACAATTTCACCTACAGTACCTTTTCTTGCAATTGATATGGCAGGTGCAATTCTTTCGGTGCCAGCGGTACAGTTTGGCATCATGGGGGATAAGGCTCTTCTGATTAAGACAGCATTCGACGATGAGGTTGCTATCAATGGCTACTTCATTTTGATGCCAGAAGAGGAAGGTTACGAGAAGATTCTCGAGGCACTTGGTGTTCATTTGTAAGAGGATATTATTATGGGTCAAATGATCAAGGTTGGCATGGCTGATCTAAATATTTGTAAAGCACCGGATGCGCTTACGACAATTGGACTTGGCTCATGTATCGGAATTGCTATCTATGATCCGACGACGAAGATTTCAGGGCTTGCTCATATTATGTTGCCGGACAGTACGCAGATTAGAAACAATTCCAATATAGCCAAATTTGCTGACACTGGCATTCAGAAGCTTTATGATGACATGATTAAGGCTGGTGCGAACAAATCAAGAATGGTTGCAAAGATTGCTGGAGGAGCAAAGATGTTCGAACTCTCCGGCTCGGCAAGTGCAACAATTAATATTGGTGAGCGTAATGCTATTGCGTCGCGTGCTAAGCTTAAGGAACTTGGAATTCCACTTATTGCTGAAGATTGTGGACTGAATTATGGTAGAACGGTGGAATTGTATAGTGAAACCGGTGACTATTTGATTAAGTCTGTTGGCAAGGATACAAAGACGATTTAATCTGGAGGAGTCATGAATACAAAACCGATACCTGCAATTATTACATTAATTGGTGCGGCAATATGCTGCGCGGTATCTCTGGTGATGGGATTTTCCTTTGCAGTTTTTGTGAAGAGATTTGCACTGACTGTACTTATTTTCTATGTGCTAGGTCTAACGATTAAGATTTGTCTTGATATTGGATTCAAGGTAGATAAAGAAGATACTGCTGCTATGGAAGAGATGGACGATCAGGGGTTAGAAGCTGGAGAAGATTTTATAACCGACGACGAGGATGAATAGAACTTGAATATGGGGGCAACACATGGCTAAGCCGGTTGATAAGCAGAAAATCTGGGAAGCCTATTCGGCAAATCCCACCCAGGAATTGCGAGAACAGATCATTGTTCTTTATGCACCACTTGTTAAGGTGGTTGCGGGAAGACTTTGCATGTATCTTGGCAATAATGTGGAATATGATGAACTCGTTTCCTGCGGCGTATTCGGTTTGATTGACGCGATTGATAAATACGACTATTCCAAAGAAGTGAAGTTCGAGACATATGCCAGTCTTCGAATTCGCGGCTCTATCTTGGATACGATTCGTAAGATGGATTGGATTCCTCGCACGGTTCGTCAGAAGCAAAAAAAGATTGACGAAGCAATGAAGAATGTAGAGATGCGAACTGGCAAATCTGCGACCGATGAAGAAATTGCAGAAGAACTTGGAATTCCGCCGGAGGAGCTTTTAGATTGGCAGTCCAAGCTCAAGGTTACGAATGTTGTATCTCTGAATGAGTTCGTAGAGCAGGGCAATGAACCTGCTATGGATGCCAGATCCAATTCTCATTTTGAACAACCTGAAGAATCAATCTCAAAAGCTGAACTGAAGCAGAAATTAGAGGAGTCTCTTGCTCTTCTTACTGAGAAAGAGCAAAAGGTGATTCTTCTATATTATTATGAAGAGATGACCTTGAAGGAGATTAGTAGAGTACTTGAGGTTTCGGAATCCCGCGTATCTCAATTACATACCAAAGCGCTTCTTAAGATGCGATCAACCATGGGTGAGTACATGGATATTTTAGGAGTATGATGAGACTACGTTTTGTGGTCTCATTTTTTTACAAGAGGGATAAATTATGTCTATACGACCGATTGATTTCAATGGTATGATACAAAATACTGGAAATGTATCACAGACCAAGGCTGCAGAGGACCTGCGACCTGAACTACAACAGGCTGCGCTTACGGTTCAGGGGCAAAAAGAGGAGACGCATCAGAATACTTCTGTGCACAGCGCAGAGGATTCGAGATCGAATTTCTTTGATCCAGAAGAAGGCGGAGATGGTCGAGGTTACACTGGAAATCAGGGACAAAGACGCGACAAGCATGAGAACAAAGAATCGACTCATAAGGATGGAATAGTGATGAAGGGAACACATGCATCCTTTGATATTACAATTTAGGAGATACTATGACAGGACTAGAGATTGGCCTACTGCTTATTGGCCTTGCTATATTTGCTGCAAGCTTCCTTGTGGCTCAGAAGCTATCGCCTTCTGATTTGGATGAGATCAAGAAGATGACAGATACAGAGATTAAGATTCTTATGGACAAGGGTGTGACACAGGCGTCGAATCAGATTGATTCTCTGATTTCGGAGCACGTGGATGCAGCTATTGAGAAGATGGATCTTGACACGGACAAGGAGACCAACGAGAAGATTCTAGAGATTAGTGAATATTCTGATACGGTCCTTGATTCCATGAATAAATCTCACGATGAGGTTATGTTCATGTACAGTATGTTAAATGAAAAGCAGGAGAAATTATCTGAAATGACGCGAGAGATGCAGGAGATGGAATCCACTCTTCGTTATCTTAAGAAGTCGATTAAGGACCAGCTTGTTGAACTCGAAGAAGCAAAGGTAAATGTTGATCTGGCTCAGGTTCCAGATCTTCCAGAGATGCCTCCTGAGATGCTGCTCTCCATTAAGGAGGAATTGAAGAAGAAATTATCCGAGGAAAGCAACAAAGAGAAGAATAATAATCCGGAATCCTTGAATGTAAATGATCAGATTATAGAACTTCATAAGCAGGGATATTCTGAGGTTGAAATTGCAAAGCAGCTTGGCAGAGGCCTTGGCGAAGTAAAACTTGTACTTGGGTTATTTAATTAGGAGAACTTATGAAATTAAAATTCTATCTTCGTGGGATGGGAGTTGGGGTGATTGTTACATCCCTTATTTTTATGATAGCTATGGCTTTTTATGAGCCGACAATTACGGATGAAGAGGTTGAACTTCGGGCAAAGCGACTTGGTATGGTCTACGAGGAGGAATCCGATAGTTCTAATTCGATAGATCAGGATAACACAAAGAAGCAATCCGTACAAAATATAATAAATGATGGAAATGAAGGGGCAGAGACTACTACAGAAGAAGTAGTTTCTGTGACGATTGACAGAGGTACTTCTTCTTATAAGTTATCGCAGACGCTTCAGGATCTTGGACTTGTGGACGATGCACTTACATTTGATAAATATCTGGATGCGAATAATTATGACAGCTTCTTGCAACCGGGGGATTTTGAAATCCCTGTTGGCTCGACTTACGAGGATATTGCGAAGATTATTACATCAAAATAATGCCTTGCGCCTGATATTACCCTGTGATATAATGGCAAAGGCTTTGTAGAAAACACATGGGTGGATTGGCAATCGGTGCCGGAATTTACGGTAGTTTGCCAAGTAGAAGCCTATGGAAGAATAACCAAATGGAGGTAATTAGAATGAGTGTTATTTCAATGAAGCAGTTACTTGAGGCAGGTGTTCATTTCGGACATCAGACTAGAAGATGGAACCCTAAAATGGCTCCTTACATCTATACTGAGCGTAATGGTATTCATATCATTGACTTACAGAAGTCTGTAGGTATGGTTGATGATGCTTACAATGCAGTATATGATATCGTAGCTCAGGGTGGTACTATCCTTTTCGTTGGTACTAAGAAGCAGGCTCAGGATTCTGTTAAGGCAGAGGCAGAGCGTTGCGGTATGTTCTATGTAAACGAGAGATGGCTTGGTGGTATGCTTACCAACTTCAAGACAATTCAGACTCGTATCGATCGTCTCAAGGCTATTGAGAAGATGCAGGAAGATGGTACTTTCGATGTACTTCCTAAGAAGGAAGTTGCTAACCTTATCAAGGAGCAGGAGAAGCTTGAGAAGAATATCGGTGGTATCAAGAACATGAAGCATATTCCTGATGCAATCTTCGTTGTAGATCCTAAGAAGGAGCATATCTGTGTACAGGAGGCTCATGCACTTGGAATTACTCTTATCGGTATCGCTGATACAAACTGCGATCCAGATGAGCTTGATTACATCATTCCAGGTAATGACGATGCTATCCGTGCCGTTAAGCTTATTGTTTCAAAGATGGCTGATGCTGTTATCGAAGCTAATCAGGGCGAAGAGAACGTTGATGTAGCAGTTGAGGCTACAGAAGAAGCAGAGGCATAATTCTTATAATTATTGGAGGAATACATAATGGCTATTACAGCAGCTAGTGTTAAGGAACTGCGTGAATTAACTGGCGCAGGTATGATGGACTGTAAGAAGGCTCTTACAGAAACTGATGGAGATATGGACAAGGCAGTTGAGCTTCTTCGTAAGAGCGGAGCAGCTAAGATGGAGAAGAAGGCTTCTCGTATCGCTGCAGAAGGTATTGCAAGAGTTGCAATTTCTGGCAATACAGCTTGTGTTGTTGAGGTAAATTCTGAGACAGACTTCGTTGCTAAGAATGAAGTTTTCCAGGAGTTCGTTCAGTCTGTTGCTGACAAGGCACTTTCATCTGATCTTGCTGGTGGTATGGATGGAGAGGATGTTGATGCTCTTCTTGCTTCTGGCGTTCAGGAAGACCTTGCAGAGAAGACAATGACAATTGGAGAGAAGTTATCTGTTCGTCGTTTTGCTAAGGTAACTGGCGATGCAGTTGTTTCTTATATCCATGGCGGCGGACGTATTGGCGTTCTTGTTGCTGGTACTGGTGCATCTGATGATGCTGCCAAGGAAGCTCTTACTAATATTGCAATGCAGGTTGCTGCTATGAACCCACAGTATGTAAGCAGAGATGATATCTCTTCTGATGAGCTTTCTAAGCTTAGAGAGATTACTGTTGAGGCTGCTCTTAATGATCCAGCATCTCTTCCTAAGCCAATTCTTAATAAGTTAATTGAGAAGGCAATGGACGGTGTATGGTCTTCAGAAGATGTTGCAATCTTTGAAGAGAAGAAGTCTAACATGAACTATGTATGGAACTTCGTATCCAAGGAGGCTGTATCTCAGCTTGCTGAACTTGCAATTGCTGACAAGGATTCTATTGTTTCTGACAAGATCTTCACTGGCCTTGTAGAGGGTCGTGTTTCTAAGCAGCTTAAGGAAATCTGCCTGATGGATCAGACTTACGTTAAGGCTGAAGACGGTAAGCAGTCAGTTGGCAAGTATTTATCTTCTGTAAATGCTAATCTTGCAATCTCTAAGATCGTTCGTTTCGAAGTAGGCGAAGGTATGGAGAAGAAGGAAGAGAACTTCGCAGAAGAAGTTGCTAAGCAGATGGCTGGTAACTAAGCCTACGCTTATTCATTTGTTTATTTCTTATAGATTTTTATAAATCGATTTAGTTACAAAATCACAACACCTAAAGACCACCCGAAGATGCTTTGGCATTTTGGGTGGTTTTTGCTTGTTTACGCCTAAATCTTGTGGTAAAATTATCTTCATATTGGAACACTACCACAATATATATTTACATTTTTGTTTAGGAGGAGTTGGAATATGAAGAAGTTGGTAGCATTATTACTGACAGCAGGTCTTACTATCGGCTGTCTCGCTGGATGTGGCAATTCTACATCTGATTCTGCTGCATCTGATGATGCAAGCGCAAGTGAAGCTACAGAATACACTGTAGCAATGATCACTGATTATGGTGATATTACAGATGAGTCATTCAACCAGACAACATACGAAGCTTGTAAGGCTTTCTGTGATGAGCAGGGTGTTGACTTTAATTATTACAAGCCAGCTGGAGATTCAACAGCAGATCGTGTTGCATCTGTAGAGGAAGCAATCGATGATGGCTACAATGTGCTTGTAATGCCTGGTTATGCATTTGCTGGAACAATTGTTGATTGTGCAGCAGATTATCCAGATGTTAAGTTTGTTGTACTTGACTGTGGTAAGGGTGACTTACTTGAGGCTGGTGTTACAGCCGCTGGTGAAGAGTATGATTACACTCCTGATAACTGGAACCTGGAAGACTATGTTGATATGAGCAATGTATATTGCGCTATCTACCAGGAAGAGTTAGCAGGTTACATGGCTGGTTATGCAGCTGTTAAGCTTGGATATACTAAGCTTGGTTTCTTAGGTGGTATGGCTGTTCCTGCTGTTATCCGTTATGGATTCGGATTCGTTCAGGGTTGTGATGATGCAGCAGCTGAGCTCGGTACAAATGTAGACATTCAGTATGCATATGGTAACCAGTTCTACGGTGATGCTGATATTACTGCAGCTATGGATTCTTGGTATGCAGGTGGAACTGAGGCAGTATTTGCTTGTGGTGGTTCTATCTACACTTCAGTAGCTGAGGCTGCTAAGAAGGTTGATGCTAAGGTAATCGGTGTTGATGTGGATCAGGCTGCTAATATTGATGGCAACTACGGAGAAGGCATGACAGTTACTTCTGCTATGAAGGGCTTATATGCAACTACCTTCGACACATTAACAGATGTTGTTGTAAATGGTAACTGGGATAATTATGTAGGTACAATTCAGACTCTTGGTCTTGTATCTGGTGATGATCCTGAAGCAAACTACGTACAGATCCCTATGGAATCTACACAGTGGTCTGATACATTTACACAGGATGATTACAAGGCTCTTGTTGCTGCAATGTATGCAGGCGATATCACTGTTGACAACTCAACAGATGCAATGCCAGAGACAACAAATGCTACAGTTAATGACTTAGGTAATATCAAGTAATTTAACCAGATGACTTATGGGGCGGACGGTTTAACCTGTTCGTCCCATTTTTATTCTGACAAATTCTATGTATAATATATAGTAATGTGGTGGAGAGGAGTGTGTGACACTTGGAACAAGAATTTGCAATTGAGATGCTAAATATTACCAAGAGATTCCCTGGAATTATTGCAAATGACAATATTTCCTTACAGCTTAAAAAAGGCGAGATTCATGCCTTGCTTGGTGAGAATGGTGCTGGTAAGTCTACTCTTATGAGTGTGCTTTTTGGACTGTATCAGCCTGAAGAGGGAATAATTAAGAAGGACGGAGTAGAGGTTAAAATCAAAGACCCGAACGATGCAAATGACCTGGGAATTGGTATGGTGCATCAGCATTTTAAGCTGGTTGAATGCTTCTCTGTGCTGGATAATATTATTCTGGGAGTTGAGCCAACGAAGGCAGGCTTCCTGCAGAAGGATGAAGCGCGGAAGAAGGTAATTGAACTATCAGATAAATACGGCCTTCAGATTGATCCGGATGCTATTATTGAGGATATTACGGTTGGTATGCAGCAGCGTACTGAAATCTTAAAGATGCTATACCGTGATAACGATATTTTGATTTTTGATGAGCCGACGGCTGTTCTTACTCCACAGGAGATTCGAGAATTACTTCAGATTATGAAGAATCTTGCGGCTGAGGGTAAGAGTATACTTTTCATTTCTCATAAGTTATCTGAGATTATGGAAGTTTCTGACCGCTGCACGGTTCTTCGTAAGGGCAAGTATATTGGTACTGTTGATACCAAGTCTACTACAGCAGAGGAACTTTCTACCATGATGGTTGGACGTGATGTCAATTTCCATGTGGACAAGAAGGATTCTAATGTGGGAGATGTGGTTCTCTCTGTAGAAAATATGTCCGTTGCATCCAAGATTCATAAGAATAATGCAGTAAAGAATGTATCTCTTAATGTTCGCTCTGGCGAGATCGTATGTATTGCTGGTATTGATGGCAATGGACAGACAGAATTTGTCTATGGACTGACAGGATTGGAACCGCTTGTTGATGGCAAGGTTATGCTGAATGGAACAGATATCTCGAAGAAGACTATTCGTGAGAGAAATCTTCTGGGTATGAGCCATATTCCAGAGGATCGTCATAAGCATGGCTTAGTTCTTGATTATTCTCTTGAGGATAATATGATTCTTGAGAGATATTTTGAGCCGGAATTTACATCGAAGGGTGGATTCCTGAAGCGCAAGAATATTCGTAAATTTGCCGATCGCCTGATTTCAGAATTTGATGTTCGTTCTGGTCAGGGGGCTGTAACTACAGTTCGTTCTATGTCTGGTGGTAATCAGCAGAAGGCAATTATTGCCAGAGAGCTTGACAAGAATCCGGATCTTCTTGTAGCTGTTCAGCCTACGAGAGGATTAGATGTTGGCGCAATTGAAGGCGTGCATAAGCAGCTTGTTGCACAGAGGGATGCAGGTAAGGCAGTTCTTCTTGTTTCTCTCGAACTTGACGAAGTTATGGATGTACCAGATCGTATCCTTGTTATGTATGAAGGAGAGATTGTGGGAGAGTTTGATCCAAAGACAGTATCCCAAGAAGAGCTTGGTCTATACATGTCTGGTGCAAAGAGAGATGAGGTGACTGTAAATGAATAAATTTCTTAAGAATAGTGGAGTGCAGTCATTCCTTTCATCGATACTATGTATTGTCATAGGAATGCTTGTGGGATATGTTGTTCTCCTCTTTATCGATCCAAGCGGTGCTGGTGATGCAATTGCTGCTGTTATGAAGAACTTCCTAGAGTACAGCAGAGCTAATATGCAGCTTAAGTACCTGGGTAATACACTTGCTAAGACAGCACCACTTCTTATGTGTTCACTTTCTGTGCTTTTTGCATACAAGGTTGGTCTATTTAATATTGGTGTTGCTGGACAGTATGTAATTGGCTCTTGTGCGGCTCTTTATTCTGCATTGGTTCTTCATTGGTCATGGCTTCCATGTATGCTTTTTGCATTTGCAACAGGTATGGCATATGGTGCGCTCGTTGGTCTTCTTAAGGCTTATTGCAATGTAAATGAAGTAATCTCTGGCATTATGCTTAACTGGATTTCACTTTATTTTACCAATATGGTCCTTAGTACCAGCGCCAAGGAACCATCCAGTTCTTATACTTATACGATGAAGGCAAAGGGTAAGGCTGCACTGTTGCCTACACTTGGACTTGATGAGATTTTCGGATCGAATTATGTCGGAATTGCTTTAGTACTTTCTCTGATTGCAGCTATTCTCGTATGGGTTATTCTGGATAAGACTCGTCTTGGTTATGAACTTAAGGCAACTGGCTTCAATAAACATGCGGCTAAGTATTGCGGTATGGCTGAGAATCGCAATATTATTTTGACGCTTGCTCTTTCTGGCGGACTTGCTGGAATTGCCGGCTCTTTCCTCTATCAGTCAGGCTTTGAGCAGTGGCAGGTGACGATTTCATCAGTGCCTGACATGGGATTTAATGGTATTGCAGCCGCCTTCCTTGGTGGACTTAATCCATTTGGAGCAATCTTTGCTTCTTTCTTTATTCAGCATATTACAGACGGTGGCTCTCATGTGGATTTGAATGTTTATCCATCTGAGATTTCAAGTTTGATTTCTTCAATCATTATCTATTTATGTGGCTTCTCTGGATTTGTAAAATATGTTATGAATTCTAGAGTGGCTCGTATGGAAGAGAAGAAGGCTGTTACGAATTCTGAGCAGGAAGGAGGAAATGAATAATGGTATTACTACTTCAGTATACAATTGCATTTGCCTGCATCCTGTCACTGGTTGCTCTTGGAGGATGCTTCTCAGAGCATTCAGGTATTATCAACCTTGGCCTTGAGGGCATTATGGTTATTGGCGCACTTGGTGGTGCACTGACCATGAAGAATATGGATCCAAATACAAGCGCTTTCGTAATTATCTTAGTTACGATTCTTGTGAGCGTAATCTGTGGTATTTTGTATGCAATCTTACTTGGACTTGCTGCAATTCATTTCAATGCAGACCAGACAATTGTTGGTACTGCCATGAATATGCTTGGACCAGCACTTGCAACAGTTATTGTAAAGGCAATTAATACAGCAGCTAATCCAGATGATCATTCATCTGTAGTACAGTATATTGAGCAGAAGAAGGCTTTTCTTGTCTATATTGGCAAGTTTGAATTTAGCTGGTTTATGCTCCTTACCTTGATTATTATTATTGCATCCTACATACTGCTCTATAAGACGAGATTTGGTCTTAGACTAATGGCTTGCGGTGAGAATCCACAGGCTGCAGATGCGGTCGGAATCAATGTATTTAAGATGCGTTGGGCGGGTGTTATCATTTCTGGTGCACTCGGCGGACTGGGCGGAATCTGCTATATTACAACAGGTGTTTCTGAATGGAAGTTCGAATACGGAGTTGCTGGTTTCGGCTTCTTAGCTCTTGCGGTTATGATCTTTGGTAAATGGAAGCCACAGGATATTGCGCTTGCTGCTGTTCTTTTTGGTTTCTTTAGAGCTCTGTCGAATTCATATTTCTCATTCGATTGGCTGGTCGCATTGAATATTCCGAGTGGCATATATAATATGCTGCCTTATATCATTTCTCTGATTGTTCTTGCATTTACCTCAAAGCATTCACGTGCGCCTAAGGCAGAGGGAATTCCATACGATAAGAGTTCGAGATAAGTAAGGGGGCTATTGTTCCATGGACGAAGTAAAGTCAACGGAATTTGACAGGAGAAGAGACAAGAGAAAACGCGTTCATCGAATGAAGATGATGATTGTCGGCTTTGTGGCACTCTGGATGGCCCTATCGATTATCGTGATGACGGTTCTTTCTGTTAAGGTGATTTCCTTGCAGAGGCAGATTAACGCAATTACCGGCGCAAACGATGAGTCGGTTTCTGTATACACGAAAACTGCAAATGCAGAAGAAGGAAATTCGGATTTGCTTGTGGTCTCTACAAGCGGTACTGCTGAGAGTAATCTTGCGAAAGAAGGAGATATTCTGAAGGTATACCTAACCTTTGATGATGGTCCGAGTGCTAATACGGCAGATATCTTAGATGTTCTTGACGATTATGGCATTAAGGCAACCTTCTTTGTTACTGGAAAGCAGGATGAAGAATCGCTTGAGATGTATAAGCGAATCGTTGATGAGGGACATACCATAGGTATGCATTCTTATTCTCATCAATATAGCGATTTGTATTCCTCTCTGGAGGCTTTTCAGAATGACTTTGAGAAGATTCAGAATCTGATCTACGATACCACCGGTGTGGAATCTACCTTTTATCGCTTCCCTGGTGGATCGAGTAACAAAGTCAGCAATGCTGATATGGCAGAATTTATTCATTTCGTGAACGAAGAGGGTGTAACTTATTTCGATTGGAATGTATCCTGCGGAGATGCTACATCACAGGCATATACAGCAGATGAACTTGTTGAAAACGTTATGTCTGATGTGGTAAAATACAAAACGTCGGTGGTTTTACTGCATGATGCAGATTCTAAGACCACTACGGTTCAGGCTTTACCAAAGCTAATAGAATCTTTACAGTCTGTTGGAGCTGTGATTTTGCCGATTAGTGAGGATACAACCTTGATTCAGCATGTGACATTACAGTCTGGCACGGAAGATTAATATAATGGAGGAATATTATGGGATTTTTTAAGGAGTTTAAGGAAGACTTTTCAGATGCCATTGATGAGATGATTCCAGGTGGCGTAGAAGAGGATAAAGAAGAGGATGTTATGGTAAATACAATCGATGAGGAGATCGATGTAGATACTGAACTTTCCAAGTTAGATGGCTTACTTGAGAAGGCATCCATGAAGGCGGAAGAGCCTGCAAGAACTGTTGAGCAGTCAATTGCTAGTGCAGCTTCTGTTAAGCCTGTTGAGGCACCTAAGACTTATGAAGAAAGACATTTTGAAGAGAGGGTTAAGATGGATACAACACCAATTCAGACAATGACAAATGATACTAACGTAACAGATGAGACTACAGTGATTACTTCAGGTTCTACACTTACTGGTGATCTTGCTTCATCTGGCTCTATCCAGGTTCAGGGTACAATCAATGGAAATGTATCTTGTAATGGTAAGCTTGAAGTTACTGGCGTTATTAAGGGTAATTCTGTTTCTGCTGAGCTATTTGCTGATGCAGCTAAGATTGAAGGCGAAGTTAAGACAACAGGTACAGCTAAGATTGGCGCTGGTACAATCGTAATTGGTAATATTTCTGCTTCCTCTGCAGTTATTGCTGGAGCAGTTAAGGGTGATATCGATGTAGAAGGCCCAGTTGTTGTTGATACTTCTGCAGTTGTAATGGGTAACATCAAGTCTAGATCTGTACAGATTAACAATGGTGCTGTAATCGAAGGTTACTGTTCACAGAGCTATGCTGAAGTTGATGTTCAGAGTGTATTCGAGGCTTAATATCTATGAAGAGAGTATTACTGAAGCTTAGTGGTGAAGCGCTTGCTGGTGAGAAGCATACAGGATTCGATGAGGAGACCTGTATTGGAGTCGCAAAGCAGGTGAAGAAGCTATGCGATATGGGTACTGAGGTCGGTATCGTTATTGGTGGCGGTAATTTTTGGCGTGGCCGAACGAGTGAGACAATCGAGCGTACCAAGGCAGACCAGATTGGTATGCTTGCTACAGTTATGAATTGTATCTATGTATCTGAGATTTTCCGTTTCGTAGGTCTTCAGACAGAGGTTATGACGCCATTCGCATGTGGCTCTATGTCTAAGCTCTATTCGAAGGATCTGGCAAATGAAGCCTTTGCTGCAGGCAAGGTTGTCTTCTTTGCGGGTGGAACAGGTCATCCATATTTCTCAACAGATACGGCTACTGTGCTTCGTGCTATTGAGATTGAGGCAGATGGAATTCTTCTTGCCAAGTCTATTGATGGTATCTACGATAGTGATCCTGCAAGTAATCCGGATGCGAAGAGATATGATGAGATATCTATTCAAGAAGTGATTGATAAGAAGCTTGCGGTTGTTGATTTGACAGCTTCTATCATGTGCATGGAGAATAAGATGCCAATGTATGTTTTCTTATTGAATGAGGAAGACAGCATTGTCAAGGCTATCAGTGGTTCCTTCCATGGAACAATTGTTACGGTATCATAGGAGGTCATGAAATGGATAGCAGATTAGTTGAATTTGAAGAGAAGATGACGAAGTCATACAATAATCTTTTGGAGGAATATAACACAGTTCGAGCTGGACGTGCGAATCCTCATGTACTTGATCGTGTCATGATAGATTATTATGGAACACCAACACCTCTTCAGCAGGTTTCAAATATTAATGTTCCAGAGCCTAGAATTATTCAGATTCAGCCTTGGGAGGCTTCACTCCTCAAGGAAATTGAGAAGGCTATTATGTGTTCGGACATTGGTATCAATCCAACCAATGATGGTAAGTGCATTCGTCTTGTATTCCCAGAACTTACAGAGGATCGACGTAAGGAGCTTGCCAAGGATGTTAAGAAATATGGTGAGAATGCCAAGGTTGCCGTTCGAAATATTAGACGTGATGCCAATGATTCGCTGAAGAAGTTGTCTAAGGCAGAGGATGTATCTGAGGATGAGATTAAGGATTTAGAGTCTCAGGTTCAGAAGATGACAGATAAGTATATTGCTGATATTGATCTTGCAGTTGAAGCTAAGACAAAAGAGATTTTAACAGTATAATTTAGGGCGAAGGAAGGGTACAAGTGATTGTGCCCTTTTTTTATCTGATTTAGGACTCGTTTGAAGGAGGATTCGTATGGAAATTCCAAATCATGTTGCGATTATTCTGGACGGAAATGGAAGATGGGCTAAGTCCAAGGGGCTTCCTAGAACAGCTGGTCATACCGCTGGAGCGAAGAATGTAGAACCGATCTGCAGAGCTGCAAATCAGCTGGGCATTAAGTATCTTACTATGTATGCCTTCTCTACAGAGAATTGGAATAGACCAGATGATGAAGTGAAGGCCTTGATGCAGCTTCTTGATTCATATTTGAAGAATTGTCTGAAACTGGCTCGCGATAATAATATGCGAGTTCGTATTATCGGTGATATTTCAAAGCTTGATCCGAATATGCAAAAAAAGATTCATACTTTGGAGGAAGAATCTAAGGATTATACCGGACTTAATTTCCAGATTGCTCTGAATTATGGTAGTCGTGATGAGATGATTCGTGCTATGAAGCGTATGTCTGATGATGTGATGTCTGGAGCAATTTCAAGAGACGATATTACAGAAGAGAGATTTGGAACCTATTTAGATACTGCGGATATTCCGGATCCAGATCTTATGATTCGGACTTCTGGGGAACAGAGATTATCCAATTATTTACTTTGGCAGCTTGCATATGCAGAGTTTTATTTTACCGATGTTCCATGGCCTGATTTCCATGAAAAAGAACTCAAGGAAGCAGTGGATGCATATAGCAACCGGAACCGTAGATATGGTAAAATATAAAGGTTAAAGGAGAGTTTTGTTATGTTTCGAACTAGACTAATCAGTGGCATAGTATTAGTGGCGCTGATGCTTTTATTTATCATTCCTGGCGGATCATTATTATTTGCTTTCAATCTGGTTATTTCCTTGATTGGAATGTATGAATTATACCGCGTCTTTGAAGTGGAGAAGAAGCTACCTGGATTTTTGGGATATGCCTTTACAGTTCTCTATTACGTACTTCTTTATCTGAAGCAGACGAATTTTATGGAGATGTTATTTCTTGTATTCTTAACACTTCTTCTTGCTGTTATGGTATTTTCTTATCCGAAGTATACTGTTCCACAGGTTATGGCTACATTCTTTGGATTCTTCTATGTTGCTGTTATGCTTTCTTATATTTATCAGACCAGGTCCATGGTACATGGTGAGTATATTGTATGGCTTATATTCTTATGCTCTTGGGGCTGCGATACATGTGCATATTGTACTGGTAAACTCTGTGGAAAGCATAAGATGTCGCCAATCTTAAGTCCGAAGAAATCTGTTGAAGGAGCGATTGGTGGCGTGATAGGAGCTATGCTGCTTACTCTTCTTTATTGTTACATTTTCGAGGGGCAGATGGGACTTACAACAAGAAGCTGGCTTCTTCTTTCTTTGATTTCTGGTGTGGGAGCCCTTATTTCTATGGTAGGGGATCTTGCGGCTTCTGCTATTAAGAGAAATTACGATATTAAGGATTATGGTAAGCTAATTCCTGGTCACGGTGGTATCCTGGATCGATTTGACTCTGTAATCATTACAGCTCCGATCATTTATTATCTTGCTATTTTATTTGTATAATTGGGAGGAATCTTCATGAAGAATATTGCAATTCTTGGGTCTACGGGCTCCATTGGAACCCAGACTCTTGAAATCGTTCGCAAGCATTATGGAGAACTTCATGTGTCGGCTCTTTCCTGCGGCCGTAATATTAAGCTGGTTGAATCACAGGTACGTGAATTCAAGCCAGCTTTAGTTGCTGTATGGGATGAGGAGGATGCTGTGTCTCTTCGCACAAGCCTGAAGGATTTGTCGGTTGAGGTTGTATCAGGAATGGAAGGCTTACTTCAGGTTGCGACATATCCAGACACAGAAGTTCTTGTTACTGCAATTGTTGGTATGCTTGGTATTCGACCAACCATTGCTGCCATTGAGGCAGGTAAGGATATTGCACTTGCAAATAAAGAAACACTGGTTACTGCAGGACATATTATTATGCCGCTTGCAAGAGAGAAGGGGGTTCGGATTCTACCTGTAGATAGCGAGCATAGCGCGATTTTTCAGTCTTTGCAGGGAAGAGCGGATAATGATATCAGGCGAATCCTGCTTACTGCATCTGGCGGACCATTTCGCGGTAAGACTTATGAGGAACTGGAAAATGTCACATTATCAGATGCACTCAAGCATCCGAATTGGTCTATGGGCCGCAAAATCACCATAGATTCAGCAACTATGGTAAATAAGGGACTTGAAGTGATTGAAGCCAAGTGGTTATTCGGAGTCTCCTTAAATCAGATTCAGGTTCTTGTGCATCCACAGAGTATTCTGCATTCTGCTGTAGAATTTGAAGACGGAGCAGTCATTGGACAGATGGGACTTCCTGATATGAAGCTTCCGATACAGTATGCGCTTTTCTATCCGGAGCGACACGATATGGAAGGGAATTATCTTGATTTCTTTGAGGTTTCGAATATGACCTTCGAAGAGCCAGATATGGAGACTTTCTATGGATTGCAGCTGGCATTTGATGCATCGCTTGCTGGAGGAAATATGCCGACGGTTATGAATGCAGCAAATGAAAAAGCGGTAGCACTTTTCCTTGATGAGAAGATTAAATTCCTTGAAATTCCAGAATTGATACAGAAATCGATGCTTGAGATCGATTTCATTGAGAATCCTTCCGTGGATGAGATTCTTGCCACGGAGAAGGCAACTTATGAATATATTGATTCCCTGTTTTAGAGGTAGATGACTTGTTAAAGATACTTATTGCAATTTTTATATTTGGGTTTATTATTTTCTTCCATGAACTTGGTCATTTTCTTACTGCCAAAAAGTGCGGAGTTCGTGTAAATGAATTTATGATTGGTCTTGGACCAAAGCTATTTGGTATTCAAAAGGGCGAGACACTTTATTCCATTCATATTCTTCCCTTTGGTGGCGCTTGTGTAATGGAAGGAGAGGAAGAAGATAGCGATGATGATCGTGCCTTCAATAAGAAGCCGGTCTATCAGAGGATGTTAATTGTACTCGCTGGACCATTCTTTAATTTTCTTCTTGCCTTCCTTCTGGCTATGGTCATGGTTGGAACAATGGGCGTTATTAAACCCACAATTAATTCTGTAACGGAAGGCTCTGCTGCGGATGGAGCAGGTCTTAAGGAGGGAGATGTAATCACAAAGCTTAATGGCTATAGGATTCATTTCTATCAGCAGATTTCTATTTATACTTATTTCCACCCGGGAGAGACAATGACGGTTTCTTATCTCAGAGATGGGGAAGGAATGACGTCAACGATTACGCCAACTTATAACGAGGAATATGGCAGGTATCTTCTTGGAATTAGTACAGAGGCACATTATTCCAAGCTTTCTCCGTTAGAGGTGATCTCATACGGATTCTATGAGATGGAATATCAGATTTATGTCACATTTCAGAGCTTGAAGATGCTCTTCACAGGACAATTATCTGTGGATGATATGTCTGGTCCTGTTGGCATCGTGAAGACAATTGGCGATACATATGATGCATCGGTATCCTCTGGCGCATTATATGTAGTGATGAATATGGTTAGTCTTGTGGTGCTTCTTTCTGCAAATATTGGAGTTATGAATCTTCTTCCATTTCCAGCATTAGATGGTGGTCGATTCCTTATCTATATCATTGAATCAATTCGTCGTAAGAAGCTCGATGTAGAAATTGAAGCTAGAATTAATTTTATCGGATTTTCTTTACTTATGGTTCTTATGGTCTATGTCATGTTTAATGATATTCATAAACTGCTTATCTAATTTGGGAGGTTCTTATGTCTAGTTCTAAGGAAGTACATATTGGAAATAAGGTGATTGGTGGCGGAAATCCAATCTTGATTCAATCTATGACCAACACTAAGACCCAGGATGTTTCTGCTACGGTAGCGCAGATTCTCGCACTTGAAGCATGTGGATGCGATATCATTCGATGTGCTGTGCCTACCATGGAAGCAGCTGAGGCAATTACAGAGATTAAGAAGCAGATTCATATTCCACTTGTTGCTGATATTCATTTTGATTATCGCTTAGCTCTTGCTGCTATCGAACACGGAGCGGATAAGATACGAATTAATCCTGGTAACATTGGATCCGAGGAGCGAATCAAAGCTGTAGTGGATGCATGTAAGGAGAGAAATATTCCGATTCGAGTTGGCGTGAATTCTGGCTCCTTGGAGAAGGATATCCTCTATAAATACGGTGGCGTTACGGCAGAGGGACTTGTGGAATCAGCCTTAGACAAGGTCCGTATCATTGAGGATTTGGGATATGATAATCTCGTGATTTCAATCAAATCCTCTGATGTGCTTATGTGCGTGAAGGCTCATGAATTAATAGCAACAAAGACGGATCATCCGCTGCATGTTGGAATTACAGAGTCTGGTACTTTGATTAGTGGCAATATCAAGTCCAGTATTGGACTAGGTCTAATCCTTCATCAGGGGATTGGCGATACAATACGTGTTTCTCTTACAGGTGATCCACTTGAGGAGATTAAGTCTGCAAAGCTTATCCTTAAGACGCTTGGACTACGTAAGGGAGGCGTTGAGATTGTATCATGTCCAACCTGCGGCAGAACGCAGATTGATTTGATTTCTCTTGCTAATCAGGTAGAGGATGTTGTTGCATCCTATCCACTAGATATCAAGGTTGCAGTTATGGGCTGTGTCGTTAATGGTCCTGGAGAAGCCAAGGAAGCGGATCTTGGTGTAGCTGGTGGAATTGGAGAAGGACTGATTATGAAGAAGGGGGAGATTATTAAGAAGGTGCCAGAGAGCGAACTTCTTAATGAGCTCCGCAAAGAATTGGATTCTTGGAGTGAGTAGTGAATGTCATCATCATTTTATGATATCTTTGATGAATTACAGGTAGATAGCGAACTGAATAATGTACTTAGGGATGCATCTATTCTTAAGATTGCTACGAATCATACCAAGGATAAGGTACGAATTTATCTTAGACTCACGACCTTACTTCCTAAGCGCAGAATCTGGAAGCTTGAGGAGAAGATTAAGGCTCAATATTTTTCCAGGGATAATGTGGAGGTCTATATTGTAGAATCCTATGAGTTATCCTCCCAATATGACCCTAAGCAGGTGTATGAACTCTATCGAGATAGCATGCTTGAGGAGCTCTATAAGAATAGTACTCTGCTTTATAGTATTCTCAAGACTGCAGATTTTTCCTTCCCAGAAGAAGGGCATATCATGGTGACCATTGAAGACACCGTGATTTACAAGAAGAGAGAGAACGAACTTCATGATTATTTGGACAAGGTCTTCTGCGAACGCTGCGGACAGAATGTAATTATTGATTTTGCCTACAAGCAAGCTAAGAAATGTGATTATATTGAGCGGTCGGATCTTGCAATACAGAATCAGGTATCGGATATTGTTTCGACGAGAGAACGCATTCTTGAAGAGCAGGAGAAGAAGAAGGAGGATGTTGCTTTTGCTGATGAGAAGCCAAAGTCTACTCCTGAGAAGGTACCTGCTAAATCAGAGAAGGGTAACTTCAAATCGTCCGAAGGTAAGTTCTCTAATCGTCCTAGAACCCTGAAGAGATCATCAAATCCTGATTTAATTTATGGAAGGGATTTCGAGGATGAGCCAATAGAACTATCTGAGATTCGTGGAGAGATGGGTGAGGTCTGTGTTCGTGGTCAGATTATTGCTCTAGACTTTCGTGAGATTCGAAATGAAAAGTCTATTGTTATGTTCACCATAACCGATTTTACAGATTCGATTGGTGTGAAGCTATTTCTTGCAAATGATTTGCGAGAGGAATTGTTTAAGGAAATTAAGGTCGGATCCTTCATTAAGCTTAAGGGTCTCACTAATCTGGATCAGTATGATCATGAACTTACTATTGCATCCCTTGTTGGAATCATGAAGGGATCAGATTTTCGTGTGAAGCGAATGGATCTAGCTCCAAAGAAGCGAGTGGAGCTTCATTGTCATACCAAGATGAGTGACATGGATGCGGTATCGAATGCGTCGGATATTGTAAAGCAGGCTATGTCTTGGGGACATAGAGCAATTGCAATTACGGATCATGGTAATGTGCAGGCCTTTCCGGAGGCCTTTCATACGGTTCCGCATGGTAGCGAGTTCAAGTTAATTTACGGCGTTGAGGCCTATCTTGTAGATGACGAGAAGAAGATTGTAACAGCTTCTCATAACCAATCAATTGATGATACCTTTGTTGTATTTGATATTGAGACGACAGGCTTCTCTGCGGAGAAGAATCAGATTATTGAGATTGGTGCGGTTCGCGTAGAACATGGCCAGATTGTGGATCGTTTCTCTGAATTTGTGAACCCAAAGGTTCCGATTCCTTATCGTATTACAGAGCTTACGAGCATTACGGATGAGATGGTTCTCGATGCGCCTACTATTGATGTGATTCTGCCAAAGTTTATGGATTTCTCTGCAGGTGCTATTATGGTGGCTCATAATGCAGATTTTGATATGAGTTTCATCAAAGAGAATACCAAGAGGCTTGATATTGGCTGTAATGATACTTATCTTGATACCGTAGAATTATCCAAATTCTTAATCCCAAGCCTTCATAATTACAAGCTCGATACAGTGGCAAAAGCGCTTGATGTATCACTGGATCACCATCATAGAGCAGTTGATGATGCAGAATGTACAGCTCAATTCTTTGTTAAGGAGTTAACGATGCTCTTAGAGCGCGGAATTGAGACATTAGATGAGTTGAATGATGCGGTCGAGATGACACCGGAAGCTGTTATGAAGTTACATCCACATCATGCGATTATACTTGCCAAGAATGATATAGGCCGTATTAATCTCTACCGAATTATATCAGCATCGCATCTTACTTATTTTAAGCGTTTTCCACTTGTGCCAAAATCTTTGGTTCGAAAGTATCGCGAGGGTCTTCTTCTTGGCTCTGCCTGTGAGAGGGGAGAATTATACGAAGCAATTGAGAATGGAAGACCGAGTGATGAAATTCACAGAATTGCTGAGTTTTATGACTATTTTGAGATTCAGCCTCTTGGCAATAATATGTTCAAGATATTAAGCGACAAGAGTCCTGTGACATCGGAAGAGGACCTTCGCGAACTGAATCGTAAGATTCTCTCACTTGGAGATTCCATGGGTAAACTCGTGGTCGCAACATGTGATGTTCATTTCCTAAATCCGGAGGATGAAATCTATCGAAGGATTATAACCTCAGTGAAGTTCAAGGAAGAAGCTGATCATCAACCACCTCTTTTCCTTCATACAACAGATGAGATGCTTGAGGAATTTGCTTATCTGGGTTCGGATAGAGCAGAGGAAGTTGTTATAGACAATTCCAACAGGATTGCTGATATGTGTGATTATATTGATCCGGTTCGACCAGACAAGTGTCCACCTGTCATTGAGAATTCTGATGAGACTCTTCGTAAGATCTGTTATAACAAGGCACACGAGATGTATGGGCCTGAGTTGCCAGAGATTGTTTCTGCGAGACTTGAGAGAGAGCTGAACTCTATCATTTCCAATGGATATGCGGTTATGTATATTATTGCGCAGAAGCTTGTGTGGAAGTCTAATGAGGATGGCTATCTGGTTGGCTCTCGTGGTTCGGTTGGATCCTCCTTTGTGGCTACGATGGCAGGTATTACAGAGGTTAATCCATTAAGTCCTCATTATCTCTGCCCAGAATGCTACTATGTAGACTTCGATTCAGAGGAAGTAAAGGCCTTCGCTGGTAGGTCGGGATGCGATATGCCAGATAAGATTTGTCCGAATTGTGGCAAGCCGCTTAAGAAAGAGGGCTTCGATATTCCTTTTGAGACCTTCCTTGGATTTAAGGGAAATAAGGAACCGGATATCGACCTTAATTTCTCCAATGATTATCAGTCCAAGGCCCATAAATATACAGAGGTTATCTTTGGTGATGGTCAGACCTTCAAGGCTGGCACGATTGGTACACTGGCGGATAAGACAGCTTATGGTTTTGCGCTGAAATACTACGAGGAACATGGGCAGTCCAAGAGGCGCTGCGAGATTGAGAGACTTATTCAGGGTTGTACTGGAGTTCGTCGTACGACAGGACAGCATCCGGGTGGAATTATTGTTCTTCCAATGGGTGAGGAGATAAATACCTTTACCCCAGTTCAGCATCCAGCCAATGATATGAACACAGATATCGTTACGACTCATTTCGATTATCACTCAATCGATAGCAATCTATTGAAGCTTGATATTCTAGGTCACTTGGATCCGACAGTAATTCGTATGCTTGAGGATATTACGGGACTTGATGCGAAGACCTTTCCACTTGATGATAAGCAGGTAATGTCTCTATTCAAGGGGACAGAAGCTCTTGGAGTTACACCGGAGGAACTTTGGAATGTAAAGCTTGGAACCCTTGGAGTTCCTGAGTTTGGTACGCCATTTGCCATGCAGATGTTAATTGATGCGAAGCCACAGGAATTCTCGGATCTGATTCGAATAGCAGGCCTTGCGCATGGTACGGATGTGTGGCTTGGCAATGCGCAGACTTTGATTGAAGAGGGCAAGGCTACCATTTCTACCGCTATCTGTACGAGAGATGATATCATGATTTACCTGATTGGTATGGGACTCGATTCAGAGGAGAGCTTCAAGATCATGGAGGCTGTTCGTAAGGGAACCGTTGCCAAGGGCAAATGTGATAAATGGCCAGAATGGAAACAGGACATGATTGATCATGGAGTACCAGATTGGTATATCTGGTCCTGTGAGAAGATTAAGTATATGTTCCCTAAGGCGCATGCCGCAGCCTATGTTATGATGGCTTGGCGTGTAGCTTATTGTAAGGTTTATTACCCGCTTGCGTATTATGCCGCATTCTTCAGCGTTCGTGCTACAGATTTTGACTACGAACTTATGTGTAGCGGTAAGGCTGCTCTAGAGCGTCATCTGAGAGAATACGATTCTAAGGAGAAGCTATCCGCCAAGGAGCAGGGTACTTATGGAGATATGCTCATTGTTCATGAGATGTATGCCAGAGGATATGAATTTCTGCCAATGGATATCTACAAATCTGACGCCAGATATTTTCAGGTTGTAGATGGCAAGCTGCTTCCACCCCTTAATTCTCTGGAAGGTATGGGCGATAAGGCGGCAGAGACCTTGCAGATTGCGGCAGCGCAAGGTGAATTCCTATCTAAGGATGATATGAAGGATCGTGGCAAGGTTGGTCAGAAGACCATAGAGAAGATGGAAAAACTTGGAATCATTAAGGACTTATCGGAATCAAATCAGTTGTCCTTCTTTGATTTCGCTTTATAAAGGAAGAAGAAAATGCGAGATTTGACGAATATTAGAGAAGACATTGACCAGGTCGACAAGGAGATTTTATCCCTATATGAGAAGAGAATGGCATTAGCCAAGCAGGTTGCTGAGTATAAGATTGCTAATCACAAGGGAATCTTTGATAAGAAGCGCGAGATGGAGAAGCTCGATGCTCTTCGCTGTCTTACAGAGGACGAAGGCAATGAGCAGGGTGTATTAGAGCTCTTTGAGCAGATTATGTCTGCCAGCAGGAAGAAGCAATATCGAATTCTTGCCGAAGAGGGCTTAATGGGACCGATTCCATTTGAAGGGGTAGACGAATTTGATTTTACGAATAAGACCATTGTCTATCAGGGCGTAGAAGGTGCTTATTCGCAGGCTGCCATGTTTGCCTTCTTTGGACAAGAGAATCAGTCCTACCCAGTTGACTCCTGGAGAGATGCTATGGAGGCAATTAAGACAGGGATGGCAGATTACGCAGTGCTTCCTATTGAGAATTCTACAGCTGGAGCCATCACTGAGAATTACGATCTTCTGATGGAATATGATGTCACAATTATTGGTGAGCAGATTATTAAGATTAATCATGCCTTGCTTGGCCTTCCTGGCGCCAAACTTTCGGATATTAAGAGAGTATATTCCCATCCACAGGCTTTGATGCAGTGTGAAGATTATCTGATTAAGATGCATCCGGAATTTGATGCACTTGCTACAGATAATACAGCTATGGCTGCAAAGAAGGTTAAGGATGATGGCGATTTATCGGCTGCAGCAATTGCAGGATGTATCAATGCCAAGCTGTATGGCCTCGATATTTTAGAAGAGGGCATCCAGGATGATAAGCAAAATGAAACACGATTTATCATTGTCAGTGGGCAGAAGAAGTATCTGAATTCTGCCTCCACTGTATCTCTTTGCCTTGAAATATCAAATGATAAGGGTTCTCTGTATCATACCTTGTCTCATTTTATCTTTAATGGACTTAGTATGAGCCGAATTGAATCGAGACCGATTAAGGGCAAGCAGTGGGAATATCGTTTCTTTATTGATTTGGATGGTAATCTCAAGGAAGAGGCCATGAGAAATGCGCTTCGCGGGTTACAGGAGGAGACAAATTCTCTTCGTATTCTCGGTAATTTCTAGTATTTTAGGAGTATAACAATGAAATCAAAGCAATTATTATTATATAGACCAAAGGATGATGATCTCCTCTATGAGATAGAAGCTTATTTTACAGATGAATGCAAGATGGAAAATGAAGAAATCATCTATCAACTAATTGCAAGATTAGTTGATTTTGGGGCTACTCATGGCTATGAAGGAAACCTCTGGCATTGTTATCTTACGCATCTTATTGTGAATTCTGAGAATGCTTATTCCTATGACTGTGAGATTCGCGGCGATTTAGGCGGGACAATTTCAGAAGTCGCTCTTCATGATGCAGCTATACTTCGTGAATTATTTCACATGGATCTGTCGAAGATAAAAGACTTGCAGCTTAATACAGAATATCTTACAGATTTTCACATGGCATCGGGCGACAGCCACATGTTTAACCATAGGATTAGAGACTGTATTGTGCGCCTTAGTCAGGAACTTAGTGAGGCTGCTTCAGATCAGGACTTCCTGGGACTCATTTCATCCTTCTATAAGAGCTTTGGTGTGGGCATGTTTGGACTTCATAAGGCCTTTCGACTCGATGATAAGGGAGAAGTCTATCCAATTACTCAGATCAAGCATGTGAGTCTTGATGATTTGGTTGGTTATGAACTTCAGAAGGAGAAACTGATACAGAATACAGAGGCTTTTCTTGCTGGTAAGAAGGCCAATAATTGCCTTCTCTTTGGTGATGCAGGAACAGGTAAATCAACCTCGATTAAGGCAATTGCTAATCAGTATTATGACAGGGGTCTTCGTATTGTTGAAGTATATAAGCATGAGTTCAAGTATCTGAATCATCTGATTGCCACGCTTAAGAATCGTAATTACAAATTTATCATTTATATGGATGACCTCTCCTTTGAGGAATTTGAGATTGAGTATAAATATCTTAAGGCGGTGATTGAGGGCGGCCTGGAGAAGAAGCCGGATAATATTCTAATCTATGCGACTTCGAATCGTCGTCATTTGATTCATGAGAATCAATCTGATAACAAGGAATATGATGACATGCATAAGAATGACACCAAGCAAGAGAAGTTGTCACTATCGATGAGATTTGGTGTGACTATCTATTTTGGTGCTCCATCGCCAAAAGAATTTAAGGATATAGTGCTTGGGCTTAAGGCACAGAATCATATTACCATGCCGGATGAAGAGATCCTGCAGAAGGCAAATGCATGGGAGATGCAGCATGGGGGACTATCTGGTAGAACAGCACAGCAGTTTATTGATTATCTGCTAGGACTTTAGGATTCATTCATAAAAGGGGGCTATTTATGAACTTATTTGCATCTATATATATTGGCTCGAGTGAGACAATACTTAAGGTCTTTGAGATATCAAAGGAGGGCGGCTTAAAGGAAATTGATTGCCTCCGCTCTACAACGGATATTATGAAGGACATCTATACTTCTGGGGCGGTTAGCCTTCAGACAACAGAAGATCTTGTAATGCGCCTTCTTGATATGAAAAAGACCATGGAGATGTATCGGGTAGATGATTATGCAGTATATGCTGGTTATACCTTGCGGACAGCTTCTAATATGCAATTTGTCTTGGAACAGATTAAGCTTAAGACCAAGCTTCCGGTGATTTCGCTCTCCAATTCAGAGCACAGATTCTTTGGTTATCAAGCGGTGGCATCCCTACCATCCTTCTCGAAGATGGTAGAGGATTCTGCGGTAATCGTTGACGTTGGCGGAGCCAGCCTGCAGATTACTCTCTTTCGACACAGCAAGGTTATTACAACTCAGCATCTTCACTTGGGTACTTATTCCACTATGGAATCACTTCGTAAGCTTGATAAGGCCAAGGATTATCGGGAGCAGATTTCATCCCTTATTGACAAGGAATTAGACACCTTTGCCAAGGTCTACATGAAGGATATTGAGCCGACCTACTTGATTATCTTAGGTGACCGAGTATCGAAGAAGCTTACAGAACTTGGCGAATCCTCAGATGGTATCCTAACTGAGACTGAGAAATTCAAGAAATTCATTAAGAATATGATGAAGGAACATAGAAATTCCGTCGCTTCAGACTGGGAATTATATGATGAGGCACAGGTCTTCTTAGAACCGCTTATGCTACTTCATTTTGAAATTGCTAAGATGTTACCGACGAAATATACCTTGCTACCTGGTGTTTCGGTAAATGAAGGTATTGCCTATCGATATGCTTATCAGCATAAGCTTCTGAAATCAGAGCATAATTTTGAGGAGGATATTTTATCTGCATCCTGGTCTATTGCCAGAAGATATGGCTCCTATGAGCCTCATCTTAAAGCCTTGCAGAAGATATCCGTTCAGATCTTTGATTCCATGAAGAAATATCATTCCATGACGAAGAGGGAGCGTCTGCTCATGCAGGTAGTGTGTATTCTCCACGATTGCGGCAAATATATTAGTTTGTCGGAAGCCGCAGATTGTACCTACACGATTATCAAATCATCAGAAATCCTCGGACTTACTCATAAGGAAAGAGAAATGGTCGCGCTGATTGCTTCTTATAATAGAAGAGATTTACCACCATATCGTAATCTTGCGGATCGTATTTCCAAGGAGGATTATTGGGTTATGGTTGAACTTCTTGCTATCCTTAAGGTTGCGAATGCCATGGATCGGAGCCATAAGCAGAAGTTCAAGAACATTTCCATGTCGGTTCGAAATAAGGAACTGGTAATCACGATTGAAGCATCAGATTCCATTTCCCTTGAGAAGGGAATGTTTAATAATAAGGCGGATTTCTTTGAAGAGGTATTTGCAATTCGACCTGTAATCAAGGAAAAACGTCTGCTATTACAATAAGGAGCTATACAATGGGGGATAAAATTAATTTTCGAAATCCGGATTATTATGATAATAGAGAGTTAAGCTGGCTGAAATTCAATATTCGTATCTTAAATGAGGCAAAGGATAAGAATCTGCCACTACTTGAACGTATCAAGTTCTTGTCAATTACGGCATCGAATTTGGACGAGTTCTTCATGGTGCGTGTGGCATCTCTGAAGGATCAGGTTCATGCCGATTATCGTAAGCCTGATATTGCAGGTCTGACTGCAGAGGAGCAGCTTGAGCGAATTAATAAGGAAACGAAAGAATTCTCAAGTGCCCAATATACTACCTATAATCGATCACTTAATCCTATGCTTCGTGCAGAAGGAATTGAATTGATCGATGCGCATGAGAAATTAAATCAGACGCAGACAGAATATGTGGATCGATATTTTGAAGAGGATGTCTATCCGGTTCTAACGCCGATGGCAGTTGATGCTTCTAGACCATTTCCACTAATTCTGAATAAATCGCTCAATATCGCTGCGAGAATCAAAGAGAAGAATGGTGCAAGAATAGGACTTCTAAGACGTAGGAAATCTATTGCCAATGAATTTGTAACTATTCAGGTGCCATCCGTTCTTCCTAGATTAGTCCAGATACCACCGTCAGAAGGGCACAAATATAGCTTTATTCTCTTAGAACAAGTGATTGAGAGGAATATTCATAAGCTGTTTCTCAATTATGATGTCATAAGTGCTGTCCCTTATCGTGTTATGCGTAATGCAGATATGTCAATTGATGAAGATGAGGCTGCAGATCTTCTGAAGGAGATCGAGAAGCAATTAAAGAAGCGCCAGTGGGGAGAAGTCATTCGACTTGAGGTAGAAGAAGGAGTGGACTCAGAACTTCTATCCTTTCTTACGGATAACTTGTCAGTAAATGCAGACGATGTTTTCTATATTAATGGACCGATTGATCTTACCTTCCTTATGAAGATGTATGGATTAACGGGTTATGACAAGCTTCGATATCCTGCATTTTCACCACAGGAGAATCCAAGACTTAAGGCAGGAACGGATATTTTCCGCGAGATTCGACGAGGAGATATTCTTCTCCATCATCCATACGAGTCCTTTGATCCGGTGGTTAATTTCATCAAACAGGCGGCGACAGATTCAAAGGTCCTTGCGATTAAGCAGACCCTGTATCGAGTGAGCGGTAATTCTCCAATTATTAGGGCGCTGGCTCTTGCAGCGGAGAATGGAAAGCAGGTTACCGTTCTTGTAGAGCTTAAGGCTAGATTTGACGAGGAGAATAATATCGGTTGGGCCAAGACGCTTGAGAAGGCAGGCTGCCATGTAATCTATGGTATTGTAGGACTGAAGACCCACTGTAAGATTGCGCTGGTTGTTCGAAGAGAAGAAGATGGAATTCGAAGATATGTCCATCTTGGAACGGGCAATTATAATGATTCTACAGCGAAGCTCTATACGGATTGTGGAATGCTGACTTGTCGTGAACCATATGGAGAGGATGCAACTGCGGTATTTAATATGCTTTCTGGCTATTCAGAGCCTAAGAGCTGGAACCGTCTTATTGTTGCACCTATTTGGCTTAGAGATAAGTTCCTGCAGCTGATTTCGAGGGAGAAGCAGCATGCCTTAGATGGCAAGAAGGCCTTAATTATTGCCAAGATGAATTCTCTCTGTGATCCAGGAATCATAGAGGAATTATACGAGGCTTCTTCTTGTGGAGTCGAGATTCATTTGATTGTAAGAGGTATTTGCTGCCTTAGAACCGGAATACCTGGAGTCAGTGAGAATATAACAGTAGAATCTATTGTTGGTAACTTCCTAGAGCATATTCGTATCTTCTATTTCTATAATGATGGGGAAGAGGATATTTATATGGGCTCTGCGGATTGGATGCCGCGAAATCTGGATCGAAGAGTTGAGATTATATTCCCAATTGAGGATGAGAAGCTGAAGAATAAGGCGAAGCATATCCTTGATACACAGCTTTCTGATAATAAGAAAGCGTATTTTATGGGAGATGACGGAGAGTATCAGCGTCTGGATCGAAGAGGCAAGAAGCTTATTTCCAGTCAGGAACAGTTTATGAAGGAAGCGATGCAGCTGAATCGTGTAGATTATGAAGAAGCGGTGAATCGAAGATTTACACCTATCGTTGCATCCTTAGAGGAAGCAGAAGATGAGTAAATTAATCTGTATGGACTTAGACGAGACGCTTCTTACCTCGGATAAGACCATTTCACCTAGAACACTTGATGCACTAAATCGTGCAGTGGCTGCTGGAAATTATATAGCACTGACTTCTGGCAGATCAATTCCGGGATGTGAGCTTGTGTCGAAATCTTATGGACTTGATGGCAAGAATTGTTATATCCTTGGTTTTCAGGGAGGAATTCTATTTGAACAAGAGACCAAGAAGGTAATTTTTCGACATAGCCTAGCGGAAGACTTCGCTATCCGCCTTATGAATCAGTTATTCGAAGAGGGATATTATGCGCAGACTTATGATGATTCGCATATTTTAAGTCCCTATGATTGCGAGGCCTTGGCTCACTATAATTCCATTACCAAGGAAGAGGTTCGATTTTTTTCATCTACAGAAGAGCTAAGAGGAACTCCTCATCCGAAGATTATAGTCATTGATTATGAGAATCATGATAGGCTTGAGGACTTTCGGCTGAGACATCTTGAGGAATTTCAGGATTTCTTTGAGGTGACCTTTTCATCGCCTTGTTATCTTGAATATACTCCGAAGGGAGTTCATAAGGGCGCTGGAATGCAAGAGCTTGCCTCTTATCTTGGTCTTTCGATGGAAGATACCATTGCAATTGGAGATGAGAGAAATGATATTACAATGATATCTATGGCAGGAATCGGCGTTGCCATGGCAAATGCAAGGACAGAAGCGAAGGAAGTTGCATCCTATATCACCGAGGCAGATCATGATCATGATGGCGTTTTAGAGGTGATAGAGAAATTTGTTCTATAATTTCCGAAAAAGTCTTGACGCAACCTTAGCCAAGTGATATATTATGAACGTTGTAAAGCAAAAGTAGAGTATCCACTCTCACCTAAGCGCGACTTACTAGCCTGCGACTTAGCGTTGGTATTTTTACAATTTATGATTGTTGAATGCTTAAGTGGATAGTCTGCCTATCCACTTTTTTATTATTTATGGAGGTGTAACCATTAACGATTTAATGATTAATGAGCAGATTCGCGATCGTGAAGTTCGCTTGATTGGCTCAGATGGGGAACAGTTAGGAATTATGTCTTCTAGAGAAGCACTTAAGCTTGCACAGGATGCTGATCTTGACTTGGTCAAGGTTTCACCAAATGCTAAGCCACCTGTATGTAAGATCATCGATTACGGTAAGTATCGCTATGAACTTTCACGCAAGGAGAAGGAAGCAAAGAAGAAGCAGCATACAGTTGAGCTTAAAGAGATTCGATTGTCTCCAAACATTGATTCAAATGATCTTAACACCAAGATGAATAATGCAAGAAAGTTCCTTGCAAAGGGCGATAAGGTGAAGATTACCTTACGTTTCCGCGGTCGTGAGATGGCTCATATGAACGCAAGCAAGCACATCCTTGATGATATCGCTTCTTCTATGGAGGATATCGCAGTAGTGGAGAAGGCACCTAAGGTAGAAGGCCGTTCTATCAGCATGGTGCTGGCAGAGAAGAAAAACAAGTAATTTTAGGAGGAATTCATTATGCCAAAGATTAAGACTAAGAGAGCAGCTGCAAAGCGTTTCTCTACAACAGGTACTGGAAAGCTTAAGAGAAATAAGGCTTACAAGAGTCATATCCTGACCAAGAAGACTACTAAGAGAAAGAGAAATCTTAGAAAGGCAGCTATGACAGACGCTACCAACGTTAAGGCAATGAAGAAGGTTTTACCTTACGCATAAGAATCGGTTAGGAGGATTAGATTATGGCAAGAATTAAAGGCGGACAGAACGCTAAGAAGAAGCATAGTAGAGTATTAAAGATGGCTAAGGGCTACAGAGGCGCTAGATCTAAGCAGTATCGTGTAGCTAAGCAGTCAGTTATGAGAGCATTAACCTCTTCTTATGCTGGACGTAAGCAGAGAAAGAGACAGATGAGACAGCTTTGGATCGCTCGTATCAATGCTGCAGCTCGTATCAATGGTTTATCATACAGCAAGTTCATGTATGGACTGAAGCTTGCTGGTATTGAGATCAACCGTAAGATGTTAGCAGAGATGGCAGTTAATGATGCTGCAGGCTTTGCAGAGTTAGTTGAAGTTGCTAAGAAGCAGGTTGCTTAAGAACTTATTTAGAGGTGGAAGACTTTGTTCTTCCGCCTCTTTTTTACATTATCCTGTTGGAATCGAGTGGATATGCCACAAAGAAAATGAAATATGCCAGAAAACTCTATTGTCAATTTGGGTTTCTGTTTGCTACAATGTGATTGATGATAAGTTGAAAGGAGATTTGTTATGGCAATACTTGTAACTGGTGGAGCTGGTTTTATTGGTAGTCATACCTGCGTAGAACTTCAGAATGCAGGATATGATGTTGTTGTCCTTGATAATCTACATAATTCTAGCGAGAAGTCGCTTGAGCGTGTTAGTGCTTTGACTGGTAAGAAGGTTACCTTTTATAAGGGAGACATTCTTGATAGAACGATTTTAAATGAAATTTTTGCAAAGGAAGAGATTACTTCTTGTATTCACTTTGCTGGACTTAAGGCAGTAGGAGAGTCTGTACAGAAGCCTTGGGAATATTATGAGAATAATATTGCTGGAACATTAACTCTTGTGGATGTGATGAGACAGAATGGCTGTAAGAATATTATTTTCTCTTCTTCCGCTACTGTTTATGGTGATCCTGCAGAGATTCCAATCACTGAGAATTGCCCTAAGGGACAGTGCACTAACCCTTATGGTTGGACCAAGTCTATGCTAGAGCAGATTCTATCTGACATGCAGAAGGCTGATCCTGAGTGGAATGTAATTCTGCTTCGTTACTTTAATCCGATTGGAGCACATCCTTCAGGAACAATGGGAGAGAATCCAAATGGTATTCCAAATAACTTGATGCCATATATCACTCAGGTTGCAATTGGTAAGCTTCCAGAGCTTGGCGTCTTTGGTGATGATTATGATACTCCAGATGGTTCTGGTGTTCGCGATTATATCCATGTTGTGGATCTTGCAATTGGTCATGTTAAGGCTCTCAAGAAGATCGAGGAGAAGGCTGGTCTCTGCATCTATAATTTAGGTACTGGTGTCGGATACAGTGTTCTTGACATTGTGAAGAATTTTGAAGAGGCAAATGATATCAAGATTCCTTATTCTATCAAGCCAAGACGTGCTGGTGATATCGCTACATGCTATTCAGATGCTACAAAGGCCAAGGAAGAGCTTGGATGGACTGCAAAGTATGGCATTAAGGAAATGTGCCGCGATTCTTGGAATTGGCAGAAGAATAACCCAAATGGATACGAAGAGTAAGACTTTAATAATTCCTAAAAAAGTACTTGCCTTCTAGTGGGACTTATAGTAATATAGCTTTGTTGTCGCGTTGGCGATGACAAAGCATATGGTTCCTTGGTCAAGCGGTTAAGACGCCGCCCTCTCACGGCGGAAACAGGGGTTCGATTCCCCTAGGAACTGTTGACTGTAATTTTACAGCCCAACCCGAGAAGTATTGACTTTTGTCAATACTTTTTTATTTGCATTTATTTGTATATGGTGCTATAGTATTTAAGAGTTGAATAATATGCTAGAGATTGAGAGAGGGCTTTGTCCTCTCTCAATTGCTTGTATGGACATGTAAGGTGGTGATTGATATGTCTAAGAGAGAGATTTACGAGCAGAAGACAGAGGAATTCATCCTGCCAATTCTTGATCGCATGGGTTTTGAACTTGTGGATGTAGAATATGTGAAGGAAGGATCTGACTTCTACTTAAGGGCTTATATCGATAAGCCAGGTGGTATTTCTATTAACGACTGTGTGGATGTGAGTCGAGAGATGAATGAAATCCTTGATCGTGAGGATTACATTTCAGATGCCTATACTTTTGAGGTGAGTTCTCCAGGTCTTGGCAGGCCTCTTAAGAAGGAGAAGGACTACATTAGGAATTTGAATAAATCAATTGAGATTCGCACCTATAAGCAGATTGATAAGCAGAAGGAGTTTTGTGGTATTCTGAAAGCTTATGATGATGAGTCGGTCACATTACTTTTTGATGACGACTCAACGATGACATTTTCTAAAAACGATATTTCACTGATTCGTCAGGCAATAGATTTTTGAGTTCTATACATTTTAGGAGGAAAGAAATGGAAAAGAATGAATTTTTAGAAGCAATTGAGACTTTAGAGAGAGAGAAGAATATCTCACGTGAGGTTATTCTCGAGACAATCAAGGAATCTCTTATTATGGCTTGCAGCAAGAGCTACTCTCATATGGAGAATATTTCTGTTGTGACAGATCCAGAGACTTGCCAGTATCATGTATATGCTGCCAAGACGGTAGTTGATTCTGTAGAGGAGCCTGAGCTTGAGATTGATATTGATGATGCGCAGGCTATCGATGGAAGCTACAAGGTTGGCGATATTGTCAATGTAGAGATTAAGTCTAAGGAGTTTGGACGTATTGCAGCATCCAGTGCCAAGGGTATTATCCTTCAGTCAATTCGTGAAGAAGAGCGTCGTATCATGTATGACGAATATGTAGTTCTTGAGAAGACTGTTGTTACTGGTATTGTTCAGCGATATGTTGGCAAGAATATCAGCATTAATTTGGGTCATGCAGATGCAACTATGTATCAGAGCGAGCAGATTAAGGGAGAGAACCTTAAGCCTAATGATCGAGTAAAGGTATATATTCTTGAAGTAAAGAAGGGCAATCGCGGACTTAAGATTAGCGTATCTCGTACACATCCTGAATTTGTGGTTAAGCTCTTTGAAGAAGAGGTTACAGAGGTTCGTGAAGGAATTGTTGAGATTAAGGCAATTGCTCGTGAGGCAGGAAGCAGAACGAAGATTGCAGTTTGGTCTAATGATCCAGATGTAGATCCAGTAGGCGCTTGCGTTGGTATGAATGGATCTCGTGTCAATGCAATCGTTGATGAACTTGGAAATGAGAAGATTGATATTGTTAACTGGGATGAAAATCCTGCAATTCTCATTCAGAATGCCTTAAGTCCTGCTCCAGTAATCTCAGTTATCGCAGATTCTGATGAGAAGACAGCCAAGGTTGTTGTACCTGATAAGAAGCTTTCTCTTGCTATTGGTAAGGAAGGTCAGAATGCAAGACTTGCTGCTCATCTTACTGGATATAAGATCGATATTAAGAGTGAGACACAGGCAATTGAGGCTGGTGACTTCCTTGACTACGAGAATGACTATGATGATGAAGAGTACTATGACGAGGATGAGTACTATGATGAGGATGGCTTCGTAGAGGAAGATTACGAAGAAGAGGCTGAAATTGAGGAAGTTTTAGACGAAGAGGAATAATATGGCAGATAAGAAAATACCAATGCGAAAATGCGTTGGTTGCGGAGAAATGAAGCCAAAATCGGAACTGATTCGCATTGTTCTTACAGATGAAGGTGAGGTAGAACTAGATTCATCCCTTAAGAAAAATGGTCGTGGTGCATATCTATGCAATTCTATTGAATGCCTGGAACGTGCAATTCGTAGTAAGGGGCTAAATCGTTCTCTTAAGACTATGATTCCTGATTCGGTTATGGAATCTCTTCGAGAGGAGATGTTGTAGGATGCAGGATAGTATTTTGTCATTTCTCGGATTGGCTGCCAAGGCGGGTGAGCTTGTGAGCGGAGAATTTTCCGTGGAGAAGGCTGTGAAGTCTGGCCAATCACATTTTGTTATTGTTGCTAATGATTGTTCTGAACGGTCGAAGAAAAGTTATACAGATATGTGTAGCTTTTATGGCGTTGATTTGGAATTTTACGGAACCAAGGAAAGTCTTGGAGCTGCAATCGGCAAGGATTATCGAGCATCCATTGCTGTGCTTGGAGATAATTTTTCAGTTGGTTTATCTAAGAAATTTGCGAATCTTCGTACAATGGAATAGTGGAGGTAAAGTATGAGAGTACATGAACTTGCTAAGGATTTAAATATACAGTCCAAGGAAGTTGTTGAATTCCTTGCGACAAAGGGAATAGAGGTAAAGTCTGCATCTGGTCTTGATGAAGGTCAGATTGATATGGTGCGTAAGAATTTTGCTAAGAAGTCGGAAGCCAAGCCAGCGGCAAAAACGGAAGCAAAGCCTGCTGCCAAGGCAGAAGCAAAGGTAGAGGCTAAGGCAGAGCCTAAAGCTGAGGCCAAGCCAGAAGCAAAGCATGCGGATGGAGAACAGCGTCCAAAGAAGAAATCTACCATTTCTGCTGTATTTAATCCTAGATATAGCAATAATGGTCAGAGATCAAATAATGGAGGCCAGAGGCGAAGAAATGATGATAGACGTCAGGACGGTAATCGCCCAAATAATGGCAATCGTCAGGAAGGTGTACATCGTCCAATTAAGCCTAGAGGAATTGACCACATTACGAAGGAAGATCACGCTCGTTCTGAGAGAATTGACAATGAAGCACGTCGCTCTCTGAATGAAAGACGCAGTAATGAGAATGCTAGGCAGAACGAACGTCGTAATAACGAGAATAATAGACCAAATGAGAATCGTGCCGGTTCAGGACGAAGAAATGATAATCAAAGACCAAATAATTCTGATTCTCGTAGACCTAGCGGTGGAAATGGAGCACGTTTTTCTACAAATGCAGCTGCTTCTGCTCCTGCTCCAAGCGATAACCGTAACAACCATACTAAGGGACAGCACGATAATCGTAAGGGCGGAGCACATAAGAATTATGACAATCTGGGTGGCAAGAAGCAGGAACGCTACGTAAACCTGGAGAAGAACGGTGGTAAGAAGAAGAAGCCACAGCCAAAGCAGGAGAAGACAGAAGAGATTAAGAGCATTAAGGTTCCAGATCGAATTACAATTCGTGACCTTGCTGACCGTATGAAGATTCAGCCTTCTCAGATTATTAAGCAGCTCTTCCTGAAGGGCCAGGTTGTTACCCTGAACTCAGATGTAGATTATGAGCAGGCAGAAGAGATTGCGGTAGAATTTGACATTCTTTGCGAGCATGAGGAGAAGGTAGATGTTATTGCAGATCTTCTTGCTGAGGATGAGGAAGATGAGGCTACAATGATTTCTCGTCCACCTGTTGTCTGTGTTATGGGTCATGTCGATCATGGTAAGACATCGCTTCTTGATGCAATCCGTGACACCAAGGTAACAGACCGAGAGGCCGGTGGTATTACTCAGGCAATTGGTGCTTATGTCGTTTCTGCAAATGGACAGAATATCACCTTCCTTGATACACCTGGACACGAAGCATTCACTGCAATGCGTATGCGTGGTGCAAATTCTACAGATATTGCAATTCTGGTTGTTGCAGCGGACGATGGTGTTATGCCACAGACAGTAGAGGCAATTAACCATGCCAAGGCTGCAGGCGTAGAGATTATTGTTGCAATCAATAAGATTGATAAGCCAAATGCCAATATTGAACGTGTAAAGCAGGAGCTTTCTGAATATGAATTAATCCCTGAGGATTGGGGCGGAAGTACTGTATTTGTACCAGTATCTGCTAAGACGCATGAAGGTATTGATACATTACTTGAGATGATTCTTCTTACAGCGGAGGTTCTCGAACTTAAGGCGAACCCTAAGCGTAACGCGAGAGGTCTTGTTATTGAGGCTCAGCTTGATAAGGGACGTGGTGCAGTTGCGACTGTTCTTGTTCAGAAGGGTACACTTCATGTAGGTGATCCAATTGCTGCAGGCTCTGCTTATGGTAAGGTTCGTGCCATGATTGATGATAATGGTAAGAGAGTAAAGGTTGCAGGACCATCTACACCTGTTGAGATTCTTGGTCTAAATGAAGCACCAAATGCTGGCGAAGTATTTGTTGCCATGGATAGTGAAAAGGATGCTCGTTCCTTTGCTGAGACCTTCATTTCTGAGAATAAGAACCGTCTGGTAGAAGAGAATAAGATGCAGATGTCACTCGATGATCTCTATTCACAGATTAAGTCAGGTAATCTGAAGGAACTGAAGATTATCGTTAAGGCTGATGTTCAGGGTTCTGTAGAAGCAATTAAGTCTTCTCTTGTGAAGTTGTCTAATGAAGAGGTAGTCGTTAAGATTATCCATGGTGGTGTTGGTGCCATTACAGAGTCTGATGTCACACTTGCATCTGCGTCAAATGCGATTATCATCGGCTTTAATGTAAGACCAGACAATCAGGCAAAACAGACTGCTGAAGCAGAGAAGGTTGATGTTCGACTCTATAGCGTTATCTATAATGCAATTGAAGATGTAGAGGCTGCAATGAAGGGTATGCTTGATCCTATCTTCGAGGAGAAAGTAATCGGTCATGCAGAGGTTCGTCAGATCTTCAAGTCTTCTGATGTAGGTAATATTGCTGGATCTTATGTCTTAGATGGTTACTTCCAGAGAGGATGTCGTGTTCGTATCACTAGAGGTGAGGAGCAGCTCTTTGAAGGTGATCTTGCTTCACTGAAGCGATTCAAGGATGATGTCAAGGAAGTTAAGGCTGGATTTGAATGCGGTCTTGTATTTGACGGATTTAATGAGATTCAGGTAGAGGATAAGATTGAAGCATATATCATGGTTGAGGTACCAAGATAGGAGTTAATCTTGAGAAAGAATAGTATTAAGAATACAAGAATTAATGAGGAGGTTCTTCACGAGCTTAGTAATATTATTCGTGGAGAACTGAAGGATCCTCGTATTGATCCTATGTGCTCTGTTGTAGCAGTAGAGGTAGCCCCAGACCTTAAGACATGTAAGGCCTATATTTCTGTTCTTGGCAATGAGGATTCTCTTGCCAGGACAATAGAGGGGCTCAAATCTTCCAAAGGATTTATTAAGAAGCAGTTAGCCAGAACAGTAAATCTTCGAAATACACCGGATATTGAATTTATACCGGATAATTCGATTGCTTATGGTGTACACATGTCACAGATGATTGATGAACTTCATTTACCAAAGGAAGAAGAGGAATAAGATGACGGATATCTGCCCATTCTCACTAGATGAACAAATAGAAGAAGCTACAACTATTGGAATCGCTGGTCATATTCGACCGGATGGAGACTGCGTAGGTTCAACGATAGGAATGTATAACTATATTAGAGAATACTTTCCAGAGAAGGATGTTTTGATTTTTCTGGATCCAATTCCGAACAAGTTTAAGTTTCTGCAATCTGCGGATCAGATTAAGGAAGCAGATGAGGAGAGAACTTTTGACCTCTTTATTGCACTTGACTGTGGAAGTGGTGACAGATTAGGCCGAGCTTATTCTTACTTTACATCTGCGAAGAAATCGATTTGTATTGATCATCATAAGAGCAACCTTTCTTTTGGCGATTTGAATTATATTGTTCCGGATGCGTCTTCTGCATCAGAACTTGTATATGATTTGATTTGCCATAGAACGATTACGAAGGATATTGCTGAGGCTCTTTATATGGGTATTGTAAATGATACAGGAGTCTTTCAGTATAGTTGTACTTCAGAGAAGACCTATCGGATTGCTGGTGCGCTTGTTGCATGCGGTATCGATTTTTCCTCGATTGTTGAGAAGACCTTCTTTGAGAAGACTTATAATCAGAGCAGAATTCAGTCTTACGTGATCCTTAATTCTACTATGCATGCAGATGGCAGGATAATCTCAGGAATTGTGACACGCGATGATATGGAGCGCTTCTCTGTGAACTACAAGGAACTGGACGGAATTGTAGCAGAGCTTCGAAATATCAAGGGCGTTGAGGTATCTATCTTCATCTATGAGGAGGAATCAGGCGCTTATAAGGTAAGCACGAGAGCATCGGGTGATTTGGTGGATTTGTCCCTAATTGCTGTGAATCATGGTGGCGGTGGTCATGCGAAGGCGGCTGGCTTTGAGATGACAGGAGAGCCTGCCCTTATCATTGACCAGATTGTTGAAGAAGTACTAGAACAGATGCAGGTTAATGTCTGATGCAAAGCGGTATTATTAATGTATATAAAGAAGCGGGCTTTACTTCCTTTGATGTTGTTGCCAAACTACGCGGTATGCTCCATATTCGAAAGATTGGTCATACAGGAACGCTGGATCCGGATGCTACAGGAGTACTTCCTGTCTGCATTGGTAAGGCAACTAAGGTTTGTGATCTGCTAACAGACAAGGACAAAGAATACGAGGCTGTATTATTACTTGGACAGCGTACAGATACACTGGATATAAGTGGCACTGTGCTTGAGGAGGCAGAGGTTTTCGTGACAGAGGACCAGGTTAGATCTGCCATGGAATCCTTTGTTGGGGATATTATGCAGGTTCCGCCTATGTATTCCGCTCTCAAGGTGAATGGCAAGAAGCTTTATGAATATGCCAGAGCTGGTCAGGATGTGGAGAGAAAGAGCCGGCCAGTTACGATTTACTCCATTGATATCTTGGAGATTAGTTTGCCGAGAGTTCGCTTTTTGGTTCATTGCTCCAAGGGGACATATATTCGGTCTCTCTGTGATGACATAGGACGGTATTTGGGCTGCTTTGGATGCATGGAATCTCTTGTCCGCACCAGAGTAGATGTATTTGATATACATCATGCATATCACCTTTCCGAGATTCAAGAAGCAATAGATTCTAATCGACTAGAGGAGCTCGTGACTCCAATTGATGCCTTGTTTCAAAGCTACGACAAATACCTTGCTTCAGCTTGTGAAGAGAAGCTTATTGTAAATGGTGGTAGAATACGTGTTTCTCATGACGCGTATTGTCAGGATGCAGGCGTTTTAGTCTATCTATCCGATGGAAGATTTGTTGGAGTATATAAGATGGACGGAGATTCTCTTCGATTAGAGAAGATGTTTTTAGAGTAATATGAAGATTATAGATAATATTAGAGATTGCGATTTTACATTCGATACAGCAGTTACTGTTGGCAAGTTCGATGGAATACATAGAGGACATCATCTGCTCTATGATTATCTTGCGAGGGAGAAAGAGAAGGGACTTAAGTCAGTTGTTGTTTCTTTCGATTTATCTCCAAGACTTGTGCTATCGAAGGACTCAGTTCCGAATCTTATAACAGAAGAAGAGAAGGAATATATTTTAGACCAATCTGGAATTGATTATCTGGTTCGTCTTTCTTTTTCTGAAGAGCTTATGCATATGGAGGCAGAGGACTTTGTACGACTTCTGTCAGAGAAACTTCATATGGCATATATGGTTGTTGGATCGGATTTCCATTTTGGTTATCGTGGACTAGGTGATACAGCCTTACTCTCTAAGATGGCTGAGAATCTTGGCTTTCGCTTAGATGTTGTATCGAAGATCAAGCTTGATAAGCGGGACATTAGCAGTACATATGTGAGAGATGAGATTTCTCTTGGTCATATTGAACGAGCGAATGAACTTCTTGGATACAAATATTTTATTTGGGGTGAGATTGTTCATGGCAATCATATAGGAAGTGGAATGGGAATCCCTACGATTAATATGCTTCCGCCATCTACGAAGCTTCTTCCACCAAATGGTGTATATATTACGGAAGTTCTGATTAAGAATCGAACTTATCATGGAGTTACCAATGTGGGCATTAAGCCTACCATAGAGGGAACTCGTGGTGTGAATGTGGAGACTTTTATCTTAGATTTCAAGGAAGATGTCTATGAGGAGATTGCCAAGGTCTCTTTTCTTAAGCGGATTCGCTCAGAGAAGAAGTTTAATAATCTGTCAGAATTGAAGGATCAGATCCTAAAGGATACGAAGGAAGCGTATCATTATTTTAATCTTTGACAATTATTACACAAATGTTACAAAAAGTTGACAGAGTTCTACGAGCTTGTTATACTATATTTGAGCTTGATAACAGAAATATATTTATTTCTGTTATTTTTTTGCAGCTTAGGGAGGTTAGAATGCAGTTTCGAATTTATAGAGCTCTTGCACTTTCAATATCTTCAGCATTTCTTATATTTGGAGCATGTCACTTTGCAACTCCGAAGGAGGAGATTGAACCATCCTTGATTGCAGGTGTTTCTGAATTTATGGCAGTAAATGTTACAGAAGCTGCAGAACTCTTTAGTAATGAATTTGCTACAACCGGTTCTATGGATTTGTCACTTGGCTATTCGAATCTTGGAATTGTACAGGTTGATGAGAATCTGAATGTCCGAAAAGAACCTTCAGAATCCGCATCTATTATTGGTAAGATGATGAATGATGCAGGATGCGAGATTCTATCTACAGAGGGCGATTGGTATTATATTCGTTCCGGCGAAGTAACAGGATATGTTCTGTCGGATTATGTGATTACTGGAGAGGCTGCAACAGCTAGAGCGAGTGAGGTTGTCACTAAGCTTGCTACTTCGGATGCTTCAGGCCTTAGAGTTCGAGAGGAGCCAAGTACAGATTCTACTATTATGACTACGATGGCTCTTGGCGAGGAGTTAGAGGTTACGGAAGAATTAGACGGCTGGTATCAGGTCTTAGTCGATGATGAGGTGGGATACATTTCTTCAGACTATGTCACGATTACGAATGGACTTCAGACGGCTATGTCACTTAATGAATTCCTCTATGGAGCTGGTGTGTCTGATGTTCGGCTTGATCTGGTTTCCTATGCTACGCAATTTGTTGGTAATCCATATGTGTGGGGTGGAACATCTCTTACCAAGGGAGCAGATTGTTCTGGTTTTGTATTATCTATTTATGCAAAATATGGCATTTCCTTGCCACACTCATCGAGAGCTCAGGCAAATTATGGAACCAGGATTAGTGCTTCTGAAGCAAAGCCTGGAGATTTATTCTTCTATGGTAAGGGCAAGTCAATCAACCATGTAGCAATCTATATTGGCAATGGTCAGATTGTACATGCTTCAAATCGTAAGACTGGTATCAAGATTTCTAATTGTTATTACAGAACGCCAATTTGCGTTACTCGATTAATTAACGATTAGTTCTTTACAATTGGTACAAACTGTGATATCTTATTGCAGTATTGTTTTACCTGCGTTCGGTAATTGGACACTCCGACCTTTCACTGAATACAGGCAGTACTATAATATTTTAGGAGGAATCTACTATGATTACAAAAGAGAAGAAGCAGGCTATTATCAATGAGTATGCTGTAACACCTGGTGATACAGGTTCACCAGAGGTACAGATTGCTGTTCTTACAGCTCGTATTCAGGAGCTTACAGAGCATCTTAAGGCTAACCCTAAGGATCACCACTCACGTCGTGGTCTTCTGAAGATGGTTGGTAAGAGACGTAATTTACTTGCTTATCTTAAGAACACAGATATCGAGAGATATCGTTCACTTATCGAGAGACTTGGTCTTAGAAAGTAATTGTTTTTGGAAGAAGTGTGTTTTTATACATACTTCTTCTTTTTTTTATGATATAATAAGCGATGTTGAGTTAGAGAGAAGATAAAGGAGAATGAAAATGACGAAGACATTTACAATGGATCTCGCCGGAAGACCTCTTAAGGTCGAAGTTGGCAAGGTTGCAAAGCAGGCAAATGGCGCAGTCATGATTCAGTATGGTGATACAACAGTTCTTTGTACAGCAACTGCTTCAGACAAGCCAAGAGAAGGCATCGACTTCTTCCCACTTAGCGTAGAATTTGAAGAGAAGTTCTACTCAGTAGGTAAGATTCCAGGGGGATTTAATAAGCGTGAAGGCAAGGCATCTGAGAATTCAGTGCTTACTGCTCGTGTAATAGATAGACCTATGCGTCCATTATTCCCTAAGGATTATCGTAATGATGTCACACTGAATAACCTTGTTCTTAGTGTTGATCCTGAGTGCCGTCCTGAGATTGTAGCTATGATGGGAACAGCTATGGCTACCTGCATTTCAGATATTCCATTTGATGGTCCTTGTGCCATGACTCAGATGGGTATGATCGATGGAGAGCTTATTGTAAACCCTTCTCAGGAACAGTGGGATAAGGGTGATCTTAAGCTTACAGTTGCATCTACCGCCGAGAAGGTCATTATGATTGAGGCAGGTGCTAACGAGATAAAAGAAGATAAGATGATTGAAGCTATCTATATGGCTCATGATGTGAACCAGACAATTATTGCTTTAATCAATCAGATGGTAGCAGAAGTTGGTAAGGCTAAGCATTCTTATACAAGCTGTGCAATTCCAGAAGAGATGTTTGCTAAGATGAAGGAAATTGTTCCTCCAAGCGAGATGGAAGAAGCTGTATTTACAGATGAGAAGCAGGTTCGCGAGGCTAACATCAAGGAAATTACTGCAAGACTTGAGGAAGCATTTGCAGATAATGAAGAATGGCTTTCTGTACTTGGTGAGGCAGTATATCAGTATCAGAAGAAGACAGTTCGTAAGATGATTCTCAAGGATCATAAGCGTCCAGATGGTCGTGCAATCGATCAGATTCGTCCTCTTTCTGCAGAGGTTGATTTGATTCCTAGAGTACATGGTTCTGCAATGTTTACTCGTGGACAGACACAGATTTGCGATATCGTAACTCTGGCTCCTCTGTCTGAAGTACAGAAGATTGATGGACTTGATTCTAATATCACTGAGAAGAGATATATGCATCACTATAACTTCCCATCTTATTCTGTCGGCGAGACCAAGCCTTCCAGAGGACCAGGACGTCGTGAGATTGGACATGGAGCTCTTGCTGAGAGAGCACTTCTTCCAGTGCTTCCATCTGTTGAGGAGTTCCCATATGCGATTCGTGCAGTCTCTGAGACTTTCGAGTCTAATGGATCAACCTCTATGGCATCTACTTGTGCATCATGTATGTCTCTTATGGCTGCTGGTGTACCAATCAAGAAGATGGTTGCTGGTATTTCCTGTGGTCTTGTAACAGGTGAGACAGATGATGATTACATCGTTCTTACCGATATTCAGGGCCTTGAAGACTTCTTTGGCGACATGGACTTCAAGGTTACAGGTACAAAGGATGGTATCACAGCAATCCAGATGGATATCAAGATTCATGGTCTGACTCGTCCAATCGTAGAAGAGGCAATCAGAAGAACTCGTGAGGCGCGTTTCTTCATCATGGATACATGTATGTCCAAGGCAATTGCTGAGCCTAGAGATCATGTATCTGAGTTCGCTCCTAAGATTATTCAGATTCAGATTGATCCTCAGAAGATCGGTGATGTTGTCGGTCAGCGTGGTAAGACAATCAATGAGATTATTGATCGTACTGGCGTTAAGATTGATATTACAGACGATGGTGCTGTATCTGTATGCGGCACAGATCAGGAGAAGATGGATGAAGCAATCAAGATGATTGAGACCATTACTACAGATTTTGAGAAGGGTCAGCTCTTCACCGGTAAGGTTGTCAGCATCAAGGAGTTTGGCGCATTCGTTGAATTTGCACCTGGCAAGGAAGGAATGGTTCACATTTCTAAGATTGCAAATGAGAGAATTGATCATGTAGAGGATGTTCTTACTCTTGGAGATACAGTTACAGTTATCTGCCTTGGCAAGGATAAGATGGGACGTATTTCCTTCTCTATCAAGGACGTACCAAACGCATAAATGAATGCTTATTTTGCCCCGAGTCATATGGCTCGGGGTATTTTATTGCACAAATTATGGGGTGCTTTGCTGGCTCGGTTACTAAATATAGTATTTTTCCTTGAAAGTTACAGCTTCAACCGATATAATATCCTAGGTAAAGGAGTGCGTTATGGAACTGAGCGTTAAATTACAGGCCTTTGAAGGACCACTTGATTTATTACTTCATCTAATAGAGAAGAATAAAGTGAATATTTACGATATTCCAATTGTTGAGATTACCAATCAATATATGGAATATTTGGACGAGATGAAGAAGGCAGATCTTAACATCATGAGTGAGTTCTTACTTATGGCGGCGACACTTCTTGATATCAAGTCTCGTATGCTTCTGCCACAGGATGAGGTAGAGGAAGAGGAGGAAATTGATCCTCGCGCAGAACTTGTGGAGCAGTTGCTTCAATATAAGATGTATAAGTCAATTTCTTATGAACTTAGAGATCGCCAAGTTGATGCAGAGCACATCTGGTACAAAGAGCCTACGCTTCCGGAGGAGGTGCTTTCTTTCCGTCAGCCAGTTGATGTAGATGAATTGGTTTCGGATCTTACGCTTGACAAATTAAATGCAATATTTCAGCAGGTTATGAAGCGAAAAGAAAATCGCGTGGATCCAGTCCGATCTAAGTTTGGTACAATTCGCAAGGAAGAGATTTCCTTAGAGGACAAGATGTCCTATGTAATGGACTACTGCTCGAATCATACGAAGTTTAGCTTTCGTGCACTGCTTGAGAAGCAGCATACGAAGACAGAACTTATTGTTACTTTCTTATCCATTCTCGAGCTTATGAAGAGCGGAACAATCCACATAACGCAAGAAAATACATTTGATGATATTATTATTGAATCTCAGATTGCGGCTTAATTAGGAGATAAAATGAAACAAGAGGAACTTAAGACAGCTTTAGAGGGAATTCTATTTGCTATGGGAGATGCTGTTGAGGTATCGAAACTGGCTGGAGCTTTGGAAGTTGAAAAGAAAGAAGTAGAAGCAGCTCTTGAAGAGCTTGCAAGGGAATATGAGGAGAATCATCGAGGAATACGTCTGATTCGCTTAGAGGATTCTTGTCAGATGTCTACATCTTCAGATATCTATGAGCATCTGATTAAACTTGCGAAACAGCCTAGAAAATACGTACTTACGGATGTGCTTCTCGAGACGCTGTCGATTATTGCATACAAGCAGCCTATTACCAAGGGCGAAATCGAGAAGATTCGTGGTGTGTCATCTGACCATGCGGTGAATAAATTGGTAGAGTATCAGCTGGTATCAGAACTTGGTAGGCTTGATGCACCAGGTAGACCTATGCTTTTTGGAACGACAGAGGACTTTCTTCGTTCCTTTGGAATTGAATCGATTGCAGATCTTCCAGTGCTAAATCCGATTCAGGTTGAGGAATTTAAGATTCAGGCTGAGGAAGAGGTGGAAGAGGCTCTGAAGGAAGAACATTTAGGTCTCACGGAAGAGTAAAAATGCATAAAAAATGAGCGAAAATGCGGCTTTTTTAGCCGCTTTTTTCTTTTGCTTTTTGCGTGAAAAATTTAACAAACAGGTTGAAAATAGAGGGGCGAAAGCGTAATATATAAATTAGCAAAGTTTTTGTTATAAATATATATTTGGAGGAAAAATGTATGAGTGAAGTAAGCAAAAGTCCAGCTTTATCTCGTATTGAGAGCTTATTGGACGAGAACAGCTTCGTTGAACTGGGAGCTCTAGTAACTTCTAGAAATACAGATTTTAATCTGAATTCCCAGGACACACCTTCAGATGGTGTTATTGTTGGTCATGGTCTAATCGATGGCAATCTTGTCTTTATCTATAGTCAGGATGCTAGTGTCTTAAACGGCACAATCGGCGAGATGCATGCCAAGAAGATTTGTTCTGCCTATCAGATGGCTGTCAAGATGGGAGCTCCTATTATTGGCATGCTTGATTGCGCAGGGGTACGTTTACAGGAGTCTGTAGATGCGCTTGAGAGTATTGGACAGATTGTTTCTGCTGCAGTTGCTGCATCTGGAGTTGTTCCAGAGATTACAGCAGTGTTTGGAACCTGCGGTGGAGGATTATCTGTGCTGCCAGCGATATCTGATTTTTCATTTATGACAGAAGATGGCAAGTTATTCCTTAACTCACCAGACACAATCCCAGGTAATCGAGCAGATAAGCTTGATACAGCTGGAGCTGACTTTAATCTGAAGTCCGGTGCAGTTGATTTTGCTGGCAAAGAGGAAGATGTATTTGATAAGATTCGCCAGCTTATTACAATTATTCCAAGCTGCAACCTATCTGATGGCTGCGTAGATGATGAATGCTTAGATGATCTTAATCGTGCAGCAGATGTTTTAGGACTTGAGACTGATCCGATTGCTTTTGCAAGAGAGATTTCTGATAATCATATTGTCTTTGAAGCAAAGACCGGCTTTGCAGAGGCGATGGCTACTGCATTTATTAAGTTAAATGGTATTACAGTAGGTCTTGTTGCTAATAAGGAAGTTGAAGGAGAGAAGAATCTTACAAGTGATGGATGCCTTAAGGCAGCATCTTTTGTTCGTTTCTGTGATGCTTTTGATATTCCTGTGCTTACTCTTACAAATCTTTCAGGCTATGAGGCATCGGTTGAAGCTGAGGCTTCCCTTGCATCAGCAATCAGTCAGATGGTATTTGCATTTGCAGAAGCAACCGTACCTAAGATTAACCTGATTACTAAGGAAGCTTACGGAACTGCTTATGTTCTTATGAATTCCAAGTCACTTGGAGCAGATCTTGTATATTCTTATGCGGATGCTTCCATGGGAATTATGGATGCTGATAAGGCAGCGAAGATTCTTGCAAATGATGCTTGTGATGTAGCACAGATTGCATCTGAATTTGAGGCTATCCAGTCTGGTGTGAATAATGCAGCCAGAAGAGGTTATATTGACAGAATTATTAATCCTGCAGATACACGTAAGTATCTTATCGCAGGATTCGAGATGCTCTACACCAAGAGCGTGAATGACAACTATAAGAAGCATAGTGCTAAGTAAGGAAGGTGTGTATATGAAGAAGAAATTATATAGCATAGCAGCTCTTCTTGTATTAGCACTTTCATTGACAGCTTGTGGTAATTCTACTGACACCTATGGTGGATATAGCGCAGAATCTATTGAGAGCTCATGCGTTAATTTTGCGGATTCAGTGCTTGATTTGACTTCAGATCAGGCAGCGTCCTATTATCAGCATTATGCATCACTTGCAGAAGATGATGAGGATTATGAACCATATGTAGATTTATTCGCAGACTGGATGGAGATTCAGCCAGAGCTAGGCTCTTATGTTGGAATCTCAGAATTTGATATTGCGAAATCAGGTAAGACTGTTACAGCAACATTGTCACTTGATTATACAGGTAGAGATTGTCAGATTGTTTATGTATTTAATGCGAATACGATGGACTTAACTGGATTGAATGCACAGCTTGTGTACTCCCTTGGCGAGACAATGGAGAAGGCTGCACTGAATACAGTTATGGGTATTCTTATTGTATTTGCGATTCTGATTCTGATTAGTTTGATTATTTATGCATTCCGCTTGATTCCAAAGTTTGAAGCAATGTTTAAGAAAAAAACTGAAGAATCAACTTCTGCTACCAGTCCAATAGGTTCTTTGGATAAGGTATCCAGTGAGAATTTGGCAGATGATCTTGAACTTGTAGCTGTGATTACTGCAGCGATTGCTGCATCCACAGGGGCTGCAACAGATTCCTTTGTGGTACGTTCTATTAAGAGAAGATAATTAGGAGGATATATAAATGAAGAGTTATACAATTACAGTAAATGGAACTTCATATGATGTAACAGTAGAGGAGACTGGAAGCACACCAAGCGTAAGCCCTGCTGTATCTGCTGCACCTAAGGCTGCACCTGCAGCATCTACAGGCGCAGGTAGCATTAAGATTACTGCTGGAGCTGCTGGTAAGGTCTTCAAGATTGCAGCTACACCTGGAACAGCTGTTAAGGCAGGTGACCCTGTTGTTGTTCTTGAAGTTATGAAGATGGAGACACCTGTTGTTGCTCCTAAGGATGGAGTTGTTGCTAGCATTGATGTGGCAGAAGGTGCTCAGATTGAAGCTGGAGCATTACTTGCAACAATGAATGAGTAATTCCGACTAGGAGGACACATAAATGAGTTACGTAGTTGATACTTTAAGTAACCTACTACATCAAACTGCATTTGCTAATCTTACTGCTGGTAACTTCGTTATGATTGGAGTTGCTTGTGTTTTCTTATATCTGGCAATCGTAAAGGAATATGAACCACTGCTTTTAATTCCGATTGCATTTGGTATGTTGCTTGTTAATATTTATCCTGATATTATTGCAAGCCCAGAAGAGACTAGTAATGGTGTAGGCGGTTTACTATATTATTTCTATACCTTGGATGAATGGTCTATTCTGCCATCTCTTATTTTCCTTGGAGTTGGTGCGATGACAGACTTTGGACCACTGATTGCGAATCCTATTTCGTTCTTGCTTGGTGCTGCAGCACAGTTCGGTATTTTTACCGCATACTTACTCGCAATTCTACTCGGATTCAATGATGAAGCAGCTGCTGCTGTTTCTATTATTGGTGGTGCGGATGGTCCGACGTCAATCTTCCTTGCTGGTAAATTAGGTCAGACTTCTCTGATGGGACCAATTGCGGTTGCTGCTTATTCTTATATGTCGCTTGTTCCAATTATTCAGCCTCCAATTATGAAGCTGTTTACGACTAAGGAAGAGAGAGCAATCCATATGGAGAATCTACGTCCAGTTTCTAAGCTTGAGAAGATTCTCTTCCCAATTATTGTTACGATTATTACCTGTTTACTTCTGCCAACCACAGCTCCGCTTGTTGGTATGCTGATGCTTGGTAACTTATTCAAGGAATCTGGTGTGGTTCGCCAGCTTTCAGAGACAGCAAGTAATGCACTTATGTATATTGTTGTAATTCTGCTTGGTACATCTGTTGGTGCATCCACAAGTGCAGAGGCCTTCCTTAATATGAGTACGATTAAGATCGTTATTCTTGGTCTTGTTGCATTCTGCGTAGGAACTGCAGCTGGTGTACTCTTTGGTAAGCTACTTTGCCATCTGACTCATGGTAAGATTAATCCTTTGATTGGTTCTGCAGGTGTATCTGCTGTACCAATGGCTGCTCGTGTCTCTCAGAAGGTGGGAGCAGAAGAAGATCCTACGAATTTCTTGCTGATGCATGCAATGGGACCTAATGTTGCTGGTGTTATTGGTACAGCAGTTGCGGCTGGTGTATTTATGGCGATATTTGGGGTTTGATAAAAGGAGGAAGACATGGCTGAAGACATGAAGAAACCATTAAAAATTACAGAGACTGTGCTTAGAGATGCACATCAGTCTCTGATTGCCACTCGTATGACTACAGAGCAGATGCTTCCTATCATCGATAAGATGGATCAGGTTGGTTATCATGCAGTCGAGTGCTGGGGAGGAGCTACATTTGATGCTTCTCTGCGTTTCCTGAAGGAAGATCCTTGGGAGAGACTTAGAAAGCTGAGAGATGGCTTTAAGAATACCAAGCTGCAGATGCTTTTCCGTGGCCAGAATATTCTTGGATATTCTCAGTATCCAGATGACGTTGTAGAATATTTCGTTCAGAAGTCTATAGCAAATGGTATTGATATTATTCGTATCTTTGATTGCTTAAATGATGTTCGTAACCTTCAGACTGCTGTATCTGCCTGCAACAAGGAAAAGGGACATGCTCAGGTTGCTCTTTCTTATACTCTTGGTGATGCATATACATTAGAGTATTGGATGGATATGGCCAAGAGAATTGAAGACATGGGTGCAGATTCTATTTGCGTTAAGGATATGGCTGGACTTTTGGTTCCTGCAAAGGCAACAGAATTGATTCAGGCACTTAAGTCATCTACAAGCCTGCCAATCGAACTTCATACACATTACACCTCGGGTGTTGCTTCCATGACTTATATGAAGGCTGTTGAGGCAGGATGCGATATTATTGATACAGCAATGAGTCCATTTGCGCTTGGTACATCTCAGCCTGCAACAGAGGTTATGGTTGAGGCATTCCGTGGCACAGAATTTGATACTGGATTAGATCAGAACCTTCTTTCTGAGATTTGCGATTATTTCAAGCCAATGAGAGAAGAAGCACTTGAGAGTGGACTTATGTCAACCAAGGTTCTTGGTGTTAATATCAACACTCTTCGTTATCAGGTTCCTGGTGGAATGCTCTCTAATATGGTATCCCAGCTAAAGGAGCAGAATGCAGAAGATAAGTATGATGAGGTTCTGCAGGAAATCCCTAGAGTTCGTAAGGATTTGGGAGAGCCACCACTTGTAACTCCATCATCACAGATTGTCGGTACACAGGCTGTATTTAATGTCCTGATGGGAGAGAGATACAAGGTTGCAACAAAGGAAACCAAGGACATTCTTCTTGGTAAATATGGCCAGACGGTAAAGCCATTTAATCCAGAGGTTGTTGACAAGGTTCTCGGCGAAGACAAGAAGAATGCGATTACCTGTCGCCCAGCAGATCTTCTTGAGCCAGGACTTGCTAAGTTTGAAGAAGAGATGAAGCAGTGGAAACAGCAGGATGAGGATGTCCTCACCTATGCTTTGTTCCCTAAGGTTGCTACAGAATTCTTCAAATATCGCGAGGCACAGCAGACGAAGGTTGATCCTGCAGTAGCGGATACCAAGAATGGTGCCTATCCTGTTTAGATAAATTGAATTTAAGCTTCACTTGCAATTGCAGGTGAAGCTTTTTTTTCGTATAATAGGTAAGATTTGAAGGAATACTTGCAAAATTTATTACGAAGAGGTTATTTATGAGCAGTATTAGCGATTTGTTGGTGAAGATTAATCAGTCCTACAGTAAGATGAGCAAAGGCCAGAAGCTTCTTGCAAATTATATATCGGACTACTATGATAGAGCGGCATTTTTTACCGCATCAAAGCTGGGACAAACGGTTGGAGTTTCGGAATCCACGGTAGTTCGTTTTGCAACATTTCTAGGATATAAGGGCTTCCCTGAATTTCAGGAAGCACTGCAAGAGATGGTGGCAGATAAGCTAAATGATACAGAACAGCAGGATATGACCTACGGCAGAATTGATCGAAATGATATCCTGTCATCTATTCTTACTTCTGATGCCGATAAAATCACCGATACTCTTGCTAATATAGATCGTATGGCCTTTGAGCGAGCAATTGATACTTTGCTTGAAGCCAGGAAAATCTATATTATTGGTGTGAGAAGCTGCGCTCCGCTTGCATCTTATCTTGCATTTCAGCTCAATCTTATATTTGATCAGGTGCAGCTGATTTCTACGAGCAATGTAAGCGAAGTTTTTGAGCAGATGCTTCATATTGGTCCAGAGGATGCAATTATCGGAATTAGCTTTCCTCGTTATTCGGTGCGTACTCTTAAGGCAATGGAATTTGCAAATGATCGAAATGCCAAGGTAATTACACTTACAGATAGTGTTCATTCGCCGATGAATCTATATTCTTCCTGCAATTTGTTAGCAAGGACAGACATGGCCTCTGTTATGGAATCACTTGTTGCGCCAATGAGTATCATAAATGCGCTTTTGGTTGCTCTTTGCAATCGCAGGCAGGACCAGGTGGCGAAGAATCTGGAACTTTTAGAGCAAACCTGGGAAGATTATCAGGTCTATGAGCCAGATGAGATTGATTCGATTGATGATGCTCTTAAGATGCATTATCCTACTCAGGAGTAGAATATGTCAGAAGTTTATGTGATTGGAGGCGGAGCAGCTGGTATGATGGCTGCTTATTCTGCCGGATTAATGGGGCATCATGTTACCCTGCTTGAGAAAAATGAGAAGTTAGGGAAGAAGATATATATTACCGGTAAGGGACGATGTAATTTCACGAATGCATGTGAGGTTGAAGACTTTTTCTCTTCTGTCGTTTCTAATCCGAAATTCCTATATAGTGCTCTTTATACATTTGATAATCAGTCAATGATAGATTTTGTCGAGAGTCATGGTACGAAAACCAAGGTGGAACGCGGAAATCGAGCTTTTCCTCTATCGGATCATGCATCTGATATTACACGGGCTATAGCGCGAGCCCTAGAAGAAGTTCATGTTAGTATAAGCCTAAATTCCAAGGTGGATGATATCTTGACAGAAGAAGGTAAGATAACTGGACTTGTGCTTTCAAACGGCAAGACATATAAGTGCGATGCTGTTATTATTGCAACGGGAGGATTCTCTTATCAGACCACTGGTTCTACTGGAGATGGGTATACATTTGCAAAGAGACTTGGACACAGCGTAACGGAGCTTAGACCGGCTCTTGTTCCCTTTGAGACCAAGGAAGAAGATATCTTTTCTATGCAGGGCCTTTCTCTTAAGAATGTCTGCCTTACCATTTCACATAACAATAAGAGGCTTTACTCAGACTTCGGGGAGATGTTATTTACGCATTTTGGCGTGAGTGGTCCACTTGTTCTCTCGGCAAGCTCAGATCTTGGTAAGTCACTTCTTAAATATGGTTTTCTTGATGCTGCAATTGACTTAAAACCTGCGCTTGACAGGGAACAATTAGAGAAGCGAATTCTAAGAGAATTAGAGGAGAATCCGAATAAATATTTCTCATCAATTCTTCCAAGACTTATTCCATCCAAAATGGTAGATGTGTTTGTTCGTAGGCTTGAAATCCCAGATGGCCTTAAGTGCAATTCTGTTACAAGGAAGATGCGGGATGATCTTCTTGATTTGCTGAAAGGATTCTCATTTACCATAATTGGGACGAGATCTTTTAAGGAAGCTATCGTTACGCAGGGCGGAGTTAATGTGAAGGAAGTGAATGCTTCAACGATGGAATCAAAACTCGTGGAAGGCTTATATTTTGCTGGTGAGGTACTTGATTTGGATGCCTATACCGGTGGCTATAATTTACAAATTGCCTGGTCGACAGGCTATCTTGCAGGACTTAGCATTAGATAATGGAGGATGATATGGGTAAGAATATTGCAATTGATGGACCAGCTGGAGCTGGCAAGAGCACAATAGCTAAGAGAGTAGCAGCAGAACTTGGATTTGTATATGTTGATACAGGTGCAATGTATCGCGGTATTGCGCTTTTCTTCTTGCAGCATGGTGTCTCTAGTGAAGATGAGAAGACAATAGAAGAATCCGTGAAGGATATTAATATTTCACTTAATTATGAGGATGGCGTTCAGCATCTAATCCTAAATGGTCAGGATGTAAGCACAGATATTCGTAAAGAAGAAGTTGGTAATATGGCATCCGCCACAAGTCTCTATCCATGTGTTAGAAATCGGCTTTTAGATCTTCAGCTTACGATGGCACGTACGATGGATATAATAATGGATGGCAGAGATATTGGTACTGTTATTCTTCCGAATGCCGATCTGAAGATTTATCTTACCGCTTCTGTGGAGACCAGGGCTGAGCGTAGGTTCAAGGAGCTTCTCGCAAAAGGACAGACACCGAATCTGGAAGAAATTAAGGAAGACATTAAGGACCGCGATTATCGTGATATGCATAGGGAGGTTGCACCTCTTAAGTGCGCAGATGATGCAGTGCTTCTCGATTCTTCAGAACTGTCAATTGATGAAGTGGTAGAACAAATTGTGAATCTATACAAGGAGAGAGTGTAATGTCTGTTAAGGTTGCAGAACATGCTGGCTTTTGCTTTGGCGTAAAGAGGGCTGTGGAATTAGTTGAGACAGAGCTTGCTAAGGGACAGAGCAAGATTTACACCTATGGACCGATTATCCATAATGATACTGTGGTAAATGATTTGTGCGCTCGTGGCGTAGAAGTGATACCGGAAGATTCGGATTTGGATGGGTATGAACCTGGAATTGTAGTAATTCGGTCTCATGGAATCTCGCGGAAGGTGCATGAGGGCTTAGAAGGCCATGGCTTTGAGATTGTAGATGCGACATGCCCGTTTGTTCGAAAGATTCATAGAATTGTGGATGAATATTCTTCGAATGGCTATAAGATTTTGGTTGTTGGTAATCCAAACCATCCAGAGGTTCAGGGAATTATTGGTTGGATTCAGCCAGAGGTTCCGTATTTTGTGATTCAATCCAAGGAAGAGATATCAGAACTTCCGTTTTCGATGGAAGATAAGATTTGCTTGGTTGGACAAACGACATACAATTACAAGAAATTCCAAGAATTGGTTGAATTAATCAAGCAAAAAGGTTATGATATAGTTGCTTTGAGTACAATTTGCAATGCGACGGAAGAGAGGCAAACGGAAGCCGCTCAGATTGCACAAGAAGCAGATGTGATGCTTGTCATTGGTGGTAAGAACAGTTCTAATTCGCAGAAGTTGTTTGAAATATGCAAGAAAGAATGCGACAATACATATTTCATTCAGACGGTTGATGACCTGGATACTTCGGTGCTTGATTCCCAGAACCATATAGGTATTACAGCAGGGGCTTCTACCCCAAACAATATTATTGAGGAGGTTCAAGTGAGATGCCAGAGATGAGCGAATTTGAACAGATGTTAGAAGAATCTTTTAAAACAATAAGAAATGGAGAGGTAGTAGAAGGTACTGTTATTGCCGTAAAGCCAGACGAGATCGACCTGAATATTGGTTATAAGTCCGATGGTATTATTACTCGTAATGAGTATTCGAATGAGAACAATATCGACCTTACTACTGTTGTTAAAGAAGGCGATACAATGGAAGCTATCGTTATCAAGGTTAATGATGGCGAAGGCCAGGTTCTCCTTTCTTATAAGAGACTTGCACAGGAGAAGGGCAATGAGGTCTTAAGAGAAGCATTTGAGAACGAGACAGTTCTTAAGGCTCCTGTAACTAAGGTACTTAATGGTGGTCTTAGCGTTGAGGTTGAGGGTGCTAGAGTATTTATTCCTGCAAGCCTGATTTCTGATTCCTTCGAGAAGGATCTTACAAAGTATGATGGTCAGGAAATTGAATTTATTATTACAGAATTCAATCCTCGCAAGAGAAGAATTATTGGTAATCGTAAGTGCTTACTTGTTGCTGAGCGCGAGAAAGCTCAGGCAGGATTCTTTGAGAATGTACATGTTGGTGATGTAATCGAAGGAACTGTTAAGAACGTTACAGACTTCGGTGCATTCGTTGATTTGGGTGGTGTAGACGGACTCCTTCACATCTCTGAGATGTCATGGGGCAGAGTTGATAATCCACGTAAGATCTTTAATGTAGATGATCAGGTCAAGGTATTCGTTAAGGATATCAACGGTAAGAAGATTGCTTTATCTATGAAGTTCCCAGAGGCTAACCCTTGGAATGGCGCATCAGATAAGTTTGCAGTTGGCAATGTTGTAACTGGCAAGGTTGCTCGTATGACTGATTTCGGTGCATTTGTTGAGCTTGCTCCTGGTGTAGATGCTTTACTTCATGTATCACAGATTTCTCGCGATCATGTTGAGAAGCCATCTGATGTACTTTCTGTTGGACAGACAATTGAGGCTTCAATTGTTGAATTCCGCGAGGAAGAGCACAAGATCAGCCTTAGCATGAAGGCATTACTTGAGCCTGAGAAGAAGGACGAGGATGCTGACATCGCTGATGTTGATATCGAAGCTGTAGCTGCTGAGACAGAGGAGTAATTCCTAGTTTATAATTGAAGAGAGAGAACGCTTATGGATAATTACGAAGCATTTAAAGGTGAAGTTTTTAAGTTAACTAAAATTGATCTGAGTTCTTACAAAGAGAAACAAATGCGTCGTAGGATTGATTCATTGGTGACAAAACATAACTGCACGTCCTACAAAGAGTACGTGCAGTTACTCGTTTCTAAGCCAGAGATTTTTGATGAATTTGTAAACTTCCTTACGATCAATGTTTCTGAGTTTTATCGTAATCCAGATCAGTGGGAACTTCTTGACAAGGAGTTTATCCCTGAACTTATTAATAAATTTGGCAAGAATCTGAAGATTTGGTCAGCTGCTTGTTCGACAGGCGATGAACCATATTCTCTTGTTATGGCTTTGTCACGTCATCTGGACTTGAATCAGATCAAGATTTATGCGACAGATTTGGATAAGCAGGTGATTGCGCAGGCAAAAGTTGGACTTTATTCTGAGAAGTCTATTGCGAATGTTCCGTCAGATCTTAAGAAGAAATACTTTACTCAGGTTGGTAATTCTTATCAGATTTCGGATCAGATTAAGAATCGTGTGGAATTTAGAGAACATAACTTGCTTAAGGATGCATATCCTAAGGATTGCAATATGATTGTTTGCCGTAATGTCCTTATTTATTTCACAGAGGAAGCAAAGCATGATGTATATGTGAAATTTGCAGATGCTCTAAAGGATACTGGCATTCTCTTTATTGGTAGTACAGAACAGGTTATGGATTACAAGAATATTGGTTATAAGAGAAGATATTCTTTCTTCTACGAGAAGGATCAGTCCGCTAATTAATGCTTCTCATATATGAGGTGATATATAGACCTAACCAGTCTTTGGATAGATTGGTTGGGTCTATTTTTATATAACTTTCCTTGGATTTGTATTCCTTGTAGAAGAGTTTTTCTTCACTTTCTTGATTAATATTTCTTAGAAATGGTCCATCAACAAGGGTGTAACAGGTGTCTTTTGTGGCAGGATGATAACTTGTTTTATCAAGGCTTTTTGCTAGAAGTTTTGGGATGATCTGATCATTTTCATTAAGAATGACATAGTTCTTGAAGTCACTGTGGTAGTACTTAAGAGGCTGGGTTTCTAGCGTCAGAGAGCCCAATATAATCGTGCTTTCAAGAGTTAAGTAGAGGTAATCATCCTGAAGGTGTATCTTTTGAGGTAGAGTGATATTATGGCTTCCTTTGAAGTAGAGACTTTCCCCATCAAAAGTTATTTCATTTATTGTATAGTCTTCATTTCTTAGATCCTTAAATGAGAGCATGGAAAGAAGAGGAAGCATATGGAGCACGTCTTCATAATTATGAAGTAGAAGAAGGTCTTCCTTTTCAGGATTGCCATCTTTTGTATATGATTTGTAGACTGAAATCAGCTGTCCGCCATCATATTGGTCATCACGGTTGATTCCTAGAAAATTTTCAATAGACTTCTGGTTAAAATGATTAAGTGGGAGATAGGCCTTTGCATTCTTACACTCTATGTAGATATCAAGTAAATGATGATGAATAATCCGGCAATCGGATTTGAAGTGGCCTAGACGCTTGTTGATAAAAGGAATGTCGAATTTGTTGCCGTTAAATGTAATGATGGTATCAAAATCGGATAGGATATTCATAAGCTCTGTAAGAACTTCATCCTCTTCGTCTGTATTTTCGGCAAAAAGTTGGATGATTGTTGCTGTGTTTTCATGAATGTACATGAGACCAATTAGATATATGCTGCAATATTCTGCCTTGAATCCGGTTGTCTCGATATCAAGAAAGATGGACTGATTCAGGTTAATATTGGACGGAATGAAAATGTTAGATTTGATTTCGATATCCTTAGTGATTTTCTTCATGTCATGCTCCTAAAGCGTATTCTAGAGAGTATTTTACCAAAAAATTAAATTTGGTCATAGAAATGTTAGGCAAGCCTAATATTTTGTCTATTATGTCTAGTTCGTACTTGAAATTATACAAGATTTTTATGCAAAGTTTCTGTACATTTTGGGAAAAATGTTATAATTATATTAACTGTGAATTTCACTTAAGAAGGAGGGATACAATTCATGGGCTTAAAGACATTTAAAGGTGGTGTCCATCCATACGATGGAAAAGAACTGTCTAAATCAAAGCCAACAAAAGAATTGTTACCAAAGGGAGATTTGATTTTCCCACTGTCACAGCATATTGGTGCTCCTGCTACACCTATCGTAGCAGTTGGCGACACAGTTCTTCGAGGACAGAAGATCGCAGAGGCTGGAGGATTTGTTTCTTCACCAATTTATTCTTCTGTATCAGGTACTGTTAAGGCAATTGAGCCAAGAAGAGTTGCTGTTGGCGATATGGTCAATTCAATTGTTATTGAGAGTGATGGTAATTTTATCGAGGTTGGTTTTGAAGCCACAGAGGATGTTAGGACTCTTAGCAAAGAGGAGATCGTGAACAAGATCAAGGAGGCTGGTGTTGTCGGAATGGGCGGCGCAGGTTTCCCAACTCACGTCAAGTTATCTCCTAAGGAGCCGGAGAAGATTGAGTACATCATTGCAAACTGTGCTGAGTGTGAACCATATCTTACTTCTGATTACAGAAGAATGATAGAAGAGCCAGAGAAGCTGGTTGGTGGTATGAAGATTATTCTTCAGCTTTTCGATAATGCAAAGGGTATCTTCGGTGTGGAAGATAACAAGCCAGATGCTATTGCTAAATTACAGGAACTTGTGAAGGACGAGCCTCGCATGGAGGTTATGCCACTTCGTACAAAGTATCCTCAGGGTGGTGAGCGTCAGCTGATTCATGCAACTACTGGTCGAGACATTAATTCTAAGATGCTTCCTGCAGATGCTGGTTGTATCGTAGATAATGTAGAGACGATGGTTGCCATTTATAATGCGGTTAAGCTTGGCATGCCACTTATCAATCGTATTTTTACAGTGACAGGTGATGCTGTTTGCGAGCCTAGAAACTTTAGAATCTGTATTGGAACGAATTACAATGAACTTCTTGAAGCCGCAGGTGGATTGATTAAGCCGGCAGAGAAGATGATTGCTGGCGGACCAATGATGGGATTTGCTTTATTTGGAACAGATATTCCTACAACAAAGACGACATCTGCACTTCTTTGCATGTCAGTAGATGAGGCATCTCTCTTTGAAGAGACAGCTTGTATTAACTGCGGTCGTTGTGTAGAGGCATGTCCAGAACAGTTGATTCCATCAAGACTTGCTGATTTTGCTGCTCATAAGCAGTCAGAGCAGTTTGAAAAATGGTATGGCCTAGAGTGTATCGAATGTGGCAGCTGTAGTTATGGTTGCCCAGCAAAGCGACCTCTGGCTCAGGCTATCAAGTCTATGAAGAAAGATGTACTTGCTGCAAAACGTGCTGCAGCAGCTAAATAATAGGAAGAGGTGAAGAAATTGAGTGATTTATTACATGTAACTTCTTCTCCACACGTTAGAGAGAAGATTGATACAAGACGTATCATGCTTTATGTCATTATTTCTTTATTACCAGCTTCTATTTTTGGTATTTGTAATTTTGGCGTACAGGCGTTGATTCTTATCGTGGTTACCATCGCAAGCTGTGTTGCTTCTGAATGGATCTACGAGAAAATTGTGCATAAGAAGTCTACAATTGGTGATTTGAGTGCGGTTGTAACAGGTTTACTTCTTGCGCTTAATCTGCCACATACCTTGCCTTGGTGGCAGGCTGTGCTTGGAGGCGTATTTGCAATTGTTGTAGTAAAGATGTTATTTGGTGGTTTGGGACAGAACTTTATGAACCCAGCACTTGGAGCTAGATGCTTCCTTCTTATTTCCTTTACGGGAACTATGACAAGCTTTACTTATGATGGAGTGACAGGTGCAACACCTCTGGCTCTTCTTAAGTCTGGCGAGAGCGTAGATACGATGAGCATGCTGCTTGGTACTACAGCTGGTACTATTGGTGAGACATCAGTTATTGCACTTTTAATTGGTGCTATTTTCCTGATTCTCATGGGTGTTATTGACCTTCGCATTCCAGGATCTTATATTGTTACATTTGCAATCTTTATCCTTCTCTTTGGCGGACATGGATTCGATATGAACTTCCTGGTTGCTGAGTTATGTGGTGGTGGTCTGATGCTTGGTGCTTTCTTCATGGCAACAGATTATGTGACATCTCCAATTACTCCATCCGGCAAGATTGTCTATGGTATTTGCCTTGGAATATTGACTGGAATCTTCCGTATTTTTGGTGCATCAGCTGAAGGTGTTTCTTATGCAATCATCTTCTCAAACCTTCTTGTACCACTGATTGAGAAGGCTACTATTCCTAGAGCATTTGGCGTAGTTAAGGAAAAGAAGGAGGGTAAGTAAGATGAATAAACTTGTAAAAGATGCATTAGTTCTTACAGCAATTACCCTCATTTCTGGTGCAGCTCTTGGTGCAGTATATGAGATTACGAAGGCACCAATTGCAGCGGCTGAAGAACAGGCTACACAGGATGCTTACCGCGAGGTGTTTGAAAGTGCAGCATCCTTTGGCGACTACGAAGGCTTTGATGCTGTAGCTGCATCGGATGCAGTTCACGCTGCAGGCTTCGAGGATGATGACATTGACAACTGTGTGCTTGCACTTGATGATGCAGGTAATACTCTTGGTATGGTTGTTACCGTTACATCTCATGCTGGTTATGGCGGAGATATCACTTTGTCTATTGGTGTGACAAATGAAGGCGTTATGAATGGATACTCCATTACTTCAATCTCTGAGACTGCTGGTCTTGGTATGAAGGCAAAAGAAGCGAACTTCATGGACCAGTTCAAGAATATTGCTATTTCTACTCTTGAGGTTGTTAAGACAAGCCCTGAGAGTGAGAACCAGATTGAGGCAATTAGTGGAGCAACCATCACTTCAAAGGCAGTTACAAATGCTGTAAATGCTGGTTTTGCCTATGTGAATACTATTGTGACAGGAGGTGCTACCAATGAATAAAGCGTTAGAACGTCTATATAACGGTATCATCAAAGAGAATCCTACCGTTGTACTTATGCTTGGTATGTGCCCAACACTTGCGGTTACTACCTCAGCAATCAATGGTCTTGGAATGGGTCTGTCTACTACTGTAGTACTTGTAATGAGTAACATGATGATTTCTGCTCTTCGTAATCTGATTCCAGATCGAGTTCGAATGCCAGCATTTATCGTTGTTGTTGCTTCCTTTGTTACAATTGTACAGTTCCTGGTTCAGGGATTTATTCCATCCTTGTATGATGCGCTTGGAATTTATATTCCACTTATTGTTGTTAACTGTATTATTCTTGGCCGTGCAGAGTCTTATGCATCCAAGAATCCAGTGATTCCATCTATCTTTGACGGTCTTGGAATGGGACTTGGATTTACCATTTCACTTACCTGTATTGGTATCGTTCGTGAGATTCTTGGCGCTGGACAGATTTTTGGTGCACAGGTTCTGCCTCTTGCAGATGCATCAACTGGAACAGCAGGATATACTCCAATTACAATTTTCGTTCTTGCACCTGGAGCATTCTTTGTTCTTGCTATGCTTGTAGCAATTATGAATGTGGTTCGTAAGAAGGCAGACGAAAAGGGTAAGCCACTTCCTCAGGCAAGTGGTTGTCTTGCAGGAGAGTGTACATCTTGTGCTATGGGTTCTACTTGTACAGGAAAGTCTACAACTGAAATTAAGGGAGAGGAGGCATAAGAACTATGAAAGAATTATTACTTTTATTAATTGCATCAGCAATTGTTAACAATGTTGTATTAAGCCAGTTCTTAGGTCTTTGTCCTTTCCTTGGAGTTTCCAAGAAGGTTGAGACTGCTGCTGGTATGGGCGGAGCGGTAATTTTCGTTATTACCATTTCATCCTTTGTCACAGGACTTATTTATAAGTTTATTCTTGCACCTACCGGATTTGATTATCTGCAGACAATTGTATTTATTCTTGTAATTGCTGCACTTGTTCAGTTTGTTGAGATGTTTCTTAAGAAGAATATGCAAGCCCTTTATAAGTCACTTGGTGTATTCCTTCCTCTGATTACTACAAACTGTGCAGTTCTTGGTGTTGCCCTTAATAATGTAACATATGGCTATTCCATCCTTGAGGGTGTTGTTTACGGCTTTGGTACTGCAGTTGGTTTTACAATTGCAATCATTATTATGGCTGGTATTCGTGAGAAGATTGAATTTAATGATATTCCTGGACCATTCAAGGGATCAGCGATTGTCCTGGTTACAGCTGGACTTATGGCTATTGCATTCTTTGGATTTTCTGGTGTGATTTAAGGAGGCGTAAGGATGATAACAGGTATTATTTTAGCTGCTGTAATTATCGGCGCCACAGGATGCCTTATTGGCTTCTTCCTTTGTATTTCTGCCGAGAAATTAGCAGTCGAAGTGGATGAGAGGGAGACAGCGATTATTGATGTTCTTCCTGGTAATAACTGTGGTGGTTGTGGTTATGCAGGTTGTTCTGGACTTGCAGCAGCAATCGTTAAGGGCGAGGCTCCTGTAAATCAGTGTCCAGTTGGTGGCGCGCCAGTTGCCGCTAAGGTTGGCGAGATTATGGGAGTTTCTGCAGAGGCAGGAACAAGACAGGTTGCCTTTGTGAAGTGCTCAGGTACATGCGAGAAGGCTGTTGACAACTACAAGTATGAAGGTGTCAAGGATTGTACCGCTATGGCTTATGTGCCGGGCGGCGGACCTAAGGCATGTAAGCATGGTTGTATGGGATATGGCTCTTGTGTGAAGGCGTGTCCATTTGATGCGATTCATGTTGTTGATGGTATCGCGCTTGTAGACAAGGAAGCATGTAAGGCTTGTGGTAAATGTATTGCTGCCTGCCCAAGACATATGATTGAACTTATTCCTTATGATGCAACATATGCAGTATCATGTAGTTCAAAGGATAAGGGCAAGGATGTGATGGCAGTTTGTCAGACTGGATGTATTGCATGTCATCTCTGCGAGAAGCAGTGTGAGCATGACGCAATTCATGTAGAGGATAATATTGCACACATTGATCAGGATAAGTGTATCGGTTGCGGTGCATGTGCTGAGAAGTGTCCTAAGAAAGTTATTACTAAGCTTGCAATGTAGGATTTGTTCCTACTATAGAGAAGACCTGGAGCGAGTTGGGGTTTACTTAAAAACCCCACTGCTTCAGGTCTTTTTATTTTACGATTTCAAATGGTATCTTACTTCCAATTCCAGAGGAGTAAGTGATCTCATTTTCGGAATCTATGAAGATTGCCTCAATTCCATCGGTAGCTTCTACGTACTTTAGGCCTTCATCTTTTCCCATGAGATATACGATAGTGCTTAGTGCATCGCCATCTACGGATTGATCCGAGATGATGGTAACACTATTTAATCCATTATTTTCTGGATATCCAGTACTTGTATTTAGCAAATGGTGATATATCTTACCATTTGCCTCAAAATATCGCTGATAGATTCCGGAGGTTACTACAGATTCATCAGTTATTGTGACTGCAGCAATGACGTCGCCATCTTCACTAAATGGCTTTTGTAGGCCAATTTTGTAGGAAGATGAGTCCTGCTTTGTTTTAGGGCCAACGGATAATACATTTCCACCAAGATTAATGAGACCTTCATGGATTCCCTCGTTAATTAAGTATTCCTTGAGCTTATCTGCGATATATCCTTTTGCAATTCCTCCAAGATCTATCATTGCCTGATCGGAGTTTAAGGTCACAATATTTCCATCAACGGATACACATGTGTAGTCGATTGTAGAAATAGCTTCCTTAATCTTATCCTCTGATGGTAGAGTAGGGTTCTCTGCGTGAAAATCCCAAAGACTGGATAGTTTACCGACTGTAATATCAAATATGCCGCCGGAACTTTCGGAATAGTTTAGACCAAGTGAGATGAGTTCAGCGGTTTCATCGTGAACTTCAATTCCCTGATATGGAGAAGCATTAATTCGGCTGATATCGCTATCTGAAATCGTGTTACTAAAGTAGGATTCGTAGGTGGATAGCATGTTCATACATTCATCGAGGTAGTCCTCTTTGTCGCTCCCGTATAGGGTTATGTTCACATAAGTATCTAAGAAAAATCCATTCTTACTAATAGCCTCTGTGTCGGATGCTTTGGAACAGGCGGTTAGTGGAAGTGTGAGCGATAAGATTAGAATTTGGCTTATTATTTTCTTGTATATTCGATTCACAGTTATCTCCTTAATAAAACTCAATGTTACTTTAGCATAAAGGGGAGAATCTCGGCAATTCTATAATGATTTTTCCATAGAAATATGATATCTTAGACTAGATGATTTCAATTGTTATGGTGGTATGATTATGGGCTTTGAAGAGAAGAAAAGAGTAGTTGTCAAGATTGGTTCGAATTCTTTGACACATAGCATGACAGGACATGTCGATTACGTGAAGATAGATCGTCTGGTTCGTGAATTATGTGACATTAAGAATCGAGGTATGGATGTATGTCTGGTATCTTCTGGAGCAATCGCGGTTGGAAGGCAATCTCTTGGCATCAAGGAGAGACCAACTACTATTTCGATGAAACAGGCCTTGGCATCAGTTGGACAAGCGAGTCTTATGTCAATTTATCAGCGGTATTTTGCAGAATATAATACCAGAGCGGGTCAGATTCTTATGACGAAGAATACGATGATCAATGACATTTCGCGTAAGAATGCCATCAACACTTTTGAGGAACTTTTTTCTATGGGGGTCATTCCTGTAGTCAATGAAAATGACACGGTTTCAACCTATGAGATGAATTTTGGCGATAATGATACCTTGTCAGCAATTGTTGCTTCTATTACTAAAGCAGATCTATTGATCTTGCTATCAGATATTGATGGACTCTACACAGCTGACCCAAAGACACATGATGATGCAGTACTCATCTCAGATGTACATGAGATTGATGCTAAGCTTCTATCTATGGCATCGAGCGAACCTGGTTCCGATCTTGGAACTGGAGGCATGGCAACGAAGATACGGGCTGCGCAGATTTCTACAGCGTCGGGTGCAGATATGATTATTGCAAATGGTAAGGACGTATCCGTGCTTCATCGCATTTTCGAGGGCGAGTTTACTGGCACCGTATTTCATGCAGCAAAGGATCAGAATTTTGATATTGTATCACTTTTGGAGGAATAAGAATGAATCAATCAGGCATTGATCGAATTAATGAGTTATATCACAAGTCTAAGAATGAGGGCTTAACTGCAGAAGAATTAGAAGAGCAGAAGATTCTTCGTAAGCAGTTTCTGGCTGATGTCAGAGCAAATCTTAAATCACAGCTTGATAATATTGATGTGGTTGAGAAGGATGGTAGTGTTACGAACTTGGGAGAGGCGCATGGACGAAAGTAGAATTGATGAGATTAGAGCGGAGGCCAAGGCAAATCGCAGGGCTATGCCACTACTTAGTGTCGAGTATAAGTCTGCCTGTATTGGATCACGTATTGTAGATGAAGTGCTCCAATCTGATTTTGAGCATATTCTCTGCTATTATCCGATTGATCATGAAGTGAATCTGCTTGATTGCTATTCTATTTGGCTTATTAATAAGAAGATTATATATTTCCCAGTTACCGAAGGAGATGAAATTACTTTTTATCGACTGAAGCATTTCTATCACCTTGCTGAGGGTAAATTTGGCATTATGGAGCCGACCAAGCGCATACATAAATTTGAGAATTTTGAGAATTCTCTTTGCCTTGTTCCTGGGATTGCCTTTGATCGAGAGGGAAATCGTATAGGACACGGATGTGGCTATTATGATCGATTCCTTAGCAAGAATCCGAATCTTGTGACGTGGGGAATCTGCTACAAAGAACAATTGTATGATGAGATTCCTGCCAAGGAGACAGATGTTAAGATGCAGAGAATGATTACAGATGAAATGGTATAAGATATGAATTTTAGTGAAGTAGATATTAGAAAGAATGCACCCGATACAGAACCTATGCGACAGCAGTATTTTATAGAGGTTGCAAAGCAGTTTGTAGATGATAAATCAAAGGAACTTGGTCGTCCTCTTACATTTTGTGTTACAACGTTTGGTTGTCAGATGAATGCCAGAGATTCAGAGAAACTTGTCGGTATTTTGGAATCCATGGGTTATGTTGAGTCAGACTCAGAAAAGGCTGACTTTGTAGTTTATAACACCTGTACTGTTCGTGAGAATGCCAATAACAAGGTATATGGAAGACTTGGAATTCTACAGAATTATAAATCCAAGAATCCTTCAATGATGATTGCCTTATGCGGATGCATGATGCAGGAGCCAACCGTTGTTGAGAAAATCAAGGAATCCTATCGTTTTGTTGATTTGGTTTTTGGAACACATAATCTCTACAAGTTTGCTGAACTTGTAGTAGATTCCTTCCTTGCTAATTCTTCTGTTATTGATGTTTGGGAGGATACCGATCGAATTGTAGAAGATTTACCAATCACCAGGAAATTTAGCTTCAAATCAGGCGTGAATATCATGTTTGGCTGCAACAATTTCTGCAGTTATTGTATTGTCCCTTATGTTAGAGGTCGTGAGAGATCGAGAAAGCCAGAGGATATTATTTCAGAGATTGAGAAATTAGTAGCCGATGGAGTTGTTGAAGTAATGCTCCTTGGACAGAATGTGAATTCTTATGGCAAGGGACTTGAGGAAGAGATTACCTTTGCAGAGCTGCTTAGAAGAGTAGATGCAATCGAAGGCTTAGAGCGCATTCGATTTATGACATCACATCCAAAGGATTTATCTGATGAACTGATAGATGTGATAGCTCATTCTAAGAAGGTCTGTCATCATATTCATCTGCCTCTTCAGTCTGGAAGCAGTCGCCTGCTTAAGGACATGAATCGACATTATACGAAGGAAGACTATCTTGCACTTGTAGAGAAGATTCGTCTTGCTATTCCTGATATTGCACTAACGACGGATTTGATCGTAGGTTATCCAGGAGAGACAGAAGAGGATTTCCTTGAGACTATGGATGTCGTGTCACGTGTCAAATACGATTCTGCATTTACTTTTATCTATTCTAAGAGAACTGGTACTCCTGCTGCATCAAGAGAAAATCAGGTTCCAGAAGATGTTGTAAAGGATCGTTTTGATCGGCTCCTAGCCTTAGTGCAGGCAGATGGCAGAAGCAAGGCCAAGGAACTGGAGGGACAGACCGTGCGTGTTCTTGTAGAACAGGTAAATGAACAGGATGATAGTCTTCTTACTGGTCGTCTTGATAATAATTCGGTGGTTCATTTCCCAGGAGATCAGGGAATGATTGGCTCTATGGTTTCTGTATGTCTGAAGGAGTGTAGAGGATTCTATTACATTGGAGAAGTCGTTGAATAAGAGCTTTCAGAGGAGAGATGCTTTATTTCTAATAATTCTTGCTATAGTTTTACTTGTAGCATTCGTGATTTTGTTTTTCTTCATAGGTGAGACTGGGTCATATGCAACGATAACTGTAAATGGCGAAGAGTACGGAAGATATTCTCTTCTTCAGAATCAGGAAATCGAGATTACTGTCGATGGCAGTATTTGCAATGTGGCTGTAATAGAAGATGGCTCGATTCGAATGGAGGATGCGAATTGCCCTGACAAGCTTTGCATCCATCAAGGGAAGATTCATAGATCTGGAGAGAGCATTGTCTGTCTCCCAAATCGAATCGCGATTACGATAGAGAGTTCGACAGATAGTGAATTTGATTCCATCTCGAAATAGGAAAGAATATGTATCGTAAGGTTTCTTATATTGGTGTTTTGACAGCACTTGCATTAATTTTAAGCTATATTGAGTCATTGATACCATTTGCATTTGGAATACCAGGGATGAAGTTAGGATTAACTAACATCATTGTAGTGATTGCTTTGTATGAGCTTAGTCCAAAAGATGCACTACTTATTTCATTTCTTCGAATCCTTCTGGCTGGCTTTATGTTTGGCAACGCATTTAGCATTATCTATTCTCTAGCTGGAGGACTTCTTAGCTTCCTTGTAATGTGGGGGATGATGAGGCTTACGAAGCTTTCTTTGATTTCTGTTAGTGTGTGTGGTGGTATTTCTCATAATTTGGGACAGATTCTTATTGCAATGCTTTTACTCTCGAATTACCACCTAATCTATTATTTTGTGCTTCTTTCTATAGCTGGTTTTGTAACTGGATTACTAATCGGGATTATTTCAAATGAAGTGATTCGTCGTATTCCGAGAAAATAGGGGGAAATATGTATTCATATATTAGAGGTTCTGTGGAAGAAATTTCCAAAGATTATATTGTCCTAGAACAGGGTGGCATTGGTTATCACATCTTAGTTCCAAGTAGCTTTTCTTATATGCTTCATTTACATGATCAGGATGTGCTTGTCTATACCTATTTCCAGGCTAGCGAGAATGGTGTTTTTCTGTATGGATTCCCTGATCGTGAAACCAAGCATATCTTTGAATTGTTACTTACGGTAAATGGTATTGGCCCTAAGAGTGCAATCGCGATTCTATCCACGCTTTCCGTTGATGATCTACGCTTTGCAATTCTATCTGGGGATGAAAAAGCAATTTCGAAGGCTCCTACCATTGGTGGCAAAACGGCTCAGAGAATTATTCTTGATTTGAAGGATAAGATCGATTTGTCTACAGCCTTTGAGGATAAGTTGAAGCGAGGGGAACCTACATCCAATTCCTTGAAATCCGAGGCAATAGAGGCATTGACATCACTTGGTTATTCTCCGAGTGAAGCACTAAAAGCTATGCAGGAAATTGATATAACGGATGATATGACGGTAGAAGAATTGCTTAAGCTTTCATTATCTAGATTGACTTTTCTATAAGGGGCATCCATGGAAAAACGTATTATTTCAACAGAGATACAAAAAGAAGATATTATCGCAGATCAGACCCTTCGACCTCAGTCTCTGTCAGAATATATTGGACAGGAGAAGACGAAGAATACCCTATCTATCTATATTCAGGCAGCAAAGGAGAGGGGAGAATCCCTAGACCACGTATTATTCTTCGGCCCTCCGGGACTTGGTAAGACGACACTTGCCTGTATCATTGCAAATGAAATGGGGGTTAATATTAAGATAACCTCTGGACCTGCAATCACGAAGCCTGGAGAGATGGCGGCAATTCTTTCATCACTGCAGGAAGGGGATGTCCTCTTTATCGATGAGATTCATAGATTGAATCGACAGGTGGAGGAAGTGTTATATCCTGCCATGGAGGATTATGCCATTGATATTATGATTGGCAAGGGCCAAACAGGCAAGTCGATTCGACTTGATCTTCCAAGGTTCACTCTTGTTGGTGCAACAACAAGGGCTGGCTTACTTTCTGCACCACTTAGGGATCGTTTTGGGGTGATTCACCATTTGGAATATTATAGACCAGATGAACTGAAGACGATTATCTGTAACTCAGCCGCAAAGCTTCATATTGATATTGATGAAGCTGGCGCCTTTGAAATGGCAAGACGTTCGAGAGGAACACCTAGACTTGCCAATCGTCTGTTGAAGCGAGTTCGTGATATTGCACAGGTTCGTTTTGATGGAGCTATTACAGAAGAGGTGGCTCGAGTAGGACTTGATCTATTAGATGTCGATACTCTAGGACTTGACGTCAATGATCGAAATATCTTGCTTACAATTATTGAGAAGTTTCAGGGCGGCCCAGTGGGACTTGATACCTTGGCTGTATCGATTGGTGAGGATTCAGGAACAATCGAGGATGTCTATGAACCATATCTTATTATGAATGGACTTCTTAATCGGACACCGAAGGGTAGAGTGGCAACGGATGCCTGTTTTGAGCATTTTGGACTTGAGAGAATTTCCAAATAAAAGTTGTTTTTCGAAATGAGCATAGATATAATATTTTTATAAAAGACACGAGGAGGAACCGTCTATGTCAGCAAAGAAAAGTGCTGAGGTCGTGATTGACGGCAGAGTATATACTCTTAGCGGTTATGAAGAAGAAGCCTACCTACAGAAGGTGGCTACATATATTAATGGTAAGATTGAAGAGTTTAATGCATTAGATAATTTTAAGCGCTTATCTCAGGATACGAAGGCTACCTTGCTTGAACTCAATATCGCGGATGATTTCTTCAAGGCCAAGGATCAGATTGAGCGATTTGAGAAGGAGATGGATCAGAAGGAGAGAGAGATTTATGATCTCAAACATGATCTCATTTCTAATCAAGTGAAGATAGAAGATCTTGAAGAGAAGATGCGTCAATTAGAGGAAGAAAAGAGAGAATTGTTACTGAACAAGTCTAAATTGGAAGCCTCTCTTGAAGATGCCTTACTTGGTTCTATGAATGAATAGTTATTTCGGGCAGTGATTGTCACTGCCCATTTTTATTGGAGGGAAAATGAGTCAACAAGGAATCGAATTGCTTGCACCAGCTGGTAATCTTGAAATCTTTAAGAAGGTGATTTGTGCTGGAGCGGATGCGGTATATTTCGGTGGGGATATGTTTGGGGCAAGAGCCTTTGCAGATAATTTCTCTCCAGAGGATTGTATTTCTGCAATAAAATATGCCCATCTTCATGGCGTTAAGGCTTATCTTACTGTGAATACTCTTCTTAAGAATCGTGAGATTTTAGACAAATTATATGATTATATCTATCCTTTATATTTATCTGGACTTGATGCAGTGATAGTTCAGGACTTTGGCGTTTTTGAATTCCTTCGTTATTATTTTCCAGACCTAATCATTCATGCAAGCACACAAATGGCTATTTGTAATTCGGATGGTGCAGCTTTTCTTAAGGAACTTGGCGCCAGTCGAATTGTAACTGCGAGAGAATTATCCATAGAAGAGATTCATAATATTTATCAGAATACGGATATGGAGATTGAGACATTTGTACATGGAGCGCTATGTGTTTGTTATTCTGGAGACTGCTACATGAGTTCTATGCTTGGAGGCAGATCCGGAAATCGTGGACGCTGCGCGCAACCTTGTAGACTTCCCTATGAAGCTTATGAAGATGGACATAAGTTGAGTGGACCGGGTCCTTATCTGCTTAGCCCCAAGGATTTGATGGGAATTGATTATCTGCAGCAGCTGTCAGATGCGGGAGTTTATTCTTTTAAGATTGAAGGTAGGATGAAATCTTTAGAATATGCAGCTGGCGTTGTCTCTGTATATCGCAGGAATATAGATGCTATCCTAGAGAATTCCAGTCATACAGTTTCAAAATCAGATAAGAAATTATTATTTGATCTTGGTAATCGCTCTGGCTTTACGGATTTATATTATACTGCACAAAATGGGCCTGAAATGATGTCTTTTGAGGAGGGCTCTCACAAGAAAGCAGAGCATGCGTTAACAGAGGACTTCCCTTTGAAGAAGGTTCCTATTTCTGCCTTTTTCTACGGTCAGGTTGGACAGGAGATGATCCTTACTCTGAATTCTGAGGATAATTCGGTTACGATTTCAGGACCTTATGTTGAAGAGGCGAAGAACCGACCTACTAGCGAGGAGGATGTTCGTAAAAGCTTATCAAAGGTTGGAAATACGGATTTTCGACTTGATTCGCTTGAGGTGTCTATCTCAAATGATGCATTCCTTCCAGTAAAGATTCTTAACGAGCTTCGTAGAACAGCAATAAGTAAGCTGGAAGATGAAATACTTGCCTCTTCGAATCGTTGCCTCACTGCAAGACCTTATGATAGAAGCTTTCTTTCTGCGAAGATTCCATCATATGAGGGAGAGAAGGAACTTCTTCTTACTATGAGAACGAAAGAGCAGTTAGATGCACTGCTAAATGCGCTTGATAGTGGGATTGATTCGAGGGTTATTCTGTCGCTTGACTATTCGCTTATCATGGAACTTGATCTTGGAATGATGAATAAGTGGAGAGATAATTCAAATATCTTAATTTATATGTCATTTCCAGCAGTTTTTCGTAGTCGGGCAAAGAAGATTCTTAATGCAAGAATTAGTGAATATTCGACTGTATTTGATGGATTTTTGGTTTCATCCTATGATGAGCTATCTTATCTTGAGTCGAAGGGGATTTTGAGTTCTCGAATTATATTTGATCATAGACTCTATGGATTCTCATCTATGGCACTTCGGGCTTTTGCAGAATTAGGAGATTATAGATTTACTGCATCTCTAGAGCTGAATCAATCAGAACTTAAGCATCTGGATAATGGAAGATCCTATCTTACCATTTATGGTAGAGCACCTCTTATGATTACTGCAAATTGTACGAATCACAACCTATCAGGCTGCGATGGGAGAGGTCATCATATTAGTCTTAAAGACCGCATGGGGGTGTATTTCCCTGTTGAAAATGATTGCAAGATCTGCATGAATACCATATATAACAGTAAGATTACCTCTCTTTTAGGGGAAAAGTCAGCTGTTTCGACAATGGGATTTCTAGGATACCGAATGGATTTTACGGTAGAGAGTGGGAAGGATGTAGAGAAGGCTCTAACTTTATATAAAGATGTATTTCTTCGTGATGAATTCGTTACATTTGATGACAGATTTACGAAAGGACATTTTAAGCGAGGCGTAGATTAATGGTAACAGTTTTTACTTCTGTATCACGACTTACAATTATATTATTATTTGCGATTTATACCTATTATTGCTTTGCGGCAATTAAGAAGGGAATTTCGGAAGCATCATCACATCATCTATATCATAAGCAAGCACTGTTTATGCTTCTTATTGTGGTGAATTGTAATCTGGTGTTGTATTTGAATAAGGAGGATCTTCGTATTCTTATACTGATGCTTGCCGAGATTTTATTTATCGCACTTACGATGCTTATCTACAAGCAAATATATCATTATGCATCCTATACGATTGCAAATAATGTATGTATGATGCTCTCGATTGGTCTAATTATTCTAACAAGACTGGATATTGATAAGGCGTTACGACAATTCCTCATGGCTACAGTTGCCTTAGTTCTTACGGCGTTGATTCCTCTTCTTATTCATAAGCTTAAGTTTTGGAATCAAATTCCATATTTTTACGCAGCAATTGGTCTTCTTGGCCTTCTTGCGGTTCTAATCTTTGGAAATTATGTGTATGGAGCAAAGCTAAATATAACAATTGGCCCTGTTACCATTCAACCATCGGAATTTATTAAAATTCTTTTTGTATTCTTCGTGGCTTGTATGTATCAGAAATCTACGGACAAGCATCAGATTATGATTACAACAATTATTGCTATGCTTCATGTACTTGTTCTTGTTGCATGTAAGGATTTGGGTGGCGCAGGCATTTTCTTTATTACCTATTTGATTATGCTCTATGTGGCTACTAAGAGAATTCTATATCTGTTCTACGGAGGCGGACTTGTTTTTATTGGACTAATCCTTGCGTACTTTCTCTTTTCTCATGTTAGGACAAGAGTGGTTGCTTGGCTTGATCCGCTTTCTGTTGCCGATAATGCTGGTTATCAGATTTGCCAGTCTCTCTTTGCAATCGGTACGGGAGGTTGGCTTGGTTCTGGCCTATACCAGGGTATGCCAACCAAGATTCCGGTCGTGGCACAGGACTTTGTCTTTTCTGCGATATCCGAAGAGCTTGGCGCATTTTTTGCACTTTGCTTGATATTTGTATGTATTTCTACATTTTTGATGCTATTTCATCTGGCAATGGAGATTACAGAACCTTTCTATAAATTGGTGTCACTAGGTCTTGGAAGCGTATATGCTATCCAGGTATTCTTGACCTTGGGTGGTGTGACAAAATTCATTCCATCGACAGGAGTGACATTACCACTTATCAGTTATGGAGGTTCTTCACTTCTTAGTACAATGATACTTTTTGCAATTGTCCAGGGAATATATGCTAGACAAATGGATCAAGAGGAAATAGGAATCGATGAAGAAGAATAAGAATACAGAGTATGACGATTTAGAGATTGATATTCTGGATCTAAATGAGGAATCGCTCAAGGAAAAATTAGGACAAGAAGTCACAGATATCAAGAATTCAACAAAGAAGGCTTCGAAAAAAGCAGCGAAGAAGATTAAGAAGGAGAAAAAGAAGAAAAACAAGGAATTTGCAGTAGTTTCTAATTTCTTCTTAATTATCTTCATCGCAATGGCATGCTACTTCTGTTATTTTGTGCAGTTTGAGAGTCAGGATTTTGTTTCGTCTTCTTATAATCCTAGACTTAGTGCTATGTATGATGATGTAATTCGCGGATCTATCATGACATCGGATGGCGTTGTCGTCGCTAAGACAGAAGTGTCGGAGGATGGATCCGAAGAAAGAAACTATCCTTATAGCAATATGTATGCACATGCGATTGGTTATTCTGTAAATGGAATGGCTGGAGTAGAACTTGATGGTAATTTTAGTTTGCTGAAATCTCACGAGAATCCAATTACATTACTAATAAATGCAATTACAGGAGAGAAGTCACAAGGCGATACTATTGTGACAACGCTTGATTCTAATCTGCAGTCGATTGCTTATTATAGTATGGGTTCTTACGATGGTGCTGTTCTTGTGCTGGAACCTGATACAGGTAAAATTCTTGCAATGGTATCAAAGCCAGATTATGACCCTAATATGATTTCAAGTAATTGGAACGCGATTACGTCAGATTCCTCGTCTTCTGTGCTTTTGAACCGTGTTACGCAAGGTCTTTATCCTCCTGGTTCTACCTTTAAGATTTTTACGGCACTGGAGTATTTATCTGAAGGTGGAGACTGGACGGATTCCTTTACGTGTAATGGACAGTATTCTTACGATGATACAACTATCCATTGCTATAATAATAAGGTTCATGGAGACGAGTGCTTCCTTGAAGCGTTTGGAAATTCATGTAATAGTGTTTTTGCGGAAGTTGGTTTATCCCTTGATATGACAGGTCTTTCAAATCGCTGCGAAGGCCTACTTTTCAATCAGGAACTGCCGACTAGATTATCTCATACGAAGAAGGCATCCTTTACAATGCCAGATAGTTCTGATTCTGATCTAATCATGCAAACTGCAATCGGTCAGGGAAATACACTGGTTACGCCGCTTCATATGTGTATGGTTATGTCAGCTATAGCAAATGATGGTATATTGATAGAGCCGTATATTATTGATCATACACAAAATGCGGATCATTTTATCGTGAAGCAGTATTCTGGCAAGGAGTATGGTGAGATCTTGACAGAAGAGGAAGCATCTACGATGCAGTCATATCTTCGTTATGTGGTTACGGATGGAACTGGAACCAAGCTTGATTCGTCTTCTTATACTGCTTATGGCAAGACTGGTACTGCAGAGTATAATTCGAATAAGGATGATAGCCATTCCTGGTTTGTAGGCTTCGCCGAAAATGATGGCAAGAAGATTGCAATTGCTGTCATCATGGAAGGAGCAGGTTCTGGTTCAGCTCATGCAGTTCCTCTTGCTAAGACGATTTTTGATGCTTATTTTGAATAGGCTAATTTCTTGAATCTGATTATAAAGAAGTTTATAATTTAACTGATTTGATACCACCAAGGAGGAGTTGCAATGAAAGAAGCAATTAGCTGTGGTGGTGTAGTTATATATCGCGGCAAGATACTACTTCTATACAAGAATTTCAAGAATCGTTATGAGGGTTGGGTATTACCCAAGGGAACGGTAGAAGAGGGAGAGAGTCACGAGGATACTGCACTGCGAGAGGTTCGTGAAGAAAGTGGAGTTTCAGCTCATCTGATTAAGTATGTAGATGAAAGCCATTATAGATTTAATGTTCCAGAAGGAACTGTGAATAAGACAGTGCACTGGTATCTGATGGAAGCAGATAATTTCTATAGCAAGCCTCAGAGAGAGGAATATTTCTATGATTCTGGCTACTATAAGTATCATGAAGCCTATCATTTACTGAAATTTCCAAATGAGAAACAGATTCTTGAAAAGGCATATAGAGACTATCAGGATCTCAGGAGATCAAATAAATGGGGAAAAAACAAGAATTCGATTTCTTAGATCCCTTATATCTATCCAATAATATAGAAGATGTGAATTATGTAAAGCGACGCTTGCTTAGACATAAGAGTTTACCTGGCATTTATCTGATTTTGCTATCTCAGAAGGAGGATGAAGAATTGGTTCTTCTTTCGTCAACTGAGCTTAAGATGCTGCATATGAGAGATGCCTATCTTCCGGTTGTTGGTATAGCAAAGGGGTATTCTGCAGCAGAAGTGCTTATACTGAAGATTGCAAAAGAAGCATATATAAATACTGGAGACTGTCACCTCAAATCCTATCTTATGGATAAATATCATTATTCCGTAGGGGGCAAGGAGGATGGGCATGATTCTTAAAGTACTTGGGCTTTTACTTAAGATAATACTTATATTGCTTCTTATACTTCTTATATTACTTGTCTATATCTTATTTTCGCCATTTAAGTATCGAGTTGCTTTTTCTATAGAAGAGAAGAAGTTTGATTTGTCGCTGCATTCTTTTCTTTCTTTTCTTAAGTTTAGACTTTGGTATGAAAATGGTATTGAGATGAGGCTATCCCTTCTTTGGGGCAGGAAGATACTGCTTGGAGAAGAGAAAGAAGCTTCTATTACGGAAGAACCTGAAGAGGATGAGGAAGAAGAATATTTTCCGGATGCACTAGATGAGCTGGTGGATGATTCTGAGCTAGATACTACTAGGGATTCTTCATCTAATACAGGAAGTAAGAAGGCAAAATCTTCAAACTCTAATACATTCAAGGCAAAAGATAAAGAGAAAGGTATTCTGGATCAGATTAAGGATAAGAGAAATCAGGAAGCTGTGAAATTTATCTTATCGAAGGTGATTTATTTTCTGAAGCGGATTGCTCCATCTGTGGAGGAATTAGATCTTTCTTATTGCTTGGGTGATCCGGATACTACAGGATACCTTACTGGTGTGCTTAGTACATTACCCTTCGTTTATCACAAAAATGCCATCGTGTGTCCTGACTTTAAGGGCGAGGATCCATATCTTAGTGGACATGGTAGCCTTAAGGGATATATAAGACTATATTTAATCGCATATCTTGTGATTTTAGTGCTGCTAAATAAGGATTGTAGGAGATTATTTCATCAATTGGGAGGAAAATAGAGATGTCTAAAACAACAGAGGAATTCAAGGGAACGGTTCAGACTTTATTTCAAGGACTGGATAGCTATGTATCAAGCAAGACAGTTGTAGGAGAGCCAATTCATATTGGAGATACCATTATTTTGCCACTGGTTAATGTATCGCTTGGCCTTGGCGCAGGTGTATTTGATAAAGAGAAGTCAAATAATGGCGGCGGTGGAATGGGATGTAAGATGGTTCCAAGTGCTGTTCTTGTAATTAATAACGGTTCTACGAGACTTATTAATATTCAGACACATACAGGTATGGACAAATTACTTGATATGCTGCCAGATTTTGTGGATCGTGTATCAAAGGATAAGGAAGCGAAGAATACTAAGAGAGAAGAGGCTGCTAAGAAAATGGCAGAAATCATCGAAGATGCAGTAGATGATGTCAAGGAGTAGCGCTTCTTTATGAGAGAGGACATATTTTGTTCTCTCTTATTTTTAGGCAAGAAAAAAAGGACTGCCAAAAGCAGTCCCTTTTATTTACATTAAACTCTCTCAACTTTGCCTGAACGAAGACAAGAAGCGCAAACATACATCTTCTTAGCAGTTCCGTTAACGTTAACGCGAACAGACTTGATATTTGACTTCCACATTCTGTTAGATCTTCTATGAGAATGGCTCACGTTATTTCCAAAATGAGCTCCTTTTCCGCATACTGCACATTTTGCCATAAGTAACACCTCCTTGGCCAATAGTTGATTTAGCTACCATGTAAATCACAACAAATGGAATTATATCGAAATTGTTAGGAAAATGCAAGACGTTTATTGAATTTTTTATTTGTAATTTTGGACAAAAAGTTTATAATGATAACATACTATGGGCTAAAGCAATTAGTCCCAGGATGGAGGAGAACTATGCAGGGTCAAATCGAAACCAAATTAGGTAAAGTTACAATCGACACCGAAGTTATTGCTACTTATGCGGGTTCTGTCGCTGTTGAATGCTTTGGTATTGTTGGCATGGCTGCCGTCAATGTTAAGGACGGTCTTGTGAAGCTTCTGAAGAAGGACTATTTGAGCCATGGCATTTATGCTGTCTTTGATGAGAACAATGAAATTACATTAGATTTTCATGTTATCATTTCTTACGGTGTAAGTATTGAGACTGTTACTGATAATCTTGTCTCTACCGTTAAGTATAAGGTAGAATCCTTTACTGGATTTAATGTAAAAGAAATTAACGTTTTTGTTGAAGGCGTAAGAGTCATCGACTAAGGAGGTCTGTTTTGGAAATCAAGACAATAGATGCAGCTATGCTGCAGAAGATGTTCTTATCTGGAGCTAAGGCTCTTGAAGCAGAGAAGGACTATATTAATGAGCTTAATGTGTTCCCTGTTCCTGATGGTGATACAGGTACGAATATGACAATGACGATTATGTCTGCGGCTAAGGAAGTTAGTGAACTTAAGGATCCGGATATGAAGACTTTGTCTAAGGCAATTTCTTCTGGCTCTTTGAGAGGCGCCAGAGGTAATTCTGGAGTTATCTTATCGCAGCTATTCCGTGGCTTTACGAAGGTTGTTAAGACACAGGATGAGCTTACAGTGGATATTCTCTGTGAAGCTATGCAGAAGTCTTGTGAGACAGCTTACAAGGCTGTTATGAAGCCTAAGGAAGGTACGATTCTTACAGTTGCAAGAGGCGCAGCCGACAAGGCTCTTGAGATTGCTGATACAACGGATGATATTTTATTCTTTGCAACAGAGGTTGTAGAGGAAGCTCTTGCAGTTCTTAATAAGACTCCAGATATGCTTCCAGTATTGAAGCAGGCAGGAGTTGTGGATTCTGGTGGACGTGGACTCTATCAGGTGCTTAAGGGTGGCCTTGATATCCTAGAAGGTAAGGAGGTTGATTTGACCTTTGGCGAGCCTTCTAAGGAAGAAGAAGCCAAGAAAACTTCTGATTATGCTTATAAGATGAGCTTTACTGTTGTTTCCCCTAAGGAACTAGCTGTCACTGAGAAGGCCAAGATTACTGCCTTCATCGAGACCGTTGGTGATGGAGACATCAAGGATTCCAAGGGAAATTGTGCATCCTTCTTGGCATCTACGAATGATCCAGGTCAGATTCTTACAAAAGCCTTGGAATTTGGTGCTTTAACTGATATTTCGATTGAGAATACGTCTATTGATACTGCTTCTGAAACGGTTTCCGAGGAGCCTAGAAAGGATATGGGCTTTGTTGCTGTATCAATTGGCGAGGGAATGAATGCTATCTTTAGAGAGCTTGGCGCAGATTATATTATCGAAGGCGGCCAGACGATGAATCCGAGTACAGCGGATATTCTAGATGCGGTTTCTCATGTAAATGCAGATACTGTATTTATTCTTCCTAATAATAAGAATATTGTTCTTGCTGCAAACCAGGCAGTAGATCTCTGCAAGGATAAGAAGCTTGTTGTTATTCCAACGAAGACAATTCCTCAGGGAATCACAGCGATTATTAATTTTATGCCAGATTCTTCAGTTGAAGATAATACCGCTGCTATGAGTGAAGAAATCTCAAATGTTAAGACCGGTCAGATTACCTATGCGGTTCGCAATACCGTAATTGATGACAAGGAAATCAACGAAGGAGATTACATGGGCATTGGTGATGCAGGAATCATTTCTGTGAACAAGAAGCTCGATAAAGCCTTCATTGAATTACTGAAGGAACTTGTTACTGAGGATTCATCTATTATCTCTGTATATTATGGAGAGGATGTTGAGGAAGCTGATGTCGAGAAGATCTCTGCTAAGATCAAGAAGAATTTCCCACAGGTTGAACTTGAGGTTCAAAATGGTGGACAGCCAGTCTACTATTATGTCTGCTCTGTAGAGTAAGAGGAGTATATATGTTAGAACTTCCTATTTCTGAATTAAAGGGAGTAGGCGAGAAAACAGAAAAGAAATACCAAAAATTAGGAGTATATACCATTTCGGATATACTCCTTTATTTTCCTAAATCTTATCTTAGATTCCCAGAAATGAAATCAACGATTTCATCATGCATGAATTCGGATTATGATATGTTTGATTCGGAAGAGGAGAAGAATCCTTCGGTGGCAATTCTTGGGATGCTAAGAACGCCTGCAACTATGCGACAATTTAATAAAAATGGACGCAAGATGTCTCTAGTTCTTGCAACGGTATTTACTGAGGATGCATCCTTTGAAGCGGTATGGTTCAATATGCCATATATGAGAAATCAAATTCAGACGAATCTGCCTTATGTCTTCTATGGCAAGCTTTTGCAAGATGGCAAGCATTTTAAGATGGAACAGCCGGAGATTTTTGTGCCAGAAGTCTATGAGAAGAAGCAGAGATCTCTTCGTCCGAGATATGTTCTCACAAAAGGGCTCAGTAATAATGCGATTGAGAAAGCGATTGATACAGCCTTCTCTGAAGTTTCAGAAATTCCTGATTATCTACCAGAATACTTTCTTCAGAAGAGAGATTTGATATCGCTTAGACGAGCACTGAGAACTATTCATCATCCAGATTCATTTGAAGAATTAAGAAATGCTAGAAGACGACTTGCATATGATGAATTCTTTCAATTTCTGCTCGAGCTTAAGATGTATGAAGAAGAAAATCCTCTTCCTAATAATTCTTGGACTATTTCATCGGACTGCTATTTTAAGCAGTCTATGGCTAAGCTGCCATTTTCGCTGACAAAGGGTCAAGAAGAAGTATTATCATCCTATATTGATGATTTTAAGTCGCCTCATGTGTGTCAAGGACTACTTCAGGGAGATGTTGGCTCTGGCAAGACAATTATTGCTTTTCTTCTTATGACACTTATGGTTGAACAGGGTTATCAGGCTGCTATTATGGCTCCAACAGAGGTTCTTGCAACACAGCATTTTAAGACTTTTCTTCAATATATAGAGGATTTTCAGCTCCCTTTTGATGCAGTTCTTTTAACGGGCTCCATGAGCGCGAAGGAGAAAAGGGAAGCCTATTTTCGTATTGCAAATGAAGAAAGTCTCTATATTATTGGCACGCATGCCCTGATTCAGGAAAAGGTAAATTATCATAATCTATCTCTTGTTATTACGGATGAGCAGCATCGATTTGGCGTAAAGCAACGTAAGATGTTCTCAGACAAGGGGATGACGCCACATAGTATCGTGATGAGCGCAACACCAATTCCAAGAACTCTTGCGTTAATTCTGTATGGAGATATGAAATTGTCTGTGATATCGGATGTGCCAGCAAGAAGACTTCCGATTAAGAATGCGCTAATTAAGAAAAATAAGAGAATTACTGCCTACCAATTTATTGGAAAGGAAATCAAAGCGGGACATCAGGCATATGTGATTTGCCCACTTGTCGATGCCAGTGATAAATCGGAGGCTGAAAATGTGGTGGAATATAAGGATAAGATTCAGGAATTCTTTGGACAATCTGTTCGAGTAGGACTTATGCATGGAAAGCTTAAGCCTACAGACAAGCAGGAAGTTATGGATTTGTTTCTGGCAGGAGAGATAGATATTCTTGTCTCTACAACAGTAATTGAGGTTGGAATTAATGTTCCGAATGCCACTGTAATATTGATTGAAGATGCGAATCGTTTTGGCTTGGCTCAGCTTCATCAGCTAAGAGGAAGAGTGGGACGTGGAGAGGATCAATCATATTGCATCCTGATTGATAGCAGTGATGGAGAAGAAGTATCTAAGAGACTTCAGGTTCTTAGCAGCTCTAATGATGGCTTTTATCTGGCTTCGGAAGATCTAAAACTGCGAGGACCCGGTGATTTCTATGGGGTTCGGCAGAGCGGAGATTTTGGCTTTGCTCTGGCGGATGTCTTTTCTGACTCCAAAGAAATGCAGGAAGCAGCCTGCGATGCAGAATACTTCCTGACACACATTGAAGAGTTTACAGCTAATGAGAGAGAACTGGTTTTATCCTCAATGAATAACCAGTCTACCTTCTATTCGAATCTATAGAATTATTTTACTTCTGTGACGCCATCGATCGAAGGCTTGATTGTCATTGAGTAATTGGTGTAGTAGATGACAAAGCCTGGATTTGCTTTATTTGGTTTCTTGACATTCTTCTTCTGAAGATAATCAATTTCTAATTTGTCAGCATCTCTGCCACTGGAATAGTAGGCGGCGATGCCTGCTGCAATCTCATAGATATGATCTGGAAGCTCTTGATTCTCTGCTTTGACAATCACGTGGCTTCCAGGAATTTTCTTGGCATGGAACCACCAATCATTTCCGGTTGCAAACTTAAATGTTAGCTCGTCATTTTGATAGTTGTTCTTTCCAACATAGATGTGATATCCATCGTTTGTTACATAATGGATTGGCTTACTTTTTTCGCTTGTTTTCTTCTTGCTGCTTTTCTTCTTCATATATCCATAATCGGAGAGTTCTTCCCTAATTACAGCAAGGTCTGCATCTGATTCAGCGAGAGCGATAGAGCTTTCGATGGATTCAAGATGCGCTATAGTACTTTTGGTTTCTACGATATATTCTTCAAGAGCGGCTTTGGTTCGCTTTAGCTTATTATATTTCTCAAAATATTTCTTGGCATTGTCCATAGGACTTAGCGTATCGTCCATTGGAATTCTTATATCTTCTCCAGTGTAATAGTTTGTAACAGTAACGGATTTTTGCCCTTCTTCAAGTTGGTAGGCATAAGCTTTAAGCATTTCTCCATAGAGCTTTGCAGTATCCATTTTCTTGGTATCTTCTAGTTGCTTTTCTTGAAGTGTCAGCTTTTTGCGATTTCGATCCAGGATAATTTGTACATTTTTTCTCATTTCAGAGGATTTCTGTGACATGTTAGTCTGCTTGTTTTTGGATGAATAATAATCCTCAAGCATTCCTGAGATAGAAGAGAAGCTGATAGTGTCAGCGTCTTCAAAGTGCTTAAGCGAAATAGGAGAGAATTCAATATATTTCTTATCCTTGGTTATAATATTTGGAGCATAATTTTCTTCATTTATTTCATCGATTAAATCTGTGAAATGATGATATAGTTTGATTTTATCTGCATCACTTAAGGAAGCAATGGGCATATCTCCGTCAAGATTGGCGCGATAAGCAATTTCTTCTGCTATACATGGACTGAGGCCAATATAGGAAGTGTAGAGGGCCTTTGAAATGGAAGTATTATTCTTTGTGTGTTCAAGAAAAATCTCATAAGACAGATTGTTTGGTTCGATTTTGCCTTCCTGACCCGGGATGAAGTATTTTCGCCCAGGAAGTACTTCTCGAATGGAACTTCTGTCGGAGCCAATATGCTTAATGCTATCGATAATAATATCCTCAGAATTTGTGAAGATGATATTGCTGTGTTTTCCCATGATTTCGACATAGAGGTATTTGACTGCGGGATCCCCCATCTCATCGAGATGATCAATGGTGAAGCGAATCACTCGTTCATATCCCATCTGAGAGATGTCGGAAATTCTTCCATTTGCAATATGCTTTCGAAGAAGCATGCAGAAATTTGGCGCACTGAGCGGGCTGACCTTATTCTCGCTTGCAAGATAAATGAGTGGCAGGGATGCGTTTGCAGATATAAGCAGACGCACATTGCCATTTGATCCCTTGAAGGTTAGGATTAATTCCTCGCGCTCTGGCTGGGCGATTTTACTAATGCGGCTATTGGATAAGGTTTCCGCTAATTCATTTACCAGACTATGTATTAATAATCCATCAAAAGCCATGATGTATCTCCTTTTCTTGTCTCACATTACTATAATCAATCGGGGAAATTATGGCAAATAATCCCGCTTATTTTTTTGCATACTTGTTTGACGTGTCATCTCATTATGGCTATAATATTTATAATTATGTATAAATGGGTAACAATGCCCTGGAGGTTATGATGGTTAAGAGTATGACTGGCTTTGGAAGATGCGAGGAAACTTTCGAGCATCGAAGAGTGATTGTAGAACTCAAGTCTGTGAATCATCGCTATTTGGACTTGAATGTGAAGACTCCAAGTAAGCTTAACTTCCTTGAAGTGAAGGTTCGTTCCTATCTGAAGGAACGTCTAGAACGCGGTAAGGTTGACATCTATATTGGTTATTTTGAAGATGCTGATTCCGGCATTACTGTTCAATATAATCCAGCTATTGCGGCTATGTATCTTGATAATCTGAAGAAGATGTCAGAGGAATTTGGCCTTGAAAATGATATTCGATTAAGTCATTTATCACGCTTTCAGGATGTATTTGAGATTCAAGAAGCAGAATCCGATGAGGATGAGTTATGGTCTTACATTGAAGGCCCTCTTCAAAGGGCAGTGGATGCTTTTATTGAGACACGAATTCAAGAAGGAAATCATCTGAAGGAAGACCTGCTTTCAAAGCTTACTCTTATGGATGAGTATGTAGATGTTATTGAGAAGCGGTCTCCGGAGATTATTGAGGAATATAAGGCGAGACTTATTGAGAAGGTTCATCAGCTTCTTCTGCAGGATGAGGTGACAGAGAGTCGAATTGCATCTGAAGTGACTTTATATGCAGATAAGATTTGCGTAGATGAGGAGATAGTTCGTCTGAGAAGTCATATCGAAGAGATGAGAAAATGCCTTCAAAATGGTGATGATGTTGGTCGACGACTTGATTTTATCGCGCAGGAGATGAATCGAGAGGCAAATACCATTTTATCTAAGAGTACTGATGCTGAGATTGCGAATCTAGGAATTGATCTTAAGACGCTCATTGAGAAGATTCGTGAACAGATTCAGAATTTGGAGTAATGCATGAATTTTATTAATATTGGTTTTGGCAATATGGTTCAGACGGATCATATAAATGCAATCATCTCACCTGACTCAGCACCTATGAAGAGGCTGATTCAGAAGGCCAGAGAGGATGAGCTTCTGATTGACGCAACGCAAGGAAGAAGAACTCGTTCTGTTCTTATTATGGATAATCATGATGTGATTTTGTCTGCATTAGTGCCTGAGACTCTGTCTTCTAGAGCCAGGGATGAAGGTATGGAGTAGGAGTGTTTCATGAATCGTAAAGGTTTAGTTATTGTTCTTTCTGGCTTTTCAGGAGCTGGTAAGGGAACTATCGTCAAGCATCTTATGAATGAATATAAGGATGCATATCATTTGTCAATTTCTGCGACGACTCGTGGTAAGAGACAAGGAGAAAAGGATGGCCGAGAGTATTTCTTCCGAACCAAGGAAGAGTTCGAGGCGATGATTGAAGAAGGAGAGCTTCTTGAGTATGCTTCCTTTAATGGCAATTATTATGGAACGCCGAGGTTCTATGTTGAGAAGCTTGTAGAAGAAGGCAAGGATGTGATTCTTGAGATTGAGATTCAGGGTGCTCTTCAGGTGAAGAAGATTTTCCCAGAAGCCTTGCTGCTTTTTGTTATGCCACCTGATGCCAAGACTCTTAAGGAGCGCTTGGTTGGTAGAGGCACTGAGACGGATGAAGTGATTGCTGAACGTCTCGCTATTTCCACGAAGGAATCACTGCTTATGAATCAGTATGATTACCTTGTGGTAAATGATGTTATTGAAAGAAGCGTTTCAGAGGTTCATGCGATTATTCAGAGTGAACATTTTCGTACAACACGTAATGCTGAGACGATTCAAAATATACAGGATGATCTGAAGATCTATGCGAAAGGAGAATAAATTATGATACATCCATCTTATGTTGAACTTATGAAGGTAGTAAATAATGACGTTGAAATTGGTGAGGAGCCAGTAGTTAACAGCCGTTATAGCATTGTATGTGCTACAGCAAAGAGAGCACGCCAGATTATTGATGGTGATGAAGTGCTTATCGATGCAGAAGAAGGCAAGAAGCCTCTTTCAATCGCTGTAGATGAGCTCTATAGTGGAGAACTTAAGATTGTATCTGATACAGAAGATGCTGAGGCCTAGTAATTCATGAAGCTACATTTTATCTCACTTGGTTGTGATAAAAACATGTCTGATTCTGAGCATATGCTCTATCTTTTGGAGCGCGATGGATTTCAGATTACAGATGATGAGACGGAGGCAGATGTTATTGTAATTAATACCTGCTGCTTTATTCGTGATGCCTTAGAAGAGAGTATTGATACTGTCCTTGAGATGGCACCACTAAAGGAGTCTGCTAATCTTAAATCTCTTGTGATTACAGGATGTATGGCTGAACGATATGCAGATTTGATTCGTGAAGAATTACCTGAGGTTGATGTAGTTCTTGGAACTGCATCTTATGATGATATTGTAGATGCCATTCATAAGTCGATGAATCAGGACTTTGTTATGGTACAGAAGCCTCTTGATTATCTTCCGGATGATTCTGCAGGAAGACTGGTTACGACTGGTGGACATTTTGCATATCTCAAGATTGCAGAAGGCTGCAATAAGCATTGTACATATTGCAGTATTCCATCATTTCGTGGCAACTACAGATCAGTTCCTATGGATCAGCTTCTTCGTGAAGCCAGACAGCTTGTGTCGGAAGGCGTAAGAGAACTTATTCTTGTGGCACAGGAGACTACATTATATGGTATTGATCTCTATGGTAAGAAGAGCTTGCCAAAGCTACTGGATGAATTAGAGCAGATTCCGGAACTTCGTTGGATTCGGCTTCTCTATTGTTATCCAGAAGAGATAGATATGGAACTTATTTCAGCAATGAAGAGAAATTCCAAGGTTCTTCCATATGTAGATATGCCGATTCAACATTGCTCAGATTCTATTCTTAAGAGAATGGGCCGACTTACCTCCAAGGCTGATATTATAGAGAAGATTCAGCTGCTTAGAAGGGAACTTCCAGGTATGGTGATTCGATCTACCGTGATTTGTGGCTTCCCTGGTGAGACTGAAGAGATGCATCAGGAACTTCTATCCTTTATGAGAGAGATGAAGATAGATAGGTTGGGTGCGTTTACCTATTCCAGAGAAGAGAATACGCCGGCAGCAGACTTTATAGATCAGATTGATGAGGAAGTTGCCAATCGTTATTTGGCAGAGGTTATGGAAGAACAGCAGAGAATCGCTTTTTCCATGAATGAATCGCTTATCGATCAGGAATTTGATTGTATGATTGAGGGCCGCATTCCGGAAGATGATGTATATGTTGCCAGAACCTATAGAGATGCGCCGAATGTTGATAGCCTTATTTTCTTGTCAAATGCTATACGAGAATATATGACAGGTGACTTTGTCAGGGTTCGTGTTACTGGCTCTAACGAATATGATTTGATTGGAGATATTATAGAATGAATTTACCTAACAAATTAACAATTTTTCGTGTGATTTTGATTCCTTTCTTTGTGTTTTTCTTGTTACTTGACCAGGGAACGAATCAGATGTATCGCTTGATAGCTGATTTGATTTTTGTTATCGCTGCACTAACGGATATGCTTGATGGTAAGATTGCCCGTAAATATAACCTGATTACCAATTTTGGCAAGTTTATGGATCCTCTTGCGGATAAGCTCCTGGTTTGTTCTGCACTTATTTGTCTTGTTGACCTGAAGCAGATTCCAAGCTGGATTGTTATTGTAATCATTGCACGCGAATTTATTATCTCAGGTTTTCGCCTTATTGCATCAGATAATGGTGTTGTAATCGCAGCTTCTATGTGGGGCAAATCAAAGACCGTTTCTCAGATGATTATGATTATTATTCTTGTCCTTAATTTGCCAGTTATGCCTCTTCAGATTCTAGGAGAGATTTTGATTTGGGTTGCTCTTGTTCTAACGGTTGTCTCACTTGTGGATTATCTGATTAAGAACAAGGATGTTATGAAGGATACAAAGTAATGAGCAGAATTTCCGCAAAGGTAATCCGCTATCTGATGGAACATAATTTGACAATTTCTTGTGCAGAATCTTGTACGGGCGGCCTTATTGCTGCAGAGATTGTAAAGTATGATGGCGTTTCCTCTATCTTTTCAGAAGGTCATGTTACCTATGCGAATGAAGCAAAGATAGAGTATCTGTCTGTTTCAGATTTTACTCTTAGGAGATTTGGAGCTGTAAGCAGAGAGACGGCCTATGAGATGGCACTAGGTCTTCATCATAAGACGAAGGCTGACTTGACGCTTTGCTCTACAGGAATTGCAGGACCAACTGGTGGTACGGAAAGTAAGCCGGTAGGACTTGTGTATTTATCTTGCTATTATAATGGCCAGGTCTGTGTGAGAGAGTATCATTTTCATGGAAATCGACAGATGGTACGTATGCAAGCAAGAGATGCTGCCTTTCGTCTTTCTTATGACATGATTAAGGAGGCTTCGAAATGAGAGTAATTGCAGGTTCTGCAAAGCGGATTCCACTTAAGACAATTGATGGACTTTCGACAAGACCTACTACTGACCGAATCAAAGAAACCTTATTTAATATGATTCAGGATGACGTTTTTTCATCAGATTTCTTGGATTTGTTTGCAGGATCTGGTCAGATGGGAATTGAAGCTTTGAGCCGAGGAGCAAATTCTGCTACCTTTGTTGAGAATAATCCAAGGGCTGTTTCTGTCATAAAGGAGAATCTTCAGAAGACCAGACTGATGGACCAGGCCAAAATACATTCAATGGATGTTCTTGGTGCGATTTCTTCCATGCAGGCAGATTCATTTGATGTGATTTTTATGGACCCTCCTTATCAGATGGGGATAGAAGAGAGGGTGCTTTCTTTGATTAAGGATTATTCTATTTTAAGGGATGATGGCTTCATTATTATTGAGGCTAGTTTGGACCGTGATTTTAGTACGGTTTCTGATTTGGGTTATTATATTTGGAAGGAAAAGACATATAAGACTAATAAGCATGTCTTCCTTTCTTTAGAGGGTACATTATGAGAAAAGCAATATATCCAGGTTCTTTTGATCCGATTACTTTTGGACATTTGGATATTATTAGAAGATCGTCTGGACTTTTTGACGAATTAGTGGTTGCAGTTCTAAATAACAGCTCGAAAAATCCGTTGTTTTCTATATCTGAACGCGTTACAATGATAGAAGAGTTGACACAGGAATTTGATAATGTAAGCGTTATCGCATTTGATGGATTGCTAGTTGATTTGGCAGAGGATATTGGCGCATCGGTTATTGTTCGTGGACTTCGTGCTGCTACTGATTTCGAGTATGAATTACAGATTGCACAGACGAATAAGGTTGAGGCGCCGGGACTTGAGACAGTATTCCTTACTACAGCACTCAATTATTCTTACTTGAGTTCTACAGTTGTCCGTGAGTTTGCATCTTATGGTGGGGATATTTCTAATTTTGTTCCAGGTTCAATAATTCCTCTCATCGAGGAGAAATACCAGAATAAAGGGGTTAAATGATGACGAACAAGAATAAGATTGAAGATATTATTGATGAAATCGAAGAGTTTATTGAGGGCTGCAAGTCATCTGGTTTTAGTGGCAATAAGATTATTGTGAATCGTGATGAATTGCAGGGACTTCTTGATGAGCTTAAAGCATCAACTCCGGAAGAGCTTAAGCGAATTCAGCGTGTACTGAATAATAGAGATGCGATTCTAGCTGACGCGAAGGCTCAGGCAGATGCAATTATTGCAGATGCACATGTGCAGACCAATGAGCTTGTATCGGAGCATCAGATCATGCAGCAAGCATATGCGCAGGCGAATGAAGTCGTTATGATTGCTACTAAGAATGCACAAGAGATGCTAGATAAGGCAACAGATGATGCGAATAATATTAGAATGGGCGCGATCGCATATACAGATTCGCTACTTCAGGCAATTCAGGGTGTGATTTCTAATTCCATGGAGACGACACAGGCTCGTACGGAATCTTATCTGGCTACGATGCAGACTTATTTGAATGAAGTGGTTACTAATCGTCAGCAACTGTCTCCACAGTCGATTGTTGAAGAGACAGTTCAGTCAGATGTTCCTCATGATTCCAAGAAGGAAGCAAGTGCGCCTGCTGAAGACACTACGAAGACAGATGAGATTGATGTTACATCTGCAATTGATATTCCAGAGCAATTCTTCAATAAGGATTGAGTTTGAATTTGTTTTTTGATAGAATCTCGCTATTTTGCGGGATTCTATTTTCATGTAAAGGATTTTATGAGATTAGATAAATTTTTATGTGATGCCCTAGGGGAGACCAGGTCAGATGTAAAGAAGCTTCTAAGGAAGAAATTAATATCTGTAGATGGTGTGACTATTACAGATGGAGGATATAAGTTATCCGATGATTCCTGTGTTACCTATCAGGGACGAGAATTAATAAATGAAGAATTCATCTACTACATCTTCCATAAGCCAGCAGGATGTGTTACCGCTAGAGAGGATCATCTTCATAAGACGGTTATGGATTATATTCCAGATAACAGAAAGCATGATTTATCTCCGGTTGGTCGTCTGGATTTAGATACGGAAGGACTTCTTCTTATAACAAATGATGGAGAACTTGCGCATATCCTTCTTAGCCCTAGATCTGAAATAGAGAAGGAATATCTGGCGCATGTAGATGGACCTGTGACAGAGTCTGATGTGGAGGCATTTGCAAGCGGACTTGATATTCATGATGAGAAGAGGGCTCTTCCTGCTAAGCTTCAGATCATATCATCAGAGGAGGAGGAATCCATTTGCCTTGTAAGGGTTATGGAAGGCAGATTCCACGAAGTAAAGAGGCTTTTCCTCGCAAGAGGTCGAAAGGTTACCTATCTTAAGAGACTTAGTATGGGACGCTTTCTTCTTGATGACGACCTTAAACCTGGAGAATATCGTAGATTAACGGAAGAAGAGATGAACTATGTTAGAGAATATAAAGGCAGTGCTATTTGATTTGGATGGAACGCTTATTGATTCCATGGGCTTATGGGGTGAAATTGATCGGAGATTTTTTGCAGAATATGGGATAGATATGCCTTCTGACCTTGCAAATCAGATTGGTGGAATGTCCATGCGTGAGACGGCGGAATATTTTCATGATGTGATGCATTTTCCATGTAGTGTTGAATCCATGCTTGATAGATGGAATCAGCAAGCTTATCAAGCATATCGCTATGATCTTGCATTCAAGCCTGGAGCAGAGAATTTCCTTAAATTATTGAAAGAACGAAATATTAAGACTGCTATAGCAACAAGCAATTCAACAGAACTTGTAGATGCAGTATATGAGAATCTTGGACTTTCGGATTATATTGACCTCTATGTGACATCTCATGAGGTTCCAAGAGGAAAGCCGAGTCCAGATGTATATTTGCTGGCTGCGAAGCGCTTAGATGTTTCTCCTGAGGATTGTCTTGTGTTTGAAGATATCGTACCAGGAATACAAGCCGGAAAATCTGCGGGAATGAAGGTTTGCACAATTTTTGATGAGCATTCGAGTGGCGATGATAAGAAAAAACAAGACCTGGCGGATTATTATATCCATGACTTTAATGATTTGAAAGGAATATAGATGATTCAGAATACGATCTCTGAAAGGGAAGCAAATCAAAGATTTGATAAATATTTGAAGAAGCTTCTGTCGGAAGCAAATACAAGCTTTATATATAAAATGCTTCGTAAGAAGAATATTACCTTGAATGGCAAGAAATCAGATGGTAGTGATATTCTTCGATGCGGAGATCAGATTGCAATCTTTTTTTCGGATGAAACTTATGCAAAGATGACCGGAAAAGAGAATGCTCTATCGCAATTTGCCTCTCTAAGTAAGATCCCTTATTCAAATATTCATCCTATCTATGAGGATGATGATATTCTAGCACTTAATAAGCCAGCGGGCATACTCAGTCAGAAGGCTAAGGATGGAGACATTTCTATTAATGAAGAAATGTTATCCTATCTGATTCATTCTGGAAGCCTTACGGAAGAGGAATATCACACTTTTCATCCATCGATTGCAAATCGTTTGGACCGAAATACATCGGGACTTATTCTCTGTGGCAAGACCTTGCAGGGTCAGCAATATCTGTCAAGCGCACTAAAGGAGAGGTCTTGTAAGAAATTATATCATGCAGTTGTACTTGGGGAGGTGAAGGAAGAGTCCACGATTCATGCCTTCCTTAGGAAGGATCCAAGTACAAATAAGGTAACAATCCTTGATGAGGCAGCAGATGATGCAAAGGAGATTCATACAGCCTATAAGCCCCTCTTATATAAGAATGGACTAACGCTCCTTGAGGTCCATCTAATTACAGGAAGGTCGCATCAGATTCGCGCTCATCTTGCATCGTGCAAGCATCCGATTCTCTTTGATCCAAAATATGGAGATCGAAGAGCAAATGCTGAGTGGGGAAAACGTTATGATCAGTCTTATCAGCTTCTTCATGCCTATTCCATAGAATTTGAGGATGGCAGGGTAATTCGGGCAGAAGAACCAGAGATTTTTCACAGGGTTCTAGGAGAATAAGATATGGGAACATGGAATTCAAGAGGTCTTAGGGGGTCCACTTTTGAGGAATTGCTTAATCGTACAAATGAGGTCTACGAGGAAAATGGATTAGCATTAATTCAGAAGATTCCAACGCCAATTACGCCAATTAATATTGATAAAGAAACACGACATATTACTCTTGCTTATTTTGATAAGAAAAGTACGGTTGATTATATAGGAGCTGTTCAGGGGATTCCTGTTTGCTTCGATGCGAAGGAATGTAATACAGACACCTTTCCACTGCAGAATATTCACGAACATCAGATGGATTTTATGGGCAAGTTTGAGAAGCAGGAAGGCATTGCTTTTTATCTTATCTATTTTACCAATCGAGAGGTATTCTATTACCTGACTTATAGGGAAGCTCTTATGTTCTGGGAGAGAGGTTATAAGGAAGGCGGAAGAAAGAGCTTTCGATTTGATGAGTTAGATAGTGCTCATTTCTTTCATATGGGTAATCCTGCTTTCGTGCCTTATCTGGACATGATTCAGCTTGATTTGAATGAACGTGACTAATGCCTTGACGTATATTAGCAGATGAAATATAATTATGAAAGTTTCATTTTAATAACATGCTAATGCGTTACCACGCTAAAGTGACGGAGGGATTATGAATTCTAAATTGTTACATACACCAGAAGGTGTAAGAGATATATATAACGGAGAATGTAAGCGTAAATTATCTCTTACGAAGAAGGTGAATCATTGTATTTCAACCTATGGTTTTCTGCCGATTCAGACACCAACCTTTGAATTCTTTGATATTTTTGGCAAGGAAGTAGGAACAACGTCATCTAGAGATTTGTTTAAATTCTTTGACCGAGAAGGTAATACTCTGGTTCTGCGTCCGGATATTACACCTAGTATTGCTCGCGCAGCAGCTAAGTATTATTCGGAGGATATTCGTCCAATTCGCCTTTCTTATGAAGGAAATGTATTTGTAAATGATTCCTCTTATCGGGGAAGATTAAAGGAATCTACACAGATTGGCGGAGAGTTGATTGGAGATGGATCAATTGTCGCAGATGCTGAGATTATTTCTCTTATATGTCAGGTGCTCTTGTCAGCAGGTCTTAAGGAATTCCAGATAAGTATAGGCCATTCTCAATTCTTTGATGGACTTGTTGATGCGGCTGGATTTACAGAAGAGGAAACAGATACGATTCGTAATCTCATTTCCAATAAGAATGTATTTGGTGTAGAAGAGTTCTTGGATCAGAAGGCTTTGCCAGAAGATCTGGTTCGACTATTTGGTTTGGTCTGTAAGCTCTATAAGTCGACAGAGGATTTGGAAGAGGCTTTATGTCTATCTGATAAATATCCAAGGATCAAAGAAGCTTTAACATATCTATATGATCTTCATAAGCTTCTTGTCACTTATGGTGTGGAAGAGTATATTTCCTTTGAGCCAGGCCTCCTTAGCAATTACAAGTATTATACGGGAATCATTTTCTCGGGTTATACCTATCTTAGTGGAGAGCCGATTGTAAAGGGCGGAAGATATGATAAGCTGATGTCGTATTTTGGGAAGGAAGCTCCTGCAATTGGCTTTGCATTCTCGATTGATACCTTGCTACTCGCATTGGAGCGAAATGATATTCGAATTTCGGATGATGATAAGCGAAATATTATTCTCTATCATGATTCAAAGAAAGAAGAAGCAATTTTACTGGCTCTTAATTTAAGGAAAGAGGGACAATCTGCGGAACTTGTGCAAGTGACTGAGGAATCATTGTCTACCTTGAAGGACTTATATAAGAAGCATAATGTAATTGAATTCTAGGAGAAGAAAATGGAAGATAGATACTTAACAATTGCGCTGGGCAAGGGTAGACTTGCGAAGAAGGCGATGAATATCTTTGAACAAATCGGGATTACTTGTACTGAGATGCAGGATCCAAGTACAAGGAAGCTTATTTTTGTAAATGAGGAATATAAGCTTAGGTTTTTCCTGGCAAAAGGACCGGATGTTCCAACTTACGTAGAATATGGAGCAGCGGATATAGGAATTGTCGGAGAAGATACGATTCTTGAAGAAGGACGTAATATCTATGAGGTCTTAGATCTTGGCTTTGGTAAATGCCGTATGTGTATTTGCGGACCTGAGAAGTCAAGAGAATTGCTTCAGCATAGAGAGTTGATTCGTGTTGCAACGAAATATCCTAACATTGCCAAGGATTATTTCTATAACAAGAAGGATCAGACGGTTGAAATTATTAAGCTAAATGGTTCTATTGAACTTGCACCGATTGTTGGTCTTTCTGAAGTAATCTGTGATATAGTAGAGACCGGAAGTACTTTGAAGGAAAATGGACTTGTAGTTTTAGAGGAGGTATGTCCACTCTCTGCTCGAATGGTTGTAAATCAGGTGAGCATGAAGATGGAAAATGAACGAATTACAGGCTTAATTAAGGCATTAAAGAACGAACTTGCAGAATAGTTAGGGGTAGATATGAGAATTTTAGATTTGACGAACGAGACTAAGGAGAATATTCTAGATAAGCTGCTGAAGAGAAGCCCAACAAGCTACGGTGAATTTGAAGAGCGAGTTGCCGATATCATATCGCATGTGCGTGCTGAAGGAGATCAGGCCGTATTTTCATATACGAAGCAGTTTGATGGAGTTTCTATTGATGCTAAGAATCTAATCGTTACAGAGGAAGAGATTGCAGAAGCATATTCTCTTGTTGATGAGGCTTTGCTTCAGGTAATACGTAAGTCTCTTGTGAATATTCGTGCCTTTCATGAGAAGCAATTACAGAATAGTTGGTTCACATCCGAGTCTAACGGTGTTATTCTCGGCCAGAAGGTAACTGCTCTTGAGAACGTAGGTGTCTATGTTCCAGGAGGTAAGGCGGTATATCCATCGTCGGTTCTTATGAATGTAGTTCCTGCCAAGGTGGCAGGAGTTGATCATATCTATATGACTACGCCACCAGATAAGGATGGTAAGGTATATCCATCTACTCTTGTGGCTGCGCATGAAGCAGGCGTTGATACAATCTATAAGGTTGGTGGAGCTCAGGCTATTGCAGCACTTGCCTTTGGTACAGAGTCGATTAAGAAGGTAGACAAGATTGTAGGCCCAGGCAATATCTATGTAGCCCTGGCCAAGAAGGCGTGCTACGGCAATGTTAGTATTGATTCGATTGCAGGTCCAAGTGAAATCTTAGTTCTTGCGGATGAATCTGCAAATCCACATTTTGTTGCAGCAGATTTGTTGTCGCAGGCGGAACACGATGAGATGGCATCTGCAATCTTAATTACTACGAGTCGTAAATTGGCAGAGGATGTAGCAGAAGAGATTGCTCATTTCTTGCCTAAGCTTTCAAGACGAGAGATTATTGAGAAATCTCTGGATAATTACGGATATATTCTGGTTGCAGATTCTATGGAGGATGCAATCGATGCGGTAAATGCAATTGCATCAGAGCATCTTGAGATTGTGACGAAGAATCCATTTGATACTATGACTCGCGTGAGAAATGCAGGAGCAATCTTCTTGGGAGAATATTCCAGTGAGCCTCTTGGAGATTATTTTGCAGGTCCAAATCATGTCTTACCAACGAATGGTACAGCCAAGTTCTTCTCTGCACTTTGCGTAGATGATTTCATCAAGAAATCGAGCATTATTTCTTATTCCAGGGAAGCGCTTGAAGAAGTACATAATGATATTGAGACATTTGCAACTTGCGAGAAATTAACAGCACATGCTAATTCGATTGCTGTTCGTTTTGAATAAGGAGAAGCTATGAGCGCTGAAAGAATTGCTACGATTAATCGGAAGACAAATGAGACGGATATTCGCTTGTCTATTGATTTAGATGGATCTGGTAAATACAATATTAATACTGGTATTGGCTTTTTTGATCATATGCTCGAAGGCTTTTCCAGACATGGTTTCTTTGACCTGAATTGTTTTATAGAAGGCGATCTTGTAGTGGATTGTCATCATACAATTGAGGATTGCGGCATTGTCTTAGGACAGGCCTTGAAGGAAGCTCTTGGTGACAAGAAGGGTATCAAACGTTATGGCAGTTGCATCTTGCCTATGGATGAGACTCTGGTCTTATGTGCCATAGATTTGTCTGGAAGACCTTATCTTAATTTTGATGCAGAATTTCCAATGGAGAGAGTTGGCTATTTTGATACAGAGATGGTAAAGGAATTTTTCTATGCGATTTCCTATTCTTGTGGCATGAATCTTCATATTAAGGTCTTAGATGGAAATAATACGCATCATATGATAGAAGCAATTTTCAAGGCTTTTGCAAAGGCGCTAGATCAGGCAATATGCTTCGATGAACGCATTTCAGATGTACTTACAACGAAGGGAAGCTTATAAGAATTACTATGGAACAGAAGAATATCGTTGCAACAATTTATTTGAAAAATGGATTTGCTATTTCATCTCCAGAAGAGGAAGATGAACTATTTGACCCGGTGGATGTAGCATCTACTTATAATGACACGGGTATTGATAAGATTATTTGCTTTGACTTATCAGAAACAGAAGATGAGCAGAGGAAGAATCTACTGGCAATTCGTGAGATTAATAAGAATATTGATATCAAAACCTGCGGCGGAGGCAATATCAATTCGATTTCGGATATACGAAGCTTCTTCTATGCTGGTTGTATTGAGGTTATTCTTAATGGCTCTAAATCAGACACCTTAGATTTACTTGTAGAGGCAGCTGAGAAATTCGGTCAGGAGACACTACTTGTATCAGTTACGAATATTGATTTCTTATTTAAGGCCAAGAACCTATTAGAAGACCATGTTCACGAACTTCTTGTTATGGATCATTCTCTGGCATCAAATCTTGAGAATATGACAGAGATTCCTTATATCTTAGTTCAAAACAACTATGATTTTGATGAGATTGTCACAGAGCTTCGTTCTCATCAGATTCGCGGAATTTATGGAGCTTTCCTAAATGAACCGCATACGGATGTTATGGCACTAAAAGGAGCCTTGTCTGATCAGGGAATTCCTATGGACAATTTTGAAGCTACGCTTTCATGGTCAGATCTTAAGCTTAATTCCGATGGGATGATTCCAGTAATTGTACAGGATTATCAGACAGATCAGGTTCTCATGATGGCATACATGAATGAGGAATCCTTTAATGCGACAATAAGATCTGGCAAGATGACTTATTTTAGTCGGTCACGCCAGGAGCTTTGGACCAAGGGACTCACATCTGGCCATATTCAATATGTCAAGTCTTTAACATGTGATTGTGATTATGATACAATCTTAGCCAAGGTCTCTCAGATTGGTGGGATTGCATGTCATACAGGTGCTCCAAGCTGTTTCTTCAATACGATTATTAAGAAGGAATATACAGAAAGAAGTCCGCTGAAGATTCTTGAACGCGAATATGAGGATATCTGTGATTACAAGAATAATCCTAAGGCGGAATCTTATGTGAGCAGTCTCTTTGACGGTGGACTCGATCAAATCCTTAAGAAGATTGGTGAGGAGTCGGCAGAACTTATTATTGCAGCCAAGAATTCGGATGCCAATGATACGAAGTATGAGATTGCTGATTTTATTTATCACTTGATGTTCTTGATGGCTGAGAAAGACCTAAATTGGGAGGATATTACAAGAGAACTTTCACAAAGGTAGGTAGTGTATTGAATCAGTTAGCACTTTCAGATGATATTTTGATGCAGGTAGACAAGCCTGCACGTTATATTGGAAATGAAGTCAATATCGTCAGGAAGAATCCTGATGATGTTGACATTCGTTTTGCTATGTGTTTCCCAGATGTGTACGAGATTGGTATGTCACACCTGGGAATTCAGATTTTATATGAACAGTTTAATCGGCGAGATGATGTTTATTGCGAGAGAGTTTATTCGCCATGGCCAGATTTGCATGAGATTATGAAGGAGAGAAATATTCCTCTTTTTGCATTAGAATCGCAGGATCCACTCAAGGATTTTGATTTTATTGCTATGACACTTCAGTATGAGATGTGTTATACCAATATTCTTCAGATTCTCGATCTGTCTCAAATTCCGCTTCTTCAGAAAGACAGAGATGACTTCGATCCGATTATTATTGGAGGCGGACCTTGTACCTATAATCCGGAACCGATTGCAGATTTCTTTGATTGCTTCTATATCGGCGAAGGGGAAGTGGTTTACGATGAATTTTTTGATTTGTATAAATCAATGAAGCAGGATGGCTCATATACAAGAGATGCCTTCCTTCGTAAGGCTTGTCATATTGAGGGCATTTATGTGCCGTCATTATATGAGGTGACTTATGGGGAAGACGGCACAATTGCAGATTTTTATCCTAGATTTTCAGATGTTCCAGCCAAGGTGAAGAGGGTTGTTCTTTCTAATATAGATGAGGGAGCATATCCTGTGAAGCCGGTGATTCCATTTGTGAAGGCAATTCAGGATAGAGTTGTTCTTGAGATTCAGAGAGGTTGTATTCGTGGCTGTCGTTTCTGTCAGGCAGGCATGGTCTATCGCCCAAACCGTGAGAAGTCAGTTGACTTGCTTAAGAAATATGCAGTTGAAATGCTCGAATCTACGGGTCATGAAGAGATTTCTCTTAGCTCTCTTAGTTCATCGGATTATTCTTCCTTGCCAGAGCTTGTGAATTTCCTTATAGATGATTGTTGCAAGGATGGCGTGAATATTTCCCTTCCTTCTCTTAGAATTGATGCATTTTCGCTAGATGTTATGAGCAAGGTTCAGGATATCAAGAAATCAAGCGTGACCTTTGCACCAGAAGCAGGTTCTCAACGCATGAGAAATGTGATCAATAAGGGACTTACCTATGAAGATATCTTAGGTGGTTCAGAGAAAGCCTTTCGTGGCGGCTGGAAGAATGTAAAGCTATATTTCATGCTTGGACTTCCAACAGAGACAGAGGAAGACATGAGGGCAATACCAATTCTTGCGAATGATATTGCAGCTTGCTATTACGATACTGTTCCTAAGGAGAATCGACTTGGTAAATGTCAGGTTACGATTAGTACGTCCTTCTTTGTACCAAAGCCATTTACACCATTCCAATGGGCACCTATGTATGAAGAAGGCGAATATCTTCGCCGTGCCAGAATAGTAAATGAAACCATGAAGGAACAGTTGAATCATAAATCTCTTCGCTATAACTGGCACCAGGCGGATGTTACTGTTCTTGAAGGTGTCTTCGCAAGGGGGGATCGTCGCGTCGCAGATGCCATACTTTATGCATATCAGCATGGTCAGTATTTTGATGCCTGGGGTGAATATTTCTCGATGGATGCTTGGATGGAAGCTTTTGAGGCATGTTCTATCAGTTTGGACTTTTACGCCTACCGCATGAGGCCTCTTGATGAAATTCTTCCTTGGGACTTTATTGATATTGGAGTAACAAAGGATTTCATGATTCGTGAATGGGAGACAGCACTTAGCGAGACTGTAACACCAAATTGCCGTGCTAAGTGTAGCGGCTGCGGTGCTCGTTCCTTTGGAGGAGGTGTCTGCTTTGAAGGTTAGAATTCGTTTTGAAAAAGATGGCGTAATGGTCTATGTCGGTCATCTGGACTTGATGAGATATTTTCAGAAAGCAATGCGCCGTGCTCATATTCCTATGAGATATTCCGAAGGATTTAGTCCACATCAGATTATGTCATTTGCTGCGCCACTTGGTGTCGGTATTACATCTGTTGGCGAATATATGGATATTGAGATTACAAAGCCAGTATCAAGTTCTGAAGCCCTTGCTACGCTTAATGCAACAATGGTTGATGGAATTCGACTTACATCATTTCGTGAACTTCCTGATGATGCGAAGAAGGCTATGGCTATTGTAGACGCTGCAGAATATTATGTTACGGTTGAGTCTGAATTAACAAAGGACGAACTTAGATTGGCTGTCTCTGATTTTATGGATAGAGAATCAATTATTGTTACAAAGAAATCCAAGAAATCAGAACGACAAATTGATCTTAAGCCTGGAATTTATCAAATGGATGTATGCGAGGATGATTCGCTCGGAAATTGTATACATATTCTCTGCAATGCGTCTTCCGGTGACAATCTTAAGCCGGATTTTATTGTTCAGACGATGCTCTCATCCGTAGAGCATCTCAAATTACATGTACATAGACTGGATATGTATACTTTAATCGATGAGAAATTGGTTTCACTTGGAGAGATGGGACATGACATCGAAATCTAATATACTTCTTGTGACGAATTATTCCTATCATGAGAGATGTTATCTCTTATATTTGCTTCTTGATTCGAATCGTAAGCCACTTAGAATCTACATGGAATCAAAGGAGCAGAAGTCTCTCGTAGGAAATATCTACATTGGTAGAGTATCTAAAATCATGGAAAAATTACAGGCGGCCTTTGTTGATATTGCGCCTGATGTATCAGCCTATCTTCCTTATGACGAGAAGGCATCCTTTATCTACACCAGAAAATTATCCAAGAAATCCCATCTTTGCCAGGGCGATGAGATTCTTATCGAAATTAAGAGAGATGCCATTAAGAGCAAGGAAGCAACTGCGGATTATAATCTACATAAGGATGGAAGACATTGTATTTTAACTTCTTCTGATCTTAAGATAGGCATTTCCAAGAAGATAAGTGATGATAGAAGAAATGAAATAAAGAATTTCCTTGAGGAAAGGTTTCCTGATCGGGAGTTTGGCATTATTGTTCGTACGGATGCTGCCAATCTTCCTCTTGAGGACCTGGCCAATGAGATTTCGACTCTTATGGAATCCTTTCATAATGAGATAGAGCATGCTAAGGCTACGATGTACCCTTCTTTAATAAGCAAAAGGCCATCCTATTTGATGCAGCTTCTTCGTAATTCTGACTTCGCCTATATTGGAGAGATTCTGACAGATCAGGCTGATTTATATCATGAAATCCTATTAGATATGGATGAGAAACAGCTGTCAGAATGGAAGGAGTATGTTCATTTATATAATGATATTTCATTTCCAATGAAGAACCTCTATTCAATAGATTCGATATTAGATCGTTGCCTGAATACGACAATACATCTTAAATCTGGAGCTAATATTATGATTGAGCAGCTCGAGACTGTTACCTTTATTGATGTTAATTCTGCCAATAATTTAAGATCATCTAAGAGTCATCTGGAGGTTAATCTGGAAGCGGCTTCGGAAATTGCAAACCAGATGATACTTCGTAATCTGTCTGGAATGATTCTTGTTGACTTTATTAATATGAAATCAAAAGATGAAGAGGAAGAACTTCTTCGTGCCATGAGGGAATATGTAAGATGCGATCATCGAAAGGTTCGCGTTCTGGATTTTACGAAACTTGGCCTTATGGAAATCACACGAGAGAAAAAATATATATCACTAAAACAGATGTTGACTTCATAAGGCTTAAGTGATATTATACTTGAGTATGCCGCACGACGAGGTTATAAGTCTGCCAAATTTTGGCCACCGAAGTCGGCGAGTAATGATAATAGGAGGTGCCATATGTACGCAATTATAGCAACAGGTGGTAAGCAGTACAAAGTATCTGAAGGCGATATCATTACCATTGAGAAGCTCGGAGCAGAGGCTGATTCTAAGGTAACATTTGATCAGGTCTTAGCAGTAAGCGATAACGGTCTTAAGGTTGGAAATCCTACCGTTAGCGGAGCTACAGTAGAAGCTACTGTCGTTAAAGAAGGCAGAGCAAAAAAGGTTATTGTCTACAAGTACAAGAGAAAGACTGGCTATCACAAGAAGAATGGTCATAGACAGTCATTCACTCAGGTTAAGATTGACAAGATCAATGCTTAATCCTTAGGAACGATATATGACTTCAATTCAAATTTCCAAGAAATCTGGCGAATATATTGGCTTTGTGACCAGCGGTCATGCAGAATATGCGGACCCTGGAGAGGATATTATTTGTTCTGCAATTTCGGTTCTTGTTATTAATACGATTAATTCGATTGAAGAACTTACAGAAGATCCTTTCCGTGGACAAGCTGATGAGGAAACAGGTAGAATTGAGTTTGAACTTACAGATGGCTGTAGTCATGATGCGAAGCTGTTACTTGATTCTATGGTTCTTGGTTTACAAGGAATTGAGAGAGAGTATGGGAGTACATACTTACACTTATTAATTACGGAGGTATAAGACATGTTGAAGATGAACCTTCAGTTCTTTGCACACAAAAAAGGTGTGGGTTCAACAAAGAACGGTAGAGACTCAGAGTCTAAGAGATTAGGCGCTAAGAGAGCAGACGGTCAGTTCGTTAAGGCTGGTAATATTCTTTACAGACAGCGTGGTACTAAGATTCATCCAGGAACCAACGTTGGTATTGGTGGAGATGATACACTGTTCGCTTTAACAGACGGTGTTCTGAGATTTGAGCGCAAGGGTAGAGACAAGAAAGTTGCTTCTGTATACCCTGTAGCAAACGAAAACTAATCTTTATGAAAGGCTCGACTTGTTTTTGTCGAGTCTTTTTTAACTTTAGGAGAGAATGAATATGGCTTTTGCAGATCGTGCAAGAATTATATTAAAATCAGGAAAAGGTGGCGATGGTCACGTAAGTTTCCGTAGAGAAAAATATGTACCAGATGGAGGACCAGATGGTGGTGATGGTGGCAAAGGTGGAGATGTAATCTTTGCCGTTGATAAGGGGCTTAATACTCTTACGGATTACCGTCATCGTCGTAAATTTGAGGCGCAAGCTGGAGAAGAAGGCGGCAAGAAGAATAAGCACGGAAAACAGGGAGAGGACTTAATTCTCAAGGTCCCTGAAGGAACTGTTATTCGCGAAGCAGAATCTGGCAAGGTAATCTGTGACATGAGCGGCGACAATCAGAGAGTTGTTGTGCTTAAGGGTGGCTGTGGCGGCCTTGGTAATCAGCATTTTGCAACTTCTACCATGCAGGCCCCTAAATATGCAAAGCCCGGTGGAGAAGCAATTGAGATCGAAGTGATTCTCGAACTCAAGGTGATTGCTGATGTGGGACTTGTTGGATTCCCGAATGTTGGTAAATCCACCCTTCTATCGAGAGTGACGAATGCTAATCCAAAGATTGCGAATTATCATTTCACAACGCTTAGTCCAAATCTTGGTGTTGTAGATCTTGATAATGGAAATGGATTTGTCATTGCTGATATTCCAGGTCTAATTGAAGGTGCATCAGAAGGAATTGGACTAGGCCATGAATTCCTGCGTCATGTAGATCGAACGAAGGTCCTATTACATATTGTTGATGCAGCATCAGTAGAAGGCAGGGATCCAATTGAGGATATTCGTGCAATTAATAAAGAGCTTGAGGCATACAATCCTGAGCTTCTAAAGAAACCTCAGATTATTGCTGCAAATAAGTTGGATGTCTGTCCAGATCAGGAAGAGGAAATCCTAAATCGTATCAGAGATGCATTCAAGGATGAGAATTATCAGGTCTTTGGTATATCTGCAGTAAGTGGTAAGGGAGTACGCGAGGTGCTCTATGCGGTATCGGATGCATTATCCAAATTCGAAGATCTTCCAACGGTGTATGAGTCAGAATACGATCCAGCCCTTAAAGTGATTGAGGAGTCACCATACACGGTTGAAATTGATGAAGAAGGCGTATATGTAGTAGAAGGACCTAAGATTGAGAAAATGCTCGGATATACGAACCTAGAATCCGAAAAAGGATTCTTGTTCTTCCAGAAATTCTTAAAAGAACAGGGAATTCTAAAGGAATTAGAATCCTTGGGTATTACCGATGGTGATACGGTCCGCATGTATGGCTTGGTGTTTGATTATTATAAGTAAGGAAATGATATGACAAATAAAGAGAGAGCATATTTATCAGGACTTGCTGCTAATTTGAATCCTATATTTCAGATCGGCAAAGCATCTTTAACCCCTGAAAATGTAGAGGCTATTAATGAGGCATTAGAGAAAAGAGAATTAATCAAAATCTCTGTTCTAAAGAATTGTGCAGATGATCCAAGAGAGATTGCGGAGGTCTTATCTGAGAGAACAAGATCAACCGTTGTTCGTGTAATCGGTAAGAAGATTGTCTTGTATAAGCCTGCGAAAAAGCCTAAGATTGAATTACCAAAATAAATCAAAGGATGCATGATGAGAAAGATAGGTATACTTGGCGGAAGCTTTAATCCAGTTCATATGGGACATATCCATATTGCAATGGCTGCAAAAGAAGAATATAAGCTTGATGAAGTTATTCTCATGCCGGCTGGACTAGCTCCGCATAAATTAGGCGAGGAAATGATTCCAAGGAAGGATCGTCTGGCCATGTGTGAGATCGCAGCATCTCATAGAGATGGTATGTCAGTATCCGATCTTGAAATAAATTCTCTGGATGCAAATTATACCTATAAGACGCTTGCCTATCTTCATGATAAATATCCAGATATTGCATGGTACTTCATTATAGGAGAGGATTCTTATCATGATTTTGATAAATGGGTCCATCCGGAGATAATCTCTGATCTGTCTCAAATTCTGGTTGCTATTCGAAGCAAAGAGGATATTGCATCATTTCAAGAGAGGATGCAAGAAGACTATGCGAAAAAAACATCGGTTTTTGCAAAAAAATGTCTACCTCTTGCTTGTGAATTTCAGGATGTGTCTTCCACTATGATTCGAGAGATGATCGAGAATGATGGATTGGATGATTCTATTCTTCCAGAAGGCGTATTTACCTATATTAAGGAACATAAACTATATCAAAGTAAGGAAATAGACTACGATATAGAAGAAATTTCTGCCAAGCTTAAGGGTAAGCTTAAGAAGTCGCGGTATCAACATACTTTGGGTGTAATGTATACTGCGGCTAATCTTGCGATGCATTATTCTTATCCTATGAAAGATGCAATGATTGCGGGCTTGCTTCATGACTGTGCAAAATATCTTGACAATCATGAGCTTAAGAAGGAATGTAAATTATATCATCTGGGACTCACGGATGCAGAAGAAAAGGCTCCACATCTATTACATGCTAAGGTTGGTGCCTACTTTGCAAAGGAAATCTATCATGTGAGTGAGCCTGATATCTTACATGCAATTCGCTTTCACACGACAGGATGCTGCAATATGAGCCTTCTTGACAAGATTTTATTTGTAGCGGATTATATAGAACCTAATCGAGATAAAGCGCCTCATTTAAGAGAAATACGTGCTATGGCATATCAGGATCTTGATTTAACTGTCGCGATTATTCTAAGAGATACTATTTCGTATCTTAATTTAACAGATAGCTTTATTGATCAGACAACGATTGATACATATTCATATTATAGGAATGTAATCAAGGAACGCGGTATGGATGTATCGCTTAGATAGGAGAGTACAATGAATAGTAATGAAATGGCTAAGGCAATCTACAATGCCCTGGATGATAAGAAAGCGGAAGATGTTACAATTATTGATATAAGAGGTATATCGATTCTTGCAGATTATTTTATCGTTGCAAATGGTTCTAGTCAGACACAGCTTCTTGCCATGCAAAATGAAGTGGACAAGGTAATGCATGAGAATGGAATAGAATCGAAGCAAATCGAAGGTAATAGAACATCAACATGGATTCTGATGGATTACAAGGATGTAATTGTTCATCTCTTCTCAAAGGAGGACCGTCTATTCTATGATTTGGAAAGAATCTGGCAGGACGGAAAACAAATTACAATAGAAGATTTATAGAAATTACCTGGATGAAGGAAGAGCCCTAATAAGGCAAGGACTTCATCCAGGTTTTTATTTGGAAATATAGAATTAGAAGAAACGAAATACACCAAATACAATTCCTAGAATCTGACAATCTGGAACCAGTATAGGATTCATATTGTCATTCTCTGGCTGCAGGCGAATATAATCACGCTCCTTGTAGAAAGTCTTCACAGTTGCTTCGTCTTCAACCAGAGCGACAACCATATCCCCATTCCTGGCAGTATTTTGCTGCTTAACAAGAATTGTATCTCCATCTAATATACCTGCGTTAATCATGCTTTCGCCCTTAACCTTCAGCATAAAGGTCTCTACATTAGGCATATATTCAGCTGGAATTGGAAAATAATTCTGGATATTATGAAGTGCGAGAATCGGTTGACCAGCAGCTACCGTACCTACAAGAGGTACATTTACAATCTCTCTTCGCACCATATTGAAATTGTCGTCGATAATCTCAATACATCTAGGCTTGGTTGGATCTCGACGAATATAACCATTCTTCTCCATCTTCTCAAGATGTGAAAAAACGGAAGAAGTGGACTTAAGATTCACGGCTTCGCAAATTTCTCGAACAGATGGTGGGTAACCCTTATTTAGAATTTCACTCTTAAGGAAATCAAGAATCTCCTGTTGCTTGGGGGTTATTTTGCCATAGGTTGCCATAGTTTATCCCTCCTTCATTTGATATGTAAATCTTAGCACATTAATCTATTCGAAGCAAACAAATTTTCGAGAATATTTGTTCGAAAAAGTATTGACAAACAATTGTTCGGGTGTTATATTGCAATCGAACGGATGTTTCGAACATATTTGCGGGAGGATGAATTTATGAAGAGAGTTTGCTATCGATTTAGGAGAACCTTATTTGCTGTTTCTATGATTCTTATATCAGCGATCATTATTTCAATCAATGTTGTAAGTGTAGAGGCAGTAGAGGAGCAGCCAGCTGATAAGTTTTATACCAGTATTCAGATTGAACCAGGTCAGACGCTCTGGAATATTGCAGATACATATTATACAGACGATTATGAGGATTATAATGACTATATCGATGAGGTGATTTCTCTGAATCACTTATCTGATTCAGCAATACATGCAGGACAATATCTTGTTGTTCCATATTATGCTGTAGACTAATTTGGCCTTACCTATTTATCCTGTACATTTGGTCGCAATCGTTTTTGCCACCCTTTTGATCATTTGGTAATATATAGAGAGATTATCTTTTGTTCTTGGAGGAAATATGGACCAATATAGTCTTATTCTGGCCTTTTTTGCAGGAGTTATTGCGACTTTATTCATATGCGTTTTAATTACAAGCCTTCGTAAGCATAGAAAGCCTAATCAGTCAGATAGAAAGCTAAATCAGCCGGATACGGATGATTTTACCGATTACAAGGAAGAGAGCGTTGAACTGGTAAATGAGACGCTTAATCAAGCAATTAGAGCCTTTGTACAGGCAATTGATGCCAAGGATGAATATACACGTGGACATTCAAGCAGAGTAGCAGAATATTCTAAAATGATTGCAAGCAGGATGAATCTAGGATCGAATGAGATACGTGATGTATATCGAATGGGTCTGCTTCATGATGTGGGTAAGATTGGAATTGACGATGCGATTATTCGAAAGAGTTCTGGACTCTCTGAGGAAGAATATACTCTTGTGAAATCTCACCCATTAATGGGAGATAAGATTCTACAGAATATTACATCAATGCCTAATCTTCATATTGGGGCTCGCTGGCATCATGAGAGATACGATGGGTTAGGTTATCCAGATGGCTTATTAGGCGATGAAATTCCTCTATATGCACGTATTATTACTGTAGCTGATAGCTATGATGCCATGGCTTCGAATCGGTCCTATCGACAATATCTACCGCAGGATGTTATTCGGACAGAGATTAGTAAGGGAAAGGGAGGACAATTTGATCCTGAAATTGCGGACATTATGCTTGAGATTATAGATGAAGATAAGGAATACAAGTTGCATGAATAAGATTGATTACAGGTTACTTGTAATTTGCTTTGATTCTACTTATAATGCTTAGTGGACTAAGTGGGAGAGTATAAGTTATGTTTCGCTTTATTTATGTGATTTTATGCAATTTATGTCGTGCACCATATCTTGTTCCGAAGATGCGTAAGATGGCTGCTCAGCCAGAGAAATATGATCGTGCGACAAGGTATGCATATGCCAAATATGCAATTAATTATATGATGAAATCCGGCAAGATTACGACTGAGGTATATGGAGAAGAGAATCTGCCAGAAGATACTGGATATGTTATGTTCCCAAATCATCAGGGTAAATATGATGCGCTTGGTATCATCTATGCTCATAAGGCACCATGTACTTTTGTCATGGACAAGGCCAAATCAAACGGATTCCTGGTAAAGGAAATCGTTGATTTATTAGAGGCTAAGAGATTAGAGCTTAATAATGTGCGTCAAGGCTTTCAGATTATTAATGAGATTACAGATGAGGTAATGGAGGGACGTAAATTCATTCTCTTTTCGGAGGGCGGCTATCAGAAGAATCGCAACCATGTGCAGGATTTTAAGCCAGGAAGCTTCAAATCAGCAGTGAGAGCGAAGGCGCCGATTGTACCTGTTGCATTGATTGATTCCTATAAGCCTTTTAATTCTCTAACCTTAGGCAAGATTACAACAAAGGTTATCTTTCTGAAGCCATTATATTATGAAGATTATAAGGATATGAAAACTCCAGAGATTGCAACACTGGTTCGTCAGATGATCATTGATAAAATGGGTGAATTCGGTGTTGATGCCAATGCTTGTACGTAATTTTCATATTAATTAATAGGATTGTATACAATATGAGATTTTTGATTCAACGAGTGAAGCATGCAGATGTATCGGTGGATGATGCGACGATAGGCAAAATTGAGAGAGGGCTTCTTGTCTTCATTGGTATTAGTGAGACAGATACTGAGGAGACCTGCGATCGCATGATTGATAAGCTTCTCAAGATGCGAATCTTTGAAGATGCAGATGGAAAGACTAATTTATCTATCCGAGATATTGAGGGGTCATTATTATTGATTTCGCAATTTACTCTTTATGCGAATTGCAGACGCGGTAATCGACCATCCTTTACAGAAGCGGGTAATCCAACACTTGCGAATTCCTTATACGAATATATTATTAAGCGTTGCAGCTTAACAGATATTCCTGTTCAGCACGGTTCTTTTGGTGCCGATATGAAGGTTTCACTTTTAAATGATGGACCATTTACGATAATGCTTGATTCAGAGGAACTAAAAAACTAGCTACACATTTAGTGCAGCTAGTTTTTTTCTATGAATTAAGATAAAGAAGGTGCGGATTAATTTCCTCCTGCCAAGCTACGAATCTGTTAAGTTACTTATCGGTTAGGTTACTTGATTATTTTTATGAAAGAGTGTATGATAAAGACAGATACAACTATCGGATAAATATCTGTTTATCCGATAGTTGCTATAGAAATAATCAAAATCTATCTATATAAGGGAGAAAACATGGGAAAAGATTCTGAATTCTATAAGAACAAGAAAAATCAGCAGCTTTTGAAACTTCGTGAACTTCTGGAGAAACTACCACCTTGTGCCAGGGATTATATTCATAGCAAGGAGGTATCTGTACAAACAAGTACCTTAGTTTCTTATTCCTATGATTTGTTGGCATTTTTTGAATATCTTAAGATGAATAATCCAACATTAAAATCTACTGAAATATCAAAGATTACATATGAGACGCTTGGATTGATTCAGTCAGAGGACATTATGGAATTTCAGAGATATTTAGAACTTAATGTTACAGAGGGTGATTATCGAGAAAATGGTAAGAAAGCGATTGCACGAAAAATGGCCCCTCTTCGTGGAATGTACGAATATCATTATTTACATGGTAATATTTCAAGTAATCCAATGCTGCTTGTTCCTCTCCCACGCTTCCGTAAAGATAAGAATATCATTCGAATGAACAATTATGAGGTTCAAGCTATTCTTGATGCGATTGAACATGGAAATGCGACAATGAGCGATCGCCAGAAGGCATACGCGGATAAGACCAGATATCGTGATCTGGCGATTTTGACCTTGCTTCTCAATACAGGAATGCGTGTCTCCGAATGCTACGGGTTAGACCTGGATGATGTAGATCTGAAGGTTAATTCTATTATATTAGTTCGAAAAGGTGGCGGACAGGATCAGCTGTATTTTGGTGAGGATATTCATAAAGCTCTTGAGGATTATCTTACGCTTGAAAGATGTAATTGTAAGGTCCTAGAAGGCCATGAAAAGGCTTTATTTCTATCCATGCGTGGTAGCCGCTTAAGCGTAGATGCAATAGAGAATTTGGTGAAGAAATATGCCAGACTGGTTGTTCCGAACAAGCATATTACGCCACATAAATTAAGATCTACATATGGAACTGCACTGTATCGAGAAACGGGTGATATCAGGCTTGTTGCAGATGTTCTTGGACATAACAATATAAATACAACAATTGATTATTATGCTGCTATGGAAGACGAACATAAAAGAGAAGCTGCTAACGCTGTGGATTTTCGTCGTGAGGATTAATCTCTTGGCAGGATTTCTAGCAAATGTTCAAAATAAGATGGAATCGGTGCTTGGAATTCCATATATTCATTACTTCTTGGGTGAATAAATCCTATTGTCATGGCATGTAATGTCTGCCCTTCTAGATGATATGGACATTTTTTAGGCCCATATAGAGGATCTCCAAGAAGTGGATGACCAATGGATGCCATATGAACACGTATTTGATGGGTTCGACCTGTTTCAAGCTTGAATTCTACATATGCATAGTCTTTGTAATTTTTAATCACATGATAATGAGTAATTGCATTTCTTCCATCAGGAACGATTGCCATTTGCTTACGATCTTTGGGATTTCGGCCAATTGGCTTATCAATTGTGCCATCTGTTACATCATTTATTCTTCCGTGCACAATGCCGCGATAGATTCGGTTGACGCTGTGCTCTTTGATTTGCTCGGCAATGGATGTATGAGCATAATCATTCTTGCATACAATCAAGGAACCTGTGGTATCCTTGTCGATTCTATGCACAATTCCTGGGCGAATCTCTCCATTGATTCCGGATAAATCATCCTTACAATGATACATAATGGCATTCACCAGAGTGCCAGAGTAATGACCTGGTGCTGGATGCACAACCATATCCTTTGGCTTATTTACAATTAGGATATCAGAATCCTCATATAGAATATCTAGTGGAATATTCTCAGGACAGATGTCGACGGTTACAGGCTCTATGTCACTAATCTGAATTAGATCATCAGTGAGAACCTTGTACGAAGACTTGATTGGTCGATTGTTTACCAGAACAAGTTCGTCTTTGATTAATTTTTGAAAATGGCTTCTGGACTTGTCGCTGATCTGTTCGGATAGATACTGATCAATTCTTTTTCCTTCATCTTCAATTTCAACCAATAATTCTCTATTCATTACTTTCCTTCTTCTTGAATATAAAGTCTAGTTCATCTTCCTTGTATACAAAGAGAATTAAATAAATAATGAAAATGATGCTCAGTGTCACATAGATATCAGCAACATTAAAAACAGGAAAATCAATGAGCGAGAAATAGATGAAATCTCTCACATAGTGAAGAGTTATTCGGTCAACAAAATTGCCAATCGCTCCGCTAGCAAGTAAGACAAGTGCAATTCGAAGTGGAAGAAAACGACGATTAATTGGAAGCTTATGAAGCACATATAATAGCAAGATAAATAAAACTGGTGTAATGATATAAAAGAAAACCATCTGACCAGATAAGATGCTGAAAGCTGCTCCAGTATTCTCTAAATAATGAAATTCTAATACGCCTGGAATAAGAGTAAAATCTATGCCATCTGCAAGATATTCGACAGCCAGTCCCTTAGTCCATAGGTCAAAAATTATTAGTGCAAGAAAAGCAACAAAATCAATAAATAATATTTTCTTCTTCATAAATTAATCCATAATATAATTAATTGCGTCAAGTAGTATAGAATCTGACAAATTCCTGTTAATAAAAGCTTCTCCCAAGGAATTTAGTTCGATGAATTTAACTTGATTTCCAACCATCTTCTTATCGGATTTCGTGGTCAAAAGAACCTCATTCGAATCTGAATCGAAATCAGATATCTTAATTGGCAGATGAAATTCACTGAGCGTTCTTTTGATATCTTCAAATTCTTCTTCTGTAATATGGCCTTCTTTCATCGAAATATAGGAGGCTGAAACCATACCAAGCGATACACATTCTCCATGACTTAGGGTGAAATTCGAAAGCTTTTCAACAGCATGTCCGATTGTGTGACCGAAATTAAGATATCCTCTGATATTTGCTTCCTTAGGGTCCTCTTCTACTATTCTACCCTTAATCATGCATGAACCATATACCAAGTCGATCATAGTCTTATCATCAAGAGATAAAATTTGCTCTTTGTGTGATTTGATATAAGAATAATAATCCTTATCCTGAATCAGACCATGCTTAATGACTTCGCCCATTCCAGAAGAAAGCTGTGATTCTGGTAATGTTCTCAGGACCTGAATGTTCATATATACAAGTCGCGGCATATGAAATGCGCCAACCATATTTTTGTAGCTCTTAAAATCTACTCCAGTTTTACCACCGATACTGGAATCTACCTGAGAAAGCAAGGTGGTTGGTATCTGAATGAAGTCAATTCCTCTTAAGTAGGTCGCTGCAGTAAATCCGGTTAAATCTCCTACAACTCCTCCACCAAGAGCTAGTAAGGCATCATATCGATCAAACTTATTACGGATTAATTCTTCATATAACTTCTGGACTACATCGATATTCTTAGAAGCTTCACCTGCATCAAAAATAAAGTCATAAATCTGCCAGTTTGAATTGTTCAATGCTGATTTAACTTCTTCGAGATGTAATTTTGCCACGTTAGAATCTGTGACAATACATATCTTCTTGTAATTACTATTCTTAATATCTAGGATAGAAGCAAGAAGCTGGTCATAATTATTTCTTAATTTAATTTTATAACAAGGCTTTCCATCATAATTGATTTGTATTTCTTTATCCATATACTCTCCTATTTCACTAACGATACCAGTCATAACTGATACGTATTTTCCCCTTTTTGCTTTCGCCTAGAATTGATCTAAAGATAACCTTTCCAAAGCCTCGAATCGAGATCTTATCATCGGGATTCAATTTCTGGCTAAAATTAGCACATGCTCTTCCGTTGATGAATACTTGATTTGCTAATATTAATTGATTTGATTTCTGCCTGGATAAATTGCAGGCTTCGGATATAAATGCATCAAGTCGATTTGAGGCAATTGTTCCAAAGTGATTCTCAAAGTTAGGGATATAAGTAAACTCTGTCTTCGGAATAACCTGTAGCATAACCTCTGTATGCTTTATTTTATGGAATTCATCCTGTAGGAATGAAACCATATGGGACATACAAATAAGTATAATTTCGTCATTTTGAACTAAGATATCGCCCAAAATATTTCGTTCTATTCCAAGATTCATAAGAGAACCAAGAACATCCCGATGTGTTAAGCATTCAGAATATTTCTTATGTAGAGGCTGCACCGATAGATAGGAATAGGCATCTTCACATAAAGAAAGAGCATCAGGCTGAAAAATCACTAACTGACGCTCTGCATTTTCATAACCTCCATCCAGAATAAGATTACATTGAAATTCATCTCTATGCTGAAGTAGAAGTTCTTGTTCATTCAAAGTAAGGAAATCGCTCGTCAGACAATAATTTCTGATATATGCCTTCTGATCCAGATCACTTAAATGCTTAAGTAGAAACTGTTCTTCCTTGTTCATATTAAAATCCAGTTTGAATGCCGCCAAAGTCAAAGGCATTCATTAAATCCTGAAAATCACCTGATAAATCGACAGATGAAGGTGTAAGGATATAATTGTAATTACCAATCTTCTGCAGAGTTCCATCCAAGGCATAACAAGCACCAGAAGAGAAATCGATAATTCTCTGCGCCAGGCCTAAATCAAGTCCTTCCATATTAAGGAGGACAATCTTATCATCAAGGAGGGCTTCTGCGATATCCTTAACATCATCATAAGATGTTGGCTTTACAAAGGATACAGCCATATTAGAAGAGCCACTCTTCTTAACACTACGAAGTGGAGTTATTTTGTTGTTATTTTGTTTGGATGCCTTATGATCATCTTCGGAAGACTTTCTGGAAAATAAAGAAGTGTGCTCCTCTTCGTCTTCTTCATATTCATCGTAGTAATCGTCCTCGTCATCTTCGTCATCCATCTGCATAAGACCGAGGAATTTATCGAATACGCTCATTTCTAATATCTCCTACTAAATACTGTAATCTCTATGACCAAATATTCCGGTACCAACGCGAACCATGGTAGAGCCTTCTTCTATCGCAACTTCGAAATCACCGCTCATACCCATCGATAGAATATTCATATCTACATTATCAATGTTTTCCTTATCTATGTCAACAGATAAGCACTTTATTTGGTGAAAAAAGCCTCGATTTTCTTCGGAATCCACAACATATGGTGCTATAGTCATCAGACCATTGATATGAATATTAGGAAGGGCGGCGATATCTCTAACAAGCTCAATCGTTTCTTCTCTGGAAACGCCAAACTTTGTTTCTTCATTTGCAATATTAACTTCTACTAAGATCTCGGCTGTTAGATTAGCTTTTACAGCCTGCTTACTAATCTCCTCTGCTAGACGATATGAATCGACGGAATGTATCAGGCTTACTTTACCCATGAGATATTTGACTTTGTTTCTCTGCAAATGGCCAATCATATGCCAATGGATGTCATCTGGCATGGAATCATATTTATCACATAATTCCTGTACTTTATTCTCACCAAATTCTCTCGCACCAGCACGATATGCTTCTTCTAAGTCACAAACAGGCTTTGTCTTGCTGACAGAAATTAATGTAACCTCAGAACGATCTCTTCCTGCACGCTTGCAGGCCTCCTGAATTCTTTCTTCGATATCTTGTAAGTTTTCTGTAATCATAAGAAACTCCTAATTAATAATATCATTTTCATTTACCTGGTCGCCCTGTAAGACAATATGATCATATAGGGCAAGGCCATAATTGGTACCAGACTTGATAATACTATAATCCTCGGTCTGATATAGAATCTCAATTTGTTTGAATACCGCATATCCTTTATTGACATTGTAGACGCCAGATAGAGTAGCTGTGCTTGTTCCAACAGTATAGGTATCCTTGGAATCAGCCTTTCGAATAATGGTGCCATCCGTGACTTCTTCGCTATCTACGTAATAAAATCCGTCTTCGCTCTCATAATAGATAGTAGGTGTAATAAAAGAATCCGTTGTTCCGGAGACTAATAGGCCCAAATCGCCGGAATCATCTCCCTTATAGAAGTAAGTCTCTGGAATGGTATAGAAGGTCTTCTCGGTAATTGCAGTATTTGGTATTTTGAGACCGCTTGTCTGATCTAATAGAAGCTCTATATTTAGGAAACGATCATCCGCATAGCGGTCCATAGAATCATCGAGTGAAAGAATCAAATAATCCTGTCCAGCTTGATTCGTAATGGAACAGGCAGCCCAGGTTGTAGCATCATCTTCCTTGAACCTAATCTCAATATAAGAAGTATCGGATAGAGTTGTTACCATATCCTCATCAATTGCCATGATTAAATTCCAGTGGTCGGAAGTAATAATCTTATATATGGCCTGACCATCTGTTATGGCACTATCTGATTTAAGGTTCTCTGTATCCAGGCTACTTTGATCGAAGGAATCCGATGTAAAGGTATCTATCGTTATATCCTCATAGCCATCAATAGAATACATGATTAGACCAGCTTCAGGAGCATAATATGTCTTATATTCTGCGCTCTCGATTGCCTTCTTAATATCACTCTCATACTCTTCTACTGCTTCATTAGAATAAATCTGACTAAGAGAATCCGATAAATCGTTCTTAAAGGAATAAACGCGATAAAAGTCATTATCGTTATAGCCATTCATGAAGGAAGAAATTTGACTTTCCATCTCTGATAAATCATCCTCAGAGATGGAAGTTACGTCAACAGTGTTTGCTTTTAATTTCTCAGTAATTGTTCCAGAGGTATCAATAGCATAGCAGATAGTTTTAGCACCGACTTTGCTGCGATTCTTGGCATAATAATAGATATATCCTGTGGTATCTGCATAGTAGACATTTTCATCTCTAAGTGCCAGAGCAGTATATTCATTATTGCTTGCGATAGAACCCTGAGTAACCTCATAGACAGTGATATTCTTATCAGTTAGGTAAGTGTAGATATGAAAAATTACATAGATAAAGATAATAAAAAAGATAACAATACCAAGATTAAACTGAATTGGCTTATGAAATTTTACGATATTGGAATTCTTTTTTGACTTCATAGCTTAAGTATTGGCATATTGATACAAAATCTGATTCATTAAATAATACAAATTGGTTGGTGCATCTGCATGAAAGACAATAGATATAATTTCTTCATTCTTGGAATTTAAGCTAAGCAGTACAAGACAATATTTTGCCTGGCCTGTTGTTCCGGTCTTTCCACCTAGAACAGTAATTCCATCTGGAGATTTTCTCTTGCCCGTTAGATAACCATTGGTATTATTCCAGGTCTGACTAGCTGCACTTCCGTCTCCGGAAGTATAGTAGACATCGTATGATACGGTCTCAATCATTGTGACAAATTCAGGGTATTCAATGGCTGCATTAAATATCAGATACATATCATATACTGTTGTATAATGCTCTGAATCATGAAGTCCATTAGGAGTTACAAAATGAGAATTCGTAGCACCGATAGCCTTCGCTTCCTGATTCATAAGGTCGACAAAGGCATCCACAGAACCACTAATGCCCTCTGCGAGTGCAATTGCCGCATCATTGCCTGAACGAAGAAGAAGTCCATAGAGAAGCTGTCGAATGGTAAGCTGGTCTCCTGCCTTTAGATTGGCAATGGAGGAATCCGATGCTTGATCGCAGGCGTTTTCACTAACAGTTACTGTCTGATCTAAATTCGCATACTTAAATGCGACAAGAGCTGTTAGAATCTTCGTCGTGCTCGCAGGATATAATTTGTCATAGATGTTCTGACTATATAAGGTCTCTCCTGTGGTTCGATTAAAGACTGCAGCACCTGATGCCACCTGAGATTCTACAGTATCATTTCCAATGTTGGTATTTTCTGCTACACATAAATTAGAACTGTATAGATTGGATGCTGACACGCTATTCGAATGCGTGATGCCATATTGATAGGAGGTCTCATAGGTGTCATAGGTACATTCTTCTACCTTGCCACAAGCACATAGTGAAAACGTAAGGGTAAGAATTAAGAGTATGGATAATAATTTATTTGTACATCTCACGCCACTCTAAATCTCCTCTATCTAGCGATTTGATCAATAATTCCGCAGTTGCAAGATTTGTCGCAAGGGGAATGTTATTTGCATCACAAATGCGAACAATATTATTCACATCTGGTTCATTTGACTTAGGACTAAGAGGATCTCTTAGGAAAATAACAAGATCAATGTTATTGTGCTCAATCTGTGCGCCAAGCTGCTGCGTGCCGCCTAAGTGTCCGGCCAAATATTTATGAATAGTAAGATTTGTAACCTCTTCAATTAATCGACCTGTTGTGCCTGTAGCAAATAAATCATTCTTAGATAATATTCCATGATATGCGATACAGAAATTCTGCATTAGTTTCTTCTTGGAATCGTGTGCGACTAATCCGATATTCATAATTGCCTCCTAGTATTTCTTACTGCCTTGCAATGATACATTTAGGACAAAACCCATTCCAAAATATATCGTTACCAGAGATGTCAATCCATAGCTGATAAAAGGTAGTGGTAAGCCTGTGTTTGGCATTAGAGCTGTGACAACACAGATATTTACAAAGCTCTGATATCCAACAAGGGAAGCCATGCCAATACAAATAAGCTCGCCTGATTTGTTACGAGCCTTACGTGCTACCTTAATGCATTCTATAGTAACTACTAATAGTAGTATAACAATTATTACAGAACCGATAAAGCCCAATTCCTCTCCTGCAACGGCAAAGATAAAGTCGGTCTGAGGTTCCGAAATATAGTTACCATTCTTAACAGAATCAATGGAATCGTTGTTAAGACCCTTGCCAAATAGCATGCCAGATCCGATTGCCATAATACTATTCTGTTGTTGATAGGAAGACGCTGGATAATCCTCTGGATGAAGCCAGGCCAGAATACGTAGTCCTTGATATTCATCTAGAATCGTCTGATTCTCCTGCGAAACCAGTAATAGCAAAAGTAAAAGGGCTGGAACGGTAATTCCAAGTACCCAGGCAACAACCTTATAACTAAGTCCAGCTGCAAAAAGCATGGTCGCAATAATAAGGAAGGTAACAATTGTTGTTGACAGGTCAGGCTCCTCTACAATCAGGATAAGAGGAATGCCGGCAAGAATGATACTGATAAGTAATCTTCTTCTGGTGTTTAGATCATCTTCATGGTCCATAAAATATTTGGCAAAGAAAAGTACAAGAAGTACTTTGCCAAGTTCTGAAGGCTGGAATCGAATTCCGACATCAATCCAACGTGTAGCACCGGAAGTGCTATCGCCAAATAAGAGAACGAGCCCTAGAAGAAGAATGACAAGTCCATAGAAGATCCAGGCAAATTGCAGGACAAAGTCGTAATCCACAAAGGATACAATTACCATAATAATAAGACCTATAACCATTCCGATAATCTGCTTGTTCTGATAATCAGAATTTGCAGAACCGATAACCAGGATTCCAAGTATCGTAAGAGCTATGATTGCAATTACAAGTATGAAGTTATAATTTTTGAATTTGTAATTCTGAAACATATTAGTCTAAATTCCGTTCTGCTAGTTGATTCAGTAGGCCGCTTCGCATAGGCTCGGCAATCAGTTGCCCATCAAAGGCTCCAATTACGACAGCATCATCGTTGATACGATGGAATCTCTTGAAAAAGGATTCATTTCTATGAATGTCGCTGTGAAGTGAGCCAATGGTTGCGTCAGTTGCATCAAGATAAGATGTAACAATATAGGTATCAGTAGTATTACTGCCATCTCCTGCAATTACATTTCCTGACATGCTACCAAGTATAATGACATTTCCTCTTGCCTTTACGGTTGCCTTGGCTTTAACATCACCCAGGATTAATAGGCTCGAGTCGGATGTAACAATCATATCGGAAGTTACATTTCCAACATGAATCTTGGCATTTTGATAGATGTTCTCCTGATAGAAATGATCCATCATCCCAAGCATTCTGACATCGGTTAGTTCATTTTGATCCTCGATAAATTGAAATTTAAGATCACTATGCTCTTCTACTGCAAGAAGAACCTTCTTATAATCTTCTGGATCCATCTCTCTTCCACTAATCGATAAGACCATCTGACCGGAACCAAAGAAGCTTCGATTCTCTTCAAATTTGTCTGAAATATCCTGCAGAAGTTCTGTGAAGGGAAGACTGTCATCTAAAATCAGGTGAAGGCCATTCTTACTACTTTTGATGATACAAGAGTTCTTCATAAGCATCTCCTCCTAATCAGTAAAGGAATTGGATGAGGAATCAACGGAGGTAGCATCACCACCGGTTGCAAGATTTACAGATTCTTCATCATTAAAATAACATCCAATAATATATTTTGATACGTCAGCAGCATTATGCGAGGTGTAACCATATGGAATTCTTGTTGCAATGGCAATCTCTGGATTCTCATATGGAGCATATCCTATAAATAACGCATGGTTTGGACGAGTCTTAACCTGCTGAGCTGTACCAGTCTTACCGGCAACGTTTATGCTAAATCCATTAAAGGACGATAAGGATTCAACAACCATTCGCATACCAGAGTGAATGGCAGACCATTCAGAGGAATTAAGAACGTTCACTTCATTTCTGACTTCAGAACCATATGACTTAATAACATTGCCATAGGAATCCTCAACATGATCAAGAAGACTAAGATTATACACAGTTCCGGAATTGGCAATTGCAGTAGCATATCTCGCAAGAGAAATGGTTGTGAAGTTATGATCTGACTGTCCAATTGCAGCCATGACAGGATATTCTGTGGCAATCTCCGGTGTATTCTCTTCAATCTCAACACCAGTCTTCTCATCAAGTCCATAGAGAGAGGCATACTTCTGCAGAATAGCAATACCTGTTGGATCATCATAGTTATTCGCACCACCCGCTAGCTCGTAACCAATCTCATAGAAGAAATAGTTACAAGAATCTCGAATAGCTTCTGATACATTGATGAAGCCGTGTGTACTTGGATAGTACCAGCACTTAGGTGTATTGGATACCTTCATAAATATACCAAGATCCTGGATTGTGGATGTCGTCGTTATAATACCTTCTGCAAGACCGGCAGTAGATGATATTGGCTTAAAGGTAGATCCTGGAGCAGTTCTCTGCTGGGTTGCATGATTGTAAAGTGGATTCGATTCATTGGTCGTTAGAGAGGCATAATAAGAGGAATCCACGGAATTGGCTAGCTTATTATTGTCAAAGCCCGGATAACTCACACAGGCAAGGACATCACCCGTATTCACATCAATAACAACACTAGAACCAGAGCATGGATCAAGTGCTAAATCAGCAGGGGTAATCTCTAGGTTTTTGATTTTATTCTTGAGGAAATCATAAGCAGAACCACTATTTGCGATAGAATTGCGCTCCTCTTCATTCCATTCTAAGATGCCCTGATCATATAGAATAGTACATAGCTCAGATCCTGTAATTTGATCATCGTGAATTGCATACTTATAGATTAGCTTAGAGAATTCGGTATCGGACTTAAGCTCATCTAATGTATAGGTAATAAGCTCCTTGTAGAGTTCATCGGTATCAACATATTTTTCTTTTACGGTAAATGAAGTAATATCAATCCAATTTTCCTCTAAGGCATAGATTAAATATTCATTTACACTTAACTCTTCGTTCGTCCATTTCTTGTATTCATCTGTTGTTGTATCGATGGCATCGCTGTTAAATATGCCCTGACTCTTTAGCCATTTAACAATGTAGGTTGAATAAGACTGATACTCATCGGATAAATCGCCATAAATAGTAGGGCTTGAAGAAAGCAGCTGCGACTTCAGTGTAGAGAATACACTTGATTGTCTACTATTAAATTTGGCAGCAACATTTTTCTCAATATCTGAAGAATCTTCATCCTCTAAGGAATTAATATCGATTAATCCATTATCAACTAGAGCAAAATAGACATCGTAGATTGGAATTACGATATCGGATGCAGAAGAATTACTTGAAGCATTATATTCTCTTGTGTTAACGATTTTGGAATATAGAATACCTGCAATCTCCTGCTCTAAGAGGTTATAGGTATCAAGCTGGAGATCGTAATCAATAGAGAGATAAACATCATTTCCAGTAATTGGCTCTACATAATCTGTGACTTCAATTGGATTACCAACAGAATCTACATAGAGTGTCTTACTACCCTTCGTTCCACTAAGGTATGAGTTCATATACTGCTCAATACCTGCTTTACCAATTGTATCGGTTAATTCGACTGTATCGTCCTCTTCTACTAGCTCATTGTATTCGTCGGTAGATATGGTTCCGGTATAGCCAATAATCGATGCAAATGCTTCTCCATCTACGTATTGACGGACGGATTTTTCTTCGATTGTGACTCCGGTAAGCTCATTTTCATTTTCCTTGATATAGGCAACGGTCTCGTCAGAAACATTGGAAGCAATGGTTGTTGCAATATATTTCTGATAAGAATTCTGGCTCATTCCGTAGCGGACAATTGCGATTTCATAACGGAGCTTCTTGGAATATTGGTCGGATATATCATAACGATGTTCTCCTTCTAGATATTCCATGATCTCATCTGCGCTAGCATCCTTCTCATTGATCCCATATTTGTTATTTGTTGATAAATCATTAATGGATGAGTAACCAAAGATGTCAGCACGAAAACGCTGAAGTGAAGTTCCAGAGACAGAAAACTGATATTCTCCAGCGGAATCAATATAGATGGAGAAATTATTATCGATAGAATCTCCATTTTCCTCGATACTTGTAATAACCTCGGCAAGCTCTGCATTGAGGGTCTCATTCTTGTCAATATTGTCATAGGTTCCGGAATCCGTGATTGTTACCGCATAAGCAAGCTTGTTATATGCGAGTAAATTCCCGTTTCGATCATAAATATTACCCCTGGTTGCTTCTACGCTATCGGTCTTTGCTATTTTCAGGTTGTAGTTATTGAGATAGTAAGAACCACGAATAATTTGTAGCACAAAAAGACGTCCTACAAGAATTGCAGAGAACAGTGAAAAAATTGCCACAATTATATTGAGGCGTGATGAGAATATTAAGCTAAAGAAATTAAGAATCTTATTACGCAAAATGAATGTCACCTCTACGATTGTCGTCT
>CAVLDP010000002.1:0-172889 GCA_963661945.1 Lachnospiraceae bacterium
TAATTACGGTGTAAATAGCTTCAGGCATGATAATGTTCATGAAATAGAAAAGAAAGGAAGATCGTCCTCTTGGTAGGAATAATAATAGAAAATTAAGAATCCCATAGAGAATGTCGCTTATGAATACTAGGAGCATTGGAAGCTTGATATCGTCTCCAAAGAGTAATCTGCGAAAGAAGCCATTCAAGTAACCAATCAGCATATAAATTAGCGCAAAAATACCAAAATAAGAATCAAAAAAGAGGTCTAAAAGAAGACCACTGATAAAACCAACCAGAAGGCCATCTTTTTGTCCTCTCATAAAGCCAAAGAATGCTGTGATAATTAGCATAATATTTGGCGTAAGACCTGCTAACTGAAAATTAGAAAAGACACTTGTCTGTAAGATAAAGCAGGCAACAATTAATATTCCTATGACAAGGATTCTTTTTATAATGGGTTTAATTTCATGCATTATTTGCCAGTATCCTTCACTTCTAAGATCACTAATACTTCCTGCAGATGCTTAAAATCAACAACAGGAGTTATGCTTCCGGACTTCGTAAGCTTGTTGGAATCGGTCTCGATGCTTGTTACATAACCAATGAGAAGTCCAGGCATATATTTGTCGGAAATGTTACTGGTTACAACAGCATCTCCTACTGAGACTGCGTCTTCTTCATCCTCAAGATTAGATAGCTCAATCTGATTCTCATCGGTCATAAGCTCAAGCGAACCGGAGACAATGCAATTATCTGATGTAGATAGTATCATACCGGATACATTAGAAGTATCATCGATAATAGAACGAACAACGGCATAATTCTTGCCTACATCCGTAACGATTCCAACAAGACCAGAACCTGCGATAACATTCATATCCGTCTTGATGCCATCTGCACTACCCTTGTTGATTGTAAAGGTGCTAAACCAGTTATTGGTACCCTTGGCAATGACGCGTGCTCCAGTAGTCTGGTAGTCATATTGCTGCTCTAGTTCGAATAATTGCTGCAATTCCGTTAATTCTGTCTGCTGCAATTCGATATTTGTGATTTGAGTTGTCAGCTCATCTACCTGCTCCTGTAGCTTCTGATTCTCAGCAATAAGCTCTTCCTTGGTCATAGCCTCTTCGTTACTTGTGGAGATGTTATTGCCAATGTAATCAAGGCCCTTTTGCATAGGTACGAATATGTAATTAGATACGGTCTTAATTGGTCCTGCAGTAAAATCTGTTGCATAACTAAGCATCAGCATTACAATGCATAGAATGCTAAGTATTATGAACAGATAAGAACTGGGAATACCGCTTCTTTTTCTACGGTTCATGGGAAACCCTCTTAGTTAAATATTCTAGACTTCATGGCGTAGCCAAAACGTGTATAGAGAGGATCTGATAATACTTTACCAAGTCCAAGAGCAACGGTTTCTTCACCATGCTCAGCAATGTTCATCTTAATGTTGGTATTCTCTGTAAAATATTCACCGAGACCATCAAGCTTTGAAGAACCACCTGTTAAATAGATTCCAGAATAAACAATATCCTTGGCGAGTTCTGGTGGAACCTTCTCAAGAATCATCTTGATGGATGTACAGATAGAGGTAAGATCATCCTTCATACCTTCATATACCATATCAGAAGTCACTGTCATCTCAATTGGAAGACCGGATACAACATCTCTTCCTACGATATCCATGGTCGCGTTCTTGCCTGGTGCTGAAGAACCAATGCTTTCCTTTAATTGCTTGGCCGTCTTAAGTCCAATGACAAGATTATATTTTCTCTTCATATATGTAACAATCGATTCATCCACTCGATTACCGCCATAAGGAAGTAATTCACTTAATACAAGTCCGCCTAGAGAAATGACAGAAATCTCTGTAGTGTCCGCACCAAAGTCTACAACCATAACTCCAGTTGGCTCATTGATATCAATTCCCATTCCAATTGCATCTGCCAGCGGCTTCTCACAGAGCATAACAGAATGTGCTTTGGTCTTAGTCTTTGTGAACATATCGTAGAAAGCTTTCTTCTCTACTTCTGTAATATCTGTAGGAACAGCTACTACAAAGTCAGCCCCTTTCATACGAGCATTCACTTGATTTATAAGTACCTCAGTCAGCATTGCCTGCATGTTATCAAAATCAGCGATAACGCCTGTCATAATAGGGAAAGAAACCTGAATTGTCTCAGGTGCCTTCTCGTACATGGAATAAGCATCATCACCATAGGCATACATTTGATTCTTGTTGACGATGGCAATGGTATTTTTAACATTTGTCACAGAATCTGATGACTTGCTGTAGATCTTCAGATTGCCGGTTCCCATATCAATTCCATAGGAATTATTGTTCATTATCTATTCCTCCTAGATAAAAATAATGCTTTGAAAAGCAAGGCAAATATTTAGCCATGCTGTAGAAATTCTAGCATAAGTCACTCTTCATCACAAGATTGGCCTTTGTAAGCTTCTCAAGCGAATAGAGGATTCCAAGCTTAGCATGATTCCATGTTAGACCACCTTGGAAATAGGCTGCGTATGGTGGACGAAGTGGTCCATCCGCACTCAGTTCAATGGATGAGCCCTGGATGAATGCTCCAGCTGCCATAATTACCGGATCATCATATCCAGGCATATCCCATGGCTCTGGCAAAACAAAGGAATCTACTGGTGCTGCTGCTTGAATTCCTTCACAAAAGGCGATTAGTCCTTCTGCAGAATTAAATTCAATTGCCTGAATAATATCATGACGAGATTCTGTTGAATTAGGGATTACAGAATAACCAAGTCGTTCGTAGATGTTTGCTGCAAAAATCGCTCCCTTTAAGGCTGCGTTCACAACGCTTGGCGCCAGGAAAAATCCCTGATAGAAGTCACGCATTACAGATAGAGAGGCGCCAACCTCCTGACCAAGACCTGGCGCGGTAAGTCGAAAGGCTGCATTTTCAATACATTCTTTGGTTCCGACGATATAACCACCAATTGGGGCTAAGCCACCACCAGGATTCTTAATAAGAGAACCTACAATCATGTCTGCTCCCACTTCCAGTGGTTCCCTATCTTCTACGAATTCTCCATAACAATTATCGACCATAATTATAACATCAGGCTTAATAGAGCGAATAAAACGAATTAATTCTTCGATTCGTGCAATAGAAAGGGTAGGTCTTGTTGCATAGCCCTTAGAACGCTGAATTTCTATAAGCTTAGTTTTATCATTGATTGCTTCTTTAATTCCAGCATAATCAAAGCTTCCATCTGAAAGTAAATCAACCTGTCGATAAGAAATGCCATATTCCTTAAGGGAACCCTTCTGAGGACGAATTCCAATTACTTCATCCAAAGTGTCATAAGGCTTTCCAACCGGGGACAGAAGCTCATCTCCAGGACGAAGGTTTGACATAAGGGCGAGGGCAAGTGCATGTGTTCCACAGGTAATCTGTGGGCGTACAAGAGCTGCTTCTCCCTTGAAACAGCTTGCATATACCTTCTCTAAAGTGTCTCGGCCGATATCGTCATAACCATATCCGGTACTTCCATTCATGCATTCTGCTGATACATGATTTTCCTGCATGGCAGAAATCACCTTTAATTGGTTGAATTCCATGATTTGATCGAGTTCCTTAAAGCGAGGCTCAAGCTCGGTAAGAATCTTCTCTCCATATAGATATACCTCTTCTGATATTCCAATGGATTTATAATAGTCTATAAGTAGTTTGTTCATATTATTCACCTTGTATTTCTTCTATCATATACTTTAGAATTTCATCATTCGCGTAGTGGAATTTCTCTTTATCAATCCAGATGACATCACTCTCTCGCCGAAACCAGGTTAATTGTCGCTTGGCGAAATGCCTGGTATCTCTCTTCACCAGATAGATTGCTTGATCAAGCGTAATTTCACCATCCAAATAGGACAGAATTTCCTTGTAGCCAAGACCTTGCATGGACACATAAGACCGGTCAAGCCCCATTTCCTTAAGAGATTCTACTTCAGAGACTAATCCCTCCTCTATCATTAGATCAACTCTTCTATCGATTCTATCGTAGAGATGACTTCTCTCATCGGTTAAGACAAAATAATGAAGATCATAAGGAGATGTTTTTTCTCGTTGCATCTCATTATGTTCTGAAATAGGATGGCCGTGCATGCGATAATATTCTATTGCTCGGATGACTCTCTTGGTATTATTCTCATGAATTTGGTTTGCAGATACCGGATCAACTTCACGGAGCTTATCATGAAGAGCGCTTCTGCCATGTGAAGCCAAATATTTTTCAAGCTCCATACGAATGGATGAGTCAGAATTATCCTCTGTAAAATCAATGTCCCTTGTAATTGCCTGTATATAAAACCCTGTTCCGCCGACAAGAATTGGAATATGATTTCTGGCATAAATCTCTTCTAGAGCAGATGTTACCATTTCCTTGAAGATTACGACATTAAATTCATCCTTTGGATCTAATAGGTCGATTAAGAAATGTGGAACACCATCCATTTCTTCCTTAGATATCTTGGCAGAGCCAATATCCATGTATTTGTAGATTTGCATGGAATCACAGGAGATGATTTCCCCATTGATGGATTTCGCAAGGGAAATAGATAGCTCCGTTTTTCCAACTGCTGTTGGTCCAGCAAGTACAACTAAAGGTTTCTTCACGATACAATCCTCTTAAATTTCTTATCAAGTTCATCTCGTGTCATAGCAATGATGGTTGGTCTTCCGTGTGGACAATGATAGGGATTCTCAAGCCTTAGCAATTCCCTGAATAAGGCCTCAATCTCTGACAGAGATAACTTGTTATTTCCCTTTACAGCTGCCTTACATGACATGGATGCAACCTTTTCCATGATAAGCTCATGAGAATCGGTTGGCTTCAGACTCGAAAGTTCGGCAATAATACTTAAGAAGAAATCTCTGGAGTCAAGGGAAAATAGGTTTCCGGGAACTGCTTCAATTGCATATTCATTTCCACCAAATGGCTCAATTACATATCCAAGTTCTGTAAATGCTTGCATATGCTCTGTAAGAAGTCCCTGTTCGTAAGCATTTAAGCTTATAACAATTGGAGGACTTACATATTGGGATGTCATCTCCTTATGAGCTAGACTTGCCATTGTTCTTTCGTAGAGGACCTTTTCATGGGCAGCATGCTGATCGATAATATACATCTTATCCTGGTATTCTACAATCCAATAGGTTTCAAAAACCTGGCCTATGATTTGAAATTTGGCCATAGACTCTTCGCTTAGAAATGAAGCCTGCTCGTAGATGGTTTCCTCTTTCTTCTCATAGAATTCCTTATACTGTCTCTCATATGGGCTGTCTTTATGAATTGCTTCAATAATAGATTCCTTCATTGCAGAAAGCTTCTTGCTCTCAAAAGGTTCTGGACGGCGCGTAAAAGCAGGCTCAATCTTCTCTTGAGATTCCTGCATAGTGGTAGATGAAACTGTCGTATTATCTGATTGTGGAAAATCATCATCAACACTTACAGATACATCCTGAATATCCTCTCTGAAAAGCAGCTCATGATGAATAGCATCTCTTATTTCTCTAGTGATTTCATCAATATGATCGAAGCGAACCTCCATCTTTGTTGGATGAACATTGACATCTACCAAGGCATCACAAAATTCAAGATTAAGTACACAAAAAGGATATTGATGCTGCATCAAAAATCCCACATAGCCTTCTTCTACTGCGCTAGAGAGATATTTGTTCTTAATGTAGCGATGATTAATATAGAAGTTCTCGTAGCTTCGATTGCCTCTATTCACCTGCGGTAGTCCGATAAATCCATCGATCTTACAGTATTCAGATTCGATGGAAATAGGCAATAGATTTGTTGCAAGCTCTCTTCCATAGATTTGATAGATAACGTCATTTAGATTGTTATTACCAGCGGTATAGAGCTTCTCCTTTCCATTTACGAGAAATCGAAAGGAAACTTCAGGATGAGATATTGCTAGATGAACAACAACCTCTTCGACAAGACTTGCCTCTGTTGCAGCGGATTTCAGAAATTTCTTTCGCGCGGGTGTGTTATAGAATAATTGCTGAACAAAGAAGGAAGTTCCGTTTGGAGCACCAATCTCCTCCATAGAGATTTCTTTTGAACCCTCAATGATATAATGAGAACCTAAAATCTCGTCTTCTGTCTTTGTTATAAGCTCAACTCTTGAAACTGCAGCAATACTCGATAAGGCCTCACCACGGAATCCAAGAGAACGTACCGAAAGTAAATCATCTGCAGATCTTATCTTGCTGGTACTATGCCTAAGAAAAGCAAGTGGAATCTGCTCAGATGGAATACCAGCTCCATTGTCGGTAATTCTAATTAAGCTTGTCCCACCGTCCTTTATCTCTATTGTTATAGCATTTGAACCAGCATCGAGAGCATTCTCTGTTAATTCTTTAACAACAGAGGCTGGACGTTCTACAACTTCTCCAGCAGCGATTTTATCAATTGTTTCTTGGCTTAATAGTGCAATATCTTGTCTTACCATCTATTTTTAACCCTATTTTGGATTTCATTTAATTTGTTCATTGCATCGAGCGGAGTCATACTTGATATGTCCAGATTCTTGATTTCATCCAGTATATCATCATTTGGCATTGCTTCAAAAAGAGACAGCTGTCCCATATCAACTTCATCTAGAGCTTTTTGCTTTTTCCTTCTGGAACTTCCAGCGGTAATATTTCTAGCAGATGCTGCAAGATCATTCTCGGATAACTCTTCTACGATCTCCTTGGCACGATCTATCACCTCATCAGGAAGACCGGCAAGCTTTGCAACTTGAATACCATAGCTTCGATCAGCTCCTCCGGGTACAATTTTACGTAGGAAGACGATGTCATCACCATTTTCCTTAACAGCAATGCAATAATTATTGACACAAGGAATCTTGCCTTCTAATTCTGTAAGCTCATGATAATGTGTGGCAAATAGCGTCTTGGCGCCAATTGTCTTTGTGTTGCTAATATATTCAACGACAGCCCAAGCAATGGATAGTCCGTCATAAGTAGAGGTACCACGACCAATTTCATCGAGAATTAATAGAGAATTTGCTGTAGCATTTCTTAGAATATTGGCAACTTCATTCATCTCCACCATGAAGGTACTCTGTCCAGAAGCCAAATCGTCAGACGCACCAACACGCGTGAAAATACGGTCGACAATACCAATATCTGCGCTCTTTGCTGGAACAAATGAACCAATTTGAGCCATCAGGACGATAAGAGCTGTCTGCCTCATATAGGTTGATTTACCAGCCATATTAGGGCCCGTAATAATCGCGATTCTTTGATCCTTATTATTAAGATAGGTATCATTTGTGATGAACATGTCGTTTGGAATCATCTTCTCTACAACAGGATGTCTACCATCTTTGATATCGAGAATGCCCTTCTCATTCATCTTTGGTCTGCAGTAGTGATTCTTCTCAGCTACATAAGCAAGAGATGTAAATACATCGATATTTGCAATTGCTTTTGCTGATTTTTGAATTCGATCTACGCTATCAGAAAGTGTGGCAAGAATCTGATTATAGAGCTGATTCTCAAGCTGGGTGAGCCTCTCTTCTGCTCCAAGAATCTTATTCTCTAATTCCTTTAATTCAGTTGTATAAAAGCGTTCTGCATTTGTAAGTGTCTGCTTTCGGATAAAATAATCCGGCACCTTATCAAGATAGGAATTGGTGACTTCGAGATAATAACCAAAGACCTTATTATATTTGATGCGAAGACTCTTAATTCCGGTCTTCTCTCTCTCTTTTGCTTCAAGCTCTGCTAACCATGTCTTGCCCTCTGTCTTGGCGTTACGAAGCTCGTCAACCTCAGCAATATAGCCATTTCTTATAATATCGCCATCATGTACAGATATCGGAGGTTCTTCCTGGATGGACTCGAAAATAAGCTGATAGAGATCCTCTAAGGTATCAAGATCCTCCTTGATATGAAGAAACAAATTACTGTGAAATTCCTCAAGCACCATTTTGATACCAGGAAGCACCTGAATGGAATTTCGAAAGGCAATTAAATCTCTTGGGTTTGCGGTACGATAGGTGATTCTTGTAATCAGACGCTCTAAATCATAGACAGGATTTAAGTATTCACGAAGCTCCTCGCGTGACATAAAGTTCTGGTTCAGTTCTTCAATGGCATCTAACCTGTCTTCTATCTCATTCTTCTTGACAAGAGGCTGTTCAATGTAGGATCTAAGCGTACGTGCACCCATTGCAGTCTTGGTCTTATCCAGTACCCAAAGCAGGGAACCTCTCTTATCCTTTTCACGAAGCGTCTCTGTCAGTTCAAGATTTCTTCTCGTCGAGGAATCAATTAGCATGAAGTTACCGCTAACGTATGCCTTGATATGATTCATATGACCTAGATTTGATTTCTGAGTCTCAATCAGATACTTAAACATAGCGCCGCAAGCATTTGCACCAATCGTAAAATCTTGCAGCCCCAATCCCTGAAGGGTCTTTACGTGGAAATGATCAAGAATTACCTGTTTGGACAGATTCAAGTCGAAGTAATAAGAATCGAGCATGGATACAGGAATATGATACCTTGTAGAGAATTCATTTAGAGAAGTACCACTCATGAAGAAGGCTTCATTACAGATAATCTCTGATGGATGAAATTTGTGAATCTCATCAAAGAGCTTTCTCTCAGATTCTACTTCTGTTACAAAGCAGTCTCCTGTTGAGACATCTGAAATGGCAATTCCATAGATATCATCCAAAAATGAAATCGACATGAGATAGTTATTTCGAGATTCATCTAAAGCCTTTGCATCGATATTGGTACCGGGAGTGACAACACGAATCACCTCGCGCTTCACCATTCCTTTGGCCTCTTTTGGGTCTTCTACCTGTTCGCAGATGGCAACCTTATACCCTTTACTTACCAGCCTGGTTAGATAGGTATCTGCTGCATGAAATGGAACGCCACACATAGGTGCTCTCTCTTCGAGACCACAGGACTTACCTGTAAGAGTGAGCTCTAATTCCTTTGATACAATAACCGCATCATCGAAGAACATCTCATAGAAATCTCCAAGTCGATAAAATAGAATACAGCCTGGATTTTCTTCTTTTGTTTTAAGATAATGCTGCATCATAGGTGTGACTTGCTGTAATTCTTCTTCTGTCAGATTCATACTAAATATTTCTCCATTAATTTCTCGGCGCATTTGAGGCCATCCATTGCGGCACTCATAATTCCGCCAGCGTATCCGGCTCCTTCCCCACAAGGATATAGCCCTACTATATCGCTCATAAAATCGTCATTACGACAGATACGAACTGGCGATGACGTCCTGCTTTCTACACCAGATAGAATTGCATCATCCATGGCAAAGCCTGGAATTCTAAGATTAAATTTATCCATTCCTTCTAGAAATGTATGATAGATTTCTTCGGAAAATAGTTCATGCAGATTTGAAAAGCTTGCCTGACCCTTGCATTCACTGCTAAATGCCCCATAAGATGTAGAAATACGCCGCATCTTGAAGTCAGAATATAGTTGTTGCGGAATTCTTCCCTGACCAAGTTCATAGGCTTTTCTCTCCAGATTACGCTGGAATTCAATTGCAGAAAGTGGTTGATTGAGGTTATATTCCCCTTTTCCTACAGAAACTACAATTGCAGAATTGGAATTGGCGGAAGCACGAGTAGAATAAGACATTCCATTTACAGCAAGAAGCCCTTCTTCGGAGGATGCGTTTACGACATAACCTCCTGGACACATGCAAAAAGAATAGACTCCTCTTCCGCTGCTTGTCTTTTCAGCGAGCTTATATGGACTAGGTGGCAAAGAATAATCGATGGAACCATATTGTGTTCGATCAATAAATTCCTGTGGATGCTCGATGCGAAGTCCTACCGCAAATTCCTTGGCAAGCATTGGAATCTTACATTCGTGTAATTTGTAAAAGGTATCTCTTGCACTATGTCCTATGGCAAGAATTACATCAGAACACGCTATGATATCCTTATGATTCACCTCAAGACCAGTAAGTTTTTGATCTTGTATGATGAAATCTGTTACTTGAGAAGAAAAACGAACCTCTCCTCCTAAGCGTAGAATTTCGTTTCGAAGATTTGATACAACGTCTAATAAGACATCCGTTCCAACATGAGGCTTGTTCTCGTATAGAATATTAGAATTTGCACCAAATTTCACGAATGTTTCAAGAACAAAGCGATTTCTTCCGAACTTATCTTTTACAAGAGTGTTCAGCTTACCATCCGAAAATGCACCGGCTCCGCCTTCTCCAAATTGAACATTGGATTCTGGTAATAAAAGTCCTGTATTCCAGAAGGCTTCTACATCGCAAGTTCTCTCTGTAATGGATTTTCCACGTTCTAAGAGCAGTGGATTTAAGCCTTGAAGAGCTAATAGATAAGATGCAAAAAGTCCTGCCGGTCCAGCACCAATTACAATCGGACGATTCGGCAGTTCCAAAAGATTATAATTTGTCTTATAGATAACCTTATGATATTCGGAAATATTCCTTCTGGATAATAGCTTGCGATAGATCTCTTTCTTACATGTGATATCCACTGCAAGACTAAATATGTAATATAAATCTGGCTTCTTTCTTGCATCAAGAGACTTCTTTAGAATCTCAATGTGGGTAATACTTTGAGCAGGAAGTGAAAGTTCCTTGGCAAGTTTTGCCTTGATATCTTCCATGCTGCAAGAATATGCAGGAAGCTTTATCTCATTAACTTGAATCATATGACCTCAATTCTTAGATGCATAAGTTCCAGCAATAAATCCTGTGGAAAAAGCCCACTGCAAATTGTAACCACCGCAGATTGCATCTACATCTACTACTTCACCAGCCAGAAATAGGCCTGGACAAATCTTTGATTCCATACTTGATAAATGAATCTCATCAAGAGGTACGCCACCACTTGTAACCTGTGCTGCTGGAAAGCCCTTTGATCCTGTGACTGATACCGTAAATGATGAAAGCATTGCTGTAATGGATGAAATATCATCATCCGTAAGATCTGAGGATAGAATATCCTGCTCTATCTTGCATCTATTTAATATGCATTCTGTGAATGCCTTTGGAATCGTTCCTGTGAATGCATCGGCAAAGGATAGGCTCGGCTGATTATTTCGAATGCTTTTAAGCCAGGATACAATTTCATGTTCACTCATATCTGGAAGCAAATGAAGCTTAAGTGTTGCCTTCTTTCCTTCTTCCAAGCCTCTTGTTAGAAATCTACTTATTTGGAAAACTGGAATTCCACTAATTCCGTCCTTAAGAAATTGAATTTCTCCTAAGGATTTACCAACCATTTCTTCGCCAACGAAAGCTGTAACCTGACCATTTAGTCGAATGCCATGCAGCTTCTTAAATTCGGTATCCTCGGAAAGCAATGGTACAAGGCCTGGTACAATATTCTTATTGGTGTGCCCCATCTTTTTGGCAAGCTTCATGCCATTTCCATCAGAACCAGATTTGGGTACAGCATTTCCACCAGCTGTCAGTATGACTCTGTCTCCGATATAGGGATCTTCTCGATTCTCTACATATACAGAAAAGCAATTTCTAGATGCCTGTATTCTTTGAACAAAGGATGACGTTATTGTTGTTACTCCAAGTTCAGATAGCTTGCCGCTAAGTGCAGTAACAATAGATGTAGCCTGCAGAGAATTGGGATATACATAAGTCTTATGAAGACGTGTAGGAAGAATACCAAGAGAAGACATAAAGTCCACTAAGTCAAGATTCGAAAAGGAGGACATAATGCTCTTAAAGTCCTCTTCACTTAGACCATAGAAGCAGGAGGCATCCATATAATCATTGGTAAAATTGCATCTACCATTTCCGGTGGTAAGAAGCTTCTTGCCAATCATCGGATTTCGCTCCAAAAGCAAAACGGATGATCCTAATTTTGCAGCAGTAATTGCTGCCATACATCCAGCAGGACCAGCACCAATTACGATACAATCAAACCTCTCCATAACAACTCCTACATAAGATGCATAGATTTCGCAATACGAATTAGCACAGTACCCTTTGGTACTCTTCGAAGTTCAGATTCTGTAATACCACGGAAGAGGATAATACATACAAAGTACGAAAAGGCACCAACAATAATTGCAACAATACAAGCAATCGCATTTGAAGATAATATAAGGTCAATGATCTTGTAAGAAAGAAATACCAGTAATCCCATGATTAGTGAACAAATACCTGGAATGATATAGGTCTTTTGTACATTAATCACTGCCCCACTATATTTCTTCACAGCATGCTCGTTTAGTATACACATCATAAATGCATAGAATGCATTTGCAAGGATAACCGCATAAATATTCAGATGAAATGCCAGCATAAGTACAAGTAAGACAAGAACCTGCGATATGAGTGCAATTGCAGCATTTCGAACAGGAATCTTCATTCGATCAATTCCCTGAAGCAGACCATTTGACAAGGTCGAAATGGAATAGAAAATAATTGCAACAGCTCCGATATACATCATATTGGCAGAGGTTTGGTCACTGTCTGAAAAGAGCAACATCATAATTGGCTTTGCAAGAACAAACATTCCAACGGTACATGGGAACGCAATCAGCATAATAAAGCGATTTGCCAGGCTGATTTGTCTTCGAACCTTCTTGTCTTCGCCCCTTTGGAAGGATGATGCAAGAGATGGTACAGAAGATGCAGCAAGGGCGGATGCAATGGAAATTGGCACATTAATTAGTACCTTGTACTGGCCGGTAAAGACACCCCACCATTCAGAAATCTCTGTTGCAGTATATCCTTGTATATTTGCAATATTCTTGAATATTCCATTATTTATTATTGAACTGACATTGTATAGCGTGGTGCTAAGCAATACTGGAATGATAGTAAATATTAAAACTTTGAAAATTTCGCGATAAGTCTCCGTATTTCTGGTCTTGTCGCGTTTTATTTTCTTCTTAAGAATTCTTCGATAGGCTATATAGACAAAGCCCATAAAAATCAGTGCAGTTACCGCACCAAGAGCTGTTCCAAGTGTTCCGCCTGCAGCACCAAAAGCAGCTGCATAATGATCTTTATCTCCAAGAACAGCGCCAACTTTGGCACCATAAGAGAAAAGGAAGTAAGCAGCTGCCACACTAACAATAGCATTAACAATTTGTTCAAAAATCTGGGACATTGCGCTAGGCACCATTGTATGCAAGCCCTGGAAGAAACCTCTTAATACTCCGACAATCGCTACGATTAGAAGTACTGGAGATAGGACTTTAAGTGCAATGCTACTAAATGGTGTCTGAAGTAATGTTCCAGTAAAAAAGTCTGCACCAAAATAAACAATAAGCGATGCTGTTCCACCACTTATTGCTGCAAAGGCAAGAGAACCCTTTAGGATTCGATATGCATTATTAACCTGTCCTTCAGACATTCTGGCCGCAACCAGTTTGGATACGGCCAGAGGAATGCTGTAGGATGAGATAATAAGTATAATGTTGTAAACTTCATATGCGGTTCCGTAGTAATCGTTACCAGTCTTTCCAATAATTGCAGTAAGTGGAATTCGATAGATTAAACCAAGAATTCTACTAATAATAGATGCAATTGCCAGAATAGAGCCCTGAACGATAAAGGAATTCTCGCTAGACTTATTAGAACTCATGAAACTCCTAAATAATTACTTAGCTGAGTTATATTCATCAACTGTTGCGTAATACTTGTTGCTGTCTACGCCAGTCTCATCGATATAGCAGATGTAGGTAACACCAGGATTAAGAACAATCTCATTACCAGAAGCATCATAGTAACGTGTGATGTCATCATAAGAATCCTTCTGCCAGGTGATATCAATCATCTTACCGTTTGTGAAGAACTTGCCTTCGCCAGAACCAATCTGCTCAATATTGATGTACTTGGTCTCTTCATACATAGTATGAGATACATTCTGGAAGATAACATTGGTGCAGGTTACAGGCTCGCCATTTGCCTCATCGGTATGAACCTCGCCCCACTGATAATGTGTATAAAGGCCGGTCTCTTCATCATATTCAAATCTTGCATTACGATTTGAATAATATAACTTCATAACCTGGCAATCATCGCCATCAGAAAGTGCATTGGATTCTCCATCTGCAGCAAATGTAAACTTGCCTTCGTAATCTGAATCGTAGGAAGTATCATATCCATAGGTTGAGATTGCGTCGTTGATCAGATCAGCACTTGTATAAGCGTTGTTTGGAGCTGTACCAAAGGAACGATAGAAATAGTTTGATTTCAAACCGTTGATGTTATCGATAGCCTTCTCATCATCAATTAATACCTGAGCATGAATACTATAACCATAGTGTACAAGCATAGCATTAAACTCCTGTGCAAGATGAACATAATATGGTCTTGCAGAACGAACGCAACCAATCTGGTCTAGATCATCCCAATCATCAAAAATTGCCATGATTCTTGTGATACCACCTTCTGCTTCTGCTTCGAAGATGACACCTGCATCACTAATACCACAATGTGTTGCAGAAGAATCATTTGGAATCATAACTGCAACAGGTCTTCTTGCAACCTTCTCTTCATCAAGATCGAGACCGGTCAGATAGGATTTGCCTGAATCATGTGATACGGTCTCCTCTTCTGCTACTGCCTCATCAACAGCTGGCTCCGTTTCTTCAGAACCTCCCTTTGTCATTACAACTACAATAATTGCAATGAGTACGATAGCAATAATGCCAACAATAAGCGCAATCAGCTTATTTTGCTGCATCTTTTTCTTGCTAGCCTTAGCCATTTTTTACTCCTCCTCATTTCTTGTAATCCCAATTTTATCAAGGATTAATCTTTGTTTATTCTCCATCTGGATTCGTTCATTCTCTTCCATATGATCGTAACCCAGTAAATGAAGCATACTATGTGCGATTAAGAAAGCATATTCTCTCTTAATCGAATGGCCATATTCATCAGCTTGTGATATTACTCTAGGAATAGATAGTACAATATCTCCAAGCATGGCCTCTCCGGTATCAAAATCAAAAATGTCAGATTCATCCGTAAGATGAGAAAAATCACCTGGTCCAGGATAATCTATCATTGGAAATGATAAGACATCGGTTGAGCGATCTATGTCACGAAATTGTTGATTCATCTCGTGAATCGCATCTTCGGTTGTAAGTGTCAGGCTAATCTCACATTCATATGGAAATGCTTCCTCATCAAGGACAGCCTGACATACTTTCTTAGCAATCTCTTTATAATCAAAATCAAATGATATATCTAACTCTTCTTCTATTACAAGTGTCATTTTAATATTTCCTCTTGCACAAGTCTCTCGCGAATCTTAAGGAATTGGTTCATGGAAAGCCCTGATTCATCATACATGCCGGATGACGATAATTCATTCATACTCTGATATATTACCATATCTTGGTTCCAGGATACACTCATCGTGTCACGGTCGAGAAGTTCAATCTTGGTAACAATCTGGTCCACAATATGAATGATGGACGATTCCGGAGTGGATGGCTTTCTTATGATTCCACCGTACTCGCTTAGGATATCTACAACATCCATTGGAAAACAGCGATTGGTTGTAACCTTAACTGCATTATCAATCTCAGGTTCGCCTAATACCTTGCCCAGTCGATAATAGAATCCTGCGCAAGCGCATGTTAATTCCTTACAGTTTGCTTCCATAGCACAGATTCGAGATAGCTTGGAAACTCGCATGGCATGAATATATTCTGCCGTTGAAAAATGCTTGATATCTAAAACCAAAGGATAATCTTCGTCTAGAATATCTTCATAACAGGCTATATTCTCATCTTCCACCCATCGAATCAATGGGTCTAATAAGAATAGTGAGACGCAAAATGTAATTACGGCATTTATTAGGCATGAAACGATATTTTCGATATTAATTGAATAATATGTAAAATAATAAAAAATAAGCGGAATAAAAAAGGCAAAAACGAAGGAAAGAATAAGATAAGATACCGTAAGCTTGTCATTCCTATTTCGTTTGCGATAGCTAATAAAAAGCTGGCCAATAATTGCCATTAAAATATAAGCATAGAGCTCATACATGCCAAGGCCACATGTCAAAGAGTAAACAATTATTATATAGAGCGAAAAAGCAAGCGCTATAGAGTCTTCTAGTATTATTCCAAGAAAAATAGCAATAACCATAATTGGCGCCATTAGATTTGGAAGAAAATGAAATACATCTATAATTGCAAAACAGAGAATCACAATATATAAAAGCTTACGATACGATGTACTTCTGTAAATGCCATGATTATGCATGCGCATATTCTGCAATGCAATAATAAATATTGTAAAAAATACAAGGTGAATGAGAAAAAGGCACATGATTTCATCAAGCAACAGGCCTTCGCTCAAACCAAGTAACAGGCTCGATGCGATTGCCACAAGAAATATTAAGCATATGTAGAATACCCGCTTTATGGATAATCTCTCGTTATTTGATGAATCAGTCATGTTTCTTTACTCTTTTATTATCTTTCCCACTCGATGCTTTCTCATATTCTTCATATGCATTTACAATCTTTTGCACGAGAGGATGTCTTACAACATCAGCTCCTGTCAAATTACAAATGGAAATCTCTGGCACCTTCTTTAAGACTCGCATAGCCTGATCTAATCCAGAAGCCTGTCCAGCCGGTAAATCCTTCTGGGTGGCATCACCTGTAATTACAGCTTTTGAACCAAAGCCAATTCTGGTTAGAAACATTTTCATCTGAGCAGGAGTGGTATTCTGAGCTTCATCAAGAATAATAAATGCATTATCCAGCGTTCGTCCACGCATATAGGCAAGTGGCGCCACTTCGATTAAGCCTTTCTCCATATTCTTCTGAAAGCTCTCAGCACCCATAATTTGGTAGAGTGCATCATAAAGTGGTCTTAAATAAGGATCAATCTTGCTCTGGAGATCACCAGGAAGAAAGCCAAGCTTCTCACCTGCTTCAATTGCAGGGCGAGTAAGGATGATGCGGCTTACCTCTTCTCTCTGAAAGGCGGTAATCGCCATTGCCATTGCAAGATATGTCTTACCTGTTCCTGCTGGACCAATACCGAATACAATCATATGGTCCCTAATCGCATCAACATATGTCTTTTGGCCGATTGTCTTAGGCTTTACCGGCTTTCCCTGTACAGTGTGGCAAATACAATCCTCATCTAGATGAAGCAAATCGTGTTTTACAATATTCTCCTTGAGCCCAAGTGCATATCGAACATTTTGCTCTGTGATATGATTGCCACGTTTCGAAAGCTCAAGAAGCTCTAGAAACACATTAGAAGCAGACCTTGCATTTGCTTCTTCACCGAGAATCTTAACGGAATCTCCTCGTGTGATGAAACTAACCTGTAAGGCCTGCTCTATAATCTTAATATTATGGTCGTAATCCCCAAATATATTCGTAATGTGCTCAGCGGCAGCATTTAATGTTAATTCCTGCAAAATGATATCTCCAACACAATATATAGTATCATTTTATCATTTCTATGCCAATATAGATAGATTTATCACTTAATTTTCTTATATACCATACATGGCTTTGAAACAGGCGCCTTTGAATATTGGAATGCAGATTCGATTTCTGCTTTAACCTCATCAATACGAGTCAAATCATTTGCATAAATTGTACAAATGCTTTCTCCCATCTTCACTGGATCAGATACCTTCTTATGCAAAATGCAACCTACTGCAAGATCGATATCACTATCCTTATTCTCTCTTCCTCCGCCAAGCAGCATGGAGGCATGTCCTATATTACAAGCCTTGATCTTGGAGACATAACCATCTGTTGATGCAAGTACATCAAACGTATGGCTTGCTGTTGGGAAAATAGAATAGTCTTCAATTGCTCTTGCATCACCACCTTGTATTGTTACAAGTTCAGATAGCTTTGCAAGGGCAGCGCCAGAAGAAATCGCATGATCAATTTTCTCCTTCGCATCCTCTTCACTTGATGCAACGCCTGCTGTCATAAGCATCTCAGTAGCAAGAACATAGATGAGTTCTACAAAGTCCTCTGGACCATTTCCCTTAAGCGTCTCAATTGCTTCGATTACTTCAAGCGCATTGCCTACAGCATTTCCAAGAGGCTCCTCCATATTTGTAAGTACAGCTGTTACCTTGCGCCCGGCAGATTTGCCAATTGAAACCATGGATTCTGCAAGAATAGAAGCATCCTCCACATTCTTCATGAAGGCGCCATCTCCAACCTTAACATCAAGTACAATTCCGTCTGCACCTGAAGCTAATTTCTTACTCATAATAGAGCTTGCGATTAAAGAGACATTATTTACGGTTCCTGTTATATCTCTAAGAGCATATAATTTCTTATCAGCTGGTGCTAAATTGGCAGTCTGACCTGCAACAGCAACCTTATATTTGTTGACATTGGAGTAAAACTCCTCTTCTGATAAATCAATGCGAAAGCCAGGAAAGCTCTCAAGCTTATCGAGAGTTCCACCTGTATGTCCGAGTCCTCTTCCGGACATCTTGGCAACAGGCGCGCCAAGAGATGCAACAATTGGTACAAGAGCCATAGTGGTCTTATCTCCTACTCCACCAGAGCTGTGCTTGTCAACCTTGATGCCTTCAATTCTCGACAGATCAAGAACATCGCCGGAATGCATCATAGCCATCGTTAAATCATAAGTTTCTCGATCAGACATTCCGCGGAAACAGACTGCCATTAGAAATGCTGACATCTGATAGTCAGGAATTTGACCCTTAGTATATTCAGAAATCATGAAATCAATCTGTTCTTTACTAAGTTCTTCCCCATTTTTCTTCTGTTCAATGAAATCAACCATTCTCATAAGACTACTTCTCCTTTATTTGTGATAGGGCTCATGATTCATAATTCGGTAAGCCCGATAAACCTGTTCTAGTAATATCACTCGCATAAGCTGGTGTGGAAATGTCATATCCGAAAAGCTTATCTTCATATCAGAACGCCTAAGTACCTCGTCTGATAGACCAAGCGAACCGCCAATTACAAATGATAAATTAGAGTTACCAGTAAGCCCAAGCTTTTCTATACAATTAGAAAAGGAAACGGAATCGTATTTCTTCCCTTCGATTGCAAGAGCGATAACATAATCCGAATCCTTGATTTTACTTAGAATTCGTTTGCCCTCTTTATCCTTGATCATTAAATTCTCTGCGTCCGACGCCTGATCCGGAGTTTTCTCGTCAGAGACCTCGATAATCTGAAGCTTGCAATATCTGGAAAGCCGTTTTTCATATTCTTTTATGGCATCTCGGAAATAGTTTTCCTTCACTTTGCCAACGCAAATTAGATTAATATTCATATTATTCTGGAATATATATGTAATTTAATTTCATAACCTCGCTCATGAGGCCTTCTTCATTTACAACAACAAGCGATAAAATATTATTTCCTTCTGGCATGGTAAGTGGCTCAGTATAGATCTCTGACTCAATTGTCGGAAGGGAACCATCCCATGTGTAATATACAGTTTCCCCATCCTTTGCAAGAATTGATATCGTTGTAGCAGATGTGTATGTTCCACTTCTTGGATAGACATTAGGAAAATCAGGGCTCTGGTAGGTTATAGTATATTCCTGCTTGTAGATAAGCCCGGCATCTCCAGCTGTAGAATAAGCAATTGCAGAAACTGTGCTTGTTCCAGCTGTAAGAAGGATTGGCTCATCATATCTCATACCATTATTCTTTGACGGAGTTGAGCCATCAAGTGTATATATGATTTCAGCTGCGCCTGGACAGGATAACTGAAGAAGTAAGTCACTGGAATAATCTCCTTCTTCTTCTGAAAAGCTAACCATCAAATCAATAATATCTGTAACAAATGTAAGCGCATCTCCCGTCGCAAGAGAATAAAGTCCATCTAAAGATGCGGTATCATTATTCATAGTATAGATATGAACTAAATACGTCACAGCATCTACGTTTGCAGAATCATGTCTAAGACAAGAAAGTAGGTAATTCTCGGCTGTGGTATAATCCTGCATCTCATAGTAGCAAAGCCCAAGTCCAAGAAGCGCATCTGTGCCATTCGGATTCTTCTTATAAGCCTTAAGATAGGAAGATAGGCTTTGCTCAAGCTCTGAAGCCTTATAAGACTTCTCCCCTTGTGTACAATAATAATTGTAGGAATTCCTATAAATCATACAAGAGATGAGAATAAGAAGAATCAGTGCAATTGTTCCAAAGAAAATCCATTTTCTCTTCTTCGTAGAAAATAGAAATGCAAATCTAGAATTCTTCTTATCATCATCTTCAGAAAGCGTTACCGAATCATACGAATTCTCATTTGCTAAGCGTTCTTTTTTGACATCAGGATCTTCGATAAATGACGCAAGTATTTCCTCATCAAGAAGGCTATATTCTGGTACAATCTGCACTTCTTTTCCACAATGATTACAATATAGGCTTTTCTCAATTATTTCTTTGCCACAGTTGGAACAAATCATAGAATCACCCTGTTAGAATAAGCCGGTAATTACACCCTCATCAGTAACATCAATTCCATAAGCAGCAGGCTTCTTTGGAAGTCCTGGCATAGTCATAATGGAACCTGTAACACAAACAATAAATCCTGCTCCAGCAGATGGATATACCTCTCTTACAGTAAGAGTAAAGCCCTCTGGTCTTCCGAGCTTCTTGGCGTCATCTGACAGAGAATATTGAGTCTTGGCCATACAAACTGGCAAATCTCCCATTCCAAGATCTGTAAGATGCTTCAGTTCTTTTGCTGCCGCTGCTGAAAAAGCAACATCAGAAGCACCATAAATCTCTCTTGCTACAGTGCGAATCTTCTCTTCGAGTGAAAGCGAATCCTCGTATAGAGGCTTGAAATGCGACTCCTTATTATCAAGGACAGAAAGCACCTTCGTAGCCAAAGCGATTCCACCTTCGCCACCCTTTTCCCAAACTTCAGATAAAGCAAATTCACAGTCTCTTTCTCTACAGAATTCTTCAATGAAATTCGTTTCTTCTTCTGTATCTGTGATAAATGAATTCAGCGTAACAACAACCGGAACACCAAATTTCTGCAGATTCTCAATATGCTTCTCGAGATTTACGATACCCTTCTTTAGTGCATCCATATTTGGTGCAGTCAAATTATCCTTTGCTACTCCACCATTATATTTAAGAGATCGAACTGTTGCTACAAGTACAACAGCATCCGGCTTAAGATTTGCTTTACGGCACTTAATGTCGAAGAATTTTTCTGCTCCCAAATCTGCTCCAAAGCCAGCTTCTGTAATGCAAATATCTCCCATCTTAAGAGCGGCCTTCGTAGCACGTACTGAATTACAGCCATGAGCGATATTTGCAAACGGGCCGCCATGAACAAGGGCTACGGTATGCTCTAAGGTCTGAATCATATTTGGCTTAATTGCATCCTTGAGAAGAGCGGCCATAGAACCAACCGCCTGCAAATCTGCTGCGGTAACAGGCTCTCCGTCCATGTTGTAGGCAACAATAATCTTTGAGAGTCTTGCCTTTAAGTCATTCATATCATTTGCAAGACATAAGATTGCCATGATTTCTGAAGCAACAGAGATCACAAAATGGTCTTCTCTTACAAAGCCATCTGCTTTGGCGCCAAGTCCAACGACGACATTTCGAAGAACACGATCATTCATATCCAGGCAGCGTTTCCAAACAATCTGTCTAGGATCGATGCGAAGCTCATTTCCCTGTTGAATATGATTATCAAGTAGGGCTGCAAGAAGGTTATTTGCAGTTGTGATAGCATGGAAATCACCTGTGAAATGAAGATTTAGATCTTCCATAGGAACAACCTGGGCATATCCGCCACCGGCAGCACCACCCTTGATACCGAAGCATGGTCCAAGTGAAGGCTCCCGTAATGCAAGAATTGCATTCTTTCCAAGCTTGGCAAAGCCCTCTGCAAGACCAATACTTGTTGTAGTCTTTCCTTCTCCAGCTGGGGTTGGATTAATTGCAGTTACAAGGACTAATTTACCATCCTCTTTTTGCTCTAAGCCATTCAACAATTCATCGGATAACTTAGCCTTGTATTTTCCATAGAATTCCAAATCATCTTCACTAATGCCAACAGTCTTTGCTACATCGCGAATATGATAAAGTTCTGCTTCCTGTGCAATCTCAATGTCTGTTTTCATGTTACCCTCCATAATCTCTTCTTATTTGCTTGATAAAATCTGCTCGAATTCTTCAAGAGAGACCAAAACCTTACGAGGCTTTGTTCCTTCCTCACCGGCGACAACTCCTGCTTCACACAGTTGGTCCATAATTCTTGCAGCACGATTAAAGCCAATCTTAAAGTTTCTCTGAAGCATACCGATGGAACCTTTTTCCTTCTCGATAAGGAGACGACCTGCCTGTTCGAAATATTCATCCCTGTCATTTGAACCACTGTCAGATGAAATGGCGGTACTTCCACTTTCTACCGCAGTAATCTCAATTGATTCATCATAAGATGCGCCTTCGGAATGTTTCTTAATATATTCCACAACCTTCTTCACATCGTCATCGGAAACAAAAGCTCCCTGAACACGAAGAGGCTTAGAATATCCTTGTGGATAATATAACATATCACCCTTGCCAAGCAGCTTCTCAGCTCCATTCATATCAAGTATTGTCCTCGAATCGACACCTGATGTAACAGCAAAGGCAATTCGAGAAGGCATATTAGCCTTGATCAAGCCTGTAATTACATTCACAGAAGGTCTCTGCGTTGCAATAATAAGATGGATGCCTGCAGCACGGGCAAGCTGAGCCAGACGACAAATAGAAGCCTCAACCTCACTTGATGCAACCATCATAAGATCTGCAAGCTCATCAACAATAACAACAATCTGTGGCATCTTCTCCGCAGGCAGAATTGTTCCGCTTGGAAGAGTGATGCTGTGATCAGATACCAGCTCATTATAGCCCTTCATATCACGAACCTGAGCTTCAGCGAATTTGTTATAGCGATCAGTCATCTCTCGCACAGCCCATTGAAGCGCGCCGGCAGCTTTCTTTGGATCTGTAACAACTGGAATAAGCAGATGAGGAATTCCATTATATACAGATAGTTCTACAACCTTTGGGTCAATCATGATGAACTTCACATCATCCGGCTTTGCGTGATAGAGAATACTCATGATGATAGTATTAATGCAGACTGATTTACCGGAACCGGTTGCACCAGCAATAAGCAGATGTGGCATCTTGGCAATATCAGAAATGATAATCTTGCCCCCAATATCTCGTCCTGCCGCAAAGGCAATGTTCGATGATATAGCCTTAAAATCTTCCGATTCAACAAGTTCTCGAAATGATACAGCCGTTGCTTCTTTATTTGGAACCTCGATACCAATTGCTGACTTTCCAGGTATTGGTGCTTCGATTCTGATATCAGAGGCTGCAAGATTAAGCTTAATATCATCTGTTAGATTTACGATTTTGCTAACCTTAACACCCATGGCTGGCTGAATCTCAAATCTTGTAACAGCTGGACCGCATGTAGCATTAGTTACCTTGGCATCTACTCCGAAATTAATTAAAGTCTGCTGCAATTTCTCAGCTGTCTCTTGCAATGTAGACTTATTTGTTCCGCCCTTCTTTCCAATCTTATTAAGAAGAGAAATTGGTGGGAACTTGTAATTTGATGTCTTAGTCTTGTTCAAATCAGCATCAGTAACCGGAATGGTATCCGCTTCTGTTAATTTCTCGCTTGTGTTTCTTGCCTGCGCAGGATATTCATCCGCTTCCGCTACCCCATATTCTTCGATATCTTCATCTTCATCTTCAAAAGATTCATCCGTGCTGTAATTTGTATCCATGATCTCAGCAGGAATCGTTTCTTGCACAGGATTTTCGATGTCAAAAATTCTTGCATCAATTCTTGCAGAATTTTCTGCTGTGGAAATTATCGAATCATTGACAAATTCTTCACTAGCAGTATCTGCCACTTCTTCATCTCCAAAGCGGACAGAAGTTATTGAATCTTGATTTGATTTTAGCGGAATTCTATCAATATCACTGACATCTACATCATCGAAAATATTAATTTTGATTTCACTTACTTCGTCAGAATCTTTTCTTGGTGTAACTGGAGCTTCCATAATACCAGTATCTTCCACCTTGATTTCGTGAAGATTTCGAGTTGGATTATTGTTATTCTTATGAGCAGCTTGCTCTTCATGACGCTTGGCTCGTCTTAGTTCTGCTTCTTTCTTACGCTGTGCACGGATTTCTTTTGCTTCATCAGAATTGGCATCTTCTGATATTTGATGAAACCATTTGACATAAGACTTTTCGAGCATTATAGCAAGGCATATTGCCATAATAATAATGCAGATAGCATATGCAGCATATAAGCCAAAGCCTTTGATGAAGACCATCGCGAGAAGCCCACCCAGGAAACCACCACCAGTCTTATATTCAAAGCCATACAGGAAAGCATCAACAGGGCCTATATATTCATCTTCGTGTAGTATTAATTCAAATAACATGCAAAGAAAAATCATAGCAATCGCAAAAGCAATTAATTTAATGATTGCTATGGAATTTTCCTTGTTTGCAACAGCAAAAAATGTAGCAATAACCAATATAAAAGGGAAAATATAAGCTAGAATTCCAAATAATCCGAAGAGGAATCCCGAAACCGCATTTCCGACAAAGCCACCAAGACCTAAGTTACTCACAAATAAAAGTATCGTAACAATGATCGATGCTCCAAGAATTAAATCTTGTTTGATTTCTTCTTGTCGTCTTTTCTTTTCCTGGTTACGCTTTCTGGTCATTGCAGCTTTTGAAGCACCAGAACTTTTGCTATTGCTGCTTTTCTTCTTGTTTGTAGCCATGTAAACTAAATTTCCTTATTTACAAATATAACGACGTCTTCCAAAAAAGAAGGCGCCGTAAAAAGTTAATTAAAATTACCTATCAAATAGTTATAAAGCATCTCATACTGTTTCTTGGAATTGCTCCAGGAATAGTCCTTTGCCATACCACGGTCAATCATCTTATTCCATTCAGCCTTCTTACAGAAATAGATATATTTGGAATAATTCACAGTATTTAATAATTCATCCCCATTATAATTGCTGAATGAAAAGCCATCTCCCGTATGCTCGTACTCGTTGTAAGGAGATACGGTATCCTTTAGGCCACCGGTCTCTCGAACAATAGGAATTGTTCCGTAACGAAATGAAATAAGCTGCGTCAAACCGCAAGGCTCAAATCTGGAAGGCATCAAGAATGCATCTGCTGCTGCATAAAGCTTATGCGCAAGTTCGTCAGAATAACAAATATTTGCAGAAATTCGATCCGGATATTTCCAAGCAAAGTGACGAAACATGTTCTCATAACTGGACTCACCTGTTCCAATCACAACAAGCTGAGTATTATCATCGCAGATTCCCTCAATACAATAATTGATAAGATCTAAGCCCTTCTGATCGGTAAGTCTTGAGATAAGACCAATCATGTATTTCTTCTTGTCGACGGTAAGCCCTAAATCAGCTTGTAATCTTTCTTTGTTCTTATACTTCTTCTTGCGGAAATCTAACGCATTATAATTTTGATAAATGATAGAATCACTTGATGGGTCAAAGGTCTTATAATCAATACCATTTACAATGCCCTTCTTATCGAAGTGTCTTGCACTAAGAAGACCATCTAAACCTTCTCCATAGTATGGCGTCTCGATTTCATTGGCATAAGATTCACTGACTGTTGTTATGTAATCCGCATATACAAGGCCACCTTTTAGCATGTTGCCAGCCTTGTTAAATTCCAGCTTGTCTGATGTAAATAAATCCATCGGAAGACCAGATAAGCCCTGCAAGGTCTTCACATCCCATACACCCTGGAATTTTAGATTATGAATGGTCATCATAGTCTTGATGTCCGAGAAGAATGGATTGGATGCAAATATTGTCTTAAGATATACCGGAATCAATCCAGTTTGCCAATCGTGGCAATGAATGATATGCGGTTTGAAATCAATGACAGGTAGTACAGATAGAACTGCCTTGTCAAAGAAGGTAAAACGCTCCATATCCCATCTGGTCTCTCCATAAGGATAGAAGCACTCAAAATAATCCAGATTATCAATGAAATAATAGGTGATGCCATCATATTCGTATTGCATCAAACCAACGTATTTCTCTCCAATATATGGACCTAGATCCATCTGGAAGGAGGTTACATATTCAAAATTATCTCTAAGCTTTGGAGGAATGCAGGTGTAATTAGGGAGGATTACTCGAATATCGAAGTAAGCCTTATCGAACTCCTTTGGCAAGGCTCCAACTACATCAGCTAAGCCGCCTGTCTTAACAAATGGTACGCATTCACTTGCAGCAAAAAGAATCTTGTTCATAAAAACCTCCCATTACTCCAGCAAATTCTACTTATTCATCCCAGTTGTGGAATACTTCCTGTACATCGTCGTCTTCATCAAGTAGATCAAGAATACGATTAATGCATTTTAGGTCTTCTTCATCCGTTAAGGTTACATAAGTCTGAGGAAGCATAGTAACAGAAGCTTCCATCATAGGAACACCCTCAGCCTCCAGTGCTTCACGAACAGCTGAGAAATCATCTGGGCTGGTTAAAATCTCGAAGCTATCCTCTTCTTCTGCAAAGTCCTCTGCTCCAGCATCAAGTGCCATCATCATCAGATCATCTGCATCAAGAGAGCATTCTTCCTTATCGATAATAATCTGGCCTTTTTCATCAAACATATAAGATACACAACCCTGTGTACCAATACTTCCATGTCCCTTCGTAAATGCACTTCTTACATTAGCTGCAGTACGGTTCTTATTATCAGTCAAAGTCTTAACAATAATTGCTGTACCACTTGGGCCATAGCCTTCGTAAATAGCTGATTCGTAATTTACAGAATTGGCATCACCAGCAGCCTTCTTGATTCCACGCTCAATGGTATCGTTTGGCATATTATTGGCCTTTGCCTTGGCAATTACATCGCGAAGCTTGGAATTGTTATCTGGGTTTGCGCCACCTTCCTTAACAGCTACAGCAATTTCCTTACCAATGATGGTGAAAATCTTACCCTTGGCAGCATCATTTTTTTCTTTTTTATGCTTAATATTTGCGAATTTTGAATGTCCTGACATAATATATCCTCTTTTCTATATACATAAATTCAATGATAATTTTATCATTTTTAGCCTGTTCAAGCAAGAAAGAGAAAGGGCTAATCTTCTACTTCTTGTGGTTCTTCCATTTGAAGCACCTCAACAGATTGTATGACGTTATGAAAAACATCTAATACGTGAAAGCGAAGCCCATCGATATCTATTGTGAATTCCTCATGTTCTTTTGGCACTCTTCCAAGATGACTAATGAGATATCCATTTAAGGTCTCAACATCAACTCCTTCAATAGGAAGACCAAGTTCTTCGGACGCTTCCTCAAGAGAAGTTCTGCCTTCCATGAGATAGATTCGCTCGGTAACCTTTGATACAGAATCATGCTCATCATCATGTTCGTCCTGGATATTTCCGACAATCTCTTCTAAGATATCTTCCATTGCAACAAGACCGCTTGTTTGACCATATTCATCCACAACGATAATCATATGACATTTATCACGTTGCATTGTCGTAAATAAGGTATTAATGCCATGCGTCTCCGGAACGGATTCTGTCCCTCTGATTAGATCTCCCATTTCACGAATTCTCATAGTAGATAGATCATCACTGCCAACATAGGTAAGCAAATCCTTGATATGTATCACGCCAAGGATCTCGTCTAAATTCTCTTGATAGACTGGATATCTTGAGAAATGGTTCTCTGAAATAAATTGGATGGCATCAAGAAGCGTCATATCCGCCTGAAGCGCAATAATATCATTTCTATGAACCATAATATCCTTGGCATCTTTTTCATCGAAGGATAAGACATTCTGAATCATCTCAGCTTCCGAAGCAAGAATTGAGCCATCTTCATGTCCTTCATTTACAATCGAGATAATCTCCTCTTCTGTCACTTCATCGGGATTCAGGCTTAAATCCGAACCGAAAGGAATAGACAAAAGCGATGATAGTCCATTCATAAGACTAAGAAGTGGCGTAAATATGACCTCGAAGAAACGAAATATCGGAAGAAAGGATAATAGATACTTCTCGGGATTTCGTGAGCATATAGAATGTGGCAAAAAAATCGCAAGAACAATATAGAAAAATATCGATGCAATATAATAAATCGTCTGGACATATATGCTGTCTTCTAGATGCAGTGATAAATCCAAGGTTCGAAGCAAGGCAACAAAGACAATCGTAAGCATTGTCAGAAGGAAATAAAAGGCATTTCGATAGAGATAAGAATGCTCGCCGTATCTCTCAAGGATAGACCTCGTTTTTTCCTTTGATGTAATTTGCTGATCTAATTCCTGATCTGTAATATTTTCCATGCTTGCATAGAAAGCACTGAAAATAAAGGCAAATGCAATCATGCATAATAACAAAAGAATCGTAATTACTAAGTTCATACTTCCTCCACAAAAAAATGATTTTAATTCAAATAATCTCGTAAGACATGCGGTATTCCATCAATCAAGTCTGATGCCATAAGAGAATATTCTGTGAGCTTATCCGCCATGTAGTCACCTGAGAGCGCATGTAATAGCACACCAAGATACGCTGCTCTATCATACGGTAAGCCCTGTACTAAGAGTCCCATAATTATACCAGATAATACGTCTCCGGAACCGGCGGTTGCCATGCCAGAATTCCCATATGTATTTATATATGTATTTTGACGGCCATCTGTAATGATTGTCTTCGAATCCTTAAGCACTAATGTAAGATTATATTTTCCAGCAAATTCTTCTGCAAGAGCAAGTGAATTCTCTTTGATATAAGGAATGCTCTTATTCGTAAGTCTTGCCATCTCTCCAACATGAGGCGTTAGGATCAAATCAGAAGGATGATTTGTTAATAATGACATGTTCTTGGATAAGAGATTAAGTCCATCTGCATCAATAAGGATTGGTATTGATGCATGTACGAAAACAAATTCTAATAGTTCCCGACTTAGTTCAGATTGTCCAAGGCCTGGGCCAAGTAAGATGCCATCTCCAAAGCTTAATTCTTCAAGCAGTTTCTCTTTGTCAAGCTTATCCTCATAGGTATATAGTATTGCTTCAGGAAGAGCAGTCTGGATAATAACCCGATTACATTCAGGACTAATAATCTTAACCATGCCAAGACCAGTTCGAAAAGAAGCTTTCCCGGCAAGAATGGCGGCACCGGCCATATTTTTGCTGCCAGCAATTATGATAAGCTTGCCAAATGTGCCTTTATTTCCATCCTTATCTCTCTTTGGAAGCATTGTGAGTGCCGACTTATCTAACTCAATTCTATTCATAGAACCTCCAACGACAAAAATGCCCTGTCAAAAGACAAGGCATCTCATATGGAAGAAGAATCCTCTTCCTCATATTTAACATCGAATAAATTAATAACATCCTTACCAAATATGTCATGCATATAGGAATAAATCTCTTTGTTATTTATTTCACGATTCTGCTTACGAATAATGTTTCGCTTTAACTCCTTGCGAAATTTCTGAATCCAGGCAGAGATCTCTTCAATCTCACTCTTATTGGTGCGAAGCTTGTCATAGGAAAATGTCATTGTAAGAAGCATAAGCTCATAATTCTTCTCAGAAATTGATCGTGGAAGTTCGAGAAGCTGATCCTCAATCTCATCCATCTTGGCATTGGCTTCATCAATTAAGCGCTTATCTTCATCAAGCTTCTTGGAGGTGTCCGAATCTACCGCATGGCGTTCCGTTCCTTCCATATTCTCGACGACATTCTGCATCAAGTCATTCTTGACCTTCCTTAATGCCTTCAAATCAGAATTAAGCTTGCCCTGAAGCTGCAGAAGCTCGTTTAATTCCTCTTCCTTCTCTTTGACAGAATCTGGCTTTCCACTAATTGCAAACAAACGATGCCATTTCTGGTCTAAGGTTAGAATAGGAACCTTCTTGTCCTTAAGTGCTGCTAAAAAAGCTTGCTCATCCATAGCATAAGACCTCTTAGCTATTCTTCTTAATGTTGTAGGATAACTGCATCAGGGTATCTGATAAATGAACATTCTCGACAACGACGTCTTCCATATCGTCAAGATCTACAAGAGCAAAGTTCCAAATTCCCTTGATACCATTATCTACAAGCATCTTAGCGGTTACTTCCGCACGATCTCTCGGAAGTGTAAGAGCTGCAATATCAACCTTATGCTTCTTCAAGAAATCTGGCAAATCATCAATAGATGACACGGTTATGCCTCTTACAGACTTACCAATAACATCCGGATCCACATCAAAAAGGCCTACAATCTTAAAACCAAGATTATCAAAATTCTTGTAATTTCCAATTGCTTGTCCTAAGTGACCTGCACCAATTACAATAATTGTATGAAGATCATTGAGGCCTAGAATCTTGCCAATCTCATCATGAAGGAATTGTACATTATAGCCATATCCCTGCTGACCAAAGCCTCCGAAATTATTCAAATCCTGTCTAATCTGTGATGCAGTTACATGCATTCTCTCGCTTAAATCGTTTGATGAAATACGTTCCACACCAGCATCAAGCAACTCCCCTAAGTAGCGATAATATCTAGGCATTCTACGAATAACAGCCTGTGAAATTTCTCTGTCCATATTTTAGAAACCCCTAACATAATAAATGATAATTCAATTATAACGAAACTAAAATAAGTATGTCAAGATTTTAACAAACAGCCTCTTCTAGTCTTCCATCGCGATTTCCCAAGCCTCATAGCATTCATCAAGCCGGCTCTTTAGAGCAGCTTGTTTTGCGGATAGTTCATTTAACTTAGCTGAATTTGAAGAAATTGCTGGATCTAAAAATTGCTCATCGATTGATGCGATTTCCTCTTCTAACGCTTCAATCTCTTCTTCAATTTTCTTCCTTTCATTTTCCTTCTTACGATTCTCTGCCTGAAGCTTCTTCTGCATAGCCCAATCCATTTTGGATTCACTGGATGTGGAATTATCATTTGATGCCTTAATGGATGAAGAAGTAAGGATTTCCTCTTTCCTTGACATATAATAATCATAATTTCCAAGATATTCTGTCAGGTGATCACCCTTCAGCTCAAGGATCCTAGTTGCTGTCTGATTAATAAAATATCTGTCGTGCGAAACAAAAAGCAGGGTTCCTGTATAGGCATTTAGCGCATTCTCTAAAACTTCCTTGGATTCCATATCAAGATGGTTGGTTGGCTCATCAAGAATCAATAGATTGGCGCCAGAAAGCATAAGCTTTGCTAAGGCAACTCGTCCACGTTCACCACCAGATAGCATCGAAATCTTCTTGAAGACATCATCATCTGTAAACATAAATGCAGCAAGTGTATTACGGATTTTGGTATTATCAAGGCCTGGATAAGCATCCTGCATTTCCTCAAATAGAGTCTTGGAATCCGAAAGTTCTTGCTGTTCCTGATCGTAGTAGCCAGTGGCAACATTGGCACCAAGTCGAATTGTACCTGCGTCAAGCGGTAGAATCCCACGAATAAGCTTAAGCATAGTGGTTTTACCAGTACCATTATCACCAATTATGGCAAGCCGCTCTCCCCTATGAAGCTCGAAGGACAAATTAGAAATCACGGATTTGCCATCAAAGGATTTTGAAACATTCTCTACAAATAAGACATCATTTCCGGAACGCATATCAGGTTCAAGAAGAAGTCTCATCGTGCGATTATCTTCTGTTGGATCATCTAAGCGGTCCATTTTATCAAGTGTCTTCACGCGGCTCTCCGCCCGCTTGATGGATTTCTCGCGATTGAACTGGCGAAGCTTGTCGATAACCTCTTCCTGATGCTTTATTTCCTTCTGCTGCTTTTCGTACTCTCGAAGCTTAGTCTTAAGGCGCTCTTCTTTTTGCATTACGTAAGAAGAATAATTACCCTTGTAGACGTCGCAGCTATTATTCGATAAATCCACGACATGATTCACAATCTTATCCAGGAAATAGCGATCATGTGCAACAATAACGACAGATCCCTTGTAATTAGATAGAAAGCCCTCTAACCACTCGATAGAATGCAAGTCTAAGTGATTGATTGGCTCATCCAGAAGCAAAATATCTGGTTTTAAGATGAGAAGCTTAGCCAGGGAAACTCGAGTCTTCTGTCCACCAGACAACATAGATTGCTGCTTCTTAAAATCATCCTCAGAAAATCCAAGCCCCTTCAAGACTCCAGTCACTTCGGAACGGAAGGTATTTCCACCAAGTCGATCAAAGTCATCATTTAACTTATGATATTCAAGTAAGAGCTTCTCTAAATCACTCTCGCTAACGTGCTTCATCTCATCTTCTAATATGCGAAGACGCCTCTCCATAGAGAGTAAATCAGAACAAGCAGAAAGGACGATATCATAGATCGTCCCTTCCTCATCCGTATCCTGATACTGTGCCAGATATCCCAAACTGCAGTCATGTCCTTTTGCTACACATCCTTCATCTGAAGAAAGCTCACCGACAATTATCTTAAGCAAGGTGGATTTTCCGGCACCATTATTTCCAACGATTGCGAATTTGTCTCCCGCTTCTATTTGAAAGGAAACCTGATTCAAAACCGTATTGTCCCCAAAAGATTTTGCAATATTTTGACAGGATAATAACATGTGATACTCCTATAATAGTTCTTCAAGACTTGCGCGAATTGCCTTGATGAAATCCTCACTATTTAAGACTGTTGGATTTGAAATTGTAGTGATTAGAGCTAAGTCCTTGGTCATCTTGCCATCTTCAATAGTCTTAATGCAGGCTTCTTCCAATTTGTCGGAAAAATGCATAAGTTCTGGAATCTGATCCAGTTCGCCTCTCTTACGAAGAGCTCCTGACCATGCGAAAATTGTAGCAACTGAATTTGTAGATGTCTCTTCGCCCTTCAGATGCTTGTAATAATGCCTCTGCACAGTACCATGAGCTGCCTCATATTCATAGTAACCCTGTGGCGATACTAAAACGGAAGTCATCATAGCAAGAGATCCAAATGCAGAAGAAACCATATCACTCATAACGTCACCGTCATAATTCTTGCAAGCCCAGATAAATCCACCCTCAGACTTCATAACACGAGCAACAGCATCGTCAATTAAGGTATAGAAATATGTGATACCAGCTTCTTCGAATTTATTCTTATATTCTGCATCGAAGATTTCCTGGAAGATATCCTTGAAGGTATGGTCATATTTCTTGGAAATTGTGTCCTTGGTTGCGAACCATAGATCCTGCTTCTGATCAAGTGCAAAACTGAAGCATGATCTGGCAAAGCTTTCAATAGAGGCATCAATATTATGCTGTCCCTGAAGAACTCCTGCACCAGTAAAATTATGAATCGTCTCTGTAAGAACAGTGCCATCTTCTCCAGTAAAGACAAGCTCAGCCTTACCTGGTCCTGGTACATCAATCTCTACGGACTTATAGACATCACCATAAGCGTGACGTGCAATTGTAATTGGCTTCTTCCAATTGCGAACACATGGTTCAATTCCCTTAACAACAATCGGAGCACGGAATACGGTTCCATCGAGAATTGCACGAATCGTACCATTTGGACTCTTCCACATTTCTTTCAGATCATACTCCTTCATACGAGCAGCATTTGGAGTAATGGTTGCGCACTTAACTGCAACACCATATTTCTTGGTGGCATTTGATGCATCAACAGTAACCTGATCGTTTGTAGCATTGCGGTGCTCAAGTCCTAAGTCATAATATTCAGACTTCAAATCAATGAATGGAATAATGAGTTCATCCTTAATCATCTGCCAGAGAATTCTGGTCATCTCATCTCCGTCCATTTCAACAAGTGGGGTTTTCATTTCAATCTTAGACATAAGTAATCTCCTTTTTCTCTTTTTTCAAGAAAAGCGCTGCAAGAATTGTCGCAGCGCTTAAATGAGCCTTTATTTCATGACAATATTAACAATCTTACCTGGAACATAGATTTCCTTGATGATATTACCTGTCAGCTTATCAGAAAGAGCATCCTTAGCTCTTGATAGTACATCATCCTTAGCATCATCTCGTCCAATAGACAGTGTGCCCTTTGTCTTACCGTTAATCTGAAGAGCAATCTCGATTGTGTTTTCAATAGTCTTCTCTTCGTCATAAGTAGGCCAGCTCTCGAATGCGATCGTATCGTCATGACCCATATACTGCCAAATCTCTTCACCTACATGTGGACAGATACAAGAGAACATCTTGATGAAATTCTCAGCATAAAATCTAGGACATGAGCCAACCTTGTAGACTTCATTTACAAAAATCATCATCTGAGAAATGGCTGTATTGTACTGAAGTGATTCGAAATCAGAAGTAACCTTCTTCACTGTCTGGTGATAAATCTTCTCCAAGGAAGCATCCTCACCATCGGTAAGGTTCTCAGGTTCCGCAAAGAATTTGTATACACGAGTGATGAATCGCTTAGCACCCTGAACATTATTCGAATTCCATGGCTTAGATACCTCAAGAGGTCCCATAAACATCTCATAGAGACGAAGGGTATCAGCACCATAATCATTCACAATGTCAGATGGATTTACTACAAATTCTGGGAAACGCTTACCCATCTTAATACCATTCTCGCCAAGAATCATACCCTGATGTACCAGCTTCTTGAATGGCTCTTTTACAGGGGAAATTCCCTCATGATAGAGGAATCTGTTCCAAATACGAGAATACATAAGATGACCTACAGCGTGCTCTGGGCCACCAACGTAGAGATCTACTGGAAGCCAGTGCTCTAGAAGCTTAGGATCACAGATAGCATCTTCATTATCTGGATCAATATATCGCATGTAATACCAAGAGGAACCTGCGGAACCTGGCATGGTAGAGGTCTCACGGGTACCCTTGATTCCATTCTTGTCATACATCTTCCACTCAGTAGCATTCTCAAGTGGTGCCTGACCATTCTTGCCCTTATAATCCTTAAGTTCTGGCAGAATCAGAGGAAGCTCCTCATCTGGCAGGAAATAAATCTGACCATCATCTGTATGAACACAAGGAACTGGCTCGCCCCAATATCTCTGACGTGCAAAGATCCATTCGCGGAAATGATAATTCACCTTACGACGAGCTACACCCATATTCTCAAGCTTCACGGTGATTGCTTCCTTGGCATCTTCCACAGTCATGCCATCAAATTCTTCGGAATTCATAAGGACACAGCCCTTGCCAAGATAATCATGCTTCTCAAAGGCATGCTCAGATACATCGCCGCCATCAATAACCTGAATCATGTCGATATTATGGCAAATAGCATATTCATAATCTCTCTGATCATGAGTAGGAACAGCCATAACAGCACCAGTTCCGTAATTAGCGAGGACGAAGTCTCCGATGAAAACTTCCACCTCTCTGCCATTTACAGGGTTAATCGCATGGACTCCTTCGAGTCTGCAACCAGACTTGCCCTTATTGAGCTCGGTACGATCCATATCGTTCTTCTTCAGAGTCTCATCGATGTATGCCTGAACCTCTTCTTTATTCTGGATTCGATCCATCAGTCCCTTGACAATGTCTCCATCTGGAGCAAGAACCATAAAGGTAATACCGTAGATTGTCTCAATACAGGTTGTAAAGATAGAGAATTCTCCACCACCTACGAGCTTGAAATCTACTTCAACACCAGTTGACTTGCCAATCCAGTTCTTCTGAATCTCCTTGGTGGATTCTGGCCAATCAATCTCATCAAGTCCGCTAAGAAGCTCTTCAGCAAAAGCAGGCTGATCAATAACCCACTGCTTCATATTCTTACGAATTACAGGATAGCCGCCACGCTCAGACTTGCCATCGATTACCTCATCATTCGATAATACAGTACCAAGCTCCTCACACCAATTGACAGGCATATCAATGTACTTGGCGTAGCCCTTCTCATATAGCTTCTTGAAGATCCACTGAGTCCACTTATAGAACTTTGGATCAGATGTTGCAATCATCTTGGACCAGTCATAATCAAAGCCCAATTCTCTAAGCTGCTTCGAGAAAGTCTCAATATTCTTCTCAGTAAATCCAGCTGGATGATTTCCAGTATTCACAGCATACTGCTCTGCTGGAAGTCCAAAGGAATCATATCCCATTGGATGAAGGACATTGTATCCCTGCATCCTCTTCATACGCGACATAATATCTGTTGCTGTATATCCTTCTGGATGACCTGCGTGAAGACCAACTCCTGATGGATATGGGAACATATCAAGCGCATAATATTTTGGCTTGTCAAAATCCCAAACATCCGTCTTGAATGTCTCATGCTCTTCCCAGTATTTCTGCCATTTTTTCTCAATGACCTTGTGGTTATATACCTCTGCCATAATTACTACCTCTTCAAATTTACAATCAATCTTCCATATTTTACCATAATCACGCTAGTTTTCAATATTTCCTTGTTCTAATATAGCAAATTGGCTAAAATAGTTTCTAGCAAATAGAAGGAGCAATAAATTGGAAATCAATAGCATCAGCTTCATCGGCCTTGGCTTAATCGGTGGATCTATTGCCAAGACGATCAAGAAAAAATATCCAAAAATCAAATTATATGCATTAACACACAGTCTAGAGACCATGCAACTAGCGCATCAGGACGGCATCACGGAAAATGAAGGACCTTTAACAACCTCTGAATATGCCAATACAGACATTATCTTCTTCTGTAGTCCTGTTGGTGTAAATGTCTCTTATTTGAAAGAATTCAAGCCATTTCTTGGTGCAAATACCATTCTTACCGATGTTGGATCGGTAAAAGGTGATATTCATAAGGCGATTGATGAGCTCGGACTTACTCATTGCTTTATCGGAGGACATCCGATGGCAGGATCTGAGGCCATTGGCTATCCAAATTCTACCGATCATCTTCTGGAGAATGCATATTATATATTAACAAGAACAGATGCGATTGATTGTGATATTTTTAACGAATTCAAAGCTTTCATATCTTCTTTAGATGCCATTACACTTGAGATGACGCCAAAGGAACACGATCATGCAACAGCTGCCATATCTCATGTTCCACATTTAATATCTGCAAGTCTCGTCAATATGGTAGAACATAATGATAATGACATGCACATAATGAAGACAATTGCTGCAGGCGGATTTCGAGATATCACCAGAATCTCTTCTTCCTCTTCTGTAATGTGGCAACATATTTGTCTTACGAACAAGGATGAAATCCTTAATATATTATCTTCATACAAATCAGAGCTTACCTCTTTCGAGGATGCAGTTCGCCAAGAGGATAGCGATAAAATCCTGGCATTATTCTCAAACGCCAAGGAATACCGGGATTCTCTGCCAATTCGTAATACTGGCATGCTGCCTACGACCTTCGAATTCTTCTTAGATATCGAAGATGAAGCTGGCGGAATTGCAACAGTTGCTGCAATCCTCGCAAATCAGGGGCTCAGCATTAAGAATATCGGTATTATTCATAATCGCGAATTCGAAGATGGTGCTCTTCATATTGAGATGTATGACGACAAGTCCAAGAATAAAGCAATCGAATTATTGAATAAGAGAAACTATAAGATTTTCAAAAGATAGGATATAAATATGTCACTAAAAAAAGCAACTAGAGTTCGAGGTGAAATCACCGTTCCAGGTGACAAATCAATCTCTCATCGCGGTGTAATGTTTGGCGCCATATCGGAAGGCATTACAGAACTGACCGGCTTCCTGAATGGTGCCGATTGTAATTCAACCATAGCATGTTTTCGTTCCATGGGAATTGATATTACGCATAATGGGTCAGATGTTGTTATACATGGCAAGGGATTATATGGCTTAGAAGAGCCCCACTCCATCTTGGATGTGGGCAATAGCGGAACAACCACAAGATTAATCAGCGGTATTTTAGCCGGGCAGAAATTTACAAGTCACATAAATGGAGATGCTTCCATTCAGACAAGACCTATGGGTAGAATTATGGAACCGCTGCAGCAGATGGGCGCATCCATTTCATCGGATCTTAACAATAATTGTGCACCTCTAACTATTAAGGAAGCTACCCTTCATCCGATCACCTATAGAAGTCCCGTCGCTTCCGCTCAAGTGAAGTCTTGTATCCTGCTTGCTGGTCTATATGCAGAAGGCCAAACCTCTGTTATCGAACCAACTCTTTCTCGTAATCATACAGAGCTTATGCTTAGTGGATTTGGTGCCGATATCAAGCAAAATGATACAGAATCATCCATTATTGGCCACCCTAAGCTTTATGGCCAGAAGATTTCTGTTCCAGGTGATATTTCTTCTGCCGCATATTTTATTGTAGCAGGACTTATTACACCGAATTCTGAACTTCTTATTAGAAATGTAAATATCAATCCAACAAGAGCAGGAATCCTACAAGTAGCACTTGATATGGGCGGTGATATTACACTTCAAAACAGGCGAATCGTATCCGGTGAGGAAGTGGCTGATTTACTCGTTCGATCTTCTGATTTACATGGAATAACCATTTCCGGTGATATAATTCCTACATTGATTGATGAGATTCCAGTAATTGCAGTTATGGCATCAGCTGCAATTGGACAAACAATCATCGCTGATGCAAGTGAATTAAAGGTCAAGGAATCGAATCGTATTGATACAGTCGTAGAAAATCTTCGCGCAATGGGTGGTAGAATTACACCTACTGATGACGGCATGATCATTGAATCATCTACACTTCATGGTGCTATGATTCATACCTACCTTGATCACCGTATTGCGATGGCCTTTGCAATCGCATCCTTAATCGCAGATGGAGATACCTCCCTCGATCATCCAGAGTGTGTTACCATTTCTTATCCTGATTTCTATCAGACCTTATCTACTATCACTGAGTTATAAATATAAGAATCCCCCTTATATAAGATAAGCCACAAGCCTATCTAATATAAGGGGGATTTTCTTATTTAATCTAATCGATTAGTCCTGAGGCTCTTCCTTTCGAATTGCCTTGGTTCTAATCTCTTCAGAAATCTGAGCGATGAATGAATCGAGCGACTTCACTCCCTCATCTCCTGCAAATCTGGAACGAACAGAAACTGTCTTATCTGCCTCTTCGTTCTGGCCAACAATAAGCATATAAGGAAGACGATCTAATCTCGCAGCACGAATCTTAAAGCCCATCTTCTCATCTCGCTTGTCTACTGTATTCAGGATACCATTTCTCTTTAGCTCCTTGGATACTTCCATTGCATAATCCATATACTTCTCAGAAACAGGAATAACACGAACCTGCTCAGGACATAGCCATGTAGGGAATTTGCCAGCATAGACTTCTGTTAACCAGGCAAGTGTTCTCTCATAACATCCCATTGATGTACGATGGATGATAAATGGTCTTATCTTTGCACCATTCTCATCGATATAATACATATCGAACTGCTCTGCGATAAGCTCGTCCCACTGAATGGTAATCATGGTATCTTCCTTGCCATAGACATTCTTGGCGTTGATATCTACCTTAGGACCATAGAATGCAGCCTCACCAACGTCCTCAACAAATGGAATATCAAGCTCAGTCATAATTCTACGAAGCGCACCTTCGGTTCTATCCCAGGTTTCCTTATCGCCGATATACTTCTCGGTATTTTCTGGATCCCATTTTGACAGATGATAGGTTACTTCATCCTGCAGGCCAAGTGTCTCCATGCAATACTTAGCAAGAGCAAGACAGCCCTTTACTTCTTCTTCCATCTGATCTGGTCTTACAATCAGATGACCCTCTGAAATTGTGAACTGACGAACACGAGTAAGACCATGCATCTCACCTGAGTCTTCATTTCTAAAGAGAGTTGAAGTCTCGCCATAACGGCAAGGCAGATCCTTGTAGCTGTGCTGAGTAGCCTTGTATACGTAATACTGGAAAGGACATGTCATAGGACGAAGTGCCATAACTTCCTTATCATCACGATCTTCATTCAGGACAAACATTCCATCCTTGTAGTGATCCCAATGACCAGAGATCTTGTAGAGATCAGACTTAGCCATAAGTGGAGTCTTGGTTCTCATATAACCCCATTCGTTATCCTCGAGGTCCTCAATCCATCTCTGAAGTGTCTGAATCATCTTCGCTCCCTTTGGCATCATCAGCGGGAGTCCCTGTCCAATAACATCAACAGTAGTAAATAGACCCATCTCGCGACCAAGTCTATTATGATCACGCTTCTTAATATCCTCAAGATGCAGAAGATAAGCCTCTAAATCTTCCTTATTCCAGAAGGCTGTTCCGTAAATACGAGTAAGCATTGCATTATGCTCATCACCTCTCCAATAAGCGCCAGAGGATGAAGTCAACTTGAAGAACTTCATATTCTTATTAATCTTCATAAGATGAGGACCAGCACAAAGATCCACGAATCCATCTCCCTGCTCATAGAAAGAAATCGTAGCATCCTCTGGTAGATCCTCAATCAGCTGAACCTTATATGGCTCATTTCTATCTTCCATAAGCTTGATTGCATCTGCACGAGGAAGTTCAAATCTCTTAAGATCAGCGCCAGCTTTGACAATCTTCTTCATCTCATCTTCGATAGCATCTAGGTCTTCTCTGGAAAATGACTGGCATTCGAAATCATAGTAAAATCCAGTATCAATGGAAGGTCCAATTGCAAGCTTTGCTTCTGGATATAAATTCTTTACAGCCTGAGCCAAAACATGTGAAGTCGTATGACGAAGAGTTGAGAGAGACTCCTCATCCTTCTGTGTATAAAGTGTCAACTGACAATCAGAGTCAATCATACTTCTAAGATCTCTGATCTCTCCATTCACTTCTGCAACAACTGCCATTCTGGCAAGTCCTTCGCTGATATCAACTGCGATATCATAGATTGTCTTAGCTTCTGCATACTCTCTCACAGAGCCGTCTTTTAGTGTGATTTTCATATCTGCCTCCTAAAAAAATAAAAAAGCCCCTTATAGCAAACTCGCTATAAGGGACGTAAATACTACGCGGTTCCACCCTTATTATCTATCCAACCAGATAGATCACTTCATTCGATGGTAACGGAATCACCGGACCGGATTGGGGCCACTCAAAGATGGTCTTCAATTAGTTCTATCCTCATGTGCTCACAGCCAAGGCACATTTCTCTCTTAGGCCTCAAACTAACCTACTCTTCTTCTCAACGTGTTAAATAAATATTACATCAAAATAATTATTTGTCAAAACAAATTTGGATAATTATTTCTTGCCACAGCAGAACTTGTACTTCTTGCCTGAGCCGCATGGACATGGATCATTACGTCCAATCTTCTTTGGCTTACGAATCGTGTGAGAATCCTTCTGAATGCGATAAAGCTCCTTACGCTTCTCCTCATCGAAAATACGATCCCACTGTGGTAGATTATAAAGCCAATCAGCCTCAGCCTCTACCATGTTCTTATAGAGTGCTTCCTTATCAATCTGGATTGTAACTACTGTATCCTCTTCCATTGTCTCAATAGGATTTGGAGTAACAATACTTTCGTTAATTCCATCAAGGAAGCCTGTCATAGTAAGCATATCAAATCCAAAATGCTCTGCTAATTCCTTAACAGTCCCAGATACAACATTATCTGGATCTGCAAGTAATACCTCATAACCTCTCTTCTCTTCTTCAAAGTAAGAATTCCAGAAGTTCTGAAGGGAATTCGCATCCTGATCCTGGTTATATGCGATTTCTTTCCACTGGTCAAATAATGCCATAATTTCACCTCATCTAATATAATTACAACGTTGCTATTCTACCATTAAAATTATATTTTGTATAGAATAAATTGACAGAAGCCTTCCTCTTATCTTAGGATTAATTCCAAGAAGAAAGGAAGGCATCTATGCAAAAATTAAAACAAATCTTAAGCCTGATTGGCGTTATATTACTTGTTCTTATGTATGTCCTGGCACTACTTGCAGGAATCTTTGATCCAACCGAATCCATGAGCTATCTTGCAGCTGCACTTGCTGCTACAATAATTATCCCATTTTTCTTATGGGCGATAAACTTTATCTTATCTGGCATTAAGTCCAGGCAAGATGATTTATCTTCTCTTTCTTCGGAAGATGAAGATGATAATTCCAGCAACGATTAATACAATCGGCAGGAATATTCCCCAGATCAATCCATACCATATAACAGCATTCTGTGTAAAGGTCAGTGTTGTATCTCCCACTTCCTTAACAGGAATGATGACAGTTGCACTTGAATCCTCTTCATCACGGAAGGATGTAATAATCTGATTGAAGACTGTAAGATTCGTTCCAGAAACCATAGTGTCTGCAGAATCATCAAACATGAGATAAGATCCAAATACATAGAGATTTGCTGTATCACCATTTGTTGCAACTTCAAGTCCGAGTGCAAATGGACCATCTTCGTCTCCATTCTCTGTCGAATTCATATCGATCTTGCCATCCGAATTAATCACCTTGGATACGGATGTCTCAGAACTTGATAATACTTCAGTAATTGTCGCTGAATCACTATCCTCTTCGTTATAAGTCAAGCCAACTGAATATGGCATGAATACATAATTATTAAGACTTGCAGTAATATCTGTACTTGTTACATTTGGCAGAAGGTATAGTGGTGAATTGTAGTAATAAGACTTATCTGTCTCGGCAACAATACCACTATGAGCTGTAATTCCATAAGTAGATAATACATTCTTAAAATTCGTAAGCTCAGAGATATTCTTGTAATTAAGAGTGATAAAAGCCTTTCCACCACGATTCAAGTAATCAATAACCTTCGCTGCATCGTCCTCTGAGAAGTCGCTTTCCGGACCATTAATAATGATACCTGCAATATCATCTGAGATCTCATCTACACTAAGTAGATTCACTTCTTCAATATCATAGTTTGCCTTACTTAGAGCAGAACTAAAATCTCCTGATAATGCTATTTCTCCATGTCCCGTAATCTCATAAACAAGAGGCATCTCATCTGAAGTTACATACTGAAGTGCAGATGTAATGAGTCCCTCTCCATCATAACCAGATACAGACTGTGAATAGGTCGAATAGTCCACTGAATATTCATACAGGTCATCGGAACTGATAATAGACGTTCTTGTATCACAGACCACAATCATAGAACTGGATGAAAGAGAATCATCTGTATACTGAGATGCAAAGGTCGGATTCTCTGATGTATCTATATATTCAACAGTAATATGCTTAGATGAATCCTCATATAAATTGAGTGTCTTCTTCAATGTAGAATCACAATCATCTTCTGTAGCCATGACATAAATAGTAATGTCCTGATCTAAGGTCTTCAAGTAATCCTTGGTGTCATCTGTAATAGAATATAACTTCTTCTCTGTCACATCTATAGACTGTATAGATGTAGGAAGGAGTGTCATAAGGAAATTTGCCAAAATAACGATTGCAATTGTTACGGCAATCGCACCAGTACTAAATACAGATGTCGAAATAGTCTTCGATGAAATAGTCCATCTACGCTTCTGAATCACCTGTACGGTTAGAAACAGGCAGAGTGCTGTTACTGTTACATAATAGACGATTCCATTCAGATAGAAATTACCATTTAGGAATTCATCTAATGGAGTAACAAGGTCATAACAATTCAGCACCTTGGTCAGAAGATTCCCAGAAGAAGATATCGCACCTGTGATAGATGACATCATATATCCGAGGAATAATAGTGCAAATGTAATTACCGCTGCAATCATCTGACTCTCAGTAAGTGATGATACAAATACGCCAATTGCAATACAGGTAAGTCCATATAAGTAGTATCCAAGAATTGCTGTGTAAGCCTGCGCAAATGTCACTGTACCAAAGACACTAAGCCATAATGGTGATAGAGAAACAACTGCAATTACTAGGGTAAATGTAGCAGCAAGGGATAAAAACTTGCCAAGTACAATCTTACCAACTGAAACAGCGGATGTAAGAATCAACTGGTCAGTCTTATTCTTACGATCTTCTGCGATGATTCTCATAGTAAGAATCGGTACCGTAATCAGGAAAATGAAGGTAGTTCCAGAAAGTGGATATGCCACATTCGGTGAACCGTAATTAATATTATATACAAAGAAATAAAGCCCATAGAGTGCAAGATTGACGCCTAAGAAGAGCCAACCAATTACATTCTGAAACAGGGATGTGAATTCACGTTTAAATATAGCAAGCATTACTCTTCTTCTGCCTCCTCATCAAGTGTTAATTCAAGGAATACATCCTCAAGAGATTCTTCTGATTCTTTCATTTCGAAGATAATAAATCCATCCATTGCAAGTGCCTTAGAGACATCCTCACGCAGGTCGAAATCTTCTGCAGCAGAGATTGTTATAGAAATGGTATCTTCCTCTCTTCCATTTGACACATCAATAGACTTCACGCCTTCGATTGCAGATAGAGTATCGGAAACCTTTGCTTTATCTCCCTTAGCCTGAACATAAAGCGTCTGTGATTTCTTAAATTTCGTTGTAATATGATCCACACTATCGCTAAGAACAAGCTTACCCTTAGAGATAATAAAGACATGATCACAGATTTCGCTGATCTCAGCTAAGATATGTGAACTAATTACCACAATATGATTATCCCTAAGACTACGAATTGTCTCTCTAAATTCGTTGATCTGAATTGGGTCAAGTCCAACGGTTGGTTCATCAAGAATAATAACCTCAGGATCTCCCATAATTGCCTGAGCAAATCCTACACGCTGCTTATATCCCTTGGATAATTTACGAATCAGGCGAAATTGAACGTCTGTAATCTCGGCTATATCACAAACACGGTCGATTTCAGCGATTCTCTCCTTCTTTGGAACACCCTTTAATTCTGCGACAAAGGTAAGATATTCATCTACCGTCATATCTGGATATAACGGTGGAAGCTCTGGCAGATATCCAATATTCTTCTTTGCTTTCTTTGCTTGCTTAAAGATATCAAAGCCATCAATAAGCACGGTACCGCTTGTAGCACCTAAATATCCTGTCATAATATTCATCGTCGTAGATTTACCAGCACCATTAGGACCGAGCAAACCATAGATTTTACCCTTCTCCATTGACAGGCTCAAATCATCTACCGCGGCAATTTTGCCATAAGTTTTAACTAAATGATTGATTTCAACCAAAAGTCTATCCTCCTATCCTATAAACATCGACCTCAAGTATAACAATTCAAATACAGAAATTCGTGATTAAAGTGTGAAAAAAAAGAGGCCGAAAACCGACCTCCTTATTGTAGTTTATTTAGATAAAAAAGCAATACCAAGTGATCCGAGTCCTGCGGAACAAGAATTTGCAACAGAGGATTTCTGGATTATTACATTAAGATTAGGAAGTAATGCCATCGCCTCTTGCCTTAATTCTTCCATTTCCTGATATGGAATCGATGCATGTGTTAATAGAAGAAGTTCTGTACTGTCTCCCGCTTTTCTTCTAATAAGATAGCGAAGATATCTCTTTCTAACATGTTGAACTGAGCCACCTAAGGCATGTCTAATTCTTATACCATAACGATTTGCATATGCAATTGGGCGTACCCTAATAAAATTCAGAAGATTCGCATGGAAAGCACTGGCAAATCCATTTCGTAAGAAGCTAGAAGAATCAGGGAGCACAAACTGACATACGATGCGTTCCTGAAGCAAAATTATCTCCTTCTCAATCTCAGATGTTGAATATCCATTAGAAGCAAGCTTTGCAGCCTCTATCGCCTGAAGTGCAATTCCACCAGATAACTGATTTGAATCAATTACGATTACATGATCAAAGCATTTTGCGGCTTCATAGGCATTAGAATAGGATTTTCCAATACCAGAGCCAAGCGCAAAATGAATGACATACTCTGATTCAGCAAGAAGCTTGGCAAAATAATTCTCATAATCATCTATGGATGCCGCCTCTACCCATGAGGATAGAATTACATCAGAATTAAACTTAGACAAAGCATCTGCTTGTAATTCCTTCGTATCTGCAAACCTGGAATTTCGTGAGTGAATATATAGATACATCACTGAAATATCATATTGGTCAACAAAGTTCTGAGGTATGTCACTTACACAATCACAAGAAATAGTAACTGGTCTTTTCACAAAATGATCCTGACTCTCATAGATCCTGGCATCCTGATCTTCTACTTCCGATGACAATTTATTTGAAATTTCTATAACATTTTGTGGGAGAAGATGGTAGATTTTCTCCTCCAGTTGCTTACCTTGAAATGGCTTCTCGACGAAATCGCTAAATCCAAGATGATTAAAGTTCTGCTTGGAACAATAGGACAAATCTGCAGTCAGGACAATAATAGGCGTATTCTGACAGAGTCCACTTGACTGACGTCGAATCCTACGTGTAACTTCTGCTCCATTCATCTCAGGCATAAGATAATCCATAAGAATCACATGATAATAGAACTTCTCTGTAAGTTCCAAACAAGATGCTCCATCACACGCTTCGTCAACAATGACCTTGGTTCCACGAAGCAGTTTTGTTACAACAGAGCGATTCATCTCATTGTCATCTACAACTAATATCCTGGCTTCAGGTGCTTCAAAAAGAGGAACATAGGAATCCACAGAGGTTAATGTACTTGATAAGATATCAAGCTTACCAATTGGAGCTGAATCAATTACCTTTTGCTCTAAAGTGATAGAGAATTCAGATCCTTTCTTATAGATAGAATCCACCTTTATCTCACCATCCATAAGCTGAATTAATTGCTTACAAATAGATAGACCAAGTCCAGTTCCTTCGATGTGACGATTCTCAATGTTATCAGCTCTTGAGAAAGAATCAAATAATTCCGGAAGATATTCCGACTTAATGCCTATACCTGTATCTGCGACAACCATACGAAGCTTGATGAAACCAGGATTCTCGGAAGTAAAACGAACCTTGAGTGTTACGGAGCCTTCTTTTGTGTACTTTGCCGCATTGGTAAGCAGATTAATCATAATCTGACTGATTCTCTTATCGTCTCCATAAAGCACAGATGGCAGAGCTGGATCCACATCAACAATGTAATCAAGGCCTTCGGATGCAATACGATATCTTGTCATGGAAACCAACTCAGAAATCATAGTTTCTGTACTATAGGATACCGGAAGAATATCCATTTTCTTGCTTTCCACCTTGGATAAATCCAAGATGTCATTTACCAGGGAAAGAAGCATCTTCGCAGCATTCTGAATCGTCAAGGCATTCTCTACCGTCTCATCAGATAATCCCTCCTCACGAAGAATCATCTCATTTAATCCTACGATTGTATTTATTGGAGTTCTAATCTCATGGCTCATATTGGCAAAGAAGGACGTCTTTGCTTCTGCAATTGACTCCACCTCTTCTTTCTGATTCACAGCCTTCTCTCTGGAAGATGCATAGACAGCCAGATGATATCGCAGGATAAATGCAATCATCAAAGCAACAGCAATAATTGCAATAAAGGAATCGATATACACTTCCTTCGCATCGGCTAAATACATGACATACTGGGGATAATGATAGGATACAAAATAGCACAGAAAGTCAATAACAATACTCCCCCCTGTAATTAGTAACATCTCTATTCCAGAGAAGAATGTAGCGGCATAAAATAAACCCAGTACCATATAGATGGAAGCTCCACCATCCAAGCCACCTTCGAAGAAATAAAGGAAGGGAATGAAAAAGGCATTATATAATATTCCCACCAAAAGAGTTGCAAGATGAAGCCTTCGATAACGGTAAACCAAATGCATGGATATTGCCAGAAGGCAAGCCAGGGCGAAAACTGGAATACTAATAATATACAGATGTCTAAAAATCACAAGCTGAATTAAGCTCAATATCGTAATAATAAATCCGCCAAATAAAATTTGCCGAAAAATTTTCTCATGAAGCTCTAATTCCTCTTCCGGATTCAAATAGTTCTTCCATAATTTCATAAATTTCATAGGATTACTCTCCTAACTTAGCCTTAAGTGCATCAAAAGCTGAGATAAAATCTGACATATCAACCTTCTTCCTAATAGGAAGGAGTATGTCACTTAGATTCCTGCCTTGATAGGAATACGGATTCATGGAATCTAATAATTCTTTAATCGTATCCTCGTCGTAGGAGTATGCTGCTTCCTCAAATTTACCAAGAATTGTCTGGATTTCATCCCGAGAAATCTCAGGTAGATCAGATTTAGATTCAGCATTCAAGGATACTTTATTATCCAAAATCTCAGGCAAGTTGAAGAAATGAGCAATCCTTAATATCGTAGCCATAAAGCTTTCGATACAAGCAGTATGATGTTCTAAGATATATTGCTCATCTAAGACCTTGCCAGCTGACTCTAGTTCTCTTGCCATCTCAGATGTAGATGAATCACCAATCATTTTCATGGAACTCTTAAGTCCATGAATCGAAATCGTGTAAGATTTATAATCCCTTCTATTCAGTGAATCAGACAGGCTGTTAAGAAGTTCCATCGAATTATCATAATTCATTCTAAGAATATCCAGATAATCCTCTCTAGAGCCACAAAAGCTAATTCCCTCTTCGACATTAAGGCCAAGTCCTGCTAGATCCTCGCTATCATTAGAAACTAAAACATCTTCTTCTATTGCCGGAATCTCCTCTTTTATCTTGTCCATAATCTTAAAGGAAGGCAGGAACTGACGAAGCATGCGATCGAGCGATGAAATTAGAATAGGCTTTGGCAGGAATTCTTGAAAACCACTCTCTAAGAACATCTCTCTGGCGCCAGCAATTGCATTCGCTGTCACAGCAATAATTGGAACATCATCAAAATAATGACCATTCTTAGCACGAATTCGCTGCATACACTCAAGGCCATCCATTTCTGGCATCATATGATCCATGAATATAATGTCATAATCCTTGGATTCAATCTTGTCGAGAGCTTCCATACCGGACTCGCAGCTAACACATTGAATTTGATATGGACGAAGGAGGCCTTCCATGACCTTAAGATTCATACGATTATCATCCACAAGTAGTACTTTTGCAGATGGAGCAACAAAGTCATCCGCTGTAACAGACGATCTCGTATATTCATCATCACGATAGGTTCCATTCAAAATTGCAGCAAAGGAAAGCTGGTAAAATGGCTTAAACAGTCGAATTAATGACTTATTCTTAATCTCCTGACTCTGATTTTCCTCAAGAATAACAGTTACAGATGTCTTTCTTGCTAATTTATCGAAGAAATTCTCATCTTCCTTGTAATTAGATAACGTAAGGAAAAGATGAGTTGGAGTCGAATTTTCTACTCTTCGTTTTAGCTCATCTAGATTGCTGCACATGTGATAATTGTAGCCAAGCTGTTCATTCATATGATGAATGAGAACAGTATATTCATCGCGAATGACAGGATTCAAGAATTGATCAAACGTAATATAAGATAATACAAATAAATTCTTAGGATTTTTGATTTCGATAATTGGTTCATCTTCCGCCACCTTCTGCGGAATTACAAACTGAAATTCTGACCCCTTTCCGAATTCACTATTCACACAGATAAACCCGCCCATCTTATCCGCAATCAGCTGTGCAATAGCAAGACCGAGCCCAAGACCACTTTCCTTACGATTTCGATTTGCATCAAGGGTTGTGAATGAGCTAAAGAGCTTCTCCATATTGAATTCATCAATTCCAATTCCTGTATCCTTTATAGAAAAGCATAAATTAATACCATAAAACTCTCTACGATAGGTTACCCGAATACAAACACATCCTTCTTGTGTGAATTTAATGGCATTATTAATAATATTTAGAAGCACCCTCTTTACCTTACTTTCATCACCGATAAGGACAGAAGGAAGCGACGAATCTATATCAACAATTAACTCGATATCTTTATTTAGTTTCCATGAATTGGCCATATTGATGACATCATTCATGGTTGATGCAATATTATAAGAATTCTCAACTAGTTCAAGTTTTCCAGATTGAAGTTCCGAGAAATCCAAAATATCGCTTACAACGGAAAGCAAATTGCTGCCAGATGCCTGAATGTTAAGAATATAATCTCGTACATCTTCTGGAATATCTTTGCGAAGGACAATTTCGCTCATTCCAGTAATTGTATTAATCGGAGTTCGAATTTCATGACTTACATTGGCAAGGAAATCATCCTTGGATTTCTCGGCATCTTCAAGTTCATGAATTACAGTGTCAACATGTTGATCTGCTTCTCTCTCTCTTGATAAGAAACGGTAGATAACATATATCAAGAAATACGAATTCACAAAAGGAACATCATAGGTGTAAATACTTGATGCATCAAAGAGATTAATCTTATGTACAATGAAAATATAATAGATAAGCAGAATCGTAAGTGTCACAGCCGACGACATTATGATGTCTTCAAAACCATAAAAGGCTAAAATCATAACAATCGTAAGAAATGGAATCAATAATGCAAGCACATCATTACTTACAATCATATATACAAAAATACAGAGTTGAATTAGAAATGCTGTAATCAAAGCCCTGTTGCGAGACGAAATTTCTTTTCTAAGAAAAACAGTCCACGACAAAAAGAAGCACAACCACATAATTACCTGTGCTGTCTCTGCAGAAAATCGCGTACATCCAACCGCCATAAAAACAAAATGAATAGATAATAGTAAAACTACAATCAATTCATTTCTACGAACCTTCTTAATATTGTAATTATCTGTATTCACTCGTATATACTCCAAAATATAAAAACCGACGTCACCAGGACGTCGGTTTACATAAACATTAGTATTTACCTAAATCGTCCGAAAGAGAAATAATATCATCATTATTAACGACAGGTTTCGAATCACTATGATCCTCCGGAAGCTCGATATGTGGATTCTCATAAGATATGTATGCCTTCACTTCTTCTCTATGACTATCAGCTTGCGATAAATCTGTCTCTATTACTTCTGATAAAGTATAGACACTAAGAAGTTCCTGCATATGAGCAGCCTGATTTGACAAGTCTTCCGATGCTGCAGCACATTCCTGACTGGTAGCAGAATTGGTCTGTACAACCTGTGACACCTGTTCTATTGCCTGATCAATCTGTGCAACAGCGGTTGCCTGATAATTCGATGATTCTGCAATACCTGTAATAATCTGTTCACTCTTGGTTACGCCCTGAGATATCTGCTCTAGAGCTTCTGCTGTATCACCAGCAATCTTAGAACCAGCCTCAACCTTCTGAATTGAATCAGAAATCAAATCAGCTGTCTCTGAGGCAGCTTCTGCAGATTTTGCAGCCAAATTACGTACTTCTTCAGCAACAACTGCAAATCCCTTGCCTGCTTCTCCTGCTCTAGCCGCTTCCACTGCCGCATTCAGTGCAAGAATATTGGTCTGGAAAGCAATATCATCGATGACCTTGATAATCTTAGAAATAGATTCTGAAGATTCATTGATATCCTCCATTGCCTTAATCATATCCTTCATCTGTTCATTGCCGTGATTTACATCGACAATAGCACGATTAATCAGCTCAGCAGCCGTAGTAGCCTCAGAGGCATTCTCTCTTGTCTTAACAGCAATCTCACTAATAGATGCTGTAATCTCTTCAATAGCGCTTGCTTGCTCGGTAGAGCCTTGTGCTAAGGCTTCTGATGCAGCAGCAACCTGACTGGCACTTGTATGAACCTGAAATGCTGATGATGAGATATTCGATAATGTCTTATCGTTATTCGACACAAGACTGGATAATGCAAGGCCAAGAGCATCCTCTTCAGAGCGTACGCTTACCGATGCGGTTAAATTACCAGAAGCAACTTCTGTTGCAAGCTCTGTCTGCATCTTCGTTGCTTCAATCAACTTCTTGTAATTAGAGATAAGCGACTGAAATTCATCATTCTTATCATACTTGAAGGTGATATCTGTCTTGCCTTCTGCAAGATCAACTGTCGCCTTATTAACCTCAGCAAAGCCTTTTCGAATTTTGCCTTGCATCCTGATAACAATCAAAGAGCTAATAATAGCATATGCCAAAAAGAATACTACGCAAAATACATTGTATTGTGAAATTACTATTTCTGCGCCGACAGAAGCGGTACGCTTCACATTGAAAAATCCTACAATAAGCAGAACAAACGCAGCAAGGTCAGATACTACTACATATAGCAATACGTGATTGTAGATAGAAAATCTACGTTTCTTATTCTCTTCCATTATTCTTCCTCTCCTTCTTCCTCTTCTTCTGAAGCAACTTTATCCAACTTAGATACATCGACATCATTAATTAAGCGCTCAGGATCAAGTAGCATCTTCACTTGATCATCTACCTTGGCAATCGCGTATACATATTTGTTCTTGGTGCGATCTGTCTTGCCAATGGATGGTGATGGAATAATATCCTCATCCGCTATCTCAACGACCTCCGCTATCTTCTCAACAATTAACCCGACCACATATTCATCAACATGAATCACGATAATACAGGTTCGATCTGTATATTCGAATGGCTCCTGTTTGAATCGAATACGTACATCAATTACAGGAATAATCTTGCCTCTCAGATTAATAAGGCCCTTAATATAATCCTCGCTCTCCGGAATCTCCGTAAATTCTTGATAGACAATAATTTCATTTACATAGTCTATCTTCAAAGCGAAGGATTCATTTCCTGAATGAAATGTTACGTATTTTGTCTTACTAGCAACATCTATTTCAGCCATAATCTCTCCCTTCTATTCTGTTACAGATCCTGGATCAAGAATTAGAGCAATACTTCCATCTCCAAGCTGTGTACAACCTGATAGTCCCTTCACCTTCTTAATGTAGGAAGGAATTGGCTTAACTACAATTTCCTGCTTGCCAAGAAGCGAATCTACAAACAGGCACACATTCTTGTCGTCAACCTCGAGAATTACCATCATGCCATCTTCTACTTCCGTCTTATAATCCTTGAGGCCATACCATTCGCCAAGTCGACGAACCGGATAACAATCTCCACGAATCATCACAGATTCCTCGCCAGTTGGATCATGAATTAGCATATCAGAAGTTACGCTAACAAATTCCTTGACTACACCTGTTTCAATAACGAATGCTGTAGAACCAACTGTCATTACAATTCCATCAACAATAGCCAGGGTAAGTGGAATCTTAAGGCTCATGACAGAGCCCTCGCCAGGAGATGATTCAATTTCCAGGGAACCACCAATCTCCTGCAAGTTACTAACTACAACATCCATTCCTACACCACGGCCAGAATATTCTGTAACCTGTTCGTTGGTAGAAAAGCCTGGCAGGGTTATAAACTGATATACTTCCTTATCTGTATAAGCATTATCCGGCTTAGTTGGATCAAGAATGCCCTGTGATCTTGCCTTGGCCATAATCTTTTTTCGATCCAGTCCAGCACCATCATCAATTACATTTATCCATACTTTACCAGACTCCGTCTTCGCCTCTAGTGTGATCTTACCCTTTTCTGATTTGCCACTATGAAGGCGTTCCTCCTTGCTTTCGATACCGTGATCCACAGAATTACGAACCAGATGCATCAGAGGATCTGAGATATGCTCGATAATATTCTTGTCCACCTCTGTGGTCTCACCGATCATCTCGAATTCAATGTCTTTGCCAAGCTTTCTTGATACATCAAATACGATACGATTCATCTTCTGGAAGGTATTCGTAAGTGGAACCATTCGCATTGACATAATTACATTCTGAAGATCTGTAGAAATCTTAGACATCTGTGCAGCGGCCTTGTAGAAGTTATCAAGCTTAAGACCTGGCACCTTAAGATCTGGATTCTGCAGTACAACAGATTCTGAAATTACGAGCTCTCCAATCAAATCCATAAGCTGATCCATCTTAGAGATATCTACACTAATAAATGCTGTTTGAGCACCCTTGGATTTCTTCTCCTTGGCAAGCTTCTTGGATTTGCCAGGCGCCTTCTGAACTACGAAATCACCTGGTGCAGGTTCCTTCTCCTTAGCCTTATTCGTTTCATCAGCCTTCGCTTCGATGCTCTCTACAGACGAATCCAAGTCAATCGTTATATTATCGCCAGCTTCAAATCCAAGCTTGAATTCAGATTGATTTGAAGTAAAGATATCGACATCAGAAATCTCATATCCTGGCTTGATTAATTCGTGAAGCTCTTCCTCACTGCTCTTGGTCTGAAGAAGGATATTAAAGCCTTCCTTCAATATGAGCTCTGAGGTAGATTCATCTGAGATAATATCCGCTGGTGAATATAGGATATCTTCTGTGATCGGCTTAAGAGAATGCACAATCTTATAGGCGTGCATATTAGCCATCTCGATTCCAGGACTATACTGGATATAGATACGAAAATAATTACTATTTCCAGTCTGCGCTGGTGCAATATAGAATTGTTGGTTTGTTACAACCTCTTCTTTCTTCTTTTCCTTCGGCTTGTCCTTTGTATCCTCACCCTTGATCTTATTAAGGAAGGCATCAAGTTCTTCTATGATTGCTGAGGAATCACCATCTGCATCCTCACCATCCCTTAATTTATCGAGTTCTCCGGTGATGAAATCTGCTACAGAAAGCACATGCTCCACAAGTTCAACATGCGGCACATTATCCGGATGTGATTCTCTTAGGAAGAAGAATACATCCTCCAGTTTATGAGCAACCTCCGTAATATCGTCATACATCATAATGGCGGACGAGCCCTTAATTGTATGCATTGTACGGAAAATTTCATTTATTCCATCTTCATCAAATGAATCTGCATCTTTTTGATCAAGCACGATCTCTTGAAGATTATCAAGAAGCTGAGAATTCTCAAATAGATAAGTATCAAGCATATCGGCTACATTAAAATCTGCTCCCATGCGAAAGCTCCTTTCCCCAAAACCTCTTTCTCAAGTTTAATCAATTAAGCCAAGTTTCTTAAGAGCCTGCTCGAAGCGGTCCTGGTCAATCGGCTTACCAGAATAAATGGTACAACCCATTTCAAAGGCCATCTTAACGTTCTTCTCTTCATTAAGAGCAGTTGCCATAATGATCTTGACCTGCTTGTCCTCTGGAATATTATGATCCTTCTCAAGATTACGAATACCCTTAAGTGCCTGATAACCATCCATAACCGGCATCATAATATCAAGGCAAACCAGGTCATAAGGCTCATCATCCTCAAGCGCAAGCAGGAATGCATCGACAGCTTCCATACCGTCTACCGTAACATCGCATTCTCCATATTTCTGTAAGAAATTTGCCATAAATTTACGCGTTGCAAAATCATCCTCTGCTAATAATATCTTCATAATCCTTTTCTCCTTACATTCTATTTAAGATCTTATATGTTTTACTGCTAATATCTGAAAGCTTCTCTTGAAACTCAACAGCACCTAATTCATAGGCAACCTTTGGCATGCCATATACCACGCAGGTTGATTCATCCTGGCCTATGGTGTGACAACCTAGATCTCTCATTTTCTTAAGACCTTTTGCCCCGTCACCGCCCATACCAGTTAGAATAATTCCAAGTGCATTCTTACCAGCATTCTCTGCTACCGAATCAAAAAGAACGTCTACCGATGGACAATGTCCATTGCATTTAGGTCCCTCTCGTAGGTCTATGCGATAAGTATGATTGGTACAAGATAAGCGCATCTGTCGATTACCACCTGGTGCAATATACACATGACCAGGCTCTACAATATCGCCTTGCTCCGCCTCCTTCACATGAACGCGGCATTGATCATTTAATCTCTTGGCATACATAGCAGTGAAACCTTCTGGCATATGCTGTACAACAAGCGTACCTGGAATATCTGTTGAAAAACCTCGTATCACTTCAGCAATTGCTTCGGTTCCTCCAGTTGATGCTCCAATGGCCAGAAGCAAGTCTTTATTTCTCTTGATAGAGTTTGAAGGATCAAGCGTTGGGGTCATCTGCTTAATCGGGCCAATCTGTGCTGTTGATGCTACTTTGATCTTAACCGGAAGTTCTGTATGCAGGAATTGATCTAGCATAGTCTTATCTGTTGTACTTGGTTTCGCAACAAAATCAACTGCTCCTGCTGACAAAGCATCAAAGACCTTGTCGCTCAAGGAACTAATTACCACACACCGAATTGGATATTGTGGCATGAGCTTACGGAGGAATTCTATACCATTCATCTTCGGAAGCTCTACATCAAGAGTCATAACATCTGGTCTATATTTAATTATCATATCTCTTGCTTCATACGGGTCATTTGCTGTTGCAACGACATCAATTGCAGGATCACTTCTTAGTGCTGATACAAGCAATTGTCGAAAAACAAGGGAATCTTCTACAACTAATACTTTGATTTGTCTCATAATATTTGTCACTTACGAAAAATGGATGGTGAAACCATCGTAAATAAACTATCCTCTCTATGTATCGTCTCAGTTCTTCCTATGAACAAGTAACCACCTGGTTCCAGGCAATCATATACCTTCTGAAGAAGCTGCTTCTTCGTATCATCCTCAAAGTAAATCATTACATTTCTAAGAAATACAACATGCAATTTCTTACGAAATGGAAATGGATCCATCAAATTAAATTGGCGAAATAAAACATCTTGCCGAATCTCATCAGTAATCATATATTGATCTGATGCAGGAAGTGCCTTTAGGAAGCGTCTCTTATAGGAATCTGGAAGCAGGTCTATTTGTTCCTTCGTATAAATTCCCTGAATAGCTTTTCTTAGAATATCTGTAGACAAATCCGTAGCAAGTATCCTTGTGTCCCATTTCTCATAATCAAGACCAAGAAAATCTGCAATAATCATAGCAATGGTATATGGCTCCTCACCGGATGAAGAAGCCCCGCACCAAATCCGAAGGTCCTTGGAATCTGAGCACTTAACCTTAAGGCTTGGAAGAACAACAGATCTAAAATAATCAAAATGTTCTGACTCACGCATAAAATATGTATGATTAGTTGTCAGATAGTCCACAAGCTTCTCTTCCAATCTGCCTGTGGAATCCATAAATACAGCATTCAGATAATCCGTATAATTGTGAAAGCCAAGGCTTCTTACATAGTTCTCAAGTCTTCCTTCAACAATAATTTTCTTCTTGCTCAGATTGATGCCATAGGCATCCTGCATATGAGTATATATGCGAACGAATTCTGCATCAGTAAGCTTATCTACCACACCAAGGCCTCCTAGTGAAATTGACGATAAATCACCTTGCAGATGTTGAAGATTCCAGAATTATATTTACTGCCAGAGGATTTCTCCAGGATATGAATGGCTTCTTCGGAAGAAAAAGCTGCTCGATAGGATCGCTCATCTGTCAAAGCACAATATACATTAATAATGCTTACAATCTGCGCTGCAAGCGGAATATCATCTCCAGCAATTCCATTTGGATAACCGGATCCATCCCAATTCTCATGATGGCATTCACAAATATCAATTGCCATATTAAGGTAATCATTATTATTTCCTCTTCGCGCGATATCACGAAGAATTTTGGCACCAGTCAGGGTATGTGTCTTCATAGTCTCAAGCTCATCCTGGTCAAGTGTTCCCTTCTTCTGAAGAATACTGGATGAAATAGAGATATTACCCAGGTCACAAAGCGGCGATGCAATCTCGATAGAATCAATAAAGGCATCGGAAATCTGTGTCTCATATAGTGGGGAAAGCTGCATAGCCTGAGCTAAAATTCTACAATTATATTGAAGTCGATCCAGGTAATTCTCCTCGTGGGATGCATTCTCCCTGGCTACGGATGCCAGTGCAAAAAGTACATTCTTCTTCTCATCTTCAAGCTGGCTTAATTGATCATTTACAGATGCAATCAACTGATGATTCATGCTCTTTAGTTCATTCTTCGCATTCAGAAGAATAAGAAGATTATTTACTCGAGCTTCTACCACCTCTTTGATAAATGGCTTCGTTATATAATCTGAGCCACCTATCTTAAATCCCTTGATAATATCTTCCATCTCATCAAATGCTGAAATAAAGATCACAGGAATATCTCGAGTATCTGGTTTGTCCTTGATACGAGAACAGAATTCATAGCCATCCATTTCTGGCATAGATACATCAAGTAGTATAAGATCTGGAAGCTTTCTCTCTAGAATCTTAAGTGCTTGAAGCCCGTTCTCAGCAAGCATTGGCTTGTAACCCATATCTACGATAATATTACGAAGTACAAAGCGGTTCGCTTCGACATCATCTACAATTAAAATCCATTTTTCTTCACTCATTTGCATCTACCAATACAGCATTAACCTTATCAAACGCTTCCATCGACTTGTCATAATCAGCCTTCTGAACTGACATCTTAAGTCGAAGTACAGCGGACTTTATCTCCTTGGGACTATCATCTGTAAGTGACTTAAGCGTATTCGCAAAGCCCTCTGCTTTCTCCCAATTACTCATCTCGATACAGAGAACAAGCTTGTCCATTAATCTTCGAATCTCTTGCCGGTTCTCAATCGTACCGTATGAAGTAAGATTAATGATTTCTTCGTTCTCCTCTAGCATATGGTGCATGGACTCTGCGGTAGGTCGCTCCGACAAATTCGAAGAAATCTCCTCATCGTCCGGCACATCAACCCAGATGGAAAATGAAAACATTGTTCCCTTGCCCTTCTTGCTATCAACAGAAATCGTTCCACCCATAAGGCCAACGAGCTGTTTACTAATATTAAGACCAAGACCGGTTCCACCATATTGTCTGGAAATGGATGCATCTACCTGTGAGAAACTCTTGAATAGCTTATCCTGATCAGCCTTGTCAATTCCGATCCCTGAATCCATTACAATAAAGAAGATCTCGATTCGATTCTTATCCTGATTCGTCTTAATTGCTTGCATAGAAACCTGACCAACTGAGGTAAACTTACAAGCATTCGAAAGGAGATTATTGAGTATCTGACCAATTCGAAGCTCATCACCAACGATATGCTTTGGAATATCAGGTGATATGGAAACCACAAAATTAAGCCCCTTCTCATTCATCTTGGGTTGATGAGATGATTTCACAAAATCAATCATCTTACGAAACTCAAACTTACGATTCTCAAGAGTGAATTTGCCTGCTTCAAGCTTGGAAAAATCAAGAATATTATTGATTAAGCTATGCATTACATTGCAGCTTGTCTCGATGGTTCGAAGTGTATCAAGCTTCTTAGGATCAGATTCTTCCTCGATTAGGAGTCTTGTATTTCCAAGGATTCCATTTACTGGGGTGCGAAGTTCATGTGTTACATTTGCTACAAATTCGTTCTTAACCTTCGAAGCATCTTCCACTTCTGCCTTGATATTCTCTGCCTGCCTCTCAAGAGAAAACATAGCTGACATATTGCGAATATAGATGACATTCGGACAGGTTGGATCATCGATTGAAATGCACTTCACAGCCGCCTGGAAGCAGGTTTTATTCTTCCGATAGACCATAGAATCCTGTATCTGCCCATCATATTTAAGCTTCTCATGCATCCCTTCTGGGAAAATATCAAAAAGCGTCATCTCACCTAGACTATCAATGCCAAATTCCATCAAACCAGCCTCATTCATATGGATAAGTTGGCCAGAAGAATCATGTCCTAAGCAAATATCAAGAGAGTGTGAAATGATATATTCAAGTACCTCTATCATATTCTGCTCCTAAAAAAGACAAAAGGAAGCACAGTCTAACAAAAAGTTAGGCCGTAGCTTCCTCATAAATCTTAAGGTTATTCAGCTGTAATTGTTCCCCATACAACATAACACAAAATCCCCTTATATATAATCTCATAAAAATTATATATACAATTTGTGCTTTTTGCAAGGAATTTATACTAAATCTAGTAGTATTAGCGATAAATAATGTCACTTCTGGATGGGCCATTTGACACCATAGTAATTGGGAATCCGATCTGCTCTTCCACAAACTCAATATACTTGCGACAGTTCTCTGGAAGATCCTCATACTTCTTGATTCCTGTAATATCGCACTTCCAACCAGGAAGAACCTTGTATACAGGCTTAGCGTGGTGAAGCTTAGCAGTTACAGGGAATTCCGTTGTAACTTCTCCGTCAATATCATAGCCAACGCATACTGGAATCTCATCAAGATAGCCAAGAACATCAAGTACAGTAAATGCGACATCTGTCGTTCCCTGAAGACGGCAGCCATACTTTGATGCAACGCAGTCAAACCAACCTACTCGACGTGGGCGTCCTGTTGTAGCACCAAATTCACCACCATCACCACCACGATTACGAAGCTCATCTGCTTCCTCATCGAAGATCTCAGATACAAAGTCACCTGCACCTACTGCAGAAGAATATGCTTTAACAACTGTGACAATCTTCTTGATCTCATATGGTGGAATACCAGCTCCTATCGCGCCATAAGCAGCCAAGGTAGAAGAAGAAGTTACCATAGGATAAATACCATGATCTGGATCCTTCATTGTACCAAGCTGGCCTTCAAGCAAGACATGCTTTCCTTCCTTCAATGCATTATATAAGAAAAGTGAAACATCACATACATATGGAGCAACCATATCTCTATAAGAATGTAACGTCTCAAGTAATTCATCTGGATTGAGAAGTGGCTTATGATACATATGCTCAAGCATAATATTCTTGGTCTCGCATGTTCTAACGACCTTGTCCTTAAGCAATTCTTCATCAAAGAGTTCGCTTACCTGGAATCCAATCTTGGCATATTTGTCAGAATAAAATGGAGCAATTCCAGACTTGGTAGAGCCAAAGGAATTCTTGCCAAGTCTCTCCTCTTCATACTGATCAAAGAGTACATGATAAGGCATAACAATCTGAGCACGATCAGACACTAATATCTTAGGTGTTGGAACACCCTGATCTGTGATTGATTTGATTTCATTGAATAGCTTAGGGATATCTAGGGCAACACCATTTCCAATGATACTGGTCGTATGATTATAGAAAACCCCTGATGGCAATGTATGAAGTGCAAACTTGCCATATTCATTCTTGATCGTATGGCCGGCATTCGCACCACCTTGGAAGCGAACAATAATATCCGCATTCTCGGCAAGCATATCTGTAATCTTGCCCTTACCTTCATCACCCCAATTTGCTCCAACAACTGCTGTAACCATCTTCGTCCTCCTTATAATAGAACTAATTAAAAGTATGTCTTAGTGAGGTCGTAACCGCAAGGGAACCCGGTCCAATGTGGCAAGATACACTAAGCGATAATGGATTAATTACAATTTCACGATTCGGCCAACGTTCTAAAAGTTCATCACGAAAACTTACGGCCTCTTCATAATTATTCGTATGTGCAATAGCAATCACACTATTTGATCCGTCTGGATCATCAAAGCGATTCTTCATATCTGAATCAATGGCATCCATCATAACCTGCTTTGCCTGTTTCAGTGTACGAGCCTTGCTAAAGGAATCAAGTTTCTCGCCCTGAATCTGAAGAATTGGCTTGATCTTGAGTAAAGAACCAATTGCAGCAACAGCTGGTGTCAGACGACCACCCTTTCTCAGATATTCAAGAGTACCAACCATAATATAGATGGATGAATCAAATTTCGTATCTTCCAAGAAACTCTTAATCTCTGTCGCATTCTTACCGAGATCTGCCATTTCCTTGGCTTCTAGAACGGATTGTCTCATAGTAACGGAAATACGCTGATTATCGACAACCTGTACCTTGCCATCGTAATCATCAGAAAGCATAATTGCAGTCTGGCAAGACGATGAAAGTCCACTGGACATTGGGATATAGACAACTTCCTCATATTCCTCAAGAAGCTCTTCCCATTTGTCAATAACATCTCCTACAAGCGGCATAGATGTAGTAATGTCTCCACCCTCTTCCAGTTTCTTATAGAATTCATCCTGGCTTAAATCAATCTCTTCATAAAACAGATTACCATCAAAATAAAATGGCATTGGCAGAACATAAAGCCCAAGTTCCTTCGCTTCCTCCTGCGTAATGCCACTATTACTATCTGTTAAAATTGCAACTTTGTTCATAAAAGGACTCCTCTATCATATTTAGCCTTTACACACGGAGTTTATTTTACCATATTTCCATAGGTCAAACAAGATAAAAGAAATGAGCCCTCACAATTATGCAAGAGCTCATTTATACAATCAAATATTCATGAAGATCAGGGAAATTACATCATTCCGCCCATACCAGGATTTGCTGGCATAGCAGGCTCTGCTTCCTTGATATCAGCAACAACAGATTCCGTTGTAAGAAGTGTTGAAGCAACAGATGTCGCATTCTGAAGTGCAGAACGAGTTACCTTAACAGGATCAAGAATTCCAGCCTTTACCATATCTACATATTCTTCGTTATATGCATCAAAGCCAACGCCTACTTCAGATTCCTTAACCTTGTTGATGATTACAGAACCCTCTAATCCAGCATTTGCTGAAATGTAGAAAAGAGGTGCCTCAAGAGCCTTCAGAATTACATTGGCTCCAGTCTTCTCATCGCCAGATAATGTCTCAGAAAGCTTTGCTACTTCCTTGGATGCATGAATGTAAGCAGATCCACCACCTGCAATGATTCCTTCCTCAACAGCAGCACGAGTTGCGTTCAGGGCATCTTCCATACGAAGCTTTGCTTCCTTCATCTCAGTCTCTGTTGCAGCGCCAACACGAATTACTGCTACGCCACCAGCAAGCTTGGCAAGTCTCTCCTGCAGCTTCTCCTTATCGAATTCAGAAGTTGTCTTCTCAATCTGAGAACGAATCTGTGATACTCGATCAGCGATTGCATCCTTAGAACCAGCACCATCAACAATGACAGTTGTTTCCTTCTGAACCTTCACTGACTTAGCACGACCAAGCATATCAAGTGTAGCATCCTTGAGTTCAAGGCCAACCTCTTCTGAGATTACCTGACCACCTGTCAAGATTGCAATATCCTGAAGCATGTCCTTACGACGATCACCATAGCCTGGTGCCTTTACTGCAACTACATTAAATGTTCCACGAAGCTTATTTAAGATTAATGTTGTAAGAGCCTCGCCTTCAACATCTTCTGCAATGATGAGAAGTCTTGCACCAGACTGAACAACCTGCTCAAGAAGTGGAAGAATCTCCTGAATATTAGAAATCTTCTTGTCAGTAATTAAGATATATGGATCATCTAATGTAGCTTCCATCTTGTCCATATCTGTAGCCATATAAGCTGAGATATATCCACGATCGAACTGCATACCTTCTACAAGATCAAGCTCAGTCTGCATTGTCTTAGACTCTTCGATTGTAATAACGCCATCCTTGGAAACCTTTTCCATGGCATCAGCAACCATCTGGCCTACTTCTTCATTTCCAGCAGAAATGGATGCAACCTTGGTAATCTGGTCCTTATCAGAAACCTGAGATGACATAGCTGCAAGTGCTTCAACAGCCTTGTCTGTTGCCTTCTTCATACCCTTACGAAGTACGATTGGATTTGCTCCAGCTGCCAGATTCTTGATACCTTCATCAATCATAGCCTGAGCAAGAACTGTAGCTGTTGTAGTTCCATCGCCAGCAACATCATTTGTCTTTGTAGCAACTTCCTTCACAAGCTGCGCACCCATGTTCTCGAATGCATCCTCTAGCTCAATTTCTTTTGCAATAGTAACACCATCATTCGTGATAAGAGGTGCACCATAAGACTTATCAAGTACTACATTTCTACCCTTAGGTCCAATTGTAACTCTTACTGTGTTTGCAAGCTGATCTACACCAGCCTGAAGTGCAGAACGTGCTTCTGCTCCGTATTTAATCTCTTTTGCCATAATTAAAGACCTTCTTTCTCTTATTCTACAACAGCCAGAATGTCATTCTGACGTACAATAATGTATTCTTCACCATCAAGCTTAACATCTGTTCCAGCATACTTTGAATAGATGACCTTCTGTCCAACAGAAACCTGCATCTTCACTTCATTACCATCAACAAAACCACCAGGTCCAACTGCAATAACTTCTGCCTCCTGTGGCTTCTCCTGTGCTGAGCTAGCTAAGATGATACCGGATTTTGTGGTCTCTTCTGCCTCTAACTGCTTAAGAACCACTCTGTCTAATAATGGAACTAATTTCATGATAAATTGCCTCCTTAAGTTTACGTTGTTAGCACTCATCTAGGTGGAGTGCTAATTCGATAGTCATATAATAGGATTCTGCCATTAAAGTTTCAAATAGAAAAGCTTAACCTTAAATGACAGAATCCTGTCAAATGCTCGCATTTACTCGTAAATACGAGCATTTTCTTATGTTTTCTATTCTTCTAACAGATTTTCGTTCTCACCTGTCTTAAAACGATTAAGAATGCTCGTCATAATGGTCTCGCCACTACTTAATGCAAGCTTCATAAGAACGTCTGTAAATAACTTCTGCTTGTCCTTCGGCGCCTTAGAAAGATTCTTGAACATGCCTGTAATTACTTTAATCTTCACCTGATCCACTTCTTCAAGTGAAGTTACACCGGTATCTAAGATAGCGCTAAAGAGAATATCAACAAAGATTTCTCTCGTCTCATCATCGATAGATGATAGCCAGCTTTTTAATGTGTCATCAAAAATATGACTCTCCTCTGATAAGCCATCCGCCAAGTCGAAATGATTGCCGATAACCTGCCAAGACATAGCATCATGCTGATATGGTCCTTGGTAGACGCTTTTTACCACTTGATGTTCCAGGTCATTTTGAAGAATCATACCAATCATAGATTGCTTGGGAACGGTTGACTTCACAAGCGGCAGTATACTCCTGTACTCATCGCTTGCAACAATCTCATCGCGAAAGCCTGGGCCATCATTGGAATAAATTGCGATTATCTTCTTCTTCACAGCACTATTTGCATAGGCAGATGCAAAGACTGCAAAATTCGCTCCTTTGGAATGTCCACCGATGCGAAGCTTCTTATGCGTTCTGGCAAATGTCTGATTCAGGTAATCTCTGGCAGAAAGCTGTCCGGCAGTACCTGTAAGAAAGGACATATTAAAGTCTTCCTTCCAGCCGATAATTGTAGCATCTGTCCCGCGAAATGCCACATAATACGTGTTGTCTGGAAGTAAGAATGTAGTTACAGAGAATTGCTTCTGAGAATCAGGATCAAAATCATTCACATAGCCTGTCAGATAGACATCAGAAAAGCGTTTGGACGTAACCATTTTCCTCATAAGAAATGGTGCAACCTTTATAGACATCATCGAGGACATAATTTCTTCGTCACTATGGTCAGCAAAAAATCTTGCGCAGACTTCTTGCAAGGAAACCTTCTCTTTGATTCCCGGCCCTGGAACATATCCATCAAAGGGCGTATAGGCTAGCTCGGAAAATATAAGATTATCTACCTCATTAAAAGGATCCACGCTAAGAGGAATATCTCCTCTCCAATCAAGATAGTCCTCAATATTGGCCATACCTAGTCCTCCGTAGTTGTTTCATCCGAAACAAAGCTCTCGTAGTCCTCAATCTTCGTATCAGAAATAGAAGCTGTATCACGAACAGCTGATGGAATCTCTACAATATCTCTGTCTTCCATATTGTAGGCATATCCCATCTCTGTTTCCTTCACGAAATGATTATTTCGAACTGCAACCGCAATCTGTGAGAAAATACCAAAGGCTCCAACCAGAATAAGTCCGCCATATAGAATCACAGAATATTTCTCTACAATTGAGAACAAATCAAGCAGAATAACTACAGAAAAAAGAATAAATACCAAACTAATAAACAGATTCAAGGTCCAAAGAGAGCCATTCATGCTCTTTAGCTGAATAGAATGCTGTAACATGATAACCGCTTCTACCAGAATCATAATTCCAATGTAGATATAAATAACGGAAGCTACATCGGATGCTCGAACTAGAGTACATACCCCTAGAATAGTGGCAAGCGTACCGATTGAGAAATCATAATTTGCTACAATCTTGTACTCTCTCTTGCCAAAGTAACGAATTACAAGCCATAGTCCCCAGGCAAGGAAAAATCCTCCCGCAACATAACAAAAATATTGCAATTTCATATCGGGTGCAAACAGCATAAGGGAACCGATAAGTATTAATAGAACAAATACCAGAATCGCTCCAAGGGTTCCAGCTAAATTTGATTTACTCTTCTTCTCTTCATTCATAGGAAAGCCTCACAAACTATAGAGTACTTGCTCTATCCATTATGTTTTTCTTGAAATTTACTACGTCATGATTGTACTCCTCATTCATAAGAGTGGAGCAAATCATGAAATCTGCGGAAGCGCGATTTACAGCAATTGGAATATCATAAACCTGTGCAATACGAAGCAGCGCCTTAACATCAGGATCATGAGGCTGAGCAGTAAGAGGATCTGAGAAGAATACGATAAAGTCAATCTTCCCCTCAACAACCTTTGCTCCAATCTGTTGATCACCACCAAGAGGGCCAGAATTATATCCCTTAACAGATAGTCCAGTTCTATCGGTAATCATACGAGCAGTCGTGCCTGTTCCACATAGGGTGTGCTTCTCAAGAATATCCTTATGTTCTAAGCACCATTCGATTAAATCATGCTTCTTGCCATCATGAGCAATAAGAGCTATATTCTTCTGTTTATCAATAGTAAGTGTAATTTTGCTGTCATCCATATTTCTTCCTCCTACATAAAGTAACTTGCATATAGTACAACTACAAAATTCGTAAGGCCATGGGCAATCATTAGAATCCATAGTCTATGTGTCTTGCAATATACAAAGGACAATAGCAGTCCCATCAAAAATGCATATAAAAATTGTATCACATTAAAATGCATTATTCCAAAAAGCAAGGACGAGATAAGCATTGCAGGTATTCTTCCATGCCAGGAAAGAATCTGACCGCATACGATTCCTCGAAAGACCACTTCCTCAAGAATTGGAATGAAGATACAGTTTGATAGAATCTTGACAAGGATGCTACCGGAATAAAGCGTATCATTTGCCCTGGCATAATTCGATGAAATCGATTCCAGTGGCAGATTCGTAACCGCAACATTAAGTAGAATCCCACATAAGACAATTAAAGCTATGTAGAGAATTAATTGCCATGCAGCAATATCTTCGTGATAATTTAGAGCAATCGGAAGCTTACGATAGATAAAGAATTCTATAATAAGAGTAATTATCGCAGCAAGCAGTAAGCAAAACAAATCAGATACCGATTGTCCAATTATGCTCTTAAAAAAAACCGCAAAAAGATTATACGATAAGAAATAAACTGCAAGCGGATAAAAAACCTGATAAATTCGATTCACATGAATTCTACTACTCATGGCATTCCTCTAGAATAATCTTCGTAATCTCTCCTGGATTATGCGCGATATAGCTTGCACTGTATTCTTCTAAATCAGACAAGCTGCCAAAGCCATAGGTGACTCCAATCCCACGAATTCCTGTAAGTGCTGCTCCTTCCATGTCGAATTTGGTATCACCAATTAATACGGTATCCTCTCTCGACAGGTCTGGATGAATCCGGAAGAATTCTTCTATCACTTCCGCCTTAGTCTCTCTTACATTGTCATCAGAGCCAACGATATCATCAAAATAATGATCCAATGAAAAATGCCTTAGTATCTTCACGCATGCTTCTTCATGCTTTGATGAAGTAAGCGCCATATGAAAGCCCTCTTCATGTAGAGTGCGAATGCACTCAAGAATCCCATCATAGAGAAGGCAATCAAACATACCGCCTCTTGCATATTCAGCTCGATAGACTCTGAAGGCCTCCTCTACTTGATCTTCATTTAGATGAAGGACATTCAAAAATGAGCCAGATAATGGTGGTCCAATACATTTTCGAAGTTCAAAAAGCGGAGGCTCTGCCACGCCAAAATATTTAGCCGTGTGCTTCAGACAATGAATGATGCCTGGCTCCGAATTAATAATTGTGCCATCCAAATCAAATAAAACATTCTTAATCATTTCTTAACGCCCTTTGTTGCACGCTTGCCAATGTGGAGGCGATTCAGCTGAACACTCTTGCCATTGATCTTGGCCGACAGATTCTCACCTGGATGAAGCATATATACTTCCTTCACTTCATCCTTTGGATCAAGCTTAATACCTGTAACACCAAGTGCAGCCTTCTTCTTCTCAGGAATCGTATCTGCAAGGATTCGAAGTGTAACATTATTCTTCGTGATGAATACGATAGAATCATCCTCATGGCAAATTGGCTGAACCATAAGAACCTGATCGCCATCATCGAGTTTTGTTGATGCTGTCGTTCTCTTTGCTACATCAAATAGAGCTCCATCCACCATCTTACAAAGACCTGATTTTGTAGCAAATATAACTTTCTTCGTCATAAGAGCGGACATTGAATCAATCAGAAGAATATTCTCCTTGGAAGAATCATAATTCGATAGATTATCGAGCGGTTGTCCCTTATCTCTAAACTTACCCATAGGAAGATCAAGAACCTTCACTGTATGCAACTGGCCAGAATCCGTTAAAATACAGAGCTTATCTAGATTCTTACAGAAGATTATTTGCTTGCATTCTTCCTCAGCAGCATCCTTATTTCGTTCGTAAGTCTGGGTATCCACCACGCGACCATATGCGAAACGGTCCAGAAGAACAACAACATCTTCCTCTTCGATTGGCTTCTCTTCGATTACAGCCTCTGCAACATTGTCAATATGAGTCTTTCTCTCTACAGAGAATTCCTTCTTCAGATTCTGAAGGTCCTTAATAATAACCTTTGCCATAGCGCTTCTATTATTTAGAATCTCGCTGTAATCTGAAATATTCTGCAATGTTTCATCATGTTCCTTGCGAAGAGCATCGATTTCCAAGCCAATCAAGCGATGCAGACGCATATTAAGAATTGCATCTGCCTGATTCTCTGTAAATGAGAGAAGGGCTGCGTCTGCCTCAGAGGCCTTGGACTTAAAAGAAATGCCCTCTGTCTTACCTTCCATAAGGCAAGCCTTCGCATCCTTAACATTCTTAGATCCTCTAAGAATCTCAATAATCAAATCGATAACATCACAAGCCTTAATTAATCCTTCCTGAATCTCCCGCTTCTCTTCTTCCTTGGCCAGAAGGGTCGTATACTTTCTGGTTGCAAGTTCATACTGGAAATTCACATGGTGGCGAATAATAGGGACAATTCCCATGGTTTCTGGCTTGCCATCCGCAACAGAAAGCATATTCACACCAAAGGTATCTTCAAGCCTGGTCTTCTTGTAGAGCAGGTTGCAGACATTTTCCACATCTGCGCCCTTCTTCAAATCAATTACAATACGAATGCCTTCTTTGGAGGATTGATTGGAAATATCAACAATATCTGTTGTTTTCTTGGATTCTACAAGCGCGAAGATATCATTTAGGAATTTACCAATATTGGCACCAATCATTGGATAAGGAATCTCGGTAACAACAATTCGCTCCTTACCGCCCTTTAACTTCTCAATCTCAACCTTGCCACGAATCTTGATCTTACCCTGGCCTGTAGAATAAATCTCGAGAAGTTCATCCTTATTCGTCACAATTCCACCGGTTGGAAAATCTGGACCAGGAATATATTCCATCATTTCTACCGTATTAATATCCGGATTCTTCATATAGGCGATGACGCCATCAATAACCTCACCAAGATTATGTGGAGGAATAGAGGTCGCCATACCTACTGCAATACCTTCTGATCCATTTACCAGAAGATTTGGAACACGAACTGGAAGAACCTCTGGCTCCTTCTCTGTCTCATCGAAATTAGGAACAAAGTCGACAACATTCTTATCAAGATCAGCTAGGTAAGCTTCCTGAGTGATTTTCTGAAGTCTAGCCTCTGTATAACGCATTGCAGCGGCACCATCACCCTCGATCGAACCAAAGTTACCATGGCCATCCACAAGTGGCATACCCATCTTAAAGTCCTGTGCAAGTACTACAAGTGCACCGTAAATAGAGCTATCGCCATGTGGATGATATTTACCCATGGTATCACCTACAATACGTGCAGACTTACGAAATGGCTTATCATAGCGTATTCCAAGCTCATACATATCATAGAGAGTCCTTCTCTGGACTGGCTTCAGACCATCTCTTACATCTGGAAGAGCTCGTGAAACAATAACACTCATTGCATAGTCAATATAGGACTTCTGCATGATATCTGAGTATTCTGTTTGAATAATCTGTTCTGTTTCAGACATGAAATAATCTCCTATCTATTCTTATACATCAAGTATGGCATCACGTGCATGATCGTGAATGAAGGCACGACGAGGTGGAACATCATTGCCCATAAGAAGAGCGGTAATATCAGATGCCATACGTCCATCCTCAATCTCAACTCTCTTCAGTAATCTGCGTTCTGGATCAAGAGTTGTCTCCCAGAGCTGTTCTGCATCCATCTCTCCAAGACCTTTATATCTCTGCAAGGTAAATGGACCTTTATGGGTAGCGCGATATTTCTCAAGTGCCTCATCATCATAGAGATACTCTTCTTCTCCCTTAGATGGCATAGCCTTGTACAAAGGAGGCATAGCAATATAGACATGTCCTTCATAGATAAGCTCTGGCATAAAGCGATAAAATAGAGTCAGAAGAAGGGTTGAAATATGAGCACCATCCACATCGGCATCTGCCATAATAATAATCTTGTCATAGCGAAGCTTGGTGATATCAAAATCATTGCCATAGCCCTCAGAGAAGCCACAACCAAAGGCATTAATCATGGTTTTAATTTCTGCATTTGCTAGAACCTTGTCCATGGAAGCCTTCTCAACGTTAAGTATCTTACCGCGAATTGGAAGAATTGCCTGATACATACGATTTCTGGCAGTCTTTGCAGAACCGCCCGCAGAATCTCCCTCTACAATGAAGATTTCACACTTATCTGCCTCTCTGGATTCACAGTTGGCAAGCTTGCCATTCTGATCAAAGGAGAATTTCTGCTTCTGCAAAAGATTGGTCTTCGTTCTCTCTTCGACCTTACGAATCTTGGCAGCCTTCTCTGCGCAGGAAATCACCTGTTTTAGAACTTCCACATTACGATCGAAGAAAAGCTGAATCTCATCATTGGTAATCTTTGATGTAGCCTTTGCAGCATCAGGATTATCAAGCTTTGTCTTGGTCTGACCTTCAAATCGAGGATCTGGATGCTTGATAGATACGACAGCTGTCATACCATTTCTAACATCAGCGCCTGTAAAGTTCTGGTCTTTATCCTTCAGAATTCCAAGCTCTCTGGCGTAGTTATTAATTACTGTAGTAAATGTCGTCTTGAAGCCAGTAATATGCGTTCCGCCTTCGGAATTGTAGATATTATTACAAAAGCCGAGAATATTCTCGTGGAATTCATTCACATACTGAAAAGCAACATCAACCTGAATACCATCTGTCTGGCCAGAGAAGGAAATGACATCATGAATTGGCTCAGAGTTCTGATTGATATCCTTTACAAAACCCTCAATTCCTTCTGGCTCATGGTAGACAATATGCTCTACCTCTTCCTTACGACGATCTTCGTAAATAATAGTAAGATTCGGATTCAGATATGCCGTCTCATGCATTCTGCTCTTCACTTCATCTTCCTTGAAATTCGTCTTCTCAAAAATGGTTGGATCCGGCAAGAAATTAATCTTGGTTCCGGTATTCTTCGTCTTACCAAGTGTTGGAAGAAGTCCATTTACAAGCTTCTCGACTGGCTTTCCCTGTTCAAATCTATCATGATGAATATAGCCCTCACGACTGATTTCTACATCAAAATAAGTTGACAAGGCATTGACAGCAGAAGAACCAACTCCATGCAAACCACCACTTGTCTTATAAGCAGAATCGTCAAATTTACCACCTGCATGAAGTGTTGTAAATACAACACGTTCTGCTGGCATTCCCTTGGCATGCATTCCAACAGGAATTCCACGACCATTATCTTCTACTGTACATGAACCATCTGCTTCAAGCGTCACATGAATGGTGTCGCAAAAGCCAGCCAAATGCTCATCTACAGAGTTATCTACAATTTCATAGATACAGTGATTCAGTCCCTTTCGAGATACAGAACCAATATACATTCCAGGACGTTTACGAACAGCCTCTAATCCTTCTAGAACGGCAATACTGCTCTCGTCATATATATCATTTTTCTTTGGCATATAAATTTCCTTCCTTACCTAAGCAAATAACAATATCTGCTAATCCAAAATGAAGTATAACACAAGTGATTGTGGTCTTCAAACAAAAAGAAAAGCTTGATTGTCTGATGCAACCAAGCTTTCTCCAATTCTTATATAAGCCTAAAACTATTATTCTATTCTTAAAGCTTCGAATAGCCGTAACCATTTACCATAGCTTCAAGCGGAATCTTCTTCTTGCAATAAGGGCAATCTGCAGACTGATATGTTGCATATCCTGGCAAATCATCCTTTGTAAAGAGCGAGAAGACCCTGGTATTACCAACCGAAGACACCGTACTGAAGATAGAGACCGCACAAGAGACCATGCCACCATAATATTCAATACATTCGATTGCCTTGGCAACTGTCTCACCGGTAGTCATCGTATCCGTAAGAACAATGACATTCTTTCCCTCAATAGAAGGACGTACATTCTCGCGAAACATAAACTGATGAATGCTATTCTCTTCCGGACTAACCACATACATAGTCTCATGCATATTGGTCATACGAAAATCTGCCTTCTCAAGCTCATCTCCAAGGAAGGCTCCAAGCACCTCTGTACCATCCAGGCAAACAATCGTATCTACTGTCTGAATCTGATGAACCAACTTAGAGCGAAGAGACTTTGCAGCTTCCTTCGCTTCCTTGACACGAACCTTAATGCGAGTCACGTCAATATAATAATTGATATGAGATTGACTCGTTGCAAAATGTCCCTGTGCCGCGTTCAAGGTAACCATGCGATCCCCATGCGCATAGAATTTCATTAAACGTTCTCTAATGTTGTCTTCCATAAAAACCCCCTCCAATACTTAATGTGTTCCTGTAGATCCAAATCCTCCTTCGCCACGAACCGTCTCAGATAACTTGTCAACTTCCGTAAACTCAAGCGGTAGAAATGGAAGCACAACAAGCTGTGCAATCTTCTGAAATGGTTCAATCTCTGATGCTGTATCACTATCATTATGAAGTGCTACCATAATCTCGCCACGATAATCTGCATCAATAACCCCCGTGCAGTTTGCTGGGCGAAGACCCTTCTTCGATGAAAGACCAGATCTAGCAAAAATGCCTCCAAAATAGCCTTCCGGAATTGCCATCGCAAGTCCAGTGCCTATGAGTTTGGTCTCATGCGGCAAAATCACCTCATTAGAAGATATATTTGCAAACAGGTCATATCCTGCCGCAAAATCAGATCCTCTTTCTGGAACTTTGGCTGTCTCTGAAAGCTTTTTGAATTCTATATTCATTATAATTCTCCTTATTCTTCAAGTAAATGTAAAAAGCCCAAAGTTAAGCTTCAGGCTTCTTAAATAGATAAGTCTTATTCTCTTCGTGATTAAGCAAACGCTTGATATTGCTTCGGTGCTTAATTATCGCTGTTGCAGCTGCAAGAAGTCCAATCACCTCTGCTTCAATCAAATCAGTTCCCTGAAAGGAAAGAAGTCCCATTGAACCCATAATAAGAATCTCCACTGCAAAAACAAGCGATGACAAGATAGAACCAAGAGAAACATACTTGGTAATAAATACAGTAAGCATCATCGTAAGCACACATAGAGGAAGAGTCTCTGGGAATGCCACAATAATCATACCAGTACTCGTAGCAATTCCTTTCCCGCCCTTGAAGCCAAAATAAAAAGGGAAATTATGGCCAAGGACTGCACCAAAAGATGCATAAAGTTCCAGAAGAAGCACATTATCTACTCTATTTCTATAGATGAAATAGACAATAACTGCAGCCAGTATTGCCTTAAAAATATCACCAATCAAAGCAAAAATACCAGCCCTCTTGCCAAGAGTCCGCAAGGTATTCGTAGTTCCAACATTGCCGCTGCCAGATTCTCTAATGTCTATGTTCTGCTTCTTGCCATACATATAGCCTGATAAGAACAAACCACAAGCATAGCCAATAAGTAATGAAATACCGCGACTTAGCATTAAGATTCTTCCTTTCGTTCGCGTACGATAAACTTAAGAGATGTACCCTGGAAACCAAAAGCATCTCGAATACGATTCTCAAGATATCTGACATAAGAAAAATGCATAAGTTCCTTATGATTTACAAAAATAACAAAAGTTGGCGGCTTAACTGCAACCTGAGTCACATAATAAATCTTCAGTCGCTTACCCTTATCAGAAGGTGGCTGCTGAAGTGCAACTGCCTCTGTTACTATCTCATTTAAGACGCCGGTTGCAATTCGCATGGAATTATTCTCGATAACCGCATCAATTGTGTCATATAGCTTGTTCAGTCTCTGACCTGTCTTCGCAGAAATGAACATAATCTCTGCATAAGTCATAAAGGATAAAGTCTGACGAACCTTCTCCATGTGCTTATACATGGTCTTGTCATCCTTCTCGATGGCATCCCACTTATTCACGCAGATAATAATACCCTTGCCACGCTCATGAGCAATACCAGCAATCTTGGCATCCTGTTCTGTAACACCTTCTACGGCATCAATCATGAGAATGACAACATCTGCACGTTCAACAGCAGATACCGCACGAATGATAGAGAATCGTTCTAATTCTTCCTTGATCTTGTTCTTGCGTCTAAGACCTGCCGTATCAATAAAGATATAATCCCTACCATCATATCGAACCCTGGTATCAACCGCATCACGCGTTGTACCAGCAATATCTGATACGATTACTCGGTCCTGTCCAACCAGACGATTCACCAGGGATGATTTACCTACATTAGGCTTACCAATAATAGCAATTCTAGGTGTCTCATCCTCTTCATCAAAGTTATGATTCTCTGGGAAATCAGCAACAACCTCATCAAGCATATCACCAAGTCCAAGCTGAGATGCAGCAGAAATAGGATGTGGATCCCCAATTCCAAGATTGTAGAATTCATAAACATCTGGCATATACTTGTTGAAGTCATCTACCTTATTTACTACAAGAACAATCGGCTTCTTGGAACGGCGAAGCATATCTGCAACCTTGGCATCTGAATCCACAAGTCCCTGACGGACATCCGTAATAAATATAATTACATCAGCAGTATCAATCGCAATCTGCGCTTGATCTCTCATCTGACTTAAAATAATGTCGCTTGTATCTGGCTCGATACCACCAGTATCGATAAGTGTAAAGTCATGGTTCAGCCATGAAACATCTGCATAAATTCTATCTCTGGTTACACCTGGTGTATCCTTTACAATACTAATACGTTCTCCAGCAAGCACATTGAAGAGTGTGGACTTGCCAACATTCGGACGTCCAACAATTGCAACAACGGGTTTACTCATTGTAATCTACCTCATCTAAATCATCATGAAACAAGAGCCTTCAGAAGACTCTGACCGCTTGATTTTACAATATCCACAGGAACTTGTAAAGTTTGGCGAACCTCTGTTAGAGTCATGTCATCAAGGAAGGTCTCTTCCCCTGAACGAAGCATGTTCGAAGGAATTAAAACCTTATCTCCTAAGTCCCTACCCTTAAGCTGAGCCACTAAATCCTGGCCTGTAATCAGACCAGATACTGTAATCTTCTCTCCAAAGAAATCATTTCTGATTGGAACAACCTCTATCTCAGTCTTTGGATATTTCTCCATAAATTCCTGCGCTAACATCTTCATAAAAGGGGAGGCAGAAACGCCTGATGCAATAACAATTCTATGCTTTCGCATGAAGATGTGTTTTCCTTCGGAAGAAAGAGCCTCTCGAAATTCATTAAGTAAAAGGCGAAGCATGCCAACACCATTCTCAAGCTGGATATAGCCATCATATCTGTCTTCTTCAGGAAGTGGCTCTTCAGCGAGAAGATACCACTCATCTCCCGCCTGAACAAAATGATTCCCCCGCTTCTCATATGCGATATCCTGCCATTTATGAATAATACGAAGCGTCTCGCGCGCGGAATCTCTGTCATAAGCTTCCAGCGGATAAAGCCCTTCTCTAAATTTGGTCAAGCCTACTGGAACAACCGACAAAGAAGACATATTATCAAATTGCAATAAATCACTTATCGTTCGCTCTAGCTCTTCTCCGTCATTGATTCCTCTGCAGGCAACAATTTGCGCATTCATCGGAAGTCCTGCTTCATCAAGAGTACGTATCTTATCTAAGATATCCCCAGCAAAACGATTATGAAGCATGGTACATCTAAGAGAAGGATTCGTCGTGTGCACAGAAATATTAATTGGTGCCAAATGATAATCGATAATTCGCTTAATATCCTCCTCCTTAATATTGGTAAGGGTAACATAGTTGCCCTGAAGGAAGGATAATCTGGTATCATCATCCTTAAAATACAAGGTTTCTCTCATGCCTTCTGGCATCTGATCAATAAAGCAAAACATGCATTTATTGGAGCAGCTCTTATAATCGTCTAATAGACCATTTTCAAAGACAATTCCAAGATCCTCACCAATCTCCTTCTTCAAATTAATCGTAAGAGGTGCGCCATCTCTTATGACACCAAGTGTCACTTCTTCATCATCACTATAATAATAGAAATCAAAGATGTCTTTTACTTCCTGTCCATTAATCGTAAGAAGTTCATCGCCAACAGAGAGATTATATCTTGCAGCAGGCGAATCATCGATAATCTGCTTAATTGTATGTGTTGTAGACATATAGTCCTCCAAAAATTATTGAAGCATAAGAAATGCGCCAAGATTCCCCCGCCTTCCCTGCGAAGCACGGTGAGAAAATAACAGTTTCGAATTGCAGCAGGTGCAAATATTAGTTACCGAAAGATGTTCCTTCCTAATTCCAGCATCAAGAAGCACAATTTCATTTGCCTTCCAAAGGTCAAGATAGGCATGTCCGCTCCTTCCAGGCTTTAGAATGGAATCGGCCTCATCTGGAAATTCCATTCGAAATTCTCCTGCAAGTTCCTCTGAGACCTCATAGCAATCAAGGCAAATAGAAGGTCCGATTGCAGCAAGAATATCCTTGGGATTTGATCCAAAATTCTCATGCATAGCATGGATTGTCTCATTTCCCATTCGATGCAGTGTCCCTTTCCAGCCAGAATGAGAAAGTCCAATGGCATGATGTATCGGATCATAGAAATAGAGAGGAACACAATCCGCATAAAAGGTCGCAAGAAGAAGGCCTCTTTCCTTTGTAATTAAGCCATCAATATCAGAATAATCTCTCGGCCTTGTGATACCTTTTCCAGCATCATCTCCTGTAACAAGTCGTACATTTGTCGTATGCGTCTGATCTGATGTCACAATAGAAGACGGAGAAGTCGCAAATACTTCTGCGATACGGCGATAGTTTTCCATTACCGCCTTCTCATCATCACCCCTAGTAAAGCTTAGGTTCAAGGAAGAAAATTCCCCCTTTGATACTCCTCCAAGTCTTGTCGAAAAGCCATGTCTTATCTCACTATAATCATCAAATGCATTAAAATGAAGCAAGGGTAAGCATTCGCCCGAATGAAGTAGATGATCTTTTCTATTTATAATCTGCTCTTGATTCTTCTGTATCATATTAAGCCTCAAATGCATTTCTTATAAGAGTAATATCCTGCCCAAGAATCCCCACAACATCAAAGCGAATCTTCTGGTAAGAAGTCCCATGTAAGGTAGAAATATAATACATGGCAGAACGACGAATTTTCTCCTGCTTTCTATAATCCACTGCTTCAAGAGGTGACCCAAACCGACTATCACTTCGATATTTGACCTCGACAAAAACCAAATAGCCAGAATCCAAAGCAATAATATCGATTTCTCCCATCTTGCAAGAGAAGTTCCTGTCGATTATCTCATAGCCATTACTTTCAAGATAGGAAATAGCCATATCTTCGTATTTTGTGCCTAAGGTTCTACGATTTGTCATAGCATCTCCCCCGCCATCAAATCATTCTCTATAGCATCTTGGATTTGAGTTTCTCGCAATCATTTACAAAGACTAGAATCTCAGCCACTGCCTCGTATAATTCCGGTGGAATGGCATCTCCAATTTCAAGCTTAGAGAGTGTCTCCGCCAGTGCATTATCCTGATAAAAAGGCACATCATGTTTCTTCGCTTCCTCTATAATGCGATCTGCCATGTGACCTTTGCCTGAAGCAAGTATGGTTGGTGCATCATCGCCCTTCTTATACTGAAGGGCTACCGCAGTTTTCTCCTTCTCATCCATATTAAGCCCTCACATCAAAAGAAAATCTCTGTATCGTGCTGTTTTGATCTATGGCTTCATCCGTAAGACGAGACAGAAAATGATAACCTTCTTCACAATCATCTGTATGATTCACCTTTAGATGACAGTAAAAGCCTCTATTCTTAAGCCTTGCCTCGAGTTCATCCAAATGGTCATAAATAAGTTGATAGGATTCATCAGAATCCAGATAGAATTCCGTATCTATATTCTTATGAAGCAGCTTAACAGAGATATCTGTCGAGCCCAAATATTTCAAGTCAAAATGAAGGAAGGCTGATACCTCCTCATCCTCCGAGGATGAATGACGCTTGTTCTGATAGACAAACAAATCGCCTGTAGCATTCTGATGATACATCTTAAGTGGAAGCTGAACATATGTATAATTCTCATTTATGGTATTCATGAATTCAATGTTCTGTCGAAGCTGGGAAGATGCCCTGGAAAATGAATTCTCCGGATCCTTCGTGAGTTGTTCCGCTAATTTTTCAATCTCGCTTGTATGAACAGTTAGCTTCTCATATAGGTGTGATATAACATCTTTATGAGAAAGCTCCTCCGGCTGAAGCGACCAGGAATCCTTCATAATGGAGGTAAGCATATTGCGGTAACCCTTAGATGAGATAATCTTAAGAATATCCTCTTTGGGCAAATTTGATTCTTCAAAAATAGAGACAAGTTTCTCTAGGAACTTGGAAGGAGTAAGGTTGTTCCTAACTTCTCCATCCTCAGTAAATAATTCATTTAAGGCGGAATTATTCGAAAGTACATCAAATATGATATCTTCAAGCTTCGAAAATGCCTTGGAGGAAAAGATGGGATTTGATTCCTCTAGATCCTGCAAAGCATTAGTATCAACGTAAGTCTCAGATATAGGCTTGTTTGATATAGCTTCACTTGTCGAAGCATCATTAGCCACAGCTTCTGCAAGTGACTTCTGATTGACATTCAACTCTTCTGTTTCAATCGTGGCAGGTTCATCTGCCTCCATAGTTTGTGGCAAATTTAACAATGTAAGCAGATTCTTCTCAAATTGAATAATGTCATTCGTCGAAACAGATGACGATACTAAAATCTTACTATTTGCATCTGACAGAGAATCGACAGCATCAAGAATAGCTGCCTCATTTGCCTTATAATTCTGAAATTGGGATAGATTCTCTCTAGAGATAGGAATGTTAAGCTTGGACATAAGGACAAGATCTGCTGTATCGCCGGCATCATAGGAAGAAATCACCTGATTCATCCGCGTAAGAGATTCTGCATCAATTGGCATTCCTTCTTGCATCATAGTGCGCACCATATTCAGAGACTTCTCTGACACAGGAAGTGATGCTGATTCTAGGGCCGTATTCCAGGTAGGATTCGTATCAGCTGATGTAAGAAGCGGTCGAATCTGCACAGTTCTTCCATCATTTGATTTGACCTGAAAGAATACTGACTGTCCCTGATTTAGACTAATAGTGCTTTCTAGCCTGGCTGCAATGGATTGACCAGAACTAAGACCAAGTGTAACTACATTATCCTTGGATGATAGGACCGTGCCCTCGAAAATCTGTCCCTCTGTCAGTCTGGAAAGCGTAGATACCAGCTGCTCCACTCCTCTTAGACCATTTGCTGTCTTGGCATCTGGCATTAAGAGATTATTATACTGCTGAAGTAGGTCTGATATCTGCATATATACCTCTAAATAAAGTTAGAAATAAAAGTCTTGCGATGTATCGGTGTTGGTCCAAGTCTTCTAATTGCATCAATATGTTCCCTCGTACCATAACCCTTATGCTTAGCAAAGCCATATCCCGGGAAGATCTCGTCATATTGCAGCATCATACGGTCTCTTGTGACCTTGGCAATGATGCTTGCAGCACCAATGGATATGCTCTTGGCATCCCCCTTGATAATTGGGACCTGAGTCATAGATAGTCCTGGAATTGTAACCGCATCATTAAGAAGTAAATCAGGCTCTACTGATAGATTGGAGACCGCCTCTCTCATTGCTTTGTAGGTAGCCTGCAAGATATTCATCTCATCAATCTCTTCTGGAGATGCAATCCCAATTCCAACCGCAATTGCCTTCTCCAAGATTACATCATAAAGCTCTTCCCTCTTTGCTTCTGATAATTTCTTGGAATCATTGATATAAAGTATATCGGTATCCTCAGGAAAAATAACAGCCCCTGCAACCACTGGCCCGCAAAGCGGCCCTCTTCCAGCTTCATCAATACCACAAATATAGGAATAAGATGAACTATATTTTCGCTCAAATTCTTTCAAGGCGAAGATACGATCTAATTCTGCCAGATATTTGTCATGGCGCTTCTTCGCCTGCAGGCAGATCTTCTGTACACCAGGTCTTTCATCCAAATGATATCTATCTATGAAATCTGTTAGCTTATCATCATCTGTTGCCTTATATTCTGCTTGAATCTCACCAATCTTCTTCTCAGTCATAACTAGTCAACCTTGCCAAACAGATCGAATGGAAAGATTCGAATCCATACCTTTCCAATAATATCCTCTCTTGGAATCGGTCCTACCTCCTCATAACGACTATCAAAGGAATTATTACGATTATCTCCAAGCACAAAATATTCATCTTCTGATAAGGTAATCGTATTACCGGCAAGGCCTGGATCTAGGATCTGTTCAAATCCATAATCCTCTTCTAATAGTTCTCCGTCGATATAAATATTGCCCTCTGTATCGATGTAGACACTCTCTCCAGGAAGGCCAATAATTCGCTTGATAAAATATGTATTATCCTCATTCTCGTAAGAAAATACAACAATATCAAATCTCTCTGGATCTGAAAAACGATAAGAAATCTTATCGACAATAAGATTCTGTCCATCCTCCAGGGTATCATACATAGATGAGCCGCTGACAACCGTTCTCTGTCCGATAAAATGTACAATAAACATTGTCACGAGTACAACGGCGCCTATATATAAAACAATTGATAAGAAGTCCTTAAAAGTAAACGGTTCTTGATTCTTTGCGTCCATAACTAAATCGTAATTCTCCTGATATCTGTAGTGGCAATTCTGCCAATTTATTCTAAATAATCTGAAGGTAATTCCAGCGAAACCTTACCTAATACTCCGCCACGAAATTCATCAATCAAAATCGATGCGGCCTTGGAATAATCCATCTGACCACCTTGCTTAATGCAATGCCGATTCTCTGCAATCGCCATGAGAATCTCTGCATCTGAATCTGACTCATTCACCTCATAACGATTCGAAAGCATCGAAGGATACCTCTCCTTAAGGACGCGAATCAATTCCATGGAAAGTTCATCAATATTTAGTACATTATCTCCAATCGCACCAATAAAAGCCAAGCGAAGGCCAACTGTCTGATCTTCAAACTTAGGCCATAGAATACCTGGTGTATCAAGTAATTCGGTGTCCTTATTCAGCTTAATCCACTGCTTGCCCTTCGTAACGCCAGGCTTATTTCCAGTTTTGGCTGCAGCCTTACCTGCAAAGGAATTAATAAATGTTGATTTACCGACATTTGGAATACCCACAACCATAGCACGAATTGGACGATTCTTAATTCCCTTTCTTCGATCACGCTCTCGCTTCTCTAGACACGCTTCCTCAATTGCCTTCTTCACAGCATTCATGGAGTTTCTCTTCCTGGAATCCAAGGCAACTACAGAAAAGCCCTGGCCCACGAAGTAATCAGTCCATTCTTTTATCGCGCGCTCATCTGCAAGATCCGACTTATTAAGGAGAATAAGTCTCGCCTTATTTCGGCCAAGCTCGTCAATATCTGGATTACGACTGCTCATTGGGATTCTGGCATCTACAAGTTCAATGATTAGATCTATTAATTTAATATCTTCCTGCATTTGACGACGTGCTTTCGTCATATGTCCAGGATACCACTGAAATTCCATATATACTCCTATTTCACAAATCCAAAATTGCCAAAGGTAACATTAAGCCATGCACGACCTACAATGTCATCCTCGGATACATTTCCAATTGTCTGATAGCGACTATCCTCACTATTATTGCGATTATCGCCAAGCACAAAATACTCTCCCTCTGAAAGAGTAAATTCCGTCTCCGCAAGACCTCCGTCTGTCATGGCATCTGTATCATAGACATCATCATATTCCTCGCCATTGACATAGAGCTTACCACCCGTGATATAGACACTGTCTCCCGGCTCCGCAACCACTCTCTTTACCGAATACTGTGCATTCAAATTACCCGAAGGTCGAAACACAATAACATCATCTGCGCTCGGATGTGAGAAGACATAAGACAGACGATTAACAAGAAGATGGTCCTCATTATAAATCCCTGGATTCATAGAGTCACCAAGCATGATTGCTGACGTACCAAAGGATGCAACAATGAAATATGCAAGCAAAATCACACCTGCTACCTGAAGAGCAAGCAAAGCAAAATATTTCATTCGATCCTTCTGAAAGCGCCGTCTGCGGCGTCGAAAATTAAGACCTGATTTTGGCGAAAATTTATCCCTGATTCGCGATAGAAATGTTAGATTAAGAGACATAAAGTCAAAAACCTCATACGAATATTCTCTAAATATGATACACGAATGACAAAAAAAGAACAACCACCGTAGTGGTTGTTCCAAATCTCAAAGCAATTATCTGATAGCTTCCTTAACCTTAGCCTTCTTACCAACACGGCCTCTTAAGTAGTTAAGCTTAGCACGTCTAACCTTACCATGACGTACAACCTCAATCTTCTCTACATTAGGGCTATGAAGTGGCCAAGTCTTCTCAACACCAACACCATTAGAAAGCTTTCTAACAGTAAATGTTGCTCTGTTTGAACCACCCTGCTTCTTAAGAACAGTTCCTTCGAAAACCTGGATACGCTCACGGTTACCCTCTTTGATCTTAGCGTAAACCTTAACAGTATCACCTACATTAAAGTCAGCTACTTCAGCCTTAAGCTGCTCAGCTTCGATGTTTGCAATAATCTCACTTGCGTTCATTTTGTGACCTCCTATTTTATCTTGATGTTCTTAATACATACGTAACAGAGGACCATCTCTTTTCACAACAGACAATATATTATCACGATAAATGTAATAATTCAAGTATTTTCCTAATAACTAATCCAAAAATTTGCTGCGTTCCTTATCGGTAAGTGGAGCAGTCTTGAGTAGATCTGGTCGTCTCTCCTTAGTTCTTAAAATCGACTGCTCTCTTCTCCATGCATCTACCTTCGCGTGGTCTCCTGAAAGAAGAATTGAAGGAACAGCCCTTTCCATCCATACTTCAGGTCTTGAATACTGAGGATATTCAAGCAGTCCATCTGAAAATGATTCTGTATCCGCAGAAACATCATTATGAAGAACACCTGGAACAAGTCTTGAAATGGCATCAACCATAACCATTGCAGGTAGTTCTCCACCAGTTAATACATAATCACCAATTGAGACATAGTCTGTCACAATCTCTTCAAGCACACGTTCGTCAATCCCTTCATAATGACCACAGAGCAAAACAAGCGCTTCTTCTTCTGCAAATGAAGTAGCCATAGCCTGATGAAAGGTCTCCCCTTGTGGAGTAAGATATACAGTACGTGGTCGAAAGCCCAGCGAATCAGAGACAAACTTCCATGCATCATATACTGGCTGTGCCTGCATTACCATGCCGGCACCACCACCATATGGATAATCATCTACCTTGTGATGCTTATCCAGCGAGAAATCGCGTATATTAATGGCTTCCACCTGAAGAAGTCCCTTCTCCATCGCTCTACCAGTAATACTTGTAGATAGCCCCTGCATAATCATTTCAGGAAATAATGTTAAGACATAAAACTTCATGCTTCATCCTCTAGAAGGCCCTTGAGCAGGTGAACCCGCATCCGCTTCTCTTCGATCGACACAGAGAGAATACAGTCCTTAATTGCTGGAATGAGTATCTCCCCAAATTCTCCTTCAACGACATATACATCATTGGCGCCTGTCTCAATTACATCAGATATATGGCCCAAATCACGATCCATATCATCGATAACGGATATTCCATATAGATCACAGACGAAATACTCATTATCTTCAAGTGGCACAGCATCTTCCCTGGTTACAAGAATTGGGCATTTCTTATATTTTTCGACATCATTAATATTATCGATACCCTTAAAGCCAAGAATTACCAAATTCTTCTGGAAACGAACCGATGAAATCTCAACTTCTATCTGTTCCTTGCCAGTGTCTAGGATAGCCTTCTTCAGCTTCTTAAAACGACCTGGATCATCCGTAGTTGGAAAGACCTTCACTTCTCCACGAATACCATGTGTCTGTGTGATTACGCCAACCTGTAATAAATCTTCCATATAGTTCCTCTTAATATAGAAAAGAGCAGGAAGCCTCCTGCTCGAATCCATAGTTATTCAACAATATCTACGACAACCTTCTTATCCATCTTAGATGATGCTGCCTTAACAACTGCACGTATTGCCTTTGCAATGCGCCCCTGTTTACCAATAACCTTACCCATATCTGAAGGCGCAACCTTCAGTTCAACTATTAAAGTATGACCGGCTTCTCTCTCGGTAACGACAACTTCGTCTTTTGAATCAACAAGTGCTTTCGCAATAACTTCGACTAACTCTTTCATGACGAATACCTCGTTCTTTCTGCAAATAGCAATTAATCGATGATACCAGCGTTCTTGAATAATCTGTTAACAGTCTCTGTAGGCTGTGCACCGTCTGAAAGCCACTTCTTAGCCTTCTCAGCATCTACATGAAAATCTGCTGGCTCAACATTTGGATTGTATGTACCGATCTCATCGATGCAACGACCATCTCTTGGTGAACGAGAATCTGCAACTACAACTCTGTAAATAGGCTCTCTCTTCTTACCCATTCTTCTTAATCTAATCTTTACTGCCATTTTTGTTTCCTCCTAAAATAGAAAAATTAATAATGTACTTATCTATGCTAAAAAGGGAATTTCATTCTACCTTTTTTGCCCTTCATCATACCAGGCATCTGCTTCATCAGCTTCCTGGATTGCTCAAATTGCTTAATGAATCGATTAACTTCAGCAATATCAAGGCCTGCGCCCTTTGCAATTCGATTCTTACGGCTAGGATTCATAAGCTTCGGATTCGCTCTCTCCTCCTCCGTCATCGAAAGTATAATCGCTTCTGTATGAGCTAATTTCTTATCATCAATCGCTCCAGATAATTGGTCCATCTGCTTGGCATTAAGTCCCATGCCAGGCATCATTCCAAGAAGAGAACTAAGTCCTCCCATATTCTTCATCTGGGCCATGGAGTCGAGATAATCATTAAAGTCAAACTCAGCCTTCTTCATCTTACGACTGAGTTCCTTGGCCTTATCCTCATCAATAGAGGCTTCTGCCTTCTCAATCAAGGTAAGGACATCACCCATACCAAGAATTCTAGATGCCATTCGATCTGGATGAAACTGCTCGAGATCCGATAACTTCTCACCCATACCAGCATATAGGATTGGCTTGCCTGTAACAGCACGAATTGATAGTGCGGCACCACCTCTGGTATCGCCATCAAGCTTAGTAAGAACTACACCTGTAAGACCAATCTTCTCATCAAATGTACCGGCTACATTTACCGCATCCTGACCTGTCATAGCATCTACAACAAGGATCGTCTGGAACACATCGACTCTCTTCTTGATCTCTAGAAGCTCGTCCATCATATCTTCATCTACATGAAGACGTCCAGCGGTATCTAAAATCACAACATTCAGATTGTTCTTCTTCGCATGTTCCACTGCAGCAGATGCAATATCTGCTGGCTTATTCTTATCTCCCATAGAGAAGACAGGAACGGATACTTTCTCACCATTAATCTTGAGCTGTTCAATGGCAGCAGGACGATATACATCACAGGCAACAAGAAGTGGACGTTTGCCCTTTTCCTTCATCTTAGCTGCGAGCTTGGCTGTTGTAGTCGTCTTACCAGCACCCTGAAGACCAACCATCATAATAACAGTAATCTCCTGTCCAGGACGATACTGAATCTCTGTAGTCTCAGCGCCCATGAGAGAACACATCTCTTCATTTACAATCTTAATGACCATCTGTGCTGGATTAAGACCATTCAGCACATCCTGACCGATTGCGCGCTCTTCAACAGCCTTCACAAATTGCTTCACAACCTTGAAGTTAACATCGGCCTCAAGAAGAGCCATCTTAACTTCCTTCAGTGCAGCCTTGACATCTTCCTCTGAAAGACGGCCCTTGCCGCGAAGCCCTTTGAATACGTTCTGTAATTTGTCAGATAAGCTATCAAATGCCATTACAGTTCCTCTAGAATCTGGTTGGTAATCTCTTCAATACGAGATAGATTCGACTTATAGTTGTCCATTGTACTATTCTTGCTCAAATTATGTACATCTGAAACCTTAGACTTAATATCGAGGAACTTGTCAATCAGATGCAAACGATCCTCGTATCCTCTTAAGGTCTTAGTACAACGCTTAATCATATCATGAACGCCCTGTCTGCTTACGCCACTAGCTTCAGCAATCTCGCTAAGCGACAAATCATTCAAAACATAATCTTCATATATGCTTCTCTGATGCTCATTCAGTAGTTCACCATAGAAATCATATAAATAACCCTGTAGTACTTTATCTTCCATAAGTAATCACCTTAGATAATATACTAGACAAGAAAAGAGGTGTCAAGTATTTTTTCTTGACACCTCTTAAATGATTTATAAATTCTACAAAGACGTACGAACAAGCTTTGGCTTATATCCAGCCTGATCTAGCACTTCAAGAATACGTTCCTTATGTTCCGTACCAAAAGCTTCCAAAGTAATCCTGAGTTCAACCGCAGCATTACGATTGGTTGATACAAACTGATTATGCTCAAGTTTAATAACATTTCCCTGCTCGGATGCAATTGTCTGGCTTACAGCTGCAAGCTGACCTGGCTTATCCGGAAGTAAAACAGACACAGTGAAGATACGATCTCTGAAAATAAGTCCCTGTTGAACTACAGATGACATAGTTATTACATCCATGTTACCGCCACTTAAGATAGAGACAATGTTCTTGCCCTTCACGCCAAGCTTATCAACTGCAGCAACGGTAAGCAGGCCAGAATTCTCCACAACCATCTTATGATTCTCGACCATATCAAGGAATGATACGATTAGTTCATCATCATCTACAGTAACAATCTGATCCAAGTTCTTCTGAATATATGGGAAAATATTCTTACCAGGAGTCTTCACTGCTGTACCATCTGCGATAGTACTTACTGATGGAAGTGTCGTCACATCTCCCTTCTTCAGGGATTCCTGCATACAATTTGCGCCTGCAGGTTCCACGCCAATTACTTTAATCTTTGGATTAATCAGCTTAGCAAGCGTTGATACGCCGGTAGCAAGTCCGCCGCCACCGATTGGAACCAGGATATAATCCACAAGCGGAAGCTCCTTTATGATTTCCATGGCTATGGTTCCCTGACCAGTCGCTACAGCCAAATCATCAAATGGATGAATAAAGGTATAACCATGTTCCTCAGCAAGCTTATAAGCATATTCGCAAGCCTCATCGTAGACGTCTCCATAGAGCACTACTTCTGCACCATAACTCTTGGTTCGATTCACCTTAATCAGGGGGGTTGTCGTTGGCATCACAATAAGAGCCTTCACGCCAAATTTCTTAGCCGCATAAGCTACTCCTTGGGCGTGATTACCAGCAGAGGCCGTAATTAAGCCTCTCCTTCGCTCTTCCTCTGACAATGTTGAAATCTTGTAATAAGCGCCTCTTACCTTATATGCACCAGTAAACTGCATATTTTCTGGTTTCAGATAGACCTTATTACCTGTCTTCTCGCTGAGATACTCACTATAGATTAGCTTTGTCTCCAGTGTTACCTCACTGACAGCCTTACATGCTTCATCAAAATCCTTTTTCGTTAACATCTTTTTTCCTTCTTTTCCTTTTATTTCTAGTATTTCTTGCCATTATTCTTCGGAAAGAAATAATGCATCCACAAATTCTTCGGCATTAAATTTCTCAAGATCTTCGATCTTCTCGCCGACACCAATATACTTAACCGGTACGCCAAGCTCCGCTTGTACTGCAATTGCAATTCCACCCTTTGCAGTTCCATCCATCTTCGTTAGGACAATACCACTTACATCTGTAACCTCTGAGAATTCCTTTGCCTGATTCAGAGCATTCTGACCAGTTGTAGCATCAAGAACAATCAAGGTCTCGCGAAACGCCTCTGGATACTGCTCATCAATAATGCGATTCATCTTGCGAAGTTCTTCCATAAGATTCTTCTTGTTATGAAGTCTACCAGCCGTATCAATGAGTAAGATATCTGTATTTCTGGCCTTTGCCGCCTGAAGCGCATCATATACAACAGAAGATGGATCTGCACCTTCTGGAGCTCCAATTAGATCAACAGACGACCGATTCGCCCATTCCTGCAGCTGGTCTTTTGCTGCAGCGCGGAAGGTATCTCCAGCCGCAAGCAGCACCTTCTTACCATTTGCCTTGAATTTGGATGCCAGTTTACCAATCGTTGTAGTCTTTCCAACGCCATTCACGCCAACTACGAGAATTACTGACTTACGATTTTCAAATTCGTAAGCTGCCTCCCCAAGGTCCATCTGTTCGCGGATCGAGTCAATGAGAAGTTGCCTGCAATCTGCCGGCTCCTTAATTTTTTCCTTCTTAACTCGCTCTCTTAGGTCATCAAGTATTGCTTCTGTCGTACGAACACCAATGTCTCCCATAATAAGGACTTCTTCTAATTCTTCATAGAAATCATCATCAATATTCGTAAAGCCTCGGAAGACATAATCCATATTCTTAACAAAGCCATCTCTGGTCTTCGTCAAGCCATCAATTAACTTCTGAAAAAATCCCATAATTAATCATCCAAATCATTCTCAATTAAGTTAACAGATACTAGTGTAGATACACCCTTTTCCTGCATGGTAATACCGAAGAGTCGATCTGCAGCATTCATAGTGCCTCGTCTATGAGTAATGATAATAAACTGCGTATTCTTGGTCAACTTATGAAGGTATTTGGCAAAGCGATCTACATTTGAGTCATCCAGCGCTGCTTCAATCTCATCCAATAAGCAGAATGGAGATGGCTTCAGATTCTGGATTGCAAATAATAATGCAATTGCAGTAAGAGACTTCTCACCACCAGATAACTGCATCATATTCTGTAATTTCTTGCCAGGTGGCTGAGCAATAATACGTATTCCTGTCTCGAGAACATCTTCACCTTCTACAAGTTCAAGCGTTCCCTTACCACCACCGAAGAGTTCCTTAAATGCCTTATCAAACTCTCTTTGAATATCTGCAAAGCCCTTGGTAAATTGCTCGCGCATACCCTTATCGAGTTCATCAATAATAGCAACCAGCGACTCTTCCGCCTCAATCAAATCATCATGCTGTCCCTTGAGGAATTCATATCTCTCAGAGATTTCCTTATATTCCTCAATAGCATTTACATTGACATTTCCCATGCGGCGAATTTCATCCTTGATAGATGAAATCTGCTTCTTCATAGAAGGAAGATCTGAATATTCCTCATTCTTAAGTTCCATCGCATGATGAAGCGTAAGCTCATATTCTTCCCACATGTAATTGTTCTGATATTCGATGGAATCCTGCGTCCTATCTCTCTGAGAATTCAAGCGATAAATTTCTTTATCTAATTCATTGATTCGATTGGACACTTCTTCTCTCTTTGTGAAGAAGCCCTTATAGGAAGCATTCATTTCTTCCTTCTGCTTCTGTGCCTCTAAAAGGCTTGCAGCAAGACCACCTTCATTTTCATCGGCAGCAAGAATTGTCTTTCGAATTTCCTCGATATCATTCTTTTTCTTAGCCACCTCATCCTTGGAAAGCTTGGCTTCATCAAGAAGGCTTGCAATATTTGAATTATCCTTATCAATCTCAGATAAAAGTCGATTTATGTTCTCGTCTGCAAATTCAACCTTCTGTCTTGCATTTGCTTCTTCAATCTGAATCTCAGATAAGGTTCGAGAAGAAGAGGTCTCCATATAAGTTTTCTCATCCAAGCATTTCTGGAATTCTGCTATCTCTTCCTTCAGCTCAAGCTCTTTTACGTCTGCATGTTCCATCTCTGCCTGAATAGACTTATTCCCAGCATGAATATCGTTAATCTCAGAGTCAATGTTCTTCGATTCTTCATTAAGAGAAGCATATTTCTCTTCTGAACGCTCTACCTGTTCCTTGGCACGGGCAAGATTAAGTCCAGCCGTATTTCGAACGAGGGCCTGATCTGAAATCGCCTTAGAAGTCTCAGAAATGTCATCCTCTACAAGAGAGAGGGCAACATCCTGCTCTTCCAGATGCTTCTTCAAATCAGAGAGCTCACCCTGAAGCTTCTTAAGCTCAGACTCTAAATCCTCAATCTCTCTCTTTCGTCCCAAAAGATTCGATGAATTCTTGAAGGCTCCACCTGTCATAGAACCACCAGGGCTTAGATATTCTCCCTCTAATGTCACTATATGAAGGGAATAATGATTCTTCTTAGCAAGTGCCAGTGCATGATCAATTGTGTCACATACAATCACTCTTCCAAGTAAATAAGAAATAACGCCTTCGTATTTCGAATCAGACTTCACAAGAGTAGAGGCAAGGCCAAGCACACCAGCTTCTGATAAAGCATCCTCATTCTTGAATCTGCCCTTTCCATCAACAGAAGTAATCGGAAGGAAGGTAGCCCTTCCTGCTCGATTCTGCTTCAGGTACTGGATCATTTCCTTCGCAGTCTTCTCATCTTCCGTGACGATATTCTGAATGTTTCCACCAAGAGCAGTCTCAATGGCAATCTCATATTTCTTCTCTACAGATATGAGATCAGAAATTACGCCAATAATCTTAGGATTCTTATCCTTCTGTTCCATAACGCGACGAATACTATTTCCATATCCATCATAACGCTCTGCTATGTTCTGTAAGGATTCTAATTTGGATTTCTTCTGCTGAACGAGCTCTGACATCTTAGTCCTGTCTTCTGCAGCTTTCATCCGCTTCAGTCGAAGATCTGTCTTCTTCTGATCCAATTCCTTGAGACTATCTTCAAGCTTCTCATAAATGGAATTTGCCTCGTTATATGCCTTCTCACATTCTTTTAGTTCATCAAGAAGTCCCTTTTCCTCTGTCTTAGACTGAAGAATACGCTGTGTGAGTTCCGCCTTACGAATATTGGTCTGTTCCAGCATTGTCTGGAAATGCTGTTCCTTAGACTTGATATTCGCCTTCTCATTGAGCAGACGCATAATCTCCTGATTGTTCTTCTCAATGCCATCATTACATCTATGAATTTCAGACTGCAAATTAGAATATTCATCCTTCACCTTAGACAGACGATCTAAGACTTCTTCTAATTGCTTCTTGAGAGTATTCTTCTCCTCCTGGAAATCAGATAGCTGCTTCTCGTGCTCTTCCTTCTCAAGCTCCATGACAGCCTGTCTTGCAGCTAAGCTATCATCTGATGCTTCAGCAGCCTTGATTTGCTCCTCTAAGATATTAATCTGGTTCTCAAGTTTGGACTTTGTAACAGTAGTCTGACTTTGTTCCTGGCGAATTGATTCAATTTTTGCATCAATTTCTTCAATTTGCTTTTCCAGTGAAGCATAGGTAAGACGAATCTCTTCCTGCTTCTTTCGATTCTCATTTAACTCATTCTCAGCAATCTGACCATTCTTCGTAATCTCATCAAGCTGCTTAGAAAGACGATCCACCTCAAGAAGAAACATATTAACATCTAAGGTCTTAAGTTCTTCTTTTCGCTTAAGATATAATTTGGCGGTTTCCGACTGTCTCTCGAGTGGTCCAACCTGGCGCTCAAGTTCTAGGAGAATATCATTTACACGAACTAGATTTTCTCTCTCACTCTCTAACTTCTTAACGGTAGCTGCCTTACGCTTCTTGAATTTGACGATACCTACAGCCTCATCAAAGAGCTCACGTCGTTCTTCCGGCTTACCAGACAAGATCTTCTCAATCTGACCCTGTCCAATAATGGAATAGCCTTCCTTACCAATACCAGTATCGTAGAAAAGCTCATTAACATCCTTAAGACGACATGGAATACCATTCAGAAGATACTCGCTCTCGCCAGATCGATAAACTCGTCTTGCAATGGTGACCTCGTCAAAATCAACAGGAAGAGTATGGTCCGCATTATCCATGGTAATTGCTACATATGCATAAGATAATGGCTTACGATTCTCCGTACCGGCAAAGATGATATCCTGCATGGAGGCGCCTCTTAGCTGCTTGGCACTCTGCTCGCCAAGTACCCAGCGTACCGCATCCGATACATTACTCTTTCCTGAACCATTTGGTCCTACAATACCTGTGATTCCATTATGAAAATCAAAGACAATTTTATTTGCAAAGGACTTAAATCCATGCATTTCAATACTTTTAAGATACATAAAAACCCTCTAATTGTTATTTGCCTGGCTCTTCAGATAGAGAAGCGCCGCATAAGCAGCCTGTTGCTCTGCAGCCTTCTTGGAGCTGCCGCTGCCTTGTCCAAGAATACTATCTCCAACCCTGGCTGATACAGTAAATGTCTTCGCATGATCTGGTCCTTCTTCCCTTTCGAGGACATACTCTAGTGGCTTATCATGCATGGCCTGAATCTTCTCCTGAAGTATGGTCTTACAATCATGAAATAGCTTCTTATTCTCAATATCCGTAAGAATAAAACGAAGGATATAGCTCTTCGCCTCTTCCATACCACCATCCAGAAAAATTGCGCCAATGGTAGCCTCTAAGGCATCTGAAAGTACGGAAGGCCTCATTCTGCCACCCGTCTTATCCTCTCCATGACTAAGGCGAAGATACTTACCAAGCTCAATTTCCTTCGTACAATAAGCAAGCGTAGGCTCACAAACGAGACTGGCTCGAAGCCTCGTAAGTTCTCCTTCTGGCACATCAGGATAATTTAAATACAAAAATTCACTAGAAACAACTTCAAGAACTGCATCTCCTAAAAATTCCAATCTTTCATTATCTGAAAGCTTAGGAAGACGCTTCTCATTCGCATAAGATGAATGAGTCAATGCTTGCTCTAATAAGCTTATGTCTTTAAACTCATACCCGATTTTCTCTTGAAAATCATCTAACAAATCCATAGATTCTCCTTTTCACTCAAAAACCCTTCCTGAAGCAGAAAGGGTTTTTAAGCATCATTCTATTGAAATAAATCTCTTATCCAACTGTCTTCTTAATTAATTCAACAGCATCGCCAACTGTCTTGATTTTCTCAGCCTCATCTGTGTCAACTTCAATATGAAGTTCCTCTTCCACACCCATGATAATCTGGAAAACATCCAAAGAATCAGCGCCAAGATCATCGATAAATGTCGTATCTAAGGTAATCTCACCCTGATCCACACCAAGTACCTCTGCAATAACTCTAGTTAAAACATCAAACTCCATTGTTTCCTCCTTGTGGCAATTATGCCTCTATATTCATATTCTCACGAATTAAGTCATTGACTCTTTGTTCCTTAAATGTAACACACTGAAGAACAGAATTACAAACCTCTTTTGCCTTGGCACTGCCATGTGTCTTAACAACAAGGCCATTTAGTCCAAGAAGAGGTGCTCCACCATAATTGGTAGCATCAAATGCCTTTAGGGCTTCCTTGATCGAACCGATAGAAAGAAGCGCTCCTATCTTCGACTTCAGAGAAGACTTAAAAGCTCCCTTCAGAACGCCAATAAAGGTCTTACTAACGCCTTCATATAATTTCAAAATAACATTTCCAACAAAGGCCTCACAAACAATAACATCCGCATAGCCAGATGGGATATCTCTAGCCTCAATGCTGCCTACGAAGTTAATGTCCTTGCATTCCTTAAGAAGTGGAAATGTTTCCTTTACAAGAGCATTGCCCTTCTCTTCCTCTGCACCGATATTCACAATAGCAACACGAGGTTCCTGAATGTTAAGCACCTTCTCCATATAAATAGAGCCCATTTTAGCAAATGATACGAGGTGCTCTGGTCTTGCATCAACATTCGCTCCACAATCAATCAGAAGAGAAACGCCCTTCTCCGTAGGAATCAGTGGTGCAAGAGGTGCTCTCTTGATTCCCTTTTGCTTGCCAACAATCACCTGACCGCCAACAAGAACCGCTCCGGAATTACCCGCAGAAACAAATGCATCTGCCTTGCCATCCTTAACTAGATTAAGAGCCACCACAAGAGAAGAATCCTTCTTATGGCGTATCGCATTGACCGGATGTTCCGCTGTCTCAATAATCTCTGATGCTGGAACAATCGTCACAGCATCCTCAGGATAGGTAAGGCCCTCTAATTCCTTCTTGATCTGATCCTCAAGTCCTACAAAGATAAGATGAATATTCTCATTCTTCTTAAGAGCCTGTATTCCACCAAGCACGATTTCATGAGGTGCATGATCTCCCCCCATGGCATCTATCGCAACGGTTGTAATATTCTCCATAGAAATCCTCCTGGAAAGATTCGTAACTTTAATCATATTACTATAAGAGAAGATTGAAATCAACTTCCATAGAAACGGACAAAAGAAAGAAAAAAGACCTCCCAAATGGAAGGCCTTAAAAATCTTGTATTAGAAATTATTACTGAGCGATAATTTCTTTTTTGTTATAAGAGCCACAGTTCTTGCAAACTCTGTGAGGCATCATTAATTCGCCGCACTTAGAGCACTTAACTAATGTAGGAGCGCTCATTTTCCAGTTTGCTCTTCTCTTATCTCTTCTTCCCTTGGAAGACTTATTCTTTGGACAAATAGACATACCTGTTACACCTCCTTAAACTCATTAAAGACATCTTGGAACGCAGCCATTCTAGGATCAAGTACTGCCCTATCGCATCCGCAATCGCCAAGATTTAAGTTCTTGCCACATACATGACAAATCCCCTTACAATCTTCCTGGCATAATACTTTAGCTGGCCAGTTAACCAAGATTTCGTCAAAAATCAATCTGTCAGAATCAATTTGATGTTCTTCGTAAAATGTATCCTCTTCCTCTTCAGGATCCGTAAGGACCTGTCCATCTAGAAGATTCAACTCTCTAGAAATCTCTACAGGAATATCTACCGATACATCTTCCAGACAACGATCACAAGGAATAAATCCATGCAATACTGTGCTGCCAGAAATAACAAGCTTTTTGTCATCTGCATTGGTCAGACGTAAATCAAATGGCTTCTTTTCAGTTATTGTAAATGTTATGCCCTGATACAAAACCTGGTTCTCACTATAGGAAACCGAGAAAACTTGACTCTTATCTCGATTTGCTAAAATCTGTTGTACTTCAAGTTTCATCTTGGCACTCCAATTCACACTCTGTCAATTATACATATGCAACAGCATATTGTCAACGACTAATTTATACTAATGCAGCAGTCTCTCTTGCAATAGCAAGTTCCTCATTTGTAGGAATTACATATACAGAAACCTTGGAATCTTCTGTAGAAATAAGAGCCTCATCATGAGCATTATTATTTGCTTCCTTATTCACGGTAATTCCGAGATAACCGAAGTACTCAAGCACCTTCTCACGGATGAAGGCATTATTCTCACCAACACCAGCTGTAAATGCAATCACATCTACACCATTCATTGCAGCAACATATGAACCAACATACTTAGCAACACGGTAGCAGAATGCATCAAGTGCCATTGTAGCCTGCTCATTACCATCAGCTGATGCTGCAAGGACATCACGGAAGTCTGAAGAAATGCCAGAAAGTCCAAGCATACCAGACTGCTTATTCAGCATAGTAACAACCTGTGATAAATCCATGCCTTCCTTCTTGCCAATAAATTCAAGAGCAGAAGGATCTACATCTCCTGAACGAGTTCCCATAATCAGTCCCTCAAGTGGAGAAAGTCCCATAGAAGTATCTACAGAAACACCATTCATAACAGCACTGATAGATGCACCATTTCCAAGGTGACATACAATCGTCTTAACATCATCGTATGACTTACCAGCAAGCTCAGCTGCTCTCTTAGATACGAAGCTATGACTTGTACCGTGGAAGCCATAACGACGAACCTTGTAATCCTCATAATACTTGTAAGGTACTGCATACATATAAGCCTTCGCTGGCATGTTTGCATGGAAAGCTGTATCAAATACACCAACCATAGGAACATTTGGCATAAGCTCACGGCAAGCGTTAATGCCAATAATATTGGCAGGATTATGAAGTGGAGCTAAATCATTGCATGAAGCAACAACATCTAACACCTCATCTGTAATAAGAACAGATTCCTTGAATGCCTCTCCACCATGTACAATACGATGACCAACAGCATCAATTTCATCAAGGCTCTTCAGAACGCCTGTCTTGTCATTGGTCAGAGCATCAAGAACAAACTTGATTGCCTCAAGATGTGTAGGCATAGAAAGCTCAGACACTTCCTTCTCACCACCAGCTGGTGTGTACTGAAGTACGCCGTCAATACCAATTCTCTCACAAAGTCCTTTAGCAAGAACCTGCTCAGATACAGAATCGATGACCTGATACTTCAGAGATGAACTACCACAGTTAATTACTAAAATCTGCATAAATGAATCCTTCTTTCTCTTATAATAAATGTTAAAAATAAAAACAGTTTAAGCCTCTACGATTATACAATGATTTATATAGGCAAACAAGATTTTTTGAAAAAACAATGCTATGATAAAGAAAAGGAGGACATGCATATGAAGGTATGTGGAATCATCGCAGAATATAACCCATTTCACAATGGGCATGCTTATCAGATTAACTATGCCAAGAAAGAGCTTGGTGCCGACTATGTCATTGTTGTTATGAGCGGCGATTTTGTACAAAGAGGTGCTCCTGCAATCGTAGATAAATATACTCGTGCCAAGATGGCTCTCCTAAATGGTGCTGATCTAATCATTGAGATGCCAACCTTCTACGCGGTAAGTTCCGCCGAGAGCTTTGCCATGGCTGGTGTATCCTTACTTGAATCCACAGGCATCTGCGATTTTCTTCTCTTCGGTGCCGAAACGCCAAATCCTGAACTATTTATGACTTGTGCAAGAGCCCTGACTTCTGAATCTGAAGAGTTTAAGGCAATTCTAAAGGATAAGTTATCTCAAGGAATGTCCTATCCACTTGCTCGCAAATATGCTCTTCTTGCAACAACAAGTGTAAATGATGAGTTCCTGTCCTCTCCGAATAATATTCTAGGCATTGAATATACAAAAGCAGCACTCCTAACTCATTCATCCATGGAGATTATTCCAATGCAAAGAACGGTTGCCAGTTACCATGACCGGGCCATTGATGATGAGATTACATCCGCTACAGCAATACGTCATATCTTGACCACAAATTCCGTAGATGATTTAGAGCAGCTTCTATCCTATGTCGTACCAGATGATACAGCAAGCAGTCTTCTTACCGAGCAGGAAAGTAATAAGCTTCTTATTAGAAATGATTTTTCAACACTTCTTCACCATAAGCTTATTACCCATCATTCCTTTACAGAATACTTGGATTGCAGCGAGGAACTATCCAACCGAATCGAAGCTAATAAAGCATCCTTTGTGGATTATAAATCCTTCGTAGAACTACTGAAGACCAAGAATCTCACTCATACAAGAATCTCTCGAGTTCTAATGCATATTACACTCGGAATAAAGAAATCGCACGCATCTCTAGTAGATGAAATCGGCTACAGTCCTTATCTTAGGCTTCTAGGATTCAGCAAAGCTGGCAGCCTGCTTCTAAGTGAAATAAAAGAAAAAGCATCCACCTGCATCCTGACAAAACCTCAGGATGCGATAGATGCTTTAGAAAAAGAGCAATATGCCCTCTTTGAATTAGATTTAAGATCTGCTGATATCTATCGAAGCATTCAGACAAGCAAATGTAAGATTGCACTTCCGACAGAATATACGAGAAAATTCGATCTTGCTAATTTATAAAAAACTAGTAGTGATCTAGTGATGGAAGAGACGAATTCCTGTGAAGCACATTGCCATCTCATACTTATCACAAGTCTCAATTACATTGTCATCACGAATCGATCCACCTGGCTCAGCTACATACTTAACGCCAGACTTATGTGCACGTTCAATATTATCACCAAATGGGAAGAAGGCATCGGATCCGAGACATACATCTGTATTCTCCTTGAGCCATGCTTTCTTCTCTTCTCTTGTAAAGACCTCTGGCTTTACCTTGAATACCTTCTGCCACTCGCCTTCTGCAAGTACATCCTCATATTCATCACCAATATATAAATCAATTGCATTATCTCGATTTGCTCTTCCAAGGCCATCTACAAACTGGAGATTAAGCACCTTTGGTGACTGACGAAGCCACCAGTTATCCGCCTTCTGGCCTGCAAGTCTGGTGCAGTGAATTCTGGACTGCTGACCAGCACCAATACCAATTGCCTGTCCCCCCTTGGTATAGCATACAGAATTTGACTGGGTATATTTCAGAGTAATCATGGCAATTGCAAGGTCAATCTTAGCCTGCTCTGGAATCTCCTGATTCTTTGTAACAATATTAGAGAAGAAATCATCATCAATCACAAGTTCATTTCTACCCTGCTCAAAGGTAATGCCATAGACCATCTTCTGCTCGAGCTCTGCAGGAACATAGGACTCATCAATTGAGATCACAGCATAATTGCCCTTCTTCTTCTCCTTCAGAATCTCAAGTGCTTCTGGTTCATATCCTGGTGCGATTACACCATCGGATACCTCTCTCTTAATTACAAGTGCTGTAGGAACATCACAGACATCAGACAAAGCAATGAAGTCGCCAAAGGAAGACATACGATCAGCACCACGTGCGCGAATATAGGCACAGGCAAGTGGTGAAAATTCTACATCCATATCATCTACCCAATAAATCTTGCGCTCTACCTCTGTAAGTTCCTGTCCTACTGCAGCACCAGCTGGAGATACATGCTTAAAGGATGTTGCAGCAGGAAGCCCCGTTGCCTTCTTCAGTTCCTTAACAAGCTGCCAACCATTTAGAGCATCCAGGAAGTTAATATAACCAGGCTTACCATTTAGCACAGTTACAGGAAGTTCACCATTCTCCATAAAGATACGTGAAGGCTTCTGGTTTGGGTTGCATCCATATTTTAGTTCAATTTCTCTCATTGTCTTATATCCTCTCATTAAATCCCTTAGCAGTTCTTGTTTACGATACGGCTCTCGTAGGAACCTGTCTCAATATCAATATAACGAACAAATAATGAGACCTTATTCTCTTCATTCAGACTATCCCAAATCATATTCGTAAAGGAATCAATATCACCATCTATGGAAACAATCTTCGGCTCTCCCTCAAAACTTGGAAGAGGATTTCCATCATGCATATAAGTATGAATGAATCTTCCCTGTCCTGCGAGCGGATTAGAATAAGCATATGTATATCTATCGCAAGAAGATGCATCTCCTTCATTGCTCTTTAGGATAGACATTGCAAAATTAAATGACCCATTATCAATATGCATAATGCCAGAAATTCTAGGTGTATAGTTTGGCGCATCTGGCTCAAACTCACGAGTACGCAGTGCCTGCTCAAAGGTCTGCTGCTTATCCATAAGTTCATAAATCGTGTCTGTCTGATCACCATTTGTCACAATAGTCTTATTACCAAGAACACGAACAGGAGCATAGATGATTAAGCTTGGATCTTCAAGCTTGCTAGGGTCATATGCTTCCGTTCTAATTCCCATCCCATCTTCTACAAAGACACGATTACGACTATTAGCAGAACGACCCATGATGAAATAAGCTGTCACAGCATGCTTACCATCTGAAGATTTTCCAATCACAATACCTCGTCCTGGATAAGCATTACTTCTAAGTTCCTGCGAAAGTGATAATGTTTCCATTGATTTCCTCCTAAAATTTACTAAAATACTGCCACATTATAGCATAAAAATAGGGCCGACGAAACCGCCAGCCCAATAAAACATATTCCTAAATATACGAATTATAGGATGAATTAGTCAAATAGTTGTAAGAACCATTACTGTTATAAGTAGTAGAAAGTGAATTACTAGCATAAGTCTTCGCCATGGAAGACATAGCCGATACCTGATAACCATATCCGCCTTTTGTTCCAAATAGGGACTTCAAACTGGAAATATCAGCTGATTTAACCTTGTCCTCATCAAGCTTCAAGGTATTATCTGATTTGATGGAGATGCCAACACTTGCAAGAAGCTTCTGATTGACCTTGGAATATGTAGTCATACTTGATACTGCAGATAGAACGCCAGAAGAATCTGAATCCTCTGAAGAATCAATCAGGTCATTATAGGAATCCACAAAATCAGAAAGTGCAGAATAAATACTATCATAATCATATGATGTGCTTGTAGAGCCGTCTTCATTCGTTACACTCTTTCCTTCATAAAGTGAGGAAGACTCTAAAGCTTCCAGAGATGAATTCAAGGAAGCTGCACTAGATATTGTCTGCTTAAGATTATTTGTCGTAGACTTCACCAAGCTTGAGGCATCGGAATCCTCATCGCTATAGTACGCTTTCATTAATTTATAATAGGAGCCGCTTCGAATCAGATTATAATCAGAGAGATTCGATGTAATCGACGAAAGGTCTGTAGAGTTTGACTTACTAGACTTCGATAGACTAGAAAATAGTGTACTAATCGAACTAGAATTCCATCCAGAAATTGTTGTAGACATATACATCACTCCTTTGAAATATAAGTAATTCCATTTACCTATATATTATATCGACCACCTACTAACAAATATTAACACAGGATTTAAATATCATCAATCTGCCAGTCTATCGGCGATGTCCCATGACTAATCAAGAATTCATTACACTTCGAAAAATGTTCACAGCCAAAGAATCCTCGATATGCAGAAAGAGGACTTGGATGGGCTGCTGTAAGCACAAGATGGGCAGGATTATCAAGAAGTTTCATTTTCTTCTTGGCCGGACCGCCCCACAGCATAAATACAATCGGTCGATTCTGCTGATTCAAGACCCTAATTACTTCATCTGTAAAATGCTCCCACCCTAATCCTTGATGAGAGGCCGCTTCATGGGCACGAACTGTAAGAACCGTATTAAGTAGAAATACTCCTTGAGAAGCCCATTTCGTAAGATAACCATTATTTGGAATCTCAAATCCCAGATCTGATTCCAGTTCCTTGTAAATATTCCTAAGAGATGGTGGAATATCAACTCCAGGCTTCACCGAGAAGCTCAGCCCATGTGCTTGATTCACATTGTGATATGGATCCTGACCTAATATTACAACCTTAACATTCGATAAGGGAGTAAGTTCAAATGCTTGAAATAAATCTTCCTTCTTAGGGAAGATTTCAAAGGTGCTATATTCATCTGAAATCTTATCCATAAGCTCTGCAAAGTATGGTTTCTCTAACTCATCATACAAAGCTTCCTTCCAATCATTTTGAACAAAATCCATATTAAATCCGAACCGTAATTCCTTCTTCTAGTAAATATTTCTTCAAGTCCATAATCTCAAGTTCTCCAAAATGGAATAAAGATGCAGCAAGTGCCGCATCAGCCTTACCTACATCGAAAGCATCCTTGAAATGTTCCATAGAACCTGCTCCACCAGATGCGATTACTGGAATTGATACAGCCTCACTGATTGCTCTGGTAAGCTCACAATCAAAGCCACTCTTGGTTCCATCACAATCCATACTGGTAAGAAGAATTTCGCCAGCACCAAGACTCTCCGCCTTTATCGCCCACTCTAGTGCATCAAGTCCTACATCTACCCTGCCACCATGTTTGTATACATTCCATCCAGAACCATCCGCTCTCCTCTTGGCATCAAGTGCAACGACAACGCACTGACTGCCAAACTTCTCAGCCGCTTCATGAATAAGAATAGGATTCTCAATAGCCGAAGAATTAATAGATATCTTGTCAGCGCCCTCTCTAAGCAGGATACGAAAATCTTCTACACTTCGTATTCCACCTCCAACAGTAAATGGAATAAATACCGATTCCGCTACAGAACGAACCATATCAACAACTGTTCCTCTATGATCCGAAGAAGCTGTAATATCCAAGAATACAAGTTCATCTGCGCCAGACCTATCATATGCCTTTGCAATTTCAACAGGATCACCCGCATCCTGTAAATTCACGAAGTTAACGCCCTTTACAACCCTGCCATCCTTCACATCGAGGCAAGGAATAATTCTCTTTGTATGCATTACACCACCTACACTTCCAAGAAATTCTGAAGAATCCGAAGTCCAACCTTGCCACTTTTCTCAGGATGAAATTGGCAGGCAAATACATTTCCTTCTTCAACAGATGCATGAATGTGCGCCCCATATTCCGTCGTAGCTCTTACAACTTCAGGATTCTCTGCTTCAAGATAGTAGGAATGGACAAAATACACATAAGAATCTTCTGGTACATCTCGAAAAAGACGCCCCTCAGTAGGATATAACAGGGAATTCCATCCAATATGTGGAATTTTAAGGCCCTCTCCACTTGGAATTTTCTTGATTGTACCATGCATTATCCCAAGTCCATCCACTCCAGGGGATTCCTCACTAGAATCAAACAGAAGCTGAAGTCCCAAGCAAATTCCAAGAAATGGAATCCCTCTTCGAACAACCTCCTCTATTACAGGAATTAGATGATACTCCTTAAGATGGCTCATAGCATCGCCAAAGGAGCCAACTCCAGGTAATATAACATGAGATGCAGACAAAATCTCTTCTGCATCTCTAGTAATCACGCACTCTTCACCAAGGAAGAGACATGCCTTTTCAACGCTCTTTATGTTGCCAGCGTCATAATCAATAATTGCTACCATAATCTTCTCTCTAGTAAAATAAAATGTTAATGTCTATTCTTCTTCTACGGAAATGCCAAGGGTCTCTAAGATATAGCGAATTGTCCAAGTATAATCCTCTCTATCTTCCATAGAATAAAGCTGGTAAGCAGTATCTCCAGGAACATTAAACTGTGATACAAGCTGTTGTTCAATCTCTGCGCCTAGAGAATCATAAGAATCCGCAACGCCAAGCTCTGCCGCAGTTGATGAATTATCCCTATAAGCGCCATATGCTAGCACAAGCTGATCAAGAGCCATCTCATACTGCTTATTATCCATAAAGGTCTGATAGCCATTAAGCTTAAGTTCAAGTGTTGCAAGCAGTTTGGCCTGTTCATAGAGAACCATGTCATCTTCCTCTAGTGTCAGTCCATCTAAGTCCCTAAATGCTTCAACATAGCTTCCCTTCTCGTAAGCTGACTTTGCAGTGCTTAAGCTCTTCTGATAACCAAGTAGCTTAGTTGCAAGAATCACGGCCGCAATAATAGATACTGCAAGAATTAGGCATACAATAATCACCTTCATAGGAATTTTCGGCGAATTATCCGGAACCTTGGCAGCCTCCTTGGCAGCCTTGGCCTCAGCCTTCTTCGCAGCAGCTTCCTTCTTTGCTGCATCCTTGGCAGCCTTCTTCTCTTTAGCTTCTGCTTCCTTGGCTTTCTTAGCTTCTTCCTTCTCCCTCTTCTTCTTAGCCTTCGGATCTTCTGCATCAACAGCATTCTCTTCAGAATCAAATTCAGCCATTAAATCTGCATTTTCCTGACTGGTATCATCTAAAGAAACCCCATCATGAATCTCTACTGTGCCATCTTCCTCTTCATCATCCTCAAGGAATCCGGCAAAGAAAGCTTTGATCTTGCCAAGAAGGCCCATCTTTTTGCCATCCGAAGCCGACGCGGCATTATCCTCATTTGAAATAGAATTATCTTCTCCCAAAGAATTAGCAGAAGACTCAAATTCTTCTCTTGCCTCGTCTAATTCTGCCCCTTCTTCATCCGCACTTAAGAGATCTCCAATATCAGATAAATCGCCATCTTCGCCTTCTAGCATTGACATAAGATCCACATCTTCGGAATTCTCATCGATAATCTCATCCAAATCATCCATTGGTTCCTCTGAATCAAAGTCACCCAAATCCAGACCAAAATCATCTTCTGCTTCATCGGATTCGTCCTCTGCTTCATCAGAATCAGAAGGTGATTCAAAGGCACCATTTTCACTCATAATCTCATCAGCAAGATCCAGATCATCCGGGGCGAATTCTTCTTGTAAGAGGTCTTCCGGATTAATCTCATCATCAGTAGTCTCTTCATAAGCCTCATCTATAGGCTCATCATCATCCATTGCAGCCATTGCACCAGATAAAATATCAGCTACTGACTGACCTTCTTCTGAGACAACATCTTCAACACTCTCATCGATATCATCAGAAACTGAAGCAAAGAAATCATCCAGATCGTCGCCATCCTCTGCTGCACTATCCGAATCATCCTCTGAAACGCCCATAAGTTCAGCAAGATCGAAATCATCCTCATCAGAAACTGCTTCGCTAATTTCTTCAGGATTACTTATTTCTTCAGCTTCGCTACTTTCCTCAGCCTCAGTGTATTCTTCAGCCTCGCGTTCTTCCTCGAGAATTTCATTTACCAGAGAATTCGTCTCTACAATCTCTTCTCCTGCCGCAAAAGCCTCTTCTTCTTCTATAATCTCGCGTTCAAAATCACGAATAAAATCATCTGCCTCACCTGATGCAAGCTCTGCCTCAAAATCTCTCAGGAAGCTGTCTTCCGAAAAAGCAGCCCTAAGATTCTTACGAGACATCGTCTTTGGTTCATAGGAATCAATACCGGTTGCTGCCATAAAATCATCTGTTGGCTTTATTCGATTTCTTGACGCAATTCTAGCTTCTCTTTGACGCAGCTTTTCATTTGCAGCCTCTTTTGAATCAGATTTTGCTTTTGTTATAGATTCTAATAACCCATCTAAATAGTCTTCTGAATTTGCCAAGAGTCATTACCTCCAATAGTCCAAACAAAAATAAAGGGATGTGATACGCTCACATCCCTAAATAGAAATCAATATTAAGCGTAACGTCCAGTCTCGTATTTGTCTACGAGTTCGTCAATGGCATTAACCAACTTACCAATCTCAGGCTTTGTAAGCTGAGCGTCTGCGCCAAGTGATTCACCCTTGCGGCGAATCTCATCATTAATCAGAGATGAGAAGATAATTACAGGAATCTTCTTCATGGTGTCATCTTCTTTTACAAGCTTCGTAAGTCTATGACCATCCATCTGAGGCATCTCAATATCTGTAACGATACAGTGAACATTCTCAAGTACCGTTCCTTCCTTCTGGAACTCTCTAAGCTTATCCCAAGCTTCCTGACCATTCTCATTAATAATCAAATTATTGTATCCAGCCTTACGCAAGCATTCTACAATCAGCTTGCAAAGCAGCTTGGAATCCTCTGCAATCAGAATTGGAGACTTAGAGCGATCTCTCTCCTGCTTATAATTATCCATATCGGATACCTTAAGTCCTGTCTCCGGATTGATATTAGATACAATCTTCTCAAAGTCAAGAATAACAACCAGGCGATCCTCTAGCTTCAAAATACCAGTAGAAATACCAGCATCTTCTGAACTAATCGTGCCATCTGGTGTATTAATTGCCTCCCAGGATACTCTATGAATACCAAGAACTTCATCTACATGGAATGCTGTATTCAAATTATTGAAATTCGTAATGAAGAATAATCCCTTAATATCAGGATCATCTTCATAACCCAGGCACTTACGGAGATTAATGACAGAAATCATAACATCTCTTGGCATGAAAATACCTTCTACAAATGGATGGGAATTAGGAATAGGTGTAACTGGCTGATAAGACAAAATCTCGCGAATCTTAGCTACATTGATTCCATAGAAATTAGGTCCTACCTTAAATTCAAGAATCTCAAGTTCATTCGTTCCAGACTCTAGTAAAATATTGGTATCCATAAGTGTGTCTCCTCCCTACATTCACCTAACGGTATGATAACTGAATTCTATTCAGTCTACATCGTGATCAAAAAAGTTTGCCCATTAACCGTGGCATATAATTCCAAGTTAGAAATATCTTCTACTGCACTAGAACTGAAAGAAAATAGAAGAACTAAATCTTCGCTGGCTCCAGAAGATAAGGTACCCTGATAAGTTGTGAAATCATCCATCAGAATAGTTGATTCACACCCTGCACTGGTTGTTCCATTAATTGTGGCAGTAAAGCTTGGACTAAGAGAAAGCAAATCCAAGTCACAAGCATTCGTTCCGGAATTCGTCACCGTGAAATTCATCACTAAATATATCTTACCGGAAGCTGCCTTAAGCATAACTAGATCTGAATCATTATATTCCGTCTCCAGATCATAGGAATTATACTGAAACTCTAATCCTTCAATCCCTATCGCATCTGTAAGGGATGCAGATTCTGCATTCTCCACATCTGCTACCTGCCCCGAGGATCCATCCAGATCACTGGATGACGTAGGTGAAGAATTCATATCCTCCGAAGGACTCTCATCGTCGCTCGAATCTGTTTCTTCCTCTTCTGCAGCATATACCCTAGTAACGCCAACATCCGTAGCCTTATTATACTTAGCTACAAGCTTGGCAGAATAATCTACGATAAACTGTTCTTCCTCATCCGTGAGACTATACAATGTGGAGCCACAACCTGTTAAGGTCATGCAGAAAAGAATAGAAAGCGCAAAAAGCGGAATTCGAAATCTTCTCATATATGTTGCTCCTTACACAAAATAACCCTTCAATTATATTAAATGGTATCATTCTTATCGTAATTATTCAACAGAAAATTGTGTTGTTTGTCAGAATTATTTGTCTAATTCAAACCAAAATTCCACACTATCCTCAAGATTTCTCACACCGCATTCCTTGTGGAAACTATCCATAATTGCCTTTACAACAGAAAGTCCTATTCCAGAGCCACCATACTCTCGAGTTCTTGCTTTATCCACCTTGTAGAATTTCTCCCATAAATGTGGAATTGACTCTTCTGGAATCAAGTCTCCTGTATTTACTACATGAACTCTAACTCCGGAGTCCAAATTATCAACAGAAATGGTAATCCGCTTCTCACCCTTGGCATAATGAATTGCATTCGTAAGGTAATTACTTACAACCTGCTCCGTCAAGAATTCGTCTGCCCATACATAAATTGGATCCGTTTCTTCAAACACAAGCTGAATCTCATTCTGTTCCATGAGTATCCTGGTAGACTCTATAATTCCATGAATCAAAGATACGATATCGAATCTCTCCATGGATATATTATCCTTACCATATTCCAACTGATTCAGCACAAGAAGCTCCTTAACAATTCGATTCATCCTCTGCGCTTCGTCCACGATTACATCACAATAATATTTGCAATCCTCCGGATCCTCAAAAATACCATCCGATAAGCCTTCCGCATAACCCTGAATTACAGCAAGCGGTGTCTTAAGCTCATGCGATACATTAGAGACAAATTCCTTTCGCATCTGCTCATTCTTATCTCTAATCTCAATGTCCTTCTGTAATTTGAGGTTTGATTCCTTAAGCTCACCGATTGTCTCCTCAAGAGTCTCGGACATTGTATTCATATGACGGCCAAGTTCATCAACCTCATTTTCACGTTTTCTTGGAATATATTTTGCTTCGAAATCAAGTTGATTCATTCGTTTCGATAGATTCGTAAGTTCAAGAATAGGCCTTGAAATTCTACGGGCCAAAATCTCAGCAGCTATAACACTGATAATAATCGCAAAAATACCAACAAAGAGAAGGAATTGATTGGATACAGCAGCGCTTCCCTCCAGGCTCTCAATGGCACAACGCATAATAATTGTATTGCCGTCAAGAAGCGTGCCCCAAAGAGTCAAATATTCCATTCCCGATCGATTATCTGTCTGTCTCTCAATCACATAATTACTATCAGAAGAGACAATTACAGCAGTATCATCCATGCGGAAAATAGAGCGCAGTAGCTGTTCCAAAATAAAGTCATCGCCCTTCTCTGTGCCTGATGAAATCTGTATCTCACCATCAGATGACACCACCGCAATCATAAGGTTATTAATTGCACAGATATGCTGAAACTCTGACAAGAAATCATCGTCATAGAGGCTTCCATCCTCTGATGATAAACTTATAGTATTAAATGCGGATCGCATTGTCTTTTCCTTGTCCAGGACATAGACATCCTTCATAAGAGTCGTATTAAGGAAAAAGCAAAGGAGAATGACAGCAACAACAAGCCCAATCATGTAGATTGCCAGTTGATGATGTATTCTCCCTTTCTTGCAGTTATTCATCTTCGATTTCAAATTTGTACCCCATTCCCCAAATTGTCTTGATGTAGGAGCCCTTCTCTCCAAGCTTGCTTCGAAGCTTCTTCACGTGAGTATCAATTGTTCTGGCATCGCCAAAATAGTCATAATTCCAAACATTATTAAGAATTGTGTCTCGAGACAATGCAATGCCCTTATTTTGAACGAAATAATTCAATAATTCGAATTCTTTGACACTAAGAACAATTTCCTCTCCATCGATTGTCACCACATGGGCATCGATATCAATTACGATACCGCCAACCTCTGTCATATTATTGCCAGATAATACGCTTCCATTCGATCTTCGAATAACTGCAGCAACTCTTGCCATTAGAATCTTAGGGCTAAATGGCTTAGAAATATATTCATCTACGCCAAGCTCAAAGCCTTGAAGTTCATCATCCTCTTCAGACTTTGCAGTAAGCATAATAATCGGTATATCAGAATCCTTACGAATCTCTCTGGCGACTTCATAGCCATTAAGCTTTGGCATCATAACATCCAGAATTACAAGGCTTAAATCATTATTCGAAAAATATTGATCCAGCGCCTCCTGTCCATCGGAGGCTTCTAATACTTCATATCCATCTCTAGTTAAGAAATCCTTTACCAGACGCCGAATTCTAGCCTCATCATCTACAAGCAAAATTCTCTCATTTGACATAGCACTCCTCCTATATTGCCTATAAATATATCATGGAAATATGTCAATTCTGTGTCGTTATTCTTCCGTAGTCTCATCAGCAGAGGAATCAGTATCCTCACTTAATGCCTGACTCATCACCTGATTCATAAGTGTATTGGATTCTTCCTTAAGATTTGCCTCTCTCTGATCTAAATCCGCTTCTCTTTCTGTCAATTCCTGTTCCCAGGAGGAATATTTATTTACAAGCTTCGTCTCATAATCAAGGATTGTCGGAGAATTGCTGGTTGATGCAATATAGAGCATAATTGCAATTACAACTACAAATGCTATATTTGCAATCAGACTATAGCGAAAGCGTTTCTTATATTTGATGTCGGAAGGAGATGCCTTGTCTATATGATTGTCCTTTGCAGCTGCCTCTTCCTGCTTCTTCGATTTCCTGTTATCCTCATCCTCTTCCTTCCTTTCCTTCTTTGAAATGAGGACCTCATCCTTAACAGGAATATCCGGAAGTTCTGAAGCTTCCGCAGCCTCTAGTGATACAATAAAATCTCTGAGCTCTGATAAATACTGGTATCCAATTGCCGTCTGAAACATCCCCTGTGAAACAGCGCTCTTATATAATTCCACAATTGCTTCAGGATGATTCTTGTCTAATTGCTTGTTAATGTAGGCAATCGCTTTCATTTCCTTTTCAGCAAGTTTGCCCATATCTTCATTTGCAAAAGAAAATCCTGCTACATGATAACTTTGTTCTGACATAATCCTCATTCCGTCCTTTATAGATTTGCAATAATATCCGCTCGTTCTGTCATAATTCGCTGCATTATAACCGTTGTATCTACACCAGTCATATTATCCGGATGATATTTCTTCACAAGAGCTCGATATTCCTTCTTGAGCACAAGTAAATCCTTACGTGCTTCTGGTGAGAAGAAATGACCATCAAAGTCATCTTCCATACTATCTGATGCTCCATCAAAAGAATAATGGTGATAAGATTTCTCCTGACTCTCTTTCTTGGGATTTCTTCTATAAAACGCCTCTTCCTCTTCTTGTGACCAGCGGTATTGTCCGTCCGAAGGAGACACATTTCGAGATGTAAAGACCTGATTCATCCATTCATAGTAGGAAAATGGTAAATCAACATCAAAAGTTGTAAGGAAAAACCGCTGATTAAAGCGATAAATTCGCCAATCTGCCATCGTAGATGTAAGAATGGTAAATAAGCTATCCTGTCTCTCATAGACAGATAAAATAAACCTTGCATAGGGACTTCCTGAAAAGCGAATCTTATCTGCTTCTGATCTGTATCTTCTAGATAATCGATTCACCATATCATCAAGCTCATGATTTAATTCATCCCTGGTTTTCTCATATTCCGTAACCAAGTCAAATCTTGATAGCTCACGATTGATATAAATCATATTCTCAAGCTGTTTGATTGACTTAAGAATTGGCTTAGCAAGCTTAGAAGTCGCAGTAAACACCGTACGAATTGCTTCTGGATTCTGATATAAATCTGATGCTAGAAATGTAAAGTCAAATAAAGACCCCAATTCCTTATCCTCGGCATAAGGATTACTGTATTCTGACCAATCCCTTATTGCAAGTACTTCCTTCACACTCTCCCAATTACGAAGCATAAGAGCATAGTGAAGTGCAGAAAATCCATAAGAATCCTCCCAGGACGCTTCTGATGCCGGTATCGACTTAGATGACAGAATCTGATTATAAATTCTTGCCATTCTCTCATTTCGAAGCTTAGCCTCAAAGGATTTAATCTCCCAAAGTCTCTTCTCGCCAAATTCTGAAGAATAACGATTCAAAAGGTAAGAAAGTGTAATCGAATCATCCATCCTTACACAGAGATACGAAAATATAATGGCTTCCTGTAGGGAAAAGCTCTTCTGCTTCTTGAGATTACTATAGGGAAGAATCAATTCCTGTGTTACTGACAGAGTAAAGGGATTAGAAATATCACTAATATAATCCTCAAAGAAGATCTCTTCCGGCTTTTGCAGTCTAAGATATAGATCTGGATTTAATTTTCCTTGTACGGAACTAAGATATGTAAAATAGGCTGTCATGTCGCAGATTCTATAGTAGTTCTCAGCACGAATGTATGCGACATCAAGCGGGAAATCTCCCTCTATATCAATAATATTAAGTAAATACTCTTGTCGACGAGTTAGAACTCCATTTTCAGAAAAGCCAACACGAACAAGGGAAAGTCCACAAGCAACTGCCTCGCGATAATTCAACTGAAGCCTCGTGTTAATATTCATAAGATTCTTCTGGAATATACGAAGAAGTTCAACCAATTCTCGTCCAGCATCATTCTTATGTCCCGCAAAGCTCTTATATAGGACAAATTCTTCTTTTCTTCCAATCGCACGAACAGAATCCTGCAGGGTTTCCTGATAAAACAAAAATCCGCAAATATCTGAAAGAAGAATAAAATTACGCCCAGAAATAGAAGATGTCGAAGGATGAAGGTAAATTGCACGATCTGTCATAATAATTCCATCTCGCGCAAGATCTCGAATCGGTCCTTGACCATATAGATAAAAGATAAGTTCCTCATGACTTGATATGCCATAGATTTGACGGCATGACGAAAGATCCTGCAGCGATGCAGGATCAAATTGCAGGTAGTGAAATCTGCTATGTAAAGATGCAATCATATCCTGAAATGCACTCATAAAATCACCTTCTGCTACGTCTTACCCCAACAAAACCAAGAATTAACGACACAAGCACAAGTGCCGCTGCAAGCAAACGAGAAACTGGAAGAAGAGTTCCCGGAATTAATAACTGATCCGTCCGAAGTCCCTCTATCCAAAATCTGCCAAGCCCATAGCCAAATAAATACAAAAGAAAAATTGCTCCAGCAAATGGCTTATTACCATGCTTATAAAAATATCGATAAATAAATAGCATGATTAGGAAAAGGCATAAATTCCAGATAGACTCATAAAGGAAAGTCGGATGAACTGAAATGTAGTCAACTCCATCAATCGTAACGAGATTAGCAAGCATCTCATCGGTCACATCGTCCATAGAGCGAATCGCATCTATAGGAAGAAGCATAGCAAATAACCCATCACTATACTGTCCAAAGGCTTCTCGATTAAAGAAATTCCCCCATCTACCAATCGATTGTGCAATTGGAACAGCTAGAATCGCTGTATCCGCCACTGTAAGAAATGAGGTCTTCTTGTGCTTGCATGTAAGAAAAACCGCTAGCGTTCCAAAGATAATGCCCCCATAGATTGCAAGGCCACCCTGTCGCAGGTTAAAAATGCTAAGAAGATTATCTCGATAATAATCAAAGGCAAAGGCAACATAATAGACTCTAGCTCCAATCACGCCAAAAAGGACACCAAAAATAAAGTAATCTACATAATCGTCCTGATTCTGTCCAGTAGCCTTTGCGGCGCTTAGAATAACAAAATATCCTACCGCCATAGCAAGCGTAATTACGATTCCATAATAGGCAATACGAAAGCCAAAAACAGTAACTGCCTTGCCAACATCTGAAAATGTAATTCCAAGATTTGGAAAAATAATATCGCCATACATAACTAGTCTAATTCGTCCTTCTCCTGAAACATCTGATAAATCAGTATACGCATAAGTTCATTATCTTGCATGCCAACAAATACAGCCCCATAGGAATAACCAGCCTGTCCTTCCACCATATCTGCTCGAACAATTCGAAGATAAGCATTTATCTTGTCGGAATTCCAGAGGGTGATTTTCGCCTCGTAGCATTCTCCAATAAGAAGCTGTTCTTCTGCTGTAAATCCAATACCGTTTTTACTTACGTTAACAATATCAGCATCAACATAGCGTTCAATATCACCGCTAATCAAGTGTAGACATACGCTTGATTCCATAGGTGTTCTCTTCGCTCTACGTTTATCCTCCATAGCAAACCTCCTATAAAAACCCTTTTGATTTATTTTATCATGTGTAAAATCACTTCTCAATAATGAGCATTGCATCACCGAAAGAAAAGAAACGATACTTCTCTTCCACCGCAATCTGATAAGCATGAAGTACATTCTCACGCCCAGCAAGAGCAGAAACAAGCATCAAAAGCGTCGACTCTGGTAAATGAAAGTTTGTAATTAGTCCATCTATCACCTTGAATTTGTAGCCCGGATAGATAAATATCTCCGTCCATCCACTTTTAGCAGATAGAGTTCCATCCTCGTCCGCAGCAGCTTCTAGAGTCCTGGTTGATGTAGTACCAACAGAAATTACTCGTCCACCTTCCTCTTTGGTGCGATTAATAAGCTCTGCCGCTTCTTCTGTAATCTGGTAGAATTCCGAATGCATATGATGTTCAAGTACATTCTCTACCTTAACAGGGCGGAAGGTTCCAAGTCCAACATGCAGTGTAACTTCTGCAATATTTACGCCCATCTCGCGAAGTTCCTGCAACAATTCTTCTGTAAAATGAAGTCCTGCTGTTGGAGCAGCTGCTGATCCTTCGTACTTCGCATAAACGGTCTGATAGCGATTCTTATCCTCTAACTGATGTGTGATATAAGGAGGAAGAGGCATCTGGCCAAGTTGATCTAATATTTCTTCAAAAATACCTTGGTATTCAAACTGAACAAGACGATTTCCTTCTTCTACAATGTCGATAATCTCACCAATCAGTATACCATCGCCAAAGACAATTCTAGAGCCAACTCTAGCCTTCTTACCAGGCTTAACCAGAGTCTCCCATACATTATCTGACTTTCTCTTAAGGAGGAGTATCTCAACCTTTGCACCAGTTCCTTCTCTCTCTCCAATCAGTCTTGCGGGGATTACCTTTGTATTATTAATTACCAGGCAATCACCTTTTCTAAGATAGTCCTTAATATCGTAGAAATGGCGATGAGTTACATCGCCATTTACTTTATCGAGGACCATTAGTCTGGACTCAGACCGAACCGACAGGGGATCTTGTGCAATCAGCTCCTCTGGAAGGTTATAGTCAAAGTCACTTAATTCTAATCTATCCATATATTTACCTATTTTCTAAGTTCTACTCCAATTGCCTCGAGTGCTTTTAGAATACGATTCATTGCTGAAGTGATATCTTCCTCTGACAAGTTACGATCCTTGGCACGGAAGGTAAGAGAATACGCAAGTGACTTGAAGCCAAGTCCAATCTGAGCTCCCTCATAGATATCGAAGAGTTCATAGGATTCAAGATAAGATCCGCCCTTTGTCTCGAAGATCTTCTCGATATCACCAGCAAGAATTGTCTTTGGAACAATCATACTAAGATCTCGTGTTGAGGCTGGGAAATTAGCAATTCCTTCATACTTCTTGTCGAAGGATGCAAGCTCAGTAATAAGCTTCATATCAATAACTGCAACATAGACACGATCCTTGATTCCATAATTTGCTGCACAAAGAGGATGAACCTCTCCCAGATAGCCGATAATCTGTCCATCGTAGATAACGTTGGCCTGACGTCCTGGATGAAGGAAGTTCTTCTCTGACTGAGGATCATACTCAGCCTTCTTTGTCATACCAAATTTGCTCAGAAGCTCCTCTACTACACCCTTCATTGTATAGAAATCACCTTCTCCATACATACCAAAGGTTAATTGCATGCGCTCATCCGGAAGATCCTCAAGTGGAAGGCTCTCTGGAATGTAAATATTACCCATCTCATAGAGACGAACATTCTTATTACGACGATTATAGTTCGTTGATAGAGATGTCAGCATTCCATTTAGGGATGTCGTTCTCATAATACTATAGTCTTCGCCAAGTGGATTCGAAATAACGATAGCCTGTCTCATCGGATCATTCTCATCAAGAAGCAGCTTGTCAAAGACCTTCGGACTTTCGAAGGAATAGGTCATGCCCTGAGAGAAGCCTGAGAATTCTAACACTTCACGAGCTAGCGCTTCAATCTGAAGCTTGTATGATAGCTTACCTGCTGTAGCAGAACCAGTAGGAAGTGTTGTAGGAATCTTGTCGTAGCCGAAGAAACGTGCAACTTCCTCTGCAAGATCTGCATAAGATAATAGATCCTGTCGGAAGGTTGGAATCAAAAGCTCATTGGAAGCCGAATCATAAGGAATCTCAAGTCTCTCAAAATATGTAAGCATCTCTTCCTTTGATACATTCGTTCCAAGCATAGCATTATATTTGTCAGGTTCAAATGGAAGTCTAATTCCTTCCTTCTTCTCAGGATAGATATCTATTGTTCCACCAACAACTGTACCCGCGCCGAGCTCTTCTACCAGCTGACAAGCACGGTTCATAGCAAGGATGGCATTATTCGGATCAAGCCCCTTCTCGAAGATTCCGGATGCATCTGTACGAAGGCCAATCTTCTTAGATGACAGACGAATATTGGTGCCATCAAAGCATGCTGCTTCAAAAAGCATGGTAGATACATTATCGGTAATCATGGAATTCTCTCCACCCATAATACCTGCAATACCAATTGCCTTCTCTCCGTCATGAATCATAAGAACAGAAGAATCAACCTGTCTTTCCTGTCCATCTAATGTGGTAAATGTATCACCATCATTTGCTCTCTTTACGACAATCTTGTGCCCTGCAATTGTATCAAGATCATAGGCATGCATTGGCTGTCCATATTCCACCATGACATAGTTGGTTATATCGACAATGTTATTGATTGGACGAATTCCATGAGCCATAAGTCGTCTCTGCATCCACTTTGGAGATGGAGCAATCTTGATATCCTTTACGACTCTGGCAGTATAACGAGAACAAAGATCATTTGCCTCAATCTCAGCAGATGCATAAGATGACACATCTTCATCATTTCCAGTCTCAGTAACTACTGGAGGCTTAAATTCCTTGCGGAATGTAGCAGCCGCCTCTCTTGCAATACCAAGTACTGCGAAGCAATCTACACGATTGGAAGTAATCTCATATTCAACCACTACATCGTCCAGTCCCAGATAGGAAATAGCATCCTCTCCAACTACTGCATCCTCTGGAAGAATATATACGCCATCCTCTGGAGCATCTGGGTACATATCTCTGGTTGAGCCAAGCTCCTCAATAGAGCACATCATACCGTTTGATTCAATGCCTCTAAGCTTGCCCTTCTTAATCTTAATTCCGCCAGGAGTCTTAGATCCATCATGTCCGCCAGCGACCTTTCCACCAGAGAGAACAACTGGGATCTTATCGCCTACAGATACATTTGGCGCACCAGTAACAATCTGAGTCACTTCATTTCCAATATTAACTTGGCAGATAATTAGCTTGTCTGCATCTGGATGAGGCTCAATTGAGTCAATCTGTCCAATAACAATATTCTCAAGATCTGCATCCATCTCTTCGTAGAATTCCACCTTGGATCCAGATAGAATCATCGCATCTGTATATTCCTGTGGTGTCACATCAAGTCCTGGCACCAAATCTTTAATCCATTTTAATGATGTCTTCATTTTATCTCCCTACCTTTATCTAGAACTGATTTAAGAATCTATCGTCATTCTCATAGAGAAGGCGCATGTCATCAATTTCATACTTAAGAAGTGTAATTCTCTCAAGTCCAACGCCAAAAGCGAATCCGCTATACTCCTCTGGATCGATGCCACTCATCTCAAGCACGCGAGGATGAACCATTCCACAGCCTAGGATTTCAATCCAACCCTCGCCTTTGCAGAAGCGGCAGCCCTTACCATGACACTTAAAGCATGATACATCCACCTCAGCAGATGGTTCTGTAAATGGGAAATGATGCGGTCTAAACTTAACCTTGGTATCTTCGCCAAATAGTTCCTTGGCAAATTCTGTAAGTGTACCCTTAAGATCTGCAAAGGTAATTCCCTTATCGATAACCATACCTTCGATCTGGTGGAAGGATGGTGAATGAGTTGCATCTACTTCATCAGCTCGGAATACTCTACCTGGAGCAATCATACGAATTGGAAGCTTACCCTTCTCCATCTGACGGACCTGAACTGGAGATGTCTGCGTACGAAGAAGGATATCCTTGTTAATGTAGAAGGTATCCTGCTCGTCCTTAGCTGGATGATTTGCTGGAATATTCAGTGCTTCGAAGTTGTAATAATCCTTCTCAATCTCAGGACCTTCTACAACCTCATATCCCATACCAACAAAGATCTTCTCAACCTGCTCTAACACAGAAGTATTTGGATGACTATGGCCAACCTTATTCTTCGTAGCTGGAAGCGTCACATCAATTGTCTCAGACTTAAGTCTAAGCTCCATTTCTGCTCTTTCAAAGTCTTCCTTTGCTTCCTGAAGCTTAGCTTCAATGGCTTCTCTTGTCTCATTTACAAGCTGTCCAACCTTAGGACGATCCTCTGGAGCCACATCCTTCATACTCTTTAAGATTGCAGTAAGCTCACCCTTCTTGCCAAGAACTGATACACGAACATCATTTAGCGTATCAAGCCCTTTTGCCTCATCAATGTCAGCTAAAGCTTTTTTCTTAATCTCTTCTAGCTTCTCGTTAAACATAACAAAATCTCCTTCTTCCTAATGGTACATTTATGCATAAAAAAAGACCCGTACCCTTATCACAAGGGACGAATCATAATCCGCGTTACCACCCTATTTCCCAGAATAACTGGACACTCAAATCGCTTAACGTGCGAACCCGTCACAACCTACTATAAGTTCAATCGTGCAGCTCCTGCGTGAAATTCATAAGCCATAGGAACCTGTCAGTGCTTCCAGCGCATCACACCAACTCTCTCTTAGGAATTATAGCCTCTTACTATGCGCAATCCTCGCCTTTCGACTTACAATTCTAACATAAGAAATCGAAAAGTCAAACTTCATATAACCTAAAATGTCCTGCCTGCTTTTTTGACTCCTAGCAAATGCCAGGTGGGTGTCCGCAAGTAAATCTCTGCCTTCCCCTCAAATAACGCGTACGATGGGGGCCTGACATCAAAGTACCAATATAAGAGTCCCTTTTAAAGTGATGTAGGTTCAAAAAATACAGGTGGCCGTAGCCGACACTTTAGGTAAGATAATTATACAGTATTATTTCAAAGTTGAAAAGATGAGGACAAAAATGTTATGATTAATGGCAAATTGTAACAAAATCTGAATGGAGGTATAAGACATTTGACTGACGAATTTTACAATGAGATTACTCCTGAACTAGAAGACCTAGCAAACCTGGCAAATCGCGCTTCTTATATCGACCCAACCCTTTACACACAGTACGATGTAAAGAGAGGGCTTCGTGATGTAGACGGAAGCGGTGTACTTGTCGGTATAACCAACATTTCTGAGATCAATGCCAAGAAGATGATCAACGGTGAGCTTACACCAATCGAAGGTGAATTATTCTATCGTGGCTACAATGTACAAGAATTGGTTAGGAAACATCCAAAGAATAACCATTTCGGCTTTGAAGAGACGACCTATCTTCTTCTCTTTGGAAAACTACCAAATGAAAAAGAATTAAATTCCTTCTGCAATATCCTAAGCGATTATCGTTCTCTGCCACCAAACTTCGTTAGAGACGTAATTATGAAGAAGCCAAGTAAGGATATGATGAACACTCTTGCACGTTCCGTACTTACCTTGTATTCGTACGACGATCACGCAGATGACACCAGCAAGACGAATGTTCTGCGTCAGTGCTTGCAGTTAATTAGTATGGTTCCTCTCCTTTCTGTCTATGGATATCAGACTTATCGTCATTACTATCTAAATGAATCTCTGATTATCCATCCACCAGTAAAGGAATACTCAACCGCCGAGAACATACTGCATTGTCTTAGAGATGACAAGAAGTTCTCTCCACTTGAGGCAGAGCTCCTTGATGTCTGCCTTATCCTCCATGCTGAGCATGGCGGTGGTAACAACTCCACATTTACGACTCACCTGGTTTCTTCATCCGGAACGGATACCTATTCTGCAATCGCCGCTGCTCTTGGCTCACTAAAGGGACCAAGACATGGTGGTGCTAATATCAAGGTCATCAACATGTTTGCAGATATGAAGGAAAATATCATGGACTGGACATCAGAAAGCGAAGTTGAGAACTATCTTCGTGCTCTTCTGAACAAAGAAGCCTTTGATAAGCAGGGACTGATCTATGGAATGGGCCATGCCGTCTACTCACTGTCTGATCCAAGAGCCGTTGTCTTCCGTTCCTTTGTTGAGGCTCTCTCTGAGGAGAAGGGTTACCAAAAGGAATTCGCCCTCTACTCTCTCGTTGAGAAGCTGGCGCCAAAGGTTATTATGGAAGAACGCAAGATCTATAAGGGTGTCAGCCCAAATGTAGATTTCTACAGTGGCTTTGTATATCAGATGCTTGATCTTCCTGTTGAGCTTTATACTCCAATCTTTGCAATTGCCAGAATGGCAGGTTGGAGTGCACACAGAATGGAAGAGATCTGCAGAAACAATAAGATTATGCGACCAGCATACATGACAGTACTTCCTCATTCTGAGTATGTACCAATTTCAGATAGATAAAAATAAGCCTTGTGAGTGAATTCTCACAAGGCTTTTTCTTTAGCGAAAATATTCTTCTCGTCCTTTCCTCAGGCAATAGGAAAACCATCCCCAAGCAAAAAGGAATATTACAATCACGGCTCCATTTACCGCATTGCTAAGTGAATAAACAGAATCATATAAAGTCTCAATACCAAATAGAAGGTCAACAATTCCAAAGGCCAGGACCTTAGGAAATAGAAACTGAACAAAGGCCCTCTGGTTCACACATCGCTCCATCTCCTGGCTCGACACAAACATCTCAGGAACATCCCCAGTAGATCTCATCTTCTGCGCCTGATAAATCATATATGCGCCTAAAATCCCAATAATAATTCCAAAAATCAGCATTACAGTACTATATGACATAACTACCTCCTAACGAACAATTCCATTATAGATTTCAGAGCTTCTGATGTAAACGAAAGATTTTATCGTAAATTGCGAAAAAATTTGAACATTTATTTTGATTAGTGTAAAATTATTTCTATATAAATTCATATACTAAGGAGAGATTTCGCATGGATTCTAAAGCAATGACAATCTTAATCGCTGATGACTCAATACTTGCTAGAAAACAATTAAAAGATGTCATTATTGCATTTGATTCTACCCTTACGATTGTTGAAGCAAAGGATGGTCAGGAAGCGGTTGATCAGTACAAGAATGCCAACCCCGATTTGGTATTTCTTGATATTGTTATGCCTGTCAAAGACGGTATTACATCTGTAGAAGAAATCATTGAATTCGACGAGGATGCAGATATCGTAATTGTATCATCCGTTGGTACACAAACTCAGCTCAAGCAAGCTATTCAAGCTGGTGCAAGAGACTTTATTCAGAAGCCTTTTTCCGATGCACAAGTACAGAACATTCTAAAATCTCATTTACAGGAGGTTTAGCCTATGTATGCGCAATTATTTGGTGCCTATCTTCTAGAGAAGAAAGCAATTACTTCAGACCAATTAACCGAGGCTCTCTCATCTCTTAATGATGCACATATTAAGCTTGGAACCCTTGCAATTCATCAAGGTCTAATGACAGCATCAGAGGTTGATGAAGTATGCCTTATGCAAACACGTGAAGATAAGCGTTTCGGCGAAATTGCTGTATCAAGAGGATATCTTACCGACGAGCAGGTTTCTATGCTTCTCAAGTCACAGAATCCGGATTATCTTCTACTTGGACAGACTTTAGTCGACAAAGGTTATCTTACCAATTCCGATTTCGAGACATTACTTATTGACTACCAATCTGATACCGAAATCTACGACATGACTTACGATAATTCTGAGAAGACCGAACTTCTGATTAAGCGTTTCTTCCAGGTCGCTGAGCATCCAGTTTCTGAGCATGCGGTTATGTATCTAAATCTTCTATTCAATAATCTGATTCGATTTATTGGAGGAGATTTCACACCGACCACTCCATTATATGTAGAGGAATATCCAGTCAGCCTGTCAATTAGCCAGAAGATTCATGGTGACAAGGATTTTACAACAAGGATTGACATGGATGAAGACGTCGCGATTCATTTTGCATCCAGATACGCTAAGATGGACTTTAATGAATTCGATGAATACGTTCAGGCTTCTCTTGAAGACTTTTTGAACCTTCATAACGGACTATTTACCGTAAATATATCAAATGATTATTCCATTGACTTACTCCTTGCTCCACCAGAGAAGGACAACTGTCCAATTATAGATTTTGATACTACAACATACGTATTTCCAATAATATATCCATTTGGAAATATACATTTCATATTAACTCTATAAGAATCACAAAATCCCGTCTCTGCTTCTTCCAAAATTGGATCTTCGCAGAGGCGGGATTTTCTATGCCTAAAATAATACTATTCCATTCTTATATTCCGAGGAAACGCTTCACAACAGATGGCATCTCATCTACTTCACATACTGTATTATGAAGAACTTCAGCAGAACGGATTTCCTCAATTGCATTTGGAACCTTGACCTTGGCAGCTTCTGAGAGTGCGTCCACAAGCTCAATATCCTTAACAGAAGGATCATCAAGCCCAATAGCTTGCATTACAGAACGAGTAAACTTAAATGGACTAGCTGTTGATGCAATCACTGTTACTGTATCATCTGATGTAGACTCCTTGTATTTACGATAAACGAAGGATGCTACCGCAGTATGCGTATCAAGGACATAGCCTGTCTTCTCATAGACTGATGCAATCTCCTGCCTAGTCTCCTCTTCTGTAGCATAATTGCCATAGAAGTCAGCAAGCTCATCCTTCATAGAATCTGTAATCTCATATCTACCTTCTGATACAAGCTTCTGCATAAACTGAAGATTCATCTTGTCATCTTCACCAGCCACCTTGTAGATCAGTCTCTCCAGATTGCTGGAAATTAAAATATCCATAGATGGAGAATTCGTAAGCTTAAAATCACGATTTCTATCGTAAATACCGGTCTCAAAGAAGTCAAAGAGGACCTTATTCTCATTGGATGCACAAAGCAGCTTTGCAATTGGGACACCCATATTCTTTGCATAATATGCAGCCAGAATATTGCCAAAGTTACCCGTTGGAACAGTTACATTAATTGCTTCGCCATCCTGAATCTTGCCATTGCTAAGAAGCTTGGCATAGGTATTAACATAGTAGACAACCTGAGGAATCAAGCGACCAATATTGATAGAATTGGCTGATGAGAACTGATAACCATTATCTGCAAGCTCTTTCGCAAGTTCCTTGTCATTAAACATCTTCTTCACGCCAGTCTGAGCCTGATCGAAGTTGCCATGAATTCCGACAACATGAGTATTCTTGCCCTTCTGCGTAACCATCTGACGCTCTTGAATCTCACTAACACCATTCTTTGGATAGAACACAACAATCTTCGTTCCCTCTACATCCGCAAAACCAGCAAGGGCAGCCTTGCCTGTATCGCCTGATGTTGCTGTAAGAATTACGATATCATTCTCTACATGATTCTTACGAGCAGAGGTAATCATAAGGTGTGGCAAAATGGATAACGCCATATCCTTGAAGGCAATTGTTGCGCCGTGGAACAATTCAATATAGTAAGCGCCATCTGCATAGACAAGAGGCGCGATATCCTCATGATCAAACTTAGAGTCGTAGGCTGCATTAATACAATGCTTTAGCTCCTCCTCTGTAAAGTCCGTAAAGAATAGCTTCATCACTTCATATGCAACTTCTTGATAGCTCATATGTCCCAAATCTTCCAGGGATTTATCCAAAACCGGAATATTTGTTGGAACAAATAATCCTCCATCATCAGATAAGCCCTTAAGAATTGCCTCAGAAGCCTTAACTCTAATATTCTTATCTCTGGTACTTACATAATACAGTTCCATTTGATACCTCATTTCGTAATCTTTTTCCTAAAAATACAAATGTCTTTCCTTGAAAAACACCTTTCCCATTATAAGTTATGTCCTTTCCTAGTGTCAATGCTTGTGATAAAATGAATATAGTTTCGCATTAGTGTATAGTCACATGGAGGTCGTCTCATGTTACCTGGCGCATATCAGGCAAAGAAGAAGGATGGAAGCATCTATTATAGAGTCAATCTAACCTACGCCAAGAAGCATATTAGTCTCGGTAGCTTCGATACAGAAGAAGAAGCAAATAAGGCCTATCTCGAAGGGAAGGCCCTCTACGAGAACGAAAGCATCACCCTTCTTAATTATAAAAGCCATATCAAACTACTAAAGAATGACAAGATTATCACCATCTTAAATCATCGCGATAACCATATTTATATAAAGACACCGATCTATCTAAGAAATGGATACTTCTCTTATTTCCTCTCAGATAAGATAGAGCTTAAATTCGATAACGATGACCTCTTCTACTATTCCACTCACAAGATTCTAAGAAGGCAGGGACATCTCTATGTCAATGATTATGGAATGCAGTATAGCATCCTAGAGCGCTATGGCATCAAAGCCTTCTCGGTTGCCGGAAAGGACTTCGAATTTGCTAATGGCGATTCGACTGATTTACGTTACTCCAACATCATCGTCATCAACAAATATCACGGGATCACACGTATTACCTATCAGGAGACCACGCGCTACCTCTGCAAGATTCATCTAAATGGGGATTATATTATTGGAAGATTTCGAAGCGAAGCAAAAGCGGCCGTAGCCTACAATAAAGCTGTAGATTACGCCCGCGATCATGGCTATGCCAAGGATTTTATTGAAAATTATGTAGTTGAATACTCTGCCAAAGAATATGCAGAAGTATATACAGATATCACGCTACCAGAGAAATACCTCACCTATATCGACCATGTAACATCAATAGATGAAATGAAATCATAAGGTGTGTCGATTGATAAAATCAATGATTGCATCAATATTCTCATAGGACTCTTCATAATCCCGATAATCAAATGCATGAGGCATACCTTCATAAATATGAAGCTCCGCATCACAGCCTAAGCGACATAGCTTCTTATAGAGCTTGCTTGCCTGCTTATTAAAGGTATATTCCGTTCCATCACTAATAAAGGTTGGTGGAAGATCCTCTGAAAGATGATGAAACAGATTCGCTTCCTGTCGTTTGCCATTCCATTTAGACCCAAAATAAAATTCACCCATCTTATTATAGATTAGATTATAGGAATGACTATTGGTATCCGCAAAGGAACAAGGATTAATAAGTGCGCTTTGAAGCACTAATGCATCAAATTCATATCTCCCCCAGTCTTCCCCCATACCTATCTTCGCTGCATAATCTGAGTCAAGACACGCAGCCACATATTGGCCAGAAAGCTGGCCACCCGCACTCACACCACCAATGACAAGCTTATCCATATTCAGTGATAATTCATCCGCATTCTCGGATAAATACTGCATTGCTTCATCGATCTGAAGAATTGGCGTAGGATAAGTATATTCTGGTGCATAAGCATAATCTATAGAGACAATATTATATCCTGCATCTACAATTTTAGTATAAAATGATGCGATTCTATTTCCATAATCTGTCCAATCATAGAGGACATGAGATATCCCAATATATCCTCCTCCATGAATGAAGATGTAGGTCGGCGTCGTCTCATCAGATGACTTATTGTAGCAAATATCCATATAGGAATTCGGATAGGTATCTCCGTAAGCAATATTATGAATATAATGATATCCATCGCCCGTAATCTGATCCGTAAGGACCTGTCCCGACATAACATTATTGCCAAAATAAAGTCCAGAGGTTAAAACCGAAAGCTGCCATGACTGATAGATGCGATAGATATAAGTCGATACCGCAAGCAAAATAACAGCCGCAAGAAGAATGATTACCCGAAGAATTCTCTTTTTATACTTCATAGGACTGTTCCTATTCTTCCTCTGCCACATGATATGGTCTCTTAATCAGTACAAGAGCCTCATACAATGCCGCATTCGTAGATTCTCTATAAGGGTTCACATAGAAGACACCTAGAATACCAAAGGTAATTGCGGACAGAATATCCCAACCAATAAAGGATAAATCCAGGCAGAATGCATGCCATTTATTTCCATCCATAAGGTATTTACTAAGCGCAAAGGCCTCTTCCTTGGACAGTTCCGGATGATCTCCCAGAATATAAGGAATCATACGATACTCATAATACTTAATTATGCCAGGAATAATAAAGAGGAATGTCCAAAGGGTAAGATAGATGTCTCTAAGAAGCATTATCACAACAGAATTCCTATAGTTTCTGTCAAAACCAAAGCATATTTCCTTCATCTCACATTTCTCAGATAAATTCCTATAGAAGAAACGTTTCGTTCCCACATCAAGTGGATTCAAGATAAAGAATGCAAGAAGAAGTACAATAATTCCCCCTCCAATTGGAAGCATTGTATCCACCATAGATAAAAGCATTCGATTGGAAAAGCCAAGTGATTCGTCAAGATTGTTATATTCCAGAATAAGGGAATATCCGCCTCCAAGCGTTCCACCAATTAAAGCAATAATTGTAACAATTACTGTTCTCAGATAATTCGCCTTGAAGCCGAAGATTCCTCTAGCCTTAACCTGTCTAATATGCCACATAATTATGTCCTCCTATCTGCCAAAAGATCTCTTACGAGAATTGGCCAGTTCCTTCATCTCGCGCGCATTACTAAGCACTGCATCCGTAATCTCTACTCCGCCAAGCATTCTGGCAAGTTCCCTTATGCTCTCCTCACTGGTAAGTGGGCTAATCGTGGAAATCGTAGAACCAGATGATGCCGACTTCTCAATGAGGAAATGATTATCTGCCATAGAAGCAATCTGTGGCAAATGCGTAATACAAATAATCTGATGATCTAGTGCAAGATCCGATAGCTTCTCAGAAACCGCCTGCGCTGTTCTACCTGAAATACCGGCATCAATCTCATCAAAGATTAATGTGTCGATAGAATCCTGCTCAGCAATAACCGTCTTCATTGCAAGCATAATACGCGACATCTCACCACCAGATGCTATATCCTTGAGCGGACGAAGTGGTTCTCCTGGATTCGTAGAAATCACAAACTCTGCATCATCAATACCATTTTCTGTAAAGTCAGACAAAGTCGAAAATTCCATATCAAACTGAACATCAAGGAAATTAAGATCAGACAGCGAACGAGAAACCCGCTCAACCAAATCATCTGCCAGTTCCTGTCTCTTCTTAGTGAGCTGATCCGATAGAACCTGCAAACGATCCTTAGCTTCAGAAATCGATGACTTAAGATTCATAAGATATTCATCATATTCCTGTAAAGATGTAAGTCTATCCTGCTTCTCATCAAGCGTATGAAGAATGTCTTCAATCGTCCTTCCATATTTCATCTTAAGTTCATTTATTAGGTTTAATCTACGCTCAATATCTGCAAAATGACCTTCGTCAAAATCTGCCCGATTCATATAATCTGAAATCTGCCGATTGAAATCATTTAGGATAGAATCCACATCTGTAATAAGGGATGCCATATCAGAAATCTCAGTATCATATTCCGATACAGACCGAACCTGTTGCACAGCTCTACCAATCAAATCGGATGCCGCATTCATCTCACCCGTATTATGATAAGCATCCGATAGCGCAGAAATAATCTTCTGACCATTCTTAAGACGGTTGTATTCTGCCTCAAGATCATTATCCTCTTCAGGGATAAGATTTGCCGATGCTATCTCATTAATCTCATGCTCCAGGAAAGAGATTTCTCGAAGGCGCTCTCCCTCATCCATAGCATTTTGATTCAAATCTGTAAGAAGTCTCCGATACTCCTTGTAGGCATCCGATACTTCTCTCTTCAAATCAGCAATACTTTCCTTGCCAAATTCATCAAGCATCTCAAGATGTCTCTTCTTCTCCGTAAGAGATTGATGCTCATGCTGGCCATAGATATCAAGCAGTAATTCTCCAACTTCTGACATCTTATGTGCGGGAACAACTTCACCATTGATCTTTGCCACAGAGCGAGTCTCAGAAATCCTACGAGATAGAATCACCTCATCATCATAGGTATCAATATCCATCTGGGAGAGCTTTCTACGAATCAATGGATGATCCACAGAAAATGCAGCTTCCACAATTCCATCCGATTCCGTATCGCGAACAAAGCCCTTTGGGACCTTACCACCCAAAGCAAGATTAAGCGCTCCAAGAAGAATCGACTTACCTGCGCCAGTCTCACCAGTCAGGATATTCAGCCCTTTCTTAAAAGCAATCTCTTCTTCTTCAATCAGAGCCAGATTCTTCACGTGTAAATAAAGTAGCATAAAATTCCCCTCTACTCTCTTCTAACTACTCCTATTCCTCAATCATCTTACGAAGTCGATTCATAAGGCGAATCGTATCATCCACAGATCGAACAGCACATAGAATCGTGTCATCTCCCGCAATTGTTCCAACAATTTCGCCAAATTCCATATCATCAAGAGCCGCAGCAACTGCCATAGCCATACCAGACACTGTCTTAATTACCAGGATATTCTGTGCATTATCCATAGACAGAAAACCATCTCTGAAAATTCTGTGATATTTCTTGGATAAATCCTCTGATGTCTCCTTGAAGGCAACATACTTAGACTTGCCATCAACAGTAGCAACCTTGGTGAGTTTCATCTCACGAATATCTCTTGAAACCGTCGCCTGGGTTGCATTAAAGCCTGCCTTTAGGAGTTCTGCCGTAAGCTCCTCCTGAGTCCCAATTTCCTTCTTAACAATTAGTTCTAATATCTTAGATTGTCTCTCTGTCTTCATATCATCACCAAATCATACTATTCCAAAATCAATTAGCCTGAAGCTTCGTTCGAATACGTTCTAAGAAATTAACTTCATTTAATCGAATCATCTTCATCGTCTCTGTCGTGCGTTTTACCATGATAGAATCTGATGCAGCAAGGTCGATCTTGTGTCCACCATCATAGGCGATCTCTGCCCTCTCATCCATATCCAGATGCCTACGCTTAATTTCAACGGTAAGCATATCGTCCTGATCTAATACAATCGGTCTTGAGTTCAAGGTATGTGGATTAATCGGAGTAAGAAGAATGACCTTGGTCTTTGGATTAACAATAGGTCCATTTGCAGACAAATTATAAGCCGTAGAACCTGTTGGCGTAGAGAAAATCATACCATCGCAAGGGTATGAATAGAGATATTTCCCGTTCACATAGACCGTTAGATCAATGATATTTAAGCCTCCCTTAGATGATATTACGATATCATTTAGGGCATAGCTCTCAGAAATGACCTCTCCAGCAGCATTCCTAAGGGTTCCGGAAATCATCATCCTCTCTTCTATGCCAAAATCATCCTGCATAAGAAGTTCAATTGCAGAGATGGCAGAATCGTCATCCAAATCACAAAGATACCCAAGATGACCACGGTTAATTCCAAGAAGAGGAATACCCATTCCAAGTGTCTTCTGGGCAGCGTCAATTAGCGTACCATCTCCTCCAACGGTAAGAATAGCCTGTGTATCCATTGGCAGGTCCATTCTTGCAAGGTCTGGTTCATTGGTATGATCTACCACTACGCAGCATCCGCCTTTTGAGAGAATGGTATCCTTAAGCTCTCTAATAAGATTCTTATTCGGTTCATAGTTCTTGGTAAATATACAAAAATTCTTCAATTTCTAATCGAGAGATCCATGTGCTGCGTCAACAACCGCATGAATATCTATCTCCTCATTCGTAAGTCCTGCATTTTTCTTAATGTGAACCAAATATTCTATATTGCCTTCAGGTCCTTTGATTGGCGAATAATCTAAGTGTAGAATAGAAAATCCGATTGATGAAGCAAATGAAATTACGTTCTGGATTACTTCTTCATGGGTACTTCGATCACGAACAACACCCTTCTTACCCACCTTATCCTTGCCAGCCTCAAATTGTGGCTTGATCAGGCATACCATCTCACCATCATCCTTAAGCAGTTCTATCGCAGCAGGAAGTACCTTGGTCAATGAGATAAATGATACATCCACAGAAGCAAAATCCAACTGCTCACCAATATCTTCTGGCGTTACATAACGAATATTCGTCTTCTCCATGCAGACAACTCTTGGATCCTGTCTTAATTTCCAAGCAAATTGTCCATATCCTACATCTACAGAAAAGACCTTGGCTGCGCCAGATTGAAGCATACAATCCGTAAAGCCTCCTGTCGATGCTCCAATATCCATACAGGTTGTCCCATCGAGAGAAATATGAAATGCTTTCATTGCCTTCTCGAGCTTGAGGCCGCCCCTGCTTACATACTGAAGTGTCTTGCCATGTATCTCTATGTCAACGTCATCTCGGAACATAGATCCGGCCTTGTCTTCTCTATTATTATTTACAAATACATTGCCCTCTAGAATCATGGTCTTGGCTTTCTCTCTCGATGGAGCAAGTCCACGATTCACAAGTAGCACATCAAGTCTTTCTTTTGCCATTATAAATCGCCTTCTTCGTGCATCTTCTTGAGAATCTTCTCAGCAATAGATGCAGGGTCTAAATCAATACTTTGCATAAGAAGAGGAACACTACCATGAGAAACAAACTCATCTGGAATTGCAACAGAAATCACATGTCCCTTATAATTCTTCTGATTCAGATAAGAGAGCACCTGCTGACCAAATCCACCACAATAGACATTCTCCTCCATAGTCACAACATAAGAATATCGATTGCATACTAAATCAAGGTAGTCTGTATCCAGTGGCTTTACAAATCTTGCATTGCAGATAGCAACAGATATCTCATCCTGAGACAGAATTGTACGAACACTTTCCGCAACTGACACCATGCTTCCTACCGCAAGAAGCAAAATATCGCCCTTCTCATAGATTTCCTCGAATTTACCCAGTTCAATCTCTGAGCGAAATTCTTTTAGGCCATCATAAGCTTCTCCTCTAGGATATCGAAGTGCAATTGGGCCATCAAAATCAATGGCAAATTTCAGCATATCGCTAAGTTCCCATTTATTCTTAGGAGCCATAATTGTCATATTCGGCATCATACTAAGATAGGATAAATCAAACACGCCATGATGCGTCTCACCATCTGCTCCGACAAGTCCTGCCCGATCTATCGCAAATACTACAGGAAGATTCTGCATACAAACGTCATGCAAAATCTGATCATAGCCTCTCTGTAAAAAGGAAGAATAAACCGCAAAGACCGGCTTCATCCCTGCAAGTGCAAGTGATGAAGCAAATGTTACAGCATGTTCTTCTGCAATTCCCACATCAAAGAATCGATCTGGGAACATATTGTGAAAACGGCGAAGACCAGTTCCATCCTCCATGGCGGCTGTAATTGCTACAAGCTTATCATCTCGATCACCCATTTTTCGCATAACGGTAGAAAATACATCCGTATAGGTGGCCTTACTATGCTTAAGAGGAAGCCCCTTCTCAAGTTCATAAGGAGATGTTCCATGAAAACGAGAAGGATGTCTCTCAGCAGGCTCATAGCCGTATCCCTTATGGGTACAAACATGAACAATCACAGGTCCCTTAATATGACTGGCCTGTTCAAAAACAGTGACCATCTCGTGAATATTATGACCATCTACTGGCCCTAAATACATGATTCCCATCTCTTCGAAAATCATGCCTGGAATCACAAGCTGCTTGATACTATTCTTGGTCTTTCGGATTCGCTTCACCATCTTATCGCCATGAATTGGAATCTTCTCAAGGGATTGGAAAATCCCCTCTTTAAGACCTGTGTAATTATCGCTTGTACGAAGCTTGCTTAAGTGAGATGGCATTCCACCGACATTCTCAGAAATCGACATTTCGTTATCATTTAACACAATCACGAAATTAGACTTAAGCATACTGGCATTGTTCAGCGCTTCATATGACATACCACCAGTCATGGCGCCGTCACCGATTACAGAGAAGACCTTGTAATCATCTCCTTGTAAATCTCTCGCATAGCAGTAGCCTAGCCCAGCAGAAATAGATGTAGACGAATGACCTGTATCAAAGGCATCTGACTCGCTCTCGGATCGCTTCGGGAAGCCACTCATGCCTCCAAATTCTCTTAAGTGTTCAAAGCCATCCTTACGACCAGTCAGAATCTTATGGGTATAAGACTGATGGCCAACATCGAAGATAATCTTATCCTTTGGCAAATCGCAGACCAAATGAAGAGCCATCGTAAGCTCAATTGCACCAAGGTTCGATGCCAGATGACCTCCGGTCTTGGATATACTCTCAATCAAGAAAGTACGAATCTCTTCTCGTAATTCCTCTAACTCTTCTTCGGATAGAGACTTTATGTCATTTTCCTTATGAATCTTATCAAGGACCATATAGACTCCTAAAAATCTAATAAAAATTTATTTCTCACGATGTACGAGATATAACAGCAGTTCTGTTAGAAATGGATTCTCGTAGGAAAGTGACTTAAGTAAATCAACTGCTTCCTTGGAAAGCTGTTCTACTGCATCCTTTGACTTATCAAGGCCCAAGAATACGATGTAAGTCACCTTGCCATTCTCTTCATCAGAGCCTGTGTTCTTACCCATTACTTCTGTATCGCCAACGACATCTAAGATGTCATCCTGAATCTGGAAAGCAAGACCAATCTTGGCTGCAACCTCTTCAATTAAATCCACCTGTTCATCTGTTGCACCAGCAAGAATTGCGCCAATCATCATAGACGCCTCAATCAGTGCACCAGTTTTTAGCTTGTAAATGAAGTCAATACGATTCTTGCTGATACCGTACTGCTCTAACTCCTCTACATCGGCAACCTGGCCACCAATCATTCCATAGATTCCGGCCTTCTTAGCAAGCACCTGAAGGGCACGTGGGATGTCCTTGTTGTCAGGATCAAGATCAAATGCGCCAAGGGCTGTCTCAAAGGCAAAATTCAGAAGACCATCCCCAGCAAGAATTCCAAGTGCCTCGCCGAACTTTGCATGAGTCGTCGGCTTACCTCTGCGGAGCATATCATTATCCATAGCAGGGAGATCATCATGAACAAGTGAATAAGTATGAATCATCTCCATAGCTGCAGCGAATGGTTCAATCGCAGGGGTAGATCCGCCAAAGAGCTTGAAGGTCTCAATCATAAGAATCGGGCGAAGTCTCTTGCCTCCAGCCATAACACTATAATTCATAGCCTTAAAGACATTCTTCTGATAACCATGATTCTCATCTGGCAAATACTTATAAATAATCTGTTCCACTTCTGATGCTTTGTAGGTTAATTCCTTCTTGATATCCATATTGCCTCCCTATTCTTCCTCTGTATCCTGTGACAGTATCATAACTTCCTTCTCAATGGTATCGATCTTAGAATTGCAGACCTTAAGAATTTCCATCCCTTCTTGATAATAACGAAAGGAATCCTCAAGGCTAACTTCACTTTCTTCCATGGAATGAATCAGCTCATCCATCTTAGTGAAGCAATCCTCAATCGTAAGTTCTTCCATCTTCGATATATCCATAATTCTCCTCCTCAAGAGAAAGTACTTCTGCTTCTAAGCACCCATCACTAAGTGAAACTCTAATATGGTCGGATGCTTTAAGTGACGTGATACTTCTAATCTGTCTGCCATCCATATCCTGAAGATATGCATATCCAGCTGCCATTCGTTTCATCGGTGATATGCCATCAAGAGTTCTAGCATATATTAAAAGGCGGTTCCGGTCTCTGGTAAGAATCTTCTGCATACAAGAAGTAATCGCATCATAGTAATCAACTGCCTCCTGCCGCATTACATTCACACGCGTTCTCGGAGATAGGAAATTAAAAGAAGTACAATAACCATTAAGTCGTTCCTTGGTATATTGCATCTTCGACTGTATGATACGAAGCATTCGATTCTGGCAAACTTCTAATTCCCTCATGAGATCATCCGCCATATATACTGCAAGTTCAGCAGCTGCGCTTGGCGTTGGAGCTCGAAGATCAGCCACATAATCAGCTATCGTAGTATCTGTCTCGTGACCAACTGCAGAAATCACAGGTGTGGCGCAGGAAAAGATTGCTTCTGCAACCTCAATCTCATTAAAAGCCCACAAATCCTCAATTGATCCGCCACCACGACCTACAATTATGACATCTACTCCAAGGTCATCGAGTGCTCTAATACCAGAGACAATGCTCTCTACCGCACCTTCTCCCTGTACTTGAGCTGGATATAAGATAAGTGTCACGCCAGGATTACGTCTCTTTGAGACATGAATTATGTCCTGAACGGCAGCTCCTGTCGGTGCAGTAACAATGCCAATTCTACTGGCATATTTCGGAATCGGCCTCTTATACTCATCCGAAAACATACCTCTCTCAGATAATTCCTTCTTCAGAGCCTCATAACGAACATATAAATCGCCTAAGCCATCAAGCTCAATTGAATTAGCATAAATCTGGTAATGCCCCGTCTTCTCATAATTATTAATAGAACCGGTAACCCGAACCAAATCTCCATCCTGCATGTTGAACTTAAGTCCAAGAGGGCGACAGTTTCGAAACATAATCGCACTAATAGCCCCCTTCTCATCCTTGAGCGTAAAATAAACATGTCCGGAAGAATGATACTTAAGATTACTAACCTCTCCCTTAATGCAGAGATTGCGAAGGAGAAAATCCTCTCGAAACATACCGCTAATATAAGAATTCACCTGGGAAACCGTATAGACAGATGCCACCTTATACCACCTTGGCTAAAATTCCATTGATAAAGGCTGGGGACGAATCCGATCCATATTTCTTAGCAATCTCAACAGCCTCGTTAATTGCAATTCCTTCGGCAAGGTTCTCGAATTTGATCTCGTAGGTTGCCACACGAAGGATAGACAAATCAACCTTGGCCATACGGCTCGTCTTCCATCCTTCTGAAGACTCATCAATCATCTTATCTATCTCAGGAAGCTTCGCAATAATATCATTTGCCTTAGACTGAATATAGGATAAATCCTCTTCCTTAAGCTCCTTGCCCTCTGTCAGGAAGGTATCCATCTGATCTGACATCTCATCCTCATTATGGAATTCTACCTGAAAAATGGTCTTAAATATTTCTTCTCTAATTTCTCTTCTTGTCATCTAAAAACCTCTCTATGATTAAAAAAAGGATGTCTACACACAGACACCCTTAATTATAACAAAATAAAGACTAAAACAGAAGATTTAGTTTGCCTCATCCATCGCTACAGTGACAATTCTAACATCAACATCACTTACCGTAAGACCAGTCATATTCTCAATAGCTCCCTTGACCTTGTCCTGTACAGAAGCGGAAACTGCTGGGATTGCATAACCAAATGCAATATTTACTGCAACCTTCACAGAAATCGATCCACTCGCATCTGTTTCAATCGTAACGCCCTTCGCAAGTCTTGTTGCACCCGCTTTACTAACGAGCTCATTGGTCAGATTACCTGCAAGTGAAGATACGCCCTCTACCTCTGTAGCTGCAAGTCCTGCAATCGTTGCAACAACTTCTTCTGAGACGCTAACGCCCTCTTTAATTAATATATTTCTTCTATCTTCAGCCATAATTATCCCTCCAACAAAATGATATCTTCATTATAGCAAACGAAACAAAAAAATCAAACAAAGCATCCTAGCCCAAAATCCTCAAAAAATCATTAGAATTCAGTGGTCTGGAGTAATAATAGCCTTGCAGATATTTCACCTTGTGCTTCACCAAATAGTCTACCTGTTCTTTCGTCTCTACTCCTTCTGCAACAATAGATAGACCAAGCTCATGAATCATCTCAATGCAATGATCGAGCACAACCCTGGCCTGTTCAAAGTTCGAGGATGCAAAGCAAGGCCAAAGCAAAGACTTATCAAGCTTAATCAGGTCATATTTCTCGCCCATAAGCTGTGAGAAATTCGAATACCCAGTGCCAAAATCATCCATTGCAAAACCTAGTCCCATGGCATTCAAGGCAAGAATATTCGTCTCCAGAAGATCTGCACACTGCACAAAGGCTGACTCTGTAATCTCAAGCTTAATAAAAGAAGATGGAATCTCATACTTATCCATGCAGTTCTTCAGATGAAGGGGCAGCGTCGGATCAATACCTTGAATTCGGGATAAATTCACCTCAATGTAATCAATACCATGGTTCAGCCATAATCTACTGTCCGAAGCAAATTTACAAACCTTGTCAAATACAATATCCCCAAGATCTCGAATCATCCCCTTCTTCTCAGCAATTGAGATAAAGACCTCAGGCGAGACAAAGCCAAGTGTTGTAACATCCTTCAGGCGAACCAAGGCTTCCGCCGAAGTAATTCTAGACTTGCTTGTGTTATAGATTGGCTGGAAATGAACCTCAAATCCATCCTCCAGAATAGCCTTATGCACCAGTTCTTCCACCTTCAGATTATAGAGCATCTTCTCATGAGCTGATTCATCCATGTAGATGATCTCCTCATCCTCGACAATCTCCTCCTCAAGGGACGAGGCATATTCAATCATATCAAGCACTTCATCTAAGGATGTACAAAGCGCTGGGCATTCTATTACAGAAACAAAATACTTCGGCTTAAGAAAGAGCCTGTCGTCATAATTATAACGAAGTCCCTCTTCCTGATGCTCCTCTAACTTATGAAGTTCCTTCTCTGAATAGAGAATAGTACTAATGCAATTCGATCTGGTTCGATAGGTATATGGTCTTCCAAACATCTTATATCGATCCGATGCAACGGATAGAATCTTGCAGAATTCGCCATAGCCCTCTGCACTTCGAACCATAGAATTCTCAGACACTGTTGTCGTAAGAATATAAAAAGGCTTTCCACGATCAAACGCTTCCTGTACGATCTTGCAGAAGGCATTTCGATTCATGGCCGAAGGAATCTGTGAATCATTAAATTCCTTGGGATTCTCAAGAACGATATAGATACTTATTACAAGAATACATATCGCAAGTGCCGCAAGTGGAATCATCGGATACCTAATCTTCATAAAAGCGGTAAGAAGACTTATCCCTATACCAAGTGCAAAGGTAAATCGTTCTTCCTTGGAATAATCATCCTTATGAGTAATAAGAAGCAAAATATCAAATAGAAAATAAATAAATAGAACCGCATAAGTAGCAAAAACCATAGGTCCCGAAGCAAAAGTACCCACATCAGTATCAAAAGTCGTAAGTGGGAGGAAAACAAGGCATATGATGCCTATAAAAAGCGGAAGTCCATTTACATAAAATCTATCATAAAACCGATAGGATGAAAGCTGCCTCTTAGAATTCATGTAAAGAAAAATCTGATATCCTGTAATCAAAAGAAGAATCATCGTCAAACGATTTGCCTGTGTAAAAAAGGCAACACTTACACTCTTCGAATGAAGGCATACATACACTTCAAGAATATCAACTAATGCAAATAGAAAAGACGAAATCAAAACGAAGGCATAATATCCCATAGAACGAAGAGGCATCGTCCTAATTCGGAAAAAGTTAATGATTACAATACATAGTAGAACAAGTGCCGTCACCTGTATTCCATAATACATAGATTTACCTTTCCCTTCCTTCGTCTACTTGTTTGTTAAGGAATTCACGAACAACATCACGATATCTGTCTCGATCAGAACTAAAACTCTCTGCATGATCTGCACCGTCAAATAGTGCAAGTTCCTTTGGACCTCTGTAAGACTCATATAATCTCATTCCATGTTCCATTGGAATAAAGGTATCATCCTTACCATGAATAAATAGAATTGGTGTCCGATCATTCTTAAGTAAAACATGAAGTGGACATATCCTATCGTATCGAATTCCTCGATGAATATAACTAATCCAGGAGCCGACATGCGTTAAAATTCCAGGCAAATGAAAGAGGCGCTTACACAGATACTTCGTAAGAGAATCAAGATCTGCAAAGCCGCAGTCCTCAACGAGAAAGTCAATAGAAGAATCTCTTCCTGTAGCCATAATCGATGATGCTGCACCGAGGCTTTCTCCGTGAAGTCCAATAATGATATCCTCTCCATAGTTTCTTCGAAAATAGGCAATAATATCTGTTATATCCTGGCTCTCATAATACCCCATGGAGCAAAAGCATCTCTTATTCTCTCCATGATGACGAAGGTCATAGATATAGACGTTATAGCCCAATTTATAGAAAATATTTGCGTATTTTACAGAACCGCATCGATTATAAGTATATCCGTGCGTAATAATTGCAAATTTCTTGCCTTCCTGTGGCAAAAAGGTTCCATGAATAAGGTAACCATCACGACATGTAATATTAAGTACATCCTTGGGATATTCATCAAAGTCCTCCCAAAAGCCCTTATCACGCTCAATCCTCTCTGCTTCTTCCAAACTGGTAAGCTTAGGCTTCGAAATATAGATATAAAGCCCTAGTCCAAGCAGGAAAAGCAAAAGAATAATAATAGCAACAGCCCCTAATAAAATCGTCATAAATAGTAACCCCTACAGTAAAAACTGACGTAATAAATAACATAAAAATTCAAGCAGTAACAAATGAAGCGGATAATATAAATAAAAGAAATACTTATTCTGTCGTCCTCTGCTTCCATCATAGAAGTAAAGCGGAATTAGAGAAACAGCAGAAAAAATTTCTATGCTTCCAAATGTAACAGTAAGGCAGGATACTGCAAGAAACATCGAGAGCATTCGATTCTGTCGAAATAAATACAGGATATAAATGCAGAGGATTCCAGCAGCACCATAATCCGAATGTATCAAATTCGAAAGCCATAAGGAAGCCAGGAAAATTGCAATTTCAAGCAAAAAATACATCGCCTCGCTTGCCCTAGATTCAGCCTTACCTCTTCGTCTCATCTCCACTTCGTCTATTAAGATTAGCATAGCAAGACCAAGTGCCAAAGTAAAGAAAACATTAGATTCATCCAGATAAAGATATGACCTGTAAAGCGATAAATCAAATGGAAACTCCGATATTACTGCGAACAAAAATAGTCGCATGAGATAATCCCATTTCCTTCTTGTGTGAAGGAAGCCCTCTACAAGAAGAAACGCAAAAATAGGAAATGCCATCCTCCCTATGGATCGAAGGACTGTATAAAGTCCTTCGAAGAATTCTCTCGAATCATCTGCCAATTGATAGACATACAAATAACGATATACTATCGTGGCTCCAATATGATCCAGAGTCATAGAGATGACAGCAATAATCTTCAGCATTCCAGCTGATATTTGAAAATTATTAGAACTCGCCAGCATTGATATAATTCACCAGTCCACCAGCATCAATTAACCCTTGCATAAAAGGTGGGAAAGCCTGTCCCTGATAAGACTTACCTGTAGTCAGGTCTGTAATAAGACCAGAATCAAAATCTACGATAATCTCATCGCCATCCGAAATCTCAAGTGCAGCTTCCTTGCACTCGATAATCGGCAGTCCAATATTAATTGCATTTCGATAGAAGATACGGGCAAAGGTCTCTGCTATAACGCAAGACACACCACTTGCCTTAATCGAAAGAGGCGCATGCTCTCTAGAAGAGCCGCAGCCAAAATTCTTCGTTGCAACAATGATATCGCCCTTAGACATCTTATGCACAAATTCTGCATCAATATCTTCCATACAATGAAGTGCAAGCTCTGCAGGATCTGAGGAATTCAGATAGCGAGCAGGAATAATAACGTCTGTATCTACATTGTCGCCAAATTTAAATACTTTTCCCTTAGCGTTCTCCATTACATTACCTCCTCTGGTCCAGAAATCTTGCCTGTTATTGCAGATGCAGCTGCAACAGCTGGACTGGCAAGATAGACTTCTGATTCCACATGACCCATTCGACCTACGAAGTTACGATTGGTCGTAGATACACATCTCTCTCCAGATGCCATAACACCCATATGTCCACCTAAGCATGGACCACAGGTTGGAGTAGAGACGATAGCGCCAGCCTCAATAAAGGTACGAAGGAAGCCTGCTTCCATAGCATCCATATAGATCTTCTGAGTTCCTGGAATAATAATGCAGCGAACTCCAGCAGCCACCTTCTTGCCCTTAAGAATACGAGCAGCAGTCTCAAGATCCTCGAATCGACCATTGGTACAAGAACCAATTACAACCTGATCAATCTTAACCTCTCCCACTTCATCAATGGTATGTGTATTCTCTGGCAAATGAGGAAATGCAACTGTTGACTTCAGTTCTGATAAATTAATCTCTATCACTTCATCATAGATCGCATCGGCATCTGCTTCAAAGATCTTATAAGCTCTAGTGCTATGCTCCTTAAGATATGCCTCCGTCACATCATCAACAGGGAAGATACCATTCTTAGCGCCTGCCTCAATAGCCATATTACAGATACAAAGTCTATCATCCATGGAAAGAGACTTCACACCATCGCCTGTAAATTCTAATGACTTATAGAGAGCTCCATCCACGCCGATACGACCAATCAGATGAAGAATTACATCCTTACCAGATACAAAATCAGAAAGTTCTCCTGTAAGAACTACCTTAATCGCAGAAGGCACCTTGAACCATGCCTTACCAGTCGCCATACCAGCAGCCATATCGGTAGATCCAACACCTGTAGAGAATGCACCAACAGCTCCATAGGTACAGGTATGAGAATCTGCACCAATGATACAATCCCCTGCCACACATAAGCCCTGCTCTGGAAGAAGGGCATGCTCAATTCCCATCTGTCCTACATCAAAGAAATTCGTAATTGAGTGAGCACCTGCAAACTGTCGAACACACTTACAATGTTCTGCAGACTTAATATCCTTATTTGGTGTGAAATGATCCATAACAAGAGCAATCTTATCCTTGTCAAAGACACCATCCACCTTCATCTTCTCAATCTCATGAATTGCAACTGGTGCTGTAATATCATTTGCAAGAACAAGATCAAGATTCGCTTCTAGCAGCTGGCCTGCCTCTACAGAATCAAGACCTGCGTGTGCAGCCAAAATCTTCTGCGTCATCGTCATTCCCATGACACAAATCCTCCTTTTTCTCTAACAAAGAAAGCTGTAGGAGTTAGATATCCTACAGCTCTCAAATATCTTATACTCTTAGATACTCTCCTAGTTGTTGATGAACTTGTCATCCTCATTGTTCCATGAGTAGAGAGATCTAATCTGCTTACCCACTTCCTCAAGCTGATGCTCAGCATGAAGCTTACGCATTGCATTGAAGTGAACCTGAGATCCAGCATCAGACATGTCAAGTAAGAAGTCCTTAGCAAATGTTCCATCCTGGATATCAGAAAGAACCTGCTTCATAGCCTTCTTGGTCTCATCTGTAACAATCTTAGGTCCTGTAATATAATCGCCATACTCAGCAGTATTAGAGATTGAATATCTCATGCCTGAGAAGCCTGACTGATAGATCAGATCAACGATAAGCTTCATCTCATGAACGCACTCAAAGTATGCATTTCTAGGATCATATCCAGCTTCAACAAGTGTCTCAAATCCTGCAGTCATAAGAGCACATACACCACCACAAAGAACAGCCTGCTCACCGAAGAGGTCAGTCTCTGTCTCTGTACGGAATGTAGTCTCAAGAATACCAGCACGAGCTCCACCAATACCAGCACCATATGCAAGTGCCATCTCAAGAGCCTTACCTGTTGCATCCTGCTCTACAGCAACTAAGCAAGGTGTACCCTTGCCAGCCTGATACTCAGAACGAACAGTATGACCAGGAGCCTTAGGTGCGATCATAGTTACATCAACATCAGCTGGTGGCTTGATGCATCCAAAATGAATATTGAAACCATGAGCAAACATAAGCATGTTGCCAGCCTCAAGGTTTGGCTCGATGTCCTTCTTGTACATTGCAGCCTGCTTCTCATCATTAATAAGAATCATGATGATGTCAGCCTTCTTAGCTGCCTCAGCAGCTGTATAAACAGTAAGTCCCTGCTTCTCTGCCTTAGCCCATGACTTAGAGCCCTCATAAAGACCAATGATAACATTGCATCCAGACTCCTTCAGGTTCAGTGCATGTGCATGTCCCTGGCTACCATAGCCGATGATTGCAATGGTCTTACCCTCGAGAAGAGATAAATTACAATCTTCCTGATAAAAAATTCTTGCTTCTTGTGACATAATCTTTTTCCTCCTAATATCATTATTCAATAATGACTACGTCTTTTGTGCCTCTGCTGAGGCCAGTCAAACCGGTGCGGGCAAGTTCAAGTATTTCATAATCCTCTAACATATCAAGGAAAGACATAAGCTTCTCCTGATGTCCGGTAACTTCAAGTACCATAGAATCATGAGTAACATCCACAACCTTGCCGTGAAAAATCTCGGTAATTGTAAGTACTGCCTGTCGATCAGAATCCTGAGCGCTAATCTTCACCAGCATCAGTTCTCTCTTCACAGATTCCGTAGGCTGTAAGATCTTGATGTCAACAACATCCTCAAGCTTAGCAAGCTGCTTCTCAATCTGTTCGAGAATCTGCTCATCTCCTGTTGTAACAATGGTCATCCTGGTAAATCTAGGATCTGCTGTAACGCCAGCAGAAAAACTATCAATATTATATCCACGACGACTAAAAAGTCCGGAGACATGACTAAGGACACCTGGAGTGTTCTCAACCAATATAGACAATACCTGTGTTCTCATGAATTGTGAAAACCTTTCTATCTAAACTCACACTAGAAATATTCTATCATTTCCAATATATAAGTCAACCAAAATAGACCTCACTTGCCAAAAATTGATTTCCAAAATCTGAAGGAAGTTCTTCAGAGACAAGGGAGATGGTAAGTCCATCCTCCACCATTGTCTCTCTCCCCCTCGCCTTCCATTCATTTACCGGAATGGAAATGACATCAGTAAGAGAACAGCCTAAATACTTCGCATAAGCTTCCTTCAAGGTCCAGAGCCTGTAGAAATCATCAATCGTATGGATTTCAGAGCATTCTACAGGTGAGAAAAACCGCTCCGCCATGGAATAGGCTCGTTCAAAAGACAGATGTCTAACCTGATATTCTTCTATATCAATACCGATTTCTCGATTGGAAAGGGCAAGGAAGACGAAATTGCCACTATGAGAAATAGAATAATGAAAATTCTCTACTCCACGAAGTGACGTCTTCCCATAGGGATTAACTTCATAATCATAAGGTTCCAAAATCCCATGTCGCCTAAAGACCTCCTCCAGAAGCAATCCTGTGCATAGCGACTGCATTCTCACCTTCTCCACATGGCAAGAAAGGACCTTGCCTCTCCTATAATCGCTAAGCGATTGTAAGCAGGTAGCAAGGTCCTTATTCTCTAATGCATGATCAATTCGGCAGAAATATACCTGAATCATAAGCCTCCTATAATGCAGCAATCTGATCTGCAACATAGACACCAGATGCAGATGCATGTGACAGAGAATGTGTTACACCAGAGCCATCACCAATTACATAAAGTCCCTTATGACAGGTCTCCAGATTATCATCAATCTCAACTTCCATATTGTAGAACTTCACTTCTACGCCATAGAGAAGCGTGTCATCGTTTGCAGTACCTGGTGCAATCTTATCCAGGGCATAAATCATCTCGATAATACCATCGAGAATTCTCTTAGGAAGAACCAGTGACAAATCGCCCGGTGTCGCATTCAGAGTTGGGCGAACAGTGCCCTCTTCAATTCTCTTGGCATTAGATCTACGACCTCTCTCAAGATCGCCGAATCTCTGCACGATTACGCCACCGCCCAACATATTCGAAAGTCTCGCGATTGATTCACCGTATCCATTGGAATCCTTAAATGGCTCCGAGAAATGCTTGGAAACCAAAAGTGCGAAATTAGTGTTGTTCGTATGCTTCGCTGGGTCTTCATAAGAATGACCATTTACGGTAACAATACCGTTGGTGTTTTCATTTACCACAGCACCATTCGGATTCATGCAGAAGGTACGAACTCTATCCTCAAACTTGGCTGTCTGATAGACAATCTTACTCTCATAGAGCTCATCGGTAAGATGAGAGAAAATCTCAGCTGGAAGTTCCACTCTGACACCGATATCCACACGATTGGATTTCTTCGACAGATTCAGATCCTCACAGACAGTTTCCATCCACTTTGAGCCTGAGCGTCCGACAGAAATGATACATTTCTCACAGGTGTCCTCTCCGCCATCGTAGATTACCTTGTAGCCATCTGAGAGCTTCTCCACCTTGCGAATCGGTGTATAGAAATGGAAATCAACCTGCTCCTTCATCTCATCGTAGAGATGCTCAAGCACAACATAATTCTTATCTGTTCCAAGATGTCTTACGGATGCCTCAAGAAGAGTAAGCTTATTCTGCATACAAACCTTCTTCAAAGAAGATCCAGCGGTTGAATAAAGCTTCGTTCCCTCTCCGCCATGCGACATATTAATCTCATCAACATATTTCATAAGATCAATTGCCTTGTTCTTGCCAATATGCTCATAGAGGGTACCACCGAAATCATTGGTGATATTATACTTACCATCAGAAAATGCACCAGCTCCGCCAAAGCCACTCATAATCGAGCAAGACTTACAATGGATGCAAGACTTCACCTTGTCTCCATCAATTGGGCAATGTCTATTCTCAAGAGGAGCGCCCTCCTCAAATACGGCAACCTTGAGATCAGGACGTTTCTGCATCAGTTCATATGCCGAAAAGATACCACCCGGTCCAGCGCCAATAATAATCACATCATATCTCATATAAATTCTCCTTAGCACAAGATAGTGGGCAAAAGCCACCCAAACATCATACCATAAAATAGAGAAATAAAAAAGCGCCCTCAAGCACCGAAATACCTGAGAGCGCAATTAAGTCAAAAAGCCCGAAAATATGGGATTTCTTTAGAACTTGCCGTCGCGTGCAGCTTCCTCAACCGAAACAGCTACAGCAACAGTAGCTCCTACCATTGGGTTGTTACCCATACCGATAAGACCCATCATCTCAACGTGAGCTGGAACAGATGAAGAACCAGCAAACTGAGCATCAGAGTGCATACGGCCAAGAGTATCCGTCATACCATAAGAAGCAGGACCTGCAGCCATGTTATCTGGATGAAGTGTACGACCTGTACCACCGCCTGATGCAACAGAGAAGTACTTCTTACCCTGCTCGATGCATTCCTTCTTATAAGTACCAGCTACTGGATGCTGGAAACGTGTAGGGTTAGTAGAGTTACCTGTAATAGATACGCCTACGTTCTCCTTGTGCATGATAGCTACACCTTCCTGAACATCGTCAGCGCCATAACACTTAACAGTTGCGCGAACGCCATCAGAATAAGCCTTCTCATATACTACATTAAGTTCAGCCTTCTTGTAGTCATACTTAGTCTCAACATATGTGAAACCATTGATACGAGAAATAATCTGAGCAGCATCCTTGCCAAGACCATTTAAGATAACGCGAAGAGGCTTCTGGCGAACCTTGTTTGCCTTCTCAGCGATACCGATTGCACCCTCAGCTGCTGCAAATGACTCATGACCTGCAAGGAAGCAGAAGCACTCTGTCTCCTCCTCAAGTAACATCTTACCGAGGTTACCATGTCCAAGACCAACCTTACGATGATCAGCAACAGAACCTGGGATACAAAAAGCCTGAAGACCTTCACCGATTGCTGCAGCAGCATCAGAAGCCTTGCGGCATCCCTTCTTAATAGCGATTGCTGCACCTACTGTGTAAGCCCAGCATGCATTTTCAAAACAAATTGGCTGAATGCCCTTAACCTGATTGTATACATCTAAACCAGCATCCTTGGTAATCTTCTCAGCTTCTTCGATAGAGCTGATACCATAGCTGTTAAGTACAGCGTTGATCTGGTCAATTCTTCTCTCATATGATTCAAATAATGCCATTTCCGTTCTCCTTTCTGATTACTCTGCACGAGGATCGATGATCTTAACAGCACCCTGCTCTGGAGTAACTCGGCCATAAGAACCTGAAGCCTTCTCCCAAGCTGTGTTAGCATCATCACCCTTCTTGATGAAGTCTGTCATCTTACCAAGAGAAACGAACTGATAACCGATAACCTCGTCATCAGCATCAAGAGCGATACCTGTTACATATCCCTCTGCCATCTCAAGATAACGAACACCCTTCTCCTTGGTTGCGTACATTGTACCAACCTGAGAACGAAGTCCCTTACCAAGATCCTCAAGACCAGCACCAATTGCAAGTCCATCATCAGAGAATGCAGACTGTGTACGGCCGTATACAATCTGAAGGAATAACTCTCTCATAGCTGTATTAATAGCGTCACATACAAGGTCAGTATTCAGAGCTTCAAGAATAGTCTTGCCCTGAAGAATCTCAGCTGCCATAGCTGCTGAATGAGTCATACCAGAACATCCGATGGTCTCAACGAGTGCTTCCTCGATTACACCATTCTTAACGTTCAGGGATAACTTACAAGCACCCTGCTGTGGAGCACACCAGCCCACACCATGTGTGAAGCCAGAAATGTCTTCGATCTTCTTAGCGTGTACCCACTGTCCCTCTTCTGGAATAGGAGCTGGGTCATGCTTAGCGCCCTTAGCTACAGGACACATGTTTTGTACTTCTTTTGTATAAATCATGATACAAACTCTCCTTTCGTATTATCCAAATACGTATTTAGATACTTGTGTCATCTCTTCTATCTCTTATAGAAATAGGAAAAGACGCATCGCAATCATTTTCGCACATTTTACCGGATTCGTCTAGATAAAGTGTGAAAAATTTAACTATTTCTCCTTGGTCACAATATGGTCCTGATCCTTGAAGATAGAATGTGGTGGAATCAGGCCGCGAACACAGGATGTCGGATAAATATTGGTGTCTGGTCCAAGAACTGTTCCCGGATTCAGGACAGAGTTACAGCCAACCTCAACATGATCACCAAGCATAGCGCCAAACTTCTTAAGTCCTGTTTTAATTTCTTCATTATTAGCGCGATCCTTGACAACAACAAGTGTCTTATCCGATTTGACATTAGAAGTGATAGAACCCGCTCCCATATGTGAGAAGAATCCTAATATAGAATCTCCCACATAATTATAATGAGGCACCTGAACGTGGTTAAATAAGACAACATTCTTAAGCTCAGTCGAATTACCTACCACAGAATCCTTACCAACAATCGCATTTCCGCGAATAAAGGCTCCAGGTCTAACTTCCGTATCTGCGTCAATAATTAAAGGACCATTTAATGTTGCTGTATTTGCAATACTAACCGTCTTATGAATCCAAATATAATTCTTAGGGTCTGACATAGGATGGCTAAATTCATCTGCATCAAGTGTCGGGCCTAACCGCTTAATAAAATCACCAATTTCTGGCAGGACCTCCCAAGGATAGTCCTTTCCTAGAAATAAGTCCTTTGCAATGGTTTCATCCAAAGTGTACATGTTCTTAATTAATGCATTTTCCATAATAAACCTCTTACTTTTTATAGAATTGAGACAGAACCTCATAACGCCGATTCATGTCATATTGGTTGTTTAGCCCTTTCACTGCATTGGTTCGTCTAGTGATGAATCCAGTGAGCTTATCCATATACTCTTCTTCCTTCGTCGTGCCTTCTGCAACCTGAGACAAGCCCTTCTCCCAGGAAGCCGTAAGCTTTGGATCAAGGAGCGATGGAATTGAGCATAAGACAATATCATAGATCATCTCACCTCGAAGAGTTGGTGTATAGATCTGCGTCTTCTTATTAAGGTTCAAATACTTGTTATTCACAAGCTTCTTCAGAATCTCCGCTCTTGTTGCAGATGTGCCGATTCCAGATCCCTTAATCTGTTCACGAAGCTCTTCATTTTCGATTAGATTACCTGCATTCTCCATAGCAAGAATCATAGCACCAGAATTATAGCGCTTAGGAGGGGATGTCTCACCCTCTCGAATAGAAAAGCCAGAAAACTGAACCGAATCGCCTTTCTTAAGTGATGATATAATTTCACTGATATTACTATTCAGTTCTTCCTCTTCCTCATTCTCGTCCTTCTCAGAGTCTTCTGAATTATTCTTCTTCTTGAAGGAATAATTCATAGCAGACAAATAACCTTCGGCCACCAGAACTTTCTCCGATGCAAAGAGATATTCTCCCTGACAAAGTACCGTAATATTCACCTTCTCATACTCTGCAGGAGGAAGGAAAATAGCAAGGAAACGACGAACAATCGCCTCATAGACATAGATAGACCTTTGACTTAGTGACTTAAGATTCTGGAAGCCCTGTCCTGTCGGAATCACTGCATAATGGTCTGTAATTTGCTTATCATTTACATATTTCGTCTTCTCAATACCCTTGTAGAGCTCCTGATCTAGTATCTGCTGTACAAAAGGAGCCACACCAGGAATATTCCTAAGACCAGCTATATTCTTGTGAATCTCCTTTGCAACAGCTGTCGATAGAACTCTGGCATCCGTTCTAGGATAAGTCACAAGCTTCTTCTCATACAGCTCCTGAATAATGGTAAGGGTCTCATCGGGACTAATTTTGAAAAACTTGGAACAATCATTCTGAAGCTCTGCCAAGTTATATAGAAGCGGCGGATTCTTCTTCTCCTTCTTCTTCTCAAGCTTCACAATCTGCCCCTCTGCCGGACAAATGGTATTCCCTTCTTCATCAAATTGAAGACTCGTATTATCCACATTTCCAAGAGATGCAATAAGGTCTACTGCATCGCTTTTCTCCTTGAAGCCATTTTCCTTGTATAGCTTCGGTGAATCAAGATACGTTGAGCCTGCAACCGCCTTCCATTCCATAGACACTGTCGCATCTGACATATTAGCCTGTCCAAGCACTCTATAAAATGGTGTTTTCACAAAATCTCTGATATCTCGTTCGCGTCGTACCACCATACCAAGAACACAGGTCATGACACGGCCCACGCTAATCGAGCAGAATTTCTCATTTAGAAAATGAGCCATAGAATTGCCATACTTAATCGAAAGCAACCTGGAGAAATTAATTCCCATCAGATAGTCTTCCTTAGCACGAAGATAGGCAGCTGCTGACAAATTATCATAATAAGAAATGTCCTTAGCCTCGCGAATGCCTCTTAAAATTTCTTCCTCAGTCTGAGAATCAATCCAAACTCTTCTCTCGTCCTTGTCATGGACAGAAGCCATCTGGCGAACCAGACGATATATGTACTCTCCCTCACGTCCCGAGTCAGTACAGACATAGATTCTCTCCACATCCTCCCTATTCAAAAGTGAGGACACAATCTTATATTGTTTCGAGGCAGAACCTATTACCTCGTACTTAAATTCTTCCGGCAAGAATGGCAGAGTATCTAAACGCCATTTCTTATATTTCTCATCATATTGATCTGGATAGCTCATGGTTACAAGATGGCCAACGCACCAGGTTACAACAGAATTGTCTCCTTCCATATATCCGTCATGGTTGGATAGATTCTCCTTCAGTGCCTTGCCAAATTCCCTTGCAACACTAGGCTTCTCCGCAATATATAGGGATTTACCCATTCTTTTATCTCCAATTATAATTCTGTCATATCTACAAGCACTACCTTACTATCCTGCTTTGCAAGTTCGAGCAATTTCTTGTCAAATGACTTAGCAGAAAACAAGTAGATTGTGCTGGCAGAAACTCTGGCAAGCTCCATTGTTGCAAGAAGATTCGAATAAATATCATAAGACATCTCATCTTCTGTGTAATTACACATGCCAACGATCGTATTTCTGGCTTCATCCTGTCCAACAATGTCGATATCATGAAGCTTACCAATCCAGGTTCCCATCTTCTTCACCTGAATTGGCACCTTGTGCATGCGATTCATCAGTTCCAAATATTCCTGGCAGACAAGGACAAAATACCGATTCAAATAAGCATCCAAATAATCTGCAATATATCTGTCATAGAAGACTTCTGGCTCTAAAACATAGACCTCTGATAGATGTGGGTAAATAAATTTGAAATAGAAATTCACAAAATTATTCTTAATTCGGTAAATTCCCTTCTTGGTATTCTCCCATCCACCAGTCTCGAAGGAAACCACCTTCGAAACCACGTCAAAAGCAGCAAGATTCTTAATATATACAGAAATCTTGGCTCTAGAATAACCCGTATCTAAATAGAGGTCATTCAGCTTCTCATTGCCCCTGGCAATAGAGGATAGAATGGTCTCATAAACCTGCAATTCTCTAAGCTCCGAACCAATAAATTGCTCTGCCTCATTAAATAATGCTCCATCATATTTGCTAAGAATCAGAGCGCAGACATTTTCCTTGGTCGACTTCTTCGCATCCCAGAGATTAAGATATGCAGGAACGCCTCCCAAGATACCATATGCCTCTACTGACTGCTTCACAGAGAAAGAAGGGAAGGTACGAACAATATCAAGGAAGCTGACATCCTTAAGCTTCACCTTGTAATCAAGAGTTATATCAGCTTCAGACAGGACATCATCCAAATCATTATTGCACCAGGAAAGCGCTTCTGATGCCAGAAGAATCATAATTGGGCCAGGATAAAAGGAACGATTCTTAAGCTTCAATAAACCATCAAGGAATTCCGGATTCTTGCGACATACCAAATCAAAATTATCAATTACAACGATTAGCTTCGAAGAACCATCGCAGGTAATTCTCTTAAAGCAGGCATCATAGCTTGGCTCTGTAATCTTGCAGTTATAGGTACTTTGAATCTGATTTGCAAATTGCTTCAGCTGTTCTCTAGGTGATGCAAATCTGGCATGATAATAGAATACCTGCTTGCCTTGGCATAATTCGCCAATAATCTGCTCCTTCTCAGAGCGGACACTACCATATACAAGCGTAATTGAATTGCCCTCGCTCTCATAAATCTGTTCTAGTGTCTTAAGTTCTGCTGTTCTAACTACCATTGAAATCCCCTGTTCTACTCAAATTATGTCTAATGGATTATCCCACCAGACGGACTTCTTCTATTATAACTATAGCTATTCTAAAGCTCAATAAAATAAAACCTAATTTTAATAAAATCACATAAAAATTCCCCGGGTGATTTAAAAATCACCTAGGGAATGCAAAGTTATACAAGAATCAATTTATTTCTTCTCAATAAACTTCTGAGCTGTAAGAAGTTCTGCACAAAGGACAGCTCCACCCGCTGCGCCACGAATTGTATTATGAGATAAGCCTACGAACTTGTAATCATAGACAGAATCTTCACGAAGTCTTCCGATTGATACGCCCATGCCGTTCTCATAATTCACATCAAGCTGTACCTGTGGACGATTGTCTTCCTCAAGATACTGAATAAAGTTCTTCGGTGCAGAAGGAAGATCAAGTTCCTGTGGCAATCCCTTAAATTCACGAAGAGCAGCAATCAGCTGATCCTTCGTAGGTTTCTTACGGAATTTTACGAAGCAGGTTGCAGTATGTCCATAGAGAATTGGAACACGAATACACTGTGATGTAATCTTGATCGTATCTGCATCGGCAGGAACAATCTGTCCATTCTCTACCTTGCCCCAGATACGAAGAGGTTCCTTCTCAGACTTCTCTTCTTCGCCTCCAATATATGGAATGATATTTCCATTCATCTCAGGCCACTCAGCAAAATTCTTACCAGCACCAGAGATTGCCTGATAAGTAGATACAACAGCTTCATATGGCTCGAATTCCTTCCAAGCAGTAAGTGCTGGTGCATAAGACTGGATTGAGCAATTAGGCTTAACTGCAATAAATCCACGAGTTGTACCAAGACGCTTACGCTGATCATGGATTACTTCCATATGCTCTGGATTGATTTCAGGAACAACCATTGGTACATCTTCTGTCCAACGATGTGCTGAATTATTAGAGACAACAGGGGTCTCTGTCTTTGCATATGCTTCCTCGATTGCCTTAATCTCTTCCTTGGTCATGTCTACCGCAGAGAAGACAAAATCAACCTCTGATGCAACTGCTTCTACTTCATTTACATTCTTAACAATCAAATTCTTAACAGACTCTGGAATAGCTGTATCCATCTTCCATCTTCCACCAACAGCCTGCTCATAGGTCTGTCCTGCAGATCGAGGTGATGCAGCAACTGTCGTAACCTCAAACCATGGATGGTTCTCAAGAAGGGCTATAAATCTCTGGCCAACCATACCCGTTGCGCCTAGAATTCCAACCTTTAATTTCTCACTCATTTTCTAAATCTCCTTTAGTAACCTTTTTTCTCGTACAAAAATCGTATTTTGTATTTTCCCGACGGACAAATGTTCGTCCAGAAAATATATTACTTGACTATCCACCAAAAAGCAAGTCTTATTTTTGTATATTTTTACCGAAGGTATTCCTTATAAGAAGCGATTGCTTTCTCCATGGATTCATGACCTGGAGCGCCAATGGTAAGACGCTTATTTACACAAGTCTCCATGGAAATTGCATCATAAATATCTTCTTCAAAGGCAGGACAAATTGCCTGAAGTTCCTCTAGGCTCATATCATCAATTGCAATACGTCGCTCGATGCAATAGAGAACAATCTGACCTACTATGCCATGCGCATCTCGGAAAGGAATGCCATGATTCACCAAATAATCTGCTGCATCAGTTGCATTTGTAAATCCATGACGAGAGCTCTCTAACATGCGATCCTTATTAAAGCGCATGGTTTGTAGCATGCCATTAAATAAAGCAACGCAGCCCTTTGCCGTATCCATTGCATCAAAGGAAAGCTCCTTGTCCTCCTGCATGTCCTTGTTGTATGCAAGTGGAATGCCCTTCATCGTAGTAAGTAGGGACATCAGAGCTCCATAGACTCTGCCTGTCTTACCACGTACAAGTTCTGCAATATCAGGATTCTTCTTCTGTGGCATGATGGAGCTTCCTGTACTATAGGCATCATCAATCTCAACAAACTTATACTCGTTGCTATTCCAGATAATCACTTCCTCTGAAAACCGGCTTAGATGCATCATAATAGTAGAAAGTGCAGACAAGAATTCAATCAAATAATCTCGATCACTGACTCCATCCATGGAATTCATCGTTGGCCCATAGAAATCAAGCAACTCCGCTGTATATTCTCTGTCCAAAGGATATGTCGTACCTGCAAGTGCACCAGAACCAAGTGGGCAGTAATTCATACGTTCATAGATATCGTGAAGACGGAGACGGTCCCTGCGGAACATCTCGAAATAAGCGCCCATATGATGCGCAAGTGTAATCGGCTGAGCCTTCTGTAAATGGGTAAAGCCAGGCATAATGGTATCAATATTCTCTTCCATAATATGAAGAATCGTTGTAAGAAGATTCTTAAGCTCCTGGTCCATCTCCAGCACTTCTTTTCTAGTGAAGAGACGCATATCGAGTGCAACCTGATCATTTCTGGAACGTCCTGTATGAAGCTTCTTGCCTGTATCTCCAATACGGTCAATCAGATTTGCCTCAACGAAGGAGTGAATATCCTCATATTCATCCGTAATGAGAAGCTTTCCATCCATAACATCGAAGAAGATGCCATCCAGTCCATTTATAATCTCATCTCTCTCTGAATTGGTTAGAATGCCAACCTTTGCAAGCATAGTGACATGTGCCTTCGAACCTGCAATATCTTCCTCAAAGAACTTCTGATCAAATGAAATTGATGCGTTAAACTGATAGACAAGCTTGTCTGTTTCTTTGGTGAATCTTCCACCCCATAACTGTGCCATAGTAATTATCCTCTTTCTTTTTTCTTTTTCCTTTATTCCTGGATGCCTCGTTCCCTCTTAGAAAAGACACACCCACAGTAATCCTGTCGATACAGGTTATACTCTCTTGACAGCTCTGTAGAACGCTTATACCCATTCCGCTTCTTAAAATCTGATGGCAAATATGTCACGCCATATTTAAGTCCCATCTCCTGCCCAATCTCATTAAGAAGGGGAGCATTCTTAAGCGGACTAATGGTAAGAGTTGTTGTAAAATAATCCATCTCCATAGAGGCTGCCATCCTGGCGGCTTCCTCCAGGCGCAGTTCAAAGCAGACCCTGCAGCGTTCACCGCCTTCTCTTTCATTCTCCAGTCCCTTCACAGCCTCGTAGAACTTCTCAGGCTCATATGCTCCTTCTAGAAAGGTAATCGAATGCTTACTTGGGAATTCCTCTATGAATCTTGAGAGTTCCTCCGATCTCATATGATATTCTGTTTCAGGAGAAATATTGGGATTATAATAAAAATCAGTTATGTCGAAATACGAAGATAAGTATTCCAAGACATAACTGCTACACGGTGCGCAGCAACTATGAAGAAATAACTTAGGTACAGAGCCGCTACGCAAAATATCATCTAAAATAGCATCTAATTCTCTCTGGTAATTTCTCTGGTTCACAAAAATTACTCCCTACTCCAAATATAGAGAAGCGCAACTGCTGCCACATATAGAACTACCATAAGAAGCACAAATACAACCTGGCCAAAATAAATACCAGCTATAATCTCTGCAAGAATTGCAATTCCATGGACAAAAATCGGTGCCTGATTCAGACAAATACATAAAAGTGCTTCAAGAACAACAAAGGAACATACAGCAAAAATAGGAATTCCTATTGCAGCGTAGCTCACAAGAATCATAATCGTAACAAGAATTACATATAAAATTATGCCAATCAGATTCAGGTTCATATTCTTCACAGTATTATGGTTCATAGTCTTGCTCTTCATCGATTCAAAACTCCTTTTCATCATTTCAAAAAACTCGAATACCATTATAGCAATCTCCTCAAAAAATCACAACTTTTATAAAAAAGGAATTGCATGATGAAACGGAATTCTATATAATCTTATTGTTGCTCCAATAGCTCAGTTGGTAGAGCACTTCACTCGTAATGAAGGGGTCATCGGTTCGAGTCCGACTTGGAGCTTTTCCCTAGTACTTTCCCTCTTGATATGTCTTTGGGAATGACTATGACATATCAAGAATTCGAATGTGAGATTCTCTCACGTCTATCTAAGCGAATTCCAGACTCTCTGGACATACAGATTCGCACAATCACCAAGAACAACGGAATCAAGTTACATGGTCTTTTGATTACAGACCCTGTAGAAGACATCACTCCAACCATTTATTTGGAGCCCTTTTTCGGTGAATACCTAGATGAGTCATCTAAGAATGATTCTATGGATTCTGAGGCCTATATAGATGGCCTCTGTGATAGAATCTACACCCTCTATGAAGAACACAAACACACTGAGATGATGGATATTGAGCTCTTCTATGATTTTGATTCTCTGTCAGATCGAATTGTCTTTCGCCTAGTTAATACCAGGCTAAACCAAGAGCTTCTTGCTGATGTTCCTCATATGGATTATCTCGATTTATCAATTCTATTCTACTATTTACTCGATACTGACGATGATGATTTCTCTGCCTCTATACTTATTCATAATACTCATATGAATTATTGGAATGTAACAGCCGAAGACCTCTATGCCAAAGCCATCGAGAACACCCCTAGACTGCTACACTACAAATTAAGCGATATGGGTAGCATTATCGCTGAGCTTAGCAAGAAGTCCGATCTAGAGATAGAAGAATCCTTCTACCCTATGTATGTTCTAAGCAACAACAGAACACTATATGGTGCATGCTGCATACTCTATCAGAATCTGCTATCTCATTTCTCAGAACACATCCATGGCGACTTCTATGTGATTCCAAGCTCTATTCATGAGGTAATACTTCTTCCAACCTCCGCTGTAGATCAGGAGGATGATCTAAATGACATCATACGACAGGTAAATCAAAACGAAGTCTCACCGGAAGAGATTCTATCGGATCATGTCTACCGATACTCCATGCATAGTAGACAACTCTCTTACTAAGAGAATAAAAACGCTGGCTTCTCACCAAATAGTGAGGGCCAGCGTTTCTTATCTTTTGGCGAACGAAATCCATCCACCAAATATATGCCCATATCAACTCTCAGACTCTAGAATCATCCTTGCTGTCGCCGCCAAGCTACTTCTCTTATCCATACTAATCTTCTGCATAAATCGAAAGGCTTCAGGCTCCGTCATCTCGCGACTCTCCATAAGATAGGATTTTGCTCGATCAATCAATTCCTGCTCTTCCTTAGTACGAAGTCTCTTCTTCTTCACGCCTGTCTTATCCGGCAGAAGCTTATTAATACAAGTAATCAATTCCTCGCCACGAAATGGCATGAGAAGCTTCGTTACATTAGGCGATGAGGTTACCAGGCTCTCATCATTTGTCAGAAGAATCATGTGAATTCTGCCAGGAAGATATTGAGCAAGTTCTGCATAGCTCATATCACTAATCTTCCTCATACAGATGATAATGCTTATGTCCTGGTTATTCACCAGGTTCAGTATCTCTGCTCCATGATGACAGATAATAATATCATCCCAGAATCCACTTCCCTTTATGATATCTCGAATCCGAATAGCATTTTCCATCTTGGGCAACTGAATTAAGATACTGCCCATGAGAACCTCCTATTACATTCTGGTAAGATATCGATCAAGTTCCCATTCTGACACAGCCTGCTGATATTCCTTCCATTCCTCATTCTTAATCGATGAATAGATTGCTACGAATTCCTCTCCAAATGCATTAAGAAGATCCAAGTCCGTAGAGAAGGAATCAATAGCCTGCTTTAGATTCGATGGAATATCATTCTTATCTTCCTCTTGTCCAAAGGCGTCTTCTTCAAGGATAAGGCCCTTCTTAATTCCATCCAGGCCAGATGCGATAATTCCTGCAATCATAAGATAAGGATTGGCCGCTCCATCTGGAGTACGAATCTTAATCTTAACATCCTCAAAGCTCTTATCTACAATTACCATAGACTTCTCGCCTTTTGTACACCATGCAATCTTGCAAGGAGCTTCAAAGCCTCCAATCAGCCTCTTATAAGAATTCACAATTGGATTCGTCACTGCACAGAGTGCACTTCCATGTGCAAGCACACCTGCAATAAAGGATTTACCCAGTTCTGAGATTTCTCCATCCATTCCACGAAATGCGTTCTTGCCATCCTCTAGCATGACGAAATTCGTATGCATTCCACTGCCTGGCTGATCACTCTTAGGCTTCGGCATAAATGTGGCATATAGGCCAAACTTATGAGCAATTGAACGAACTGCAAAACGGAAGGTCTGAATCGCATCCGCACAAGAGAGAGCATCCGATTCTCCAAAATCCACTTCATGCTGTGCTGGTGCGGATTCGTGATGAGAAGATAGTACATCAAATCCCATCTCTTCGAGATTAAGTACGATATCACGTCTGGCATTCTCTCCAAAATCCACTGGTCCAACATCCATATAACCTGCTTTATCATGAGATATTGAGGTAGGAAGCGAATTCTCATCTGTATGATATAGGAAGAACTCGCATTCTGGATTCACCATGAATTCATAGCCCATGCTCTTTGCTTGTTCTAAGACATTCTTAAGAATCTGTCTGGTACTTAGATTAAGCTCCTTACCATCTTCAGAGCACACATCGCATACCAGCTTGGCAACCTTGCTCTGCTGTGGCCTCCATGGAAGTATCACAAAAGTATCATAATCCGGCTTCAGATAATAATTTTCCTTGCAATCATAGACATCATCAAATAAGGCCTTGCTCTTAAATGGGAACATATCTGTATATGCTCTCTCAAGTTGATTCGGAGTAATCGCAATATTCTTCAGATTACCCATAATATCCGTAAACTGAAGACGAATAAATTCAACGTCCTCCTCTTCAATTAATGTTAAAATATCAGCTTTGCTTGTCATGAAACTCATGCTCCTTCCCATATGATTTCTAGAGATTTGAGTAACCCATCAAGGACTCATCCACAGCTTTTGCACAGGCTCTACCCTCTGCAATTGCCCATACCACAAGAGACTGTCCTCTATGCATGTCTCCAGCTGTAAAGATACGATCTCTGGACGTAGCATAGGAATCAGCATCTGTGCGTACATTGGTTCTTTCATTACATTCTACCTTAAATGAATCTCTCACGTAACCCTCAGAACCTAAGAATCCAGCAGCAATAAGGACAAGATCTGCCTTTAGTTCCCTTTCTGTTCCCTCAACTGGAACCATAGACATACGTCCTGTCTTCTCATCCTTAACTGGCTGAAGAGAGACAACCTTGACTGCCTTTAGATTATCTTTCTTATCCTTGATGAATTCGGTTATCGTCGTCTGATAGATTCTAGGATCTTCACCGAACTGATAGATTGCCTCCTCCTGGCCATAGTCTGTCTTTAAGACCTTCGGCCACTCTGGCCAAGGATTCGAGTCAAGTCTTGACTCTGGTGCCTTTGGCATCATCTCAAGCTGAATTACAGAGGATGCCCCCAGGCGGATCGATGTACCTACGCAATCATTTCCAGTATCACCACCACCGACAACAATCACCCTCTTACCCTTCAGGGATTTGAAGGTAAAATCATTTGAAGAAATGAGGCCCTGTGAATCATAATTTAGATCCATAAGCTTCCTTGATACTTCCTTCAGGAAATCGACTGCAAAATAAATACCCTTGGCATCTCTTCCTGGAGCAGACAAATCTCTTGGATTTGATGCACCGCAGCATAGTACAACTCGATCAAACTGGCTAAGCAGTTCTTCGCCTGTAATATCCACACCTACATTTACATTGCAGCGAAATTCAACGCCAGCCTTCTCAAGAAGCTTCACTCTACGATCAATAATTCTCTTATCAAGCTTCATATTTGGTATGCCATAGCGTAGAAGACCGCCGACTCTATCTGATCGCTCAAATACAGTTACCTTGTGTCCTCTACGATTTAACATCTGAGCCGTTGAAAGACCTGATGGGCCACTTCCAATTACGGCTACCGTCTTTCCTGTTCTTGTCTTTGGACTTACTTCCTTTACAAGACCATTCTTGTAGGCATACTCAATAATTGCCTTCTCATTCTCCTTCGTGGAGACTGGGGCCGAATTCAGGCCACATGTACAGGCATTCTCACAGAGTGCAGGACATACATGTGAAGTAAATTCAGGTAAGCCATGTGTCTTAGATAGTCTCTCGTATGCAGCTTCCCACTTGCCCTTATAGACAAGGTCATTGGTCTCAGGAACGAGATTATGCAGAGGACATCCTGATGCCATGCCAGCAATCATAGCCCCAGCCTGGCAGAATGGCACGCCACACGCCATGCATCTTGCTCCCTGTAGCTGCTGGTCCTCTTCGCTTAATCTCTCATGAAACTCATCAAAATTTGTAATTCTTTTTTTCGGCTCAATAACTGGGCCGTCTACTCTCTCATATTCCAGAAATCCTGTTGCTTTTCCCATGATTTGCTCTCCTCTACTTTCCTACGCACTCATAGAATGCTTCAATCTGTGCATCTTCACGACTTAATCCCTGCTCCTCAAACTTCGTAGTCGTAGCAATCAATTTCTTATAGTCTGCAGGAATAATCTTCTTGAAATTCTTAAGCTCATCATCGTAATTTTCCAGGATTTTCTTGGCCTTGGAAGAGCCTGTATACTTCACATGCTTCTCGAGCATGGACTTAAGTTCCTCGTAGTCGGTTCTACCCTCTACCTTCTCCATCAGAACTAATTCCTTATTGAGGTTTCTGTAGAGGCAGGAATTCTCATCATATACATACGCTACGCCACCAGACATACCTGCCGCAAAATTCTTACCAGTTGGTCCTAGGATCACTGCGCGACCACCTGTCATATATTCACAGCCATGCTCGCCGACGCCTTCAACCACAGCAGTTGCACCAGAATTTCTTACACAGAATCTCTCACCTGCCATACCTGCGATATAACATTCACCTGAAGTTGCACCATAGAGGGCAACATTTCCAGCAATGATATTATTCTCAGCTTCATAGAGAGCATCTTCTGGTGCCTTCACAATGAGTTTACCGCCAGATAAGCCCTTGCCGAGATAATCATTGGCATCACCAATAAGTGAAATGGTAAGTCCCCTAGGGATAAATGCACCAAATGACTGACCGGCTGCGCCCTTACAATTAAGAGTAATGCTATCCTCCGTGAGTCCATCATGATGATTTCTTGTGATTTCCGCTCCAAGAAGAGTACCAAAAGTACGATCGATATTTGTCACGTTCACATCATATGCTGCCTTCTTGCCATCCTTAATTGCCTTAAGAATATTTGCATCCTTTAATAACTTCTTCTCATCCAAGGTTGATTCAAGCTTGAAGTCATAAATATGGTCCTTATTAAAAATGCAATCCTCATCAGGTGTAATTGTAAGAATAGAGGAAAGATCCAGTCTTGCTGCTGCTCCAGTTAGACCATCCTTCTTCTTAAGCAAATCCGTACGACCAACTAATTCATCAATGGAGCGAACGCCAAGGCGCGCCATATATTCACGCAGTTCCTCTGCGATAAAGCGCATAAAGTTCTCCACATATTCTGGCTTGCCAATGAACTTCTTACGAAGTTCTGGATTCTGCGTTGCAACGCCCATTGGACAGGTGTCTAAATTACATACACGCATCATTACACAACCAAGTGTTACAAGCGGTGCTGTAGCAAACCCAAATTCCTCTGCACCAAGAATTGCAGCAATTGCAACATCTCGGCCACTCATAAGCTTACCATCTGTCTCAATAACAACTCGCTGTCTAAGACCATTTTGAATCAAGGTCTGGTGCGTCTCAGCAAGGCCAAGCTCCCATGGAAGACCAGCATTATGAATAGAAGAAAGTGGTGCGGCACCTGTACCACCATCGTATCCTGAGATTAGAACAACCTGCGCTCCTGCTTTTGCAACACCCGCAGCTACTGTTCCAACACCTGCTTCAGATACAAGCTTCACGGAAATTCTGGCATTCTTATTGGCATTCTTGAGATCATAGATTAGCTGAGCCAGATCCTCAATGGAATAAATATCGTGATGTGGTGGAGGTGAAATCAAGCTGACGCCTGGTGTCGAATGTCTGGTCTTTGCAATCCAAGGATAGACCTTCTTTGCAGGAAGATGTCCTCCTTCACCTGGCTTCGCTCCCTGTGCCATCTTAATCTGAATCTCCTTGGCGGATACCAGATAACGACTCGTTACACCGAATCGACCTGATGCGACCTGCTTAATTGCACTTGAACGATCATGATCTGTTCCTGCGGATTCAAGTCTTTCATCAGACTCTCCACCTTCACCAGAATTTGACTTTCCATGCAGATGATTCATAGCAATCGCAAGCGCTTCATGTGCCTCTCCAGAGATAGAACCATATGACATAGCTCCAGTCTTGAATCTACGAACGATATTCTCCACGCTCTCCACTTCATCGAGAGATACGCCTTCCTCCGGATAATTAAAGTCCATAAGGGATCGAATATAGCCTGTCTCTTCTGCATCAACCATACTGGTGTACATCTTAAACTCTTCATAGCTGCCATCTCTTGTCGCCTTCTGAAGCATATGAATTGTTCGAGGATTGTATCTATGTAATTCACCCTGAGAGCGCATCTTATGCTTACCAACAGAGCTAATGGTTAGATCTGATGCAAGACCAAGTGGATCAAAGGCTTTAGAGTGCTGACGGTCCGTCGCCTCTGCTATATCATCTAGCGTAATTCCACCAATTGGGCTTACAACGCCCGGGAAATATTTCTCCACAACCTCTTCAGAAATACCGATTGCTTCAAACATCTTCGAGCCCTGATAAGACTGAATCGTAGAAATACCCATTTTTGATGCAATCTTAACAATACCCGTAATTACGGCATGATCAAAATCATTTACCGCAGCATAATAGTCCTTATTGAGAAGCTCAGCATCGCATAACTTAGCAATTGACGCATGCGCAAGATATGGATTTACAGCGGATGCACCAAAGCCAAGTAGTGTTGCGAAATGATGAACCGCACGAGGTTCTCCGGATTCTAGGATCAGTGACATAGCAGTACACTTCTTTGTCTGTACCAGATGCTTATGAACTGCCGCAACTGCAAGTAAGGAAGGTATAGCTACATGATTCTCATCCACTCCTCGATCTGAGAGAATTAGGACATTCGTTCCATCTGCATATGCCTTGTCAACAGCAACAAAGAGCTGGTCTAGGACACGCGCGATAGGCGTACTCTTATAATACAGAATAGAAACCTTGGACACCTTAAGGCCAGGCTTATTCATCTTGCTAATCTTAAGAAGATCCAGATCTGATAGAATTGGATTCTCAATCTTAAGGACATTACAATTCTCCGGCTTCTCAGCTAGAAGATTACCATTCGTACCTACATATACAGTTGTCGCTGTTACAATCTTCTCACGAATAGAATCGATTGGCGGATTTGTAACCTGCGCAAATAACTGCTTGAAATAATCAAATAGTGGATGATATTCCTTCGATAGAACAGCAAGAGGTGTGTCCACACCCATAGCACCAACAAGCTCTGTGCCATTTAATGCCATGTTCTCTATCTCTTCCATATATTCTTCATAGGTATAACCAAAGGATTTGAGCAAGCGAAGAAGCTCTTCCTCTTCATAGCTTGGTGTCTTAGCATTTGGAATCTTAACATCCTTAAGTGTCACAAGATTCGCATCCAACCACTCACCATAAGGCTCCTTGGCAGCATATTTTGCCTTCAGTTCTTCATCAGAGATAATTCTTCCAGCCTTCGTGTCCACCAGAAGCATCTTACCAGGATGCAGTCTTTCCTTGGTCAGAATGTGAGCTTCATCAATATCTAGCACACCAACCTCAGAAGACAAAATTAATCGGTCATCATCCGTTACATAATATCTGGATGGACGAAGACCATTTCGATCAAGAATTGCTCCCATCACATCTCCATCTGAATAGAGAATAGAAGCCGGACCATCCCATGGCTCCATCATGGTTGCATAGTATTGATAGAAGTCCCTTCCTTCCTGAGAAATGGTATCATTATGTGCCCATGGCTCAGGAATCAGGATAGATGCAGCAAGTGGCAGTTCCATACCTGCCATCGTTAAGAATTCCAGCGTATTATCGAGCATGGCAGAATCTGATCCAGCCTGAGAGATCACAGGAAGAATTCTAGTCATATCAGAAGATGAGAAGGCTTCTGTATACATAGTCTCTTCTCGAGCCAGCATCTTATCCGCATTGCCCTTAATCGTATTAATCTCTCCATTATGAACCAGCATTCTATTTGGATGCGCTCTCTCCCAGCTTGGATTGGTATTCGTTGAGAAACGAGAATGCACCATAGCGATTGCAGATTCAAAGTCCTTATCCTGAAGATCTCCAAAGAAGGTTCGAAGCTGACCAACCAGGAACATACCCTTGTAGACAATCGTTCTGCAGCTAAGAGATGGTACATAAGTACTCTCTGAACTCTGCTCAAAAACACGACGAATCACATAAAGCTTACGGTCAAATTCCAGATCGGTCTTAAGCTCTGCAGGTCTTTTGATAAAGCCCTGATAGATTTCTGGCATTGAGGAGAGTGCCTTTGCTCCAAGGACATTTGGAAATGTAGTAACCTTTCGGAAGCCAAGGAATTCTAATCCTTCTTTCTCAACAATCACCTCAAACATCTTCATGGCCTGGCGCTTCTTAAGCTCCGTCTGTGGAAAGAAGAACATGCCAACAGCGTATTCTCTCTCGCCACCGATTTCGATTCCCTCTGCTTTACAGACCTTCTTCATGAACTTATGCGGAATCTGTGTCAGGATACCAACACCATCTCCAGTCTTGCCTTCTCCGTCCTTACCAGCTCTATGTTCCAGATTCTCTACAATCTTAAGAGCATCATCCACAATCTGATGACTCTTCTTGCCCTTGATATTAACAACCGCACCGATACCGCAATTGTCATGTTCAAACTCACTTCTGTACAAACCTTGATTTGCTTCCATTTGCTACTCCTTCTCTACAAATAAATTTGTCTTAACGCATAAAAAACGCCGAAATAATCCCATTACAAGGGAAAATTTCGACGCCATTGTCTTCTATCTCATATTGTTATAATCAATTGCTGCCTTAATCAAGCCACGAAACATTGGATGTGCCTTGTCCGGTCTGGACTTAAACTCCGGATGAGCCTGAGTAGCAACAAAAAATGGATGATCTGTAAGCTCAATAATCTCTACAATTCTGCCATCTGGGGAAAGGCCAGATAACATCATTCCATTTTGTTCAAACTCTTCTCGATAAGCGTTATTGACCTCGTATCTATGACGATGTCTCTCTGAGATATCCTCAGAGCCATAAAGCTTATAGCACTTAGAATCCGTTCTCAAGTGACACGGATAAGCTCCAAGTCGAAGCGTTCCACCAATATTCTCGATACCTTCCTGATCTGCCATCAGATGAATTACAGGATTCTTTGTGTCTGGATCAAATTCAATACTTGATGCATCCTTAAGTCCAAGTACATTTCTAGCAAACTCAATGACAGATAACTGCATTCCAAGGCATAAGCCGAGAAATGGAATCTTCTTTGTTCTTGCATAAGAAATGGCACAAATCTTGCCTTCAATACCTCTGGTTCCAAAACCACCTGGAACCAAAATACCATCTACATCATGAAGGTACTCTTCAACTGTATCAGGAGTCACCTCTTCGGAATCCACCCAGCGAATATGTACATCTGCCTGGTTAGCGATTCCCGCATGCTTCAGCGCTTCCACAACGGATAGATAAGCGTCATGCAAAGCCACATACTTTCCGACAAGTGCAACCGTCACATCATATTTCGGATTGTGAAGGTTTTGAATCATGGCATTCCATTCCGTAAGATCCGGCTTAGGACAGTCAATATGCAAACATTCGCATACCGCCCTAGCCAGATTCTCCTCCTCCATCATAATCGGCACTTCATAAAGAGAAGGTGCATCCAGGTTCTGAAGCACATGACTCTTATCGACATTACAAAACTGAGCAATCTTCGCCTTCATATCATCATCCACCGGATAATCAGACCTGCAGACTAAGATGTCCGGCCATATACCCATATGCTGAAGTTCCTTCACCGCCATCTGAGTCGGTTTGGTCTTCATCTCACCAGATGCCTTAAGATATGGAATAAGCGTTACTTCTATAACAATTGCATTTTCTCTGCCAACCTCGGCCTGAAACTGTCGAATTGCCTCTAAGAATGGCTGAGACTCAATATCTCCAACCGTTCCACCAATCTCAATAATTGAAATAGTTTCCTCAGAAGGAGTCTTGGCTTTATAGAAGCGGTCTTTAATTTCATTGGTGATATGTGGAATAACCTGAACTGTCCCACCGCCGTAATCGCCATGTCTTTCCTTATTTAGTACTGACCAATAAATCTTGCCTGTAGTAACGTTGGAATTCTTGTCGAGATTCTCATTGATAAATCTCTCATAATGGCCTAAATCCAAATCCGTCTCTGTTCCATCATCTGTAACGAAGACTTCTCCATGCTGAATTGGATTCATAGTTCCAGGGTCCATATTGATATATGGATCAAACTTCTGCATTGTCACATGATAGCCTCTTGCCTTTAACAGTCTACCAAGTGATGCAGCAGTAATACCCTTGCCAAGTCCAGAAACAACGCCGCCAGTCACAAATACATACTTGACCATAGTTACTCCTTCCGAGCGTAAAACTAAAAAAAGGCACTTTGCCCGTAACGGGTCAAAGCGCCTTTGCTTCAATACTGTTCAAGTATAAATAGAAATTTACTCATTGTCAACAGTAAAGAAGTTGATTTTCTATTACAGATTTTTGATTCTGTCTACTGCTTCTACGGTGTTTTCATAAGAGCCAAAGGCAGTTAATCTAAAATACCCCTCTCCATGAGGGCCAAAGCCAGAACCTGGAGTTCCAACTACATTTGCTTCCCGAAGAAGAAAATCAAAGAAATCCCATGACGTCATATTCTCTGGTGTCTTAAGCCAGATATAAGGCGCATCCACTCCTCCAGAAACCGAATAACCTGCTTCCTTGAGTCCTGTAAGAATGTAGCTTGCATTCTTCATATAATAATCGACAAGAGCTCGCACTTCCCTCTTTCCAGTCTCAGAATACACAGCTTCTCCTGCACGCTGAACAATATATGGTGCACCATTATATTTCGTAGAATGACGTCTTGCCCAGAGGCTATGTAGCGACACACCGTCTCTTACCAGTTCTTTTGGAACTACTGTATAGCCAAGTCGCAGTCCAGTAAAGCCAGCATTCTTTGAGAAAGAATGTAGTTCAATCGCACATTCTCTTGCACCCTCACATTCATATATGCTATGTGGAATGTTAGGACTACTGATATAGGCTTCATAAGCTGCATCATAGATAATAATGGAGCCATGATAATTTGCATAATCCACCCATTTCTGAAGTTCATCCTTGGTAATTACTGCGCCTGTCGGATTATTAGGGAAGCACAGATAAATCAAATCTGGAACCTTCTCAGGGAATTCTGGAGCAAAGCCATTTTCTTCCTTGCAAGGCATATAGATAATTCGATCAAACATTCCTGTTGCTTCATTATATTCACCAGCTCTGCCTGCCATCACATTGGAATCCACGTAGACTGGATATACTGGGTCGCATACAGCAATCACATTGTCCGGACCAAAGATTTCCTGGATATTGGCGGAGTCACACTTGGCACCATCGGAGACAAAGATTTCATCCGCTTCAATCTGACAATCTCTATCCTTATAGTCATTCTTAGAAATGGCAGATCGAAGAAATTCATAGCCAAGATCTGGTGCATATCCTCGAAATGTCTGCTCTGATGCCATCTCATCTACCGAAGTATGAAGTGCAGAAATAATCGAGTCAGACAGAGGTCTCGTAACATCACCTATGCCTAGACGAATAATCACCTTGTCCGGATTCTCCTCACTAAAGGCTGCAACCTTTTTACCAATGGTAGAAAATAGATAACTACCTGGCAGCTTCGTAAAATTGTCATTGATACTAACCATCGAACTAATCTCCTATTCCATTTCTATCGTTCCAGTAAATACTTCTGTGGCAGGTCCAGTCATATAAATATGATTATTCTCCCTGTTATAGGAAATGCGGACCGCACCGCCAAGCACATGGACCGTCAATTCATCCTCTGTAAAGCCATTTAGGATACAAGAAAGTGCAGTAGCACAACAACCCGTGCCACAAGCCAATGTCTCTCCGGTGCCTCTCTCCCAGACCCGCATCTTTACATTTCGTCGGTCAAGGACCTTTACAAATTCTGTATTTGTTCTCTTAGGGAAAAGATGATGATGTTCAAAATCTGGTCCAATTTTCTCGATATCTAATTCATCTGGATCCAAGAAAATCACAGCATGGGGATTACCCATAGATACACAGGTCATCTTATATTCCTGGTCCTTCACTATAATAGGCTCTGATACCACCTGATCAAGCGAGGATACAACAGGAATCTCTGACGGAGTCAAGATCGGCTCTCCCATGTCAACTGTAATCTCTTCTGCCTTGCCATCCACTGCCTTTACAGATATAGACTTAATCTTACCAAAGCTCTCAATGGTAAAATGATCCGCCTCTATCATCTTGTGATCAAATACATATTTTGCGACACAACGAATTCCATTACCGCACATCTCGCCACGGCTTCCGTCTGCATTGTACATCTCCATTTCGAAATCACAAATATCGGATGGGTTGATAAAAATCACCCCATCCGATCCAATTCCAAAATGCCTGTCACTAAGAAAGATCACATATTCTTTTTTTCGTTCCTGTGGAACGTGTACATCAAATCCATTAATGTACACGTAATCATTTCCACAGCCATGCATTTTAGTAAATTCAATTCTCATATTATTCTACATCCTGAAGTGCTTCGAAGTCTTCTTCACCTGTACGAACCTTGACTACTCTCTCTACGTCATATACGAAGATCTTACCATCACCAATATGTCCGGTATAAAGAGTCTTCTTTGCAACATCAATTACATCCTGAACTGGAATCTTGGATACGATAACCTCTACCTTAATCTTAGGCAGAAGAGTTGCATCAATCTCAGCTCCACGATACATATTGCCAGAGCCCTTCTGAATACCGCAGCCCATAACCTGAGTCACAGTCATGCCTGTAACGCCGAGATCATTTAGGGCCTTACGAAGCTTGTCATAGCGAGACAGCTTGGCGATAATAACAACCTTATGGATTCCGGATTCAGATACTGGAGCGGATACTACCTTAACTGCTGCATCACGCTGTGCCTTCGTAGCTGTTACATAATCATCATTTCCAAGATCAGTATTCTCATTCACATCCATCACGTCTGATGAAACGTCCATAATGGAGAAGCCTGCATATGCAGATGGAAGGCCATGTTCTGTAGCATCAAGTCCAGTTAACTCTTCCTCTTCAGATACGCGAAGTCCATTTGTCACCTTGATAATTCCAAAGATTGCAAAGGCACCAACAACAGTCCATGCAGCTGTTGCAAAGAGACCTACGAACTGGAGTCCAAGCTGATGAAGTCCGCCGCCATAGAAGAGACCCTCTTCAATACCAGCTGTTGCAAATCCAGGTGCTGTATCTGTTGCAAAGAGACCTACTGCAATTGTTCCCCAAATACCATTGAACATATGAACTGCAACAGCACCAACAGGATCATCTACATGAAGTACGTAGTCATCAAACCATACACCGAAGCAAACAAGAAATCCTGCAACAAGACCAATAATTGCTGCACCAAGACAGTCTGTAACATCACAAGGAGCTGTAATTGCTACAAGGCCAGCCAGAGATGCGTTTAAGCACATAGATACATCTGGCTTACCATACTTAAGCCAAGTGAAGCACATCGTAGTAACGGTAGCAACTGCTGGTGCTACTGTTGTGGTAAGGAAGATTGATCCAAGCGTTGCTACATCCGTTGCAGCTGCACCATTGAATCCATACCAACCAAGCCAGAGAATAAATACACCAAGAGATGCAATAACAAGATTGTGACCAGGGAAAGCATTTACCTTAACTACCTTGCCATCCTTATCTCTTGTAAACTTACCAATACGTGGTCCAAGCATCCAAGCACCAATCAGGGCGCAGATACCACCAACCATATGAATACAGTTAGAACCAGCATAATCATGGAAGCCCATCTGTGCTAAGAAGCCACCGCCCCAGGTCCAATGCGCTTCAATCGGATATACAATTGCTGAGATCAAAGCAGAATAGATACAGTAAGAGGAGAACTTTGTTCTCTCAGCCATGGCACCTGATACAATCGTTGCTGTAGTTGCGCAGAATACCAAATTAAATACAAAGCTTGAATAATCAAAGGAAGCATAATGAGAAAAAACTTCAAAATTGATCACACCAGCAAATGCTCCAGTAGAGCCATCTGGGTTCGTGCCAAGCATTAAAGATGCTCCAATTAGGAACCACATTACGGTACCAATACAGAAATCCATCAGATTCTTCATAATGATGTTTCCTGCGTTCTTAGCTCGTGTAAAACCTGTCTCACACATTGCAAATCCGGCCTGCATCCAGAAAACGAATGCTGCGCCAATCAAAAACCAGACTCCGTACACTTCGTCTGTAACAAAGCTACTAATAACTTCAGTCATAACTTTTTATCCTCTCTTTTTCTAATTATTTTACGGAATAGAGCATCTCACCGTAGGTTGGATATGGCCAAATATCTGATGGAACTAAAGTCTCAAGTTCATCTACTGATGATCTAACCTCTTCCATATCTGCAAAGATAACATCATGATGGAATCTAGCTAATTCCAGTGAATCCGAAATCTCTTCAGCCTTCTTAATGTCTGACTCCAGCTTCTCTAAGCCTTCGTCCATGCTGCTTGTTAGCTCTGAAGCCTTCGTAAGTCGCTTCTCTTCTACAGAGGTTGAAACGGATGCTCCTGATGCTTTCTTGGCATTTATGGACTCAGCCAGAGTAAACTGATACTCACATGCTGCAGCCATAATATCCTTCTTCACCATGTCATCTAAGGTCAATGCCTCTATTGCAAGAACCTTGGTGTACTTCTCCAGTTCAATCTCATAGCGGCTCTCAAGCTCTCCCTCTGTAAATACAGAATGCTTGGTAAATAATGCCTTGGATTTCTCTGATACAAAGGAAGGAAGAGCATCTACAGTTGACTTCAGATTAGAAAGTCCTCTCTTACCAGCTTCCTCTACCCATTCCTCAGCATAGCCATTGCCATTAAAGATAATTCTCTTATGAGCAGTTAATTCTCTCTTCACCAGTTCATCAAGTGCCTGATCGAAGTCAGATGCTGCTTCCAGTTCTGTTGCAAAATTCTCAAGCGCTTCTGCAACAATAGTATTTAGCACAATGTTTGGACCAGCAATGGATGCTGTTGAACCAAGAGAACGGAATTCAAACTTATTACCTGTAAAAGCAAATGGTGACGTTCTGTTTCGATCTGTTGTATCCTGTGGAATTGGAGGAAGTACAGATGCACCAATTGACATTAATTTCTTCTTCTTGTCTGTATAATCTGTTCCATCGATTATGGACTCGACAATTGCCTCAAGCTCATCACCAAGGAACATGGAAATGATTGCTGGAGGTGCTTCATTCGCCCCCAGTCTGTGATCATTTCCAGCTGAAGCAACAGATACGCGGAGTAATTCCTGATATTCGTCAACCGCCTTAATGACAGCTGTTAAGAATAGTAAGAACTGCGCGTTTTGGGAAGGAGTAGCACCAGGTTCTAAGAGGTTTACTCCGGTATCCGTTGAAATAGACCAGTTGTTGTGTTTTCCAGATCCGTTGACACCTGCAAATGGCTTCTCATGCAGTAAGCAAGTCATGCCATGCCTTGCGGCCACAGTTTTCATCATTTCCATGGTGAGCTGGTTGTGGTCTGTTGCTATGTTTGTGGTTGAGAAAACTGGTGCAAGCTCATGCTGAGCTGGTGCAACTTCATTGTGCTTAGTTTTGGCAAGGACACCAAGCTTCCACAACTCCTCGTCTAACTCTTTCATGAAGGCAGAAACTCTAGGCTTAATTGTGCCAAAATAATGATCATCAAGTTCCTGTCCCTTTGGAGGCTTTGCTCCAAATAAGGTTCTACCTGTATAGATTAAGTCTGGTCTGGCATTATACATTTCGCTGTCAATCAGGAAATATTCCTGCTCAGGGCCAACCGTTGTAATAACTCTATTTACATCTTCATTTCCAAATAACTTAAGAATACGAACTGCCTGCTTATCAAGAGCCTGCATAGAACGAAGCAGCGGTGTCTTCTTATCTAATGCCTCTCCTGAATAAGAACAGAATGCTGTTGGGATGCATAAGGTATCATCCTTGATAAAGGCATAAGAGGTAGGATCCCAGGCTGTATAACCTCTTGCTTCAAATGTTGCACGAAGTCCTCCTGATGGGAATGAGGAAGCATCCGGTTCACCCTTCACTAACTCCTTGCCTGAGAAGGTCATAATTACCTTACCGCCAGCTTCTGGCTGAATGAAGGAATCATGCTTCTCTGCTGTAACGCCTGTCATTGGCTGGAACCAATGAGTAAAATGAGTAGCGCCCTGCTCAATTGCCCAATCCTTCATGGCATGAGCAACTACATTTGCAACCTCAAGCTCAAGCTCTGAGCCATCCTCTATAGTCTTCTTCAGTGACTTGTAGGTATTCTTTGGAAGTCTTTCCTTCATCACTTCGTCATTAAAGACCTTGGAACCAAACAGTTCTTGCACATTCATTGTCATATTTTTTATCTCCTTCTTATAAAAAATTAAAAGGCGTCCAGTAACAAAACTGCTACCGGACGCCTTTGTCCAACCTATTACATTCCACTTGCTCCATAATTTTTAAGAACTCGTGCGCTTGGGTCATCCACATTGCAATTCTCCCAAGTCTTATTTGGCATCCAGAAATCTTTTACCATCTCTGCCTGCCCCGGATAATATTTCTCAAACAAATCTCGATATAAGAGAGATTCCTTGGTAAATGGACTAGCAAAAGGATATTTGACCTTTGCATGCTCCACATCTTCATCTGAATATATACTATCTGCATATTCCTTCAGGTAATCTACCATGGAATGTCCAACTGCATCGGAAAATGCTGCCTTCTCACGAAAGAGAATATCATGTGGAAGATAATCACCTTCTTCAAAGGCATGTCGAAGTAGATATTTGCCCTTGTTATAGGTATTCATCTTAAGTTCCGGAGGAATTCGCATAACATAATCTACAAAATCCAAATCCCCAAAAGGAACTCTCGCTTCCATGGAGTGTACTGAAATACAGCGATCTGCTCGAAGTACATCATACATATATAGCTCTCTCAGCCGCTTCTCTGCTTCTAGCTGAAACTCTTCTGCATTCGGAGCAAAGTCCGTATATTTATAGCCGAAAATCTCATCACTGATTTCGCCTGTCAGAAGAACTCTTATCTCTGGAAAATCCTTCTTAATTCCCTTACATATTAGATACATTCCCATAGAAGCACGAATTGTCGTAATGTCATATGTTCCAAGGGAAGCAATTACTTCTTCGAGGCTCCTAAGTACAATATCTCGATTAATGATGATTTCATGGTGCTCTGTCCCAAGATACTCTGCTACTTCTCTTGCATACTTAAGATCTATCGCATCTTCATTCATACCAATTGCAAAAGTCTTAATCGGCTTATTCAGTAGTTTCTGTGAAATGGCACATACCAGAGAAGAATCAAGGCCACCTGATAGTAGGAAGCCAACAGGAGCATCCGCATCAAGTCTCTTCTCTACACCATTTATAAGAAGAGTGCGAATATTCCTACAGGCTGTCTCAAGATCATCTTCTACAAAGGATTGTCTCTTTGATAAATCTCGATAAGAGATAAACTTACCAGCTCTATAATAGTGTCCAGGTGGGAACGGATAAATCTTATCTGCTAAATCAACCAGGTTCTTAGCCTCTGAAGAGAACATAATCGAACCCTCTTTGTCATAAGCATAGAAAAGAGGACGAATACCAATCGGATCTCTGGCTGCAACCAGATCATCCAGTTCCTTGTCATAGATGATCATAGCGAATTCTGCATCCAATCTCTCGAACATCTGAATGCCATATTCCTCATACATCGGAAGAATAATCTCGCAATCACTGTCACTAAGGAAGGAATATCCTTTTGCTTCTAATGCTTCCTTCTCCTTTCGAAAGCCATAGAGTTCGCCATTACAAACCACATAATTGCCATCGAGTTCAAATGGCTGCATTCCTTCTTCCGTAAGTCCCATAATCGCAAGTCTCTGGAAACCAAGTACCGAATCAGATACCTCTATCACCCGCTGCATATCAGGTCCTCTGGAAAATGTCCTCTCAAATGCTGCTTCAAAATCAGCAAGTGGGATATGACACTTTGATAATCCCATAATTGAACACATATCTTTTCGCTCCTTCTTCGAAAATAAAAAGACGCCGGAAGACTCTTGCCAAGTCATCCGACGCCTTTGTCGATTCTATAAAAAGAAAAAGCGCTTCGGTTCTATTAAAACCAAAGCGCCATTGCTTTATGAAGATACTTTAATCCACCTATCATTACTTGTCAATAACTTTTTGTGAAAAATTTCACTTTTATCACATCAAATCTGCAAGTGTCTTGGAATCAAGGTATTGATTGATTGCATCATTCAATCCTTCCCAGAAATCGATGGTCTTACAAGCTACTCTACGCTCACATTCTGGTGCGCCTTCCGCCAGACAGCTCACAGGCTCTAAGCTCTTCTCTGTTACTCTAAGAATCTCGCCAACTGTATATTCCGATGGATCTCTAGTCAGACGATATCCGCCATTCTTACCCTGAACACCTTCGATCAATTTATTCTTCGTAAGAGCTGGTAGAAACTGTTCCAAATACTTAAGGGATAGATCCTGTCTTGCTGCAACATCCTTCATGGGAACCAGTCCATCCCCCTGATTCTCTGCCACATCAAGCATAACGCGAAGTGCATATCTACCTCTTGTTGAAATCATTCTCTAAAACCTCCTACTAGTATATCCCTAGTCTTCAAACTTAAATAAATCTGTAGAATAATATCTGTCGCCGCTATCTGGA
>CAVLDP010000003.1:0-146449 GCA_963661945.1 Lachnospiraceae bacterium
CATTTACAGGGACTGCTGTAAGTCCTAGAGCACAAGCTGAAGCTAGAAGCACAGCCGTTTTGGTTGCTTTTTTCATAATAATAACTCCTCCTCTTTTTCATAGAAATTTAATCAACAATAATAAATTGTACATTTTTTTTTTACAAGTGTCCAGATAATTTATGCTTGCATAAAAAAAGCGTAGCAGCCAAGAAGCTGCTACGCTAAAATTCAATTATTTAATTAGAAGGTTCGAGATCATATTCACCTGGTTGAATCGTATCAGTTAGATTGAATGTATTGTTATTTGAATCTTTTACGATACAAACGTAAATTTCGTTAAAACCGTCTGCAGGTAGGATATTTCTAAAGGCTTGCTCCCATGTGGTGGTACTTGGGTAAGTGTATTCCTTTCCATCATATGTGAAAGTAATAGTACCAACAATAGTATCTGCTGCAGGAGTGCTGAGTATTGCTTTGATAGCAGTAGCAACTCTCTGTATCTTTTCAGCTTGCTTAGTGGCTTCGCTTACTTCAGTGCTTCCAACCTCAAAGGCTGTAACAGAATGAACAGCGCACCCAGCTTTTTTTGCTGCAGCTACTGTCGTGAGAGTACGACCTTCGGCTCTACCATACTTGTTATAGTGCACGATGTAGCTAACGGCATCAGAGCCAAAAGCGCTCTCAAGATCTGGGTAGCAGGATGCATAAGCATTAATATTGAATTTATCTGATGGGGGACGGTCTTCATCAATACCGAATTCGAGGTAGTGGGTGAATAGAGCCTCTTCACTAGCTCCAAGTTCGGCTACGACATCTTCGTTTTCTTCTGCATAATATGCTGGATCAAACACGGACTTGATAGCCTCTTTCTCCTCAGCAGAATATTCAGTAGCTGATTTTGCTTTTGCAGCAAATGCATTTACAGGGACTGCTGTAAGTCCGAGAGCACAAGCTGTTGCGAGAAGTGCAGCCGTTTTGGTTGCTTTTTTCATGATAATAACTCCTCCTTTTTGTAAATTTATAACTAACTATGATAATTGTACGCATTTTCGTTTTTTTGCAAGTGTTCAGATAATTTATATATGTCAACCTAATGCGTTGACGAGTTGACAATAATAGGAAAATGCCATACACTCAGTTGGACAAAATTATTAGACGAGGAGTGTATTACTTATGAAGAAAATTACAATTTATGACATGGCATCTTGTGCGATTATGGCAGCAGTTCTTTGCCTGCTTTGTCCATTTTCCATTCCTATTGGACCGATTCCGATTTCACTGGCAACACTTGTGATCTATCTGGCAGCATTCGTTCTTGGATGGAAGAAGGCGACGATTAGTGTAGCGGTCTATCTCTTACTCGGTATGGTAGGACTTCCTGTATTCTCAGGTGGAGCGGGTGGACTTGCTAAGCTTGCTGGACCAACAGGTGGATATCTGGTGGGATATCTTTTCCTTGCCATAATCAGTGGTTTATTTGTAGAGCACTTCAATAGAAGATGGATTCCAGTGATTCTGGGAGAAATTCTGGCAACAGCTGTGCTATACTTGTTTGGAACTGTTTGGTTCATGATAATGATGCAGGTGGACCTTCTTACTGCACTTGCATCCTGTGTCATTCCATTTTTAATAGGAGATGCGATTAAGATTGTCGTGTCAATCGCCCTTGGTAAGGCAATCTACCATGGACTGAATAAGGCAGGACTTCTAACCGCCTAAGTTAGATGAAGACAAAGGACAGAATTCTAGAATTATTGCATCAGAATCGAGGAGCGTATATCTCGGGACAGGAGCTTGCGGATACGCTTCAGGTTTCCAGGACTGCTATCTGGAAGGCAATCACCTCCCTTCGCGAGGAAGGCTATGAGATTTGCGGTTCGACGAAGAATGGTTATCTCCTGGCAGAGAAGACGGATCTACTGAATTCCGAGGTGATAGCATCGGGACTGTCGGAAGAGGCCAGAGCATTCTATCAGATTACCTGTGTAGATGTGACAGAATCTACGAATAATGATCTTAGAGTGCAAGGGTTGGCAGGGGCAATAGAGGGGACAACCTTAATTGCCGCCAAGCAGACAGCGGGTAAGGGCCGAAAGGGAAGAGCCTTCTATTCGCCGGATATCAGTGGCCTCTATCTAAGCATTATTCTGCGGCCGGATATGGCGATGGAGGATGCCGTCCTTATTACGACAGCAACTGCTGTAGCTGCGGCCAGGGCTTGCGAGGAGACGAATACAGCACTCAGTGCATATGATATTGGGATCAAATGGGTGAATGACCTATTCTTATCAGGGAAGAAGTTCTGCGGAATTCTAACAGAAGCCTTTCTCTCTATGGAGACGGGTGGACTGGATTATGCTGTGATGGGGATTGGATTTAATCTGACATCTCCGAAGGATGGCTGGCCGGAGGGGATTTCGGATGTGGCGACCTCACTCTTCCAGACAGGGGAAGATTATGTGGGCGCTAGAAATGAGCTATCGATTCATTTCCTGGAAGAGTTCTATCATATCTATAAGACACTTCCGAAGGTCGATTATCTGGAAGAATATCGTAGGAGGCAGCTTGCGCTTGGGCATCTTGTCCATGTCATGGAACCGGATGGAACATCTCGAGACGCGAAGGCTCTTGATGTAGATGATCGGTGTCATCTTCTCGTGCAATATCTGGATACTGGGGAAGAGGCATCTCTTAATTCCGGAGAGATTAGTGTGAAGTTATAAAGGATAAGACACAGTTTCTTGCTTCGTCGGCTTCACTGCAGTCCATATAGTCAAAGGCGTGGGACATCCCCTGATAGACTTGACAGGTATACGGGATATCTGCTTGATTCAGCATCTCGGCTAGGTCATAGGCCTGATCAGAGAAGGAACATTCGCTGCCGTCCTCAATTAGAGTTGCGGGGAAATCATCCGTAATATAATTCATGAAATTACCAAGCGATAGAGCATCGGCTGAGAAGTACTCTGTCATAGGCTTATGGAAGATGAGATTTACCTTCCAGCTGTTCGTCTTATCAAAACGAGCAGGATCGATGAGCGCACATTCCAAAATGAGAGCATCAATTTCAGGCTCCATTCCGGTAAATGATATCCCATTTTGCAAAGCATATTCGGGATTCGTAAGACAGGCACTGTAGACGCCGGCGATATGACCGCCGGCAGAGGAGCCCATGAGGATACATTTGTCCAGGTTCAGACCGAGTTTTTTGCTGTGCTCTCCGAGGTAAGACATACATTCCTGACACTGTATCACAGGCGTTGGATAGGTATAGTCCGGAGCGTAGGCATAGTCCATGGAGACGATGTTGTAGCCCTGGTCCAGATAGAATTTGTAGGGTTCATCAATTTCCTCGCCCCAGGCACCGAAGGTATAGAGCATATTTGTATAACCGATGAAGGCACCCCCATGGATGAAGACTATGGTGGGTGCGTTTTCATTTCCAATAGTATTATAGGCGATATCCATATAAGAATTCGGATAGGTAGTCCCATAGCAGATATTGCGGTGGTAGGTTACCTTGTCTCCGGTAACTAGAATTTTCTCCTCGGCATCGCAGATGTTAGAGCCATAGAGGAGGTTCTTATTTATATAAGAAGAAATGAGAGCAAGAATTGCCCCAGTCGCCAGGATAAGCAGTAAGATCACAAGCAGAATGAATCGTATTTTATTTGCAGTAAGCTTTTGAAATAATGTCTTCATGCCTTGAATTATAGCATGATAGTGATTTCTTAAAAATAATTTGTGAAAAAAGTAACAGGACTATTGCAAGTGTGGATTTGGTGTGTTAAAATTTTAACTATCAAGCGGGAATCGAGAGATTTTCTTTTTTTTACTCGACTTTGTTAAAAAGTTAACAAGATAGACTTATGAGTTTTAATACACAATTGAGTAGAAGAGATTTGTCCGCTAAAATGTATCTATCAACCAATAAAAGAGGGAAAAGGAGAAATGCTATGGCAAGAAAAGTTGTAATTGCAGGTGCATGTAGAACAGCGATTGGCAAGATGGGGGGAGCACTTTCGAACACTCCTGCAGCAGATCTTGGCGCAATCGTAATCAAGGAAGCACTGAACCGCGCTGGCGTTCCTGCAGATCAGGTGGATGAGGTGAAGATGGGATGCGTTATCCAGGCTGCACAGGGACAGAACGTGGCACGTCAGGCTGCAATCAAGGCTGGTCTTCCAGTAGAGGTTCCAGCAATCACAATTAATGTGGTATGCGGTTCCGGACTTAAGTGTGTGAATGAGGCTGCCAATATGATTATGGCAGGTCAGGCAGATATCGTTGTTGCAGGTGGTATGGAGAATATGTCTATGGCACCATATGCGATGACCAAGGCTCGTTTTGGCTACAGAATGAACAATGCAACAATCATCGATACCATGGTCAATGATGCACTTACTGATGCATTCAACCAGTATCATATGATGATTACCGCAGAGAATGTGATTGATAAATATGGCATCACACGTGAAGAACTTGATGAATTCTCAGCAAATTCTCAGCAGAAGTGTGAGGCTGCAATCGCTGCAGGCAAGTTCGATGATGAGATTGTTCCTGTTCCAGTGAAGGTGAAGAAGGAGATCGTTGATTTTGCAAAGGATGAGGGACCTCGTCCAGGAACAACAGCTGAATCACTCTCCAAGCTTAAGTGCTGCTCTGGTAAGGAAGGCGGACTTGTCACAGCTGGTAATGCATCAGGCATTAATGATGGTGCTGCAGCAGTTGTTGTTATGTCAGAGGAGAAGGCTCTTGAGCTTGGTGTGAAGCCAATGGCTACCTTCGTGGCTGGTGCACTCGGCGGATGTGAGCCAGAGATCATGGGCGTTGGACCTGTTCCTGCAACACGTAAGGCTATGAAGATTGCAGGCCTTGAGGTGTCTGATATGGATCTGATCGAGGCAAATGAAGCATTTGCTGCACAGTCGATTGCAGTTGCCAGAGATTTGGATTTTGATATGTCCAAGGTTAATGTCAATGGTGGTGCAATTGCACTTGGTCATCCAGTTGGAGCATCTGGCTGCCGTATCTTAGTTACTCTGCTTCATGAGATGCAGAAGAGAGAGGATGCGAAGAAGGGACTTGCTACACTCTGTATCGGTGGTGGTATGGGATGTGCAACCATCGTTGAGAAATACGAATAATTGTTAGATGGAATTCATTTTACAGATAGGGATAATAATAGGAGGTAAGTATGAAGGTTGGAGTTATTGGTGCAGGAACCATGGGACAGGGCATTGCCAAGGCATTTGCTCAGGTGGATGGTTATGAGGTTATGCTCTGCGACATCAAGCAGGAATGGGCAGAAGGCGGCAAGGACAAGATCGCCAAGGGCTATGCAAAGCTTGTTGCCAAGGAGAAGATGACGCAGGAACAGGTGGATGGTATCTTGTCTAAGATCACCCCAGGTCTCAAGGAAGACTTATGTAAGGATTGCGATTTGATTGTTGAGGCTGCATTTGAGGATATGCAGGTCAAGAAGACAACCTTCAAGGAATTAGATGAGATTGCTAAGCCAGATTGTATCTTCGCATCCAACACATCTTCTCTGTCTATTACAGAGATCGGCAATGGCCTGAATCGTCCGATGGTTGGTATGCATTTCTTCAATCCGGCAGACAGAATGAAGCTGATTGAGGTGATTGCTGGTGTGAACACACCTGATGCAACAGTAGATGCGATCAAGAAGATTTCTGAGGAGATTGGTAAGACTCCTGTTCAGGTAAATGAAGCAGCAGGCTTTGTTGTAAACCGAATCTTAATTCCAATGATCAACGAGGCTGCATTTATCAAGATGGAGGGCGTATCAGATATCGCAGGTATCGATGCTGCTATGAAGCTTGGTGCTAATCATCCAATGGGACCACTTGAGCTCGGCGATTTCGTAGGACTTGATATCTGTCTTGCAATTATGGATGTTCTCTATCATGAGACGGGAGACAGCAAGTATCGTGCTTGCCCACTGATCCGCAAGATGGTTCGTGGCGGCAACCTAGGCTGTAAGACTGGTAAGGGCTTCTATGTCTACAATGAAGACAGAACCAAGACTCCAGTTGACCAATTATAATTTTGATAAGGAGATGGAATCATGGATTTTTCTTTAGATAAGAAGCATGAGATGGCTCGTGAATTATTTCACGATTTTGCTGAAAATGAAGTAAAGCCACTTGCGCAAGAAGTAGATGAGACAGAAGAATTCCCACAGGGAACTGTCGATAAGATGGGAAAATACGGCTTTATGGGTATTCCTGTTCCAAAGGAATATGGCGGACAGGGCTGTGATCCTCTGACCTATGTTATGTGTGTAGAGGAATTGTCCAAGGTATGTGCGACAACAGGTGTTATCGTATCTGCACATACATCACTTTGTATCGACCCAATTCTTACCTATGGTACAGAAGATCAGAAGCAGAAGTATGTAGTGCCTCTTGCTAAGGGCGAGAAGCTTGGTGCATTCGCACTGACTGAGCCTGGAGCAGGTACCGATGCCCAGGGTGCACAGACCAAGGCAGTACTCGATGGCGATGAGTGGGTGCTGAATGGCTCTAAGTGCTTTATCACCAATGGTAAGGTGGCTGATGTCTATATCGTTATTGCAATCACCTCTATTACAGAGGATAAGAAGGGACGCAAGAAGAAGAACTTCTCAGCCTTTATTGTAGAGAAGGGAGCACCTGGCTTCTCCTTTGGAACCAAAGAGAAGAAGATGGGTATTCGCGGATCTTCAACCTATGAGCTGATCTTCGAAGACTGTAGAATTCCAAAGGATGCGCTTCTTGGTCAGGAAGGCAAGGGCTTCCCAATCGCTATGCATACGCTTGATGGCGGCCGTATCGGTATCGCTGCTCAGGCACTTGGTATTGCAGAGGGTGCGCTAGATCGTGCAGTTGCATATACCAAGGAACGTAAGCAGTTTGGCCGTAGCATTGCTCAGCAGCAGAATACCCAGTTCAAGCTTGCTGATATGGCAACGCGAGTACAGGCAGCTCAGCTTCTTGTATATAAGGCAGCAGAAGCCAAGGCTACGAAGAAGGTATATTCCGTTGAAGCTGCTCAGGCCAAGCTATTTGCAGCAGAGACTGCAATGGCTGTTACTACAGAGGTTGTTCAGCTCTTTGGTGGATATGGATATATCCGTGAATATGATGTTGAACGTATGATGCGTGATGCCAAGATTACAGAGATTTACGAGGGTACTTCTGAGGTACAGCGTATGGTAATCTCCGGTGCATTACTGAAGTAGGAAGGAGCGAATTCATGAATATCGTTGTATGTATTAAACAGGTTCCAGATACAGCAGGTGGTGTAAAATTCAATCCTGATGGAACTCTTGATCGAGCTTCAATGCTTGCTATTATGAATCCAGATGATAAGGCAGGCTTAGAGGCAGCACTTCGTATCAAGGATGCAAATCCTGATACCAAGATTACTGTACTTACTATGGGTCTTCCAAAGGCTGATGCAGTACTTAGAGAAGCTCTGGCGATGGGAGCAGATGATGCAGTTCTTGTTACAGACAGAGTCTTAGGTGGAGCTGATACCTGGGCTACTTCTACAACAATTGCGGGTGCTCTTCGTAATCTGGATTATGACTTGATTATTACTGGTCGTCAGGCAATTGATGGTGATACAGCACAGGTTGGACCTCAGATTGCAGAACATCTGTCTCTTCCAGTCATTTCTTATGCGGCAGACATCAAGGTAGAGGGCGATTCTGTGATTGTGAAGCGTCAGTACGAAGACCGTTATCATATGCTGAAGGTTCAGATGCCATGTCTAATCACAGCTCTATCTGAGCTGAATGAGCCTCGTTATATGACACCAGGTGGAATCTTTGATGCTTGTGATGCTGAGATTACTGTCTGGGGCAGAGCAGACCTTAAGGATGTAGATGATTCTAATCTGGGATTAAATGGTTCTCCAACCAAGATTGCCAAGGCTTCTGACAAGGTACCAAAGGGAGCTGGTGAGAAGGTGAACCTAGATCCTGCAGAGTCAGTTACTTACCTGATGGAGAAGTTTAGAGAAAAGCATATCATATAAGAAGGCGGTGAATAGCATGAGTTTAGAAGAATATAAGGGCGTATTTATCTACGCACAGCAGGTGGATAATGAACTTAGCTCCATTGCCTTTGAGTTAATTGGCAAGGCACGCGAGCTTGCAACGGATCTTGGAACAGAGGTGACAGCAGTTCTTCTTGGTTCCAAGATAGAGGGACTTGCTACAGAGCTTGGAGAGTATGGCGCAGATCGTGTAATTGTAGTAGATGATCCTGAACTTGAGACCTATCGTACAGAGCCATATGCTCAGGCTCTTGCGGCTGTAATTAATGAGTACAAGCCAGAGATTATGCTTGTGGGTGCAACAGCAATCGGTCGTGACCTAGGTCCTACGGTATCTGCCAGAGTTGCAACTGGCCTGACTGCAGATTGTACCAAGCTTGAGATTGGCGATTTCCCACTGAATCCGATTCCTGGCAAGGAAGCTGAGCAGAAGCATAATCAGCTTCTTATGACTCGTCCAGCATTTGGTGGTAATACAATTGCTACAATTGCATGTCCAAACAACCGTCCTCAGATGGCAACGGTTCGTCCAGGCGTTATGCAGAAGCTGCCAAAGGAAGCCGGACGTAAGTGTGAAGTGGTTACATTTAACCCAAGCCTTACGAAGAACAATCGCTATGTAGAGATTCAGGAGATTGTGAAGGCTGTTGGCAATGTAGAGAATATCATGGATGCGAAGGTTCTTGTATCCGGCGGACGTGGCGTAGGTTCCAAGGAGAACTTCAAGATGCTAGAAGACTTAGCTGATGTTCTCGGTGGTATGGTATCTTGTTCCCGTGCTGTTGTAGAGAATGGTTGGTTAGCTCAGGATTATCAGGTTGGCCAGACCGGTAAGACAGTTCGTCCACAGATTTATTTTGCAATTGGTATTTCTGGAGCAATTCAGCATGTGGCTGGTATGGAAGAGTCAGACCTTATCATTGCAATCAATAAGGATGAGGATGCACCAATCTTTGATGTGGCAGATTATGGCCTGGTTGGTGATCTGAACAAGATCGTACCTTCCCTTACTGCTGCACTTAAGGAAGCTAAGGCTGACAAGTAATGAAGCATTTTGTCCCATTTCCTACTATCTGGATGATTAGATAGAGGAGATGGGACTTTTTATGTATTTCTATGGAAACCGAATTTTACGAATTGGTTTTTCTTGTTGAATTGTGGGCCTTCAAAGCCTATAATGTTGTTTGATTTATTGATTAGTATCTAGGAGGTTGCTATGTTACAGGAGAGTATTAAGAAATTAGTTCAGTACGGAATTGACACTGGACTTACTCCAGAATGTGAGAGAATCTATACGACGAATCTGCTTCTTGAGATTTTTAAGGAAGATGAGTATTTGGATCCGGATGTGAATCTTGATGAGCTGAACCTGGAGGATATCCTGGCAGATCTTCTGGATGAGGCTGTTTCTCGTGGCTTGATTGAGGACAGTATTGTATATAGAGACCTATTTGACACCAAGCTTATGAACTGTCTGATGCCTCGTCCTGCACAGGTACAATCAGAATTCAAGGCGGCTTACGATAAGTCTCCAGAGGCTGCTACGACTTATTTCTATAATCTTAGCAGAAATTCTGACTATATCCGTACCTATCGCGTGAAGAAGGACCTTCGTTGGACGACAGAGACAGATTATGGAACACTTGACATCACAATTAATCTCTCTAAGCCGGAGAAGGATCCTAAGGCAATCGCAGCAGCAAAGAATGCGAAGCAGTCTGCTTATCCTAAGTGTCAGCTCTGCGTGGAGAATGAAGGTTATGCAGGCCGCGTTAATCATCCAGCCAGAGAGAATCATAGAATCATTCCTATTACGATAAATGATTCTTCTTGGGGATTCCAGTATTCTCCATATGTATACTATAACGAGCATTGTATCGTGTTTAATGGTCAGCATACTCCTATGAAGATTGAGAAGGCTACCTTTGTGAAGCTCTTTGACTTTGTGAAGCAGTTCCCTCATTACTTCTTGGGATCTAATGCAGATCTTCCAATTGTTGGTGGCTCTATCCTAAGCCATGATCATTTCCAAGGTGGACATTATACCTTCGCGATGGAGAAGGCTCCGATTATTGAGAAGTTTACCGTATCTGGTTTTGAGGATGTCACTTGTGGCATCGTAAAATGGCCTCTGTCTGTTATCAGACTTCAGTGCCAGGATGAGAAGAAGATTATCGAGCTTGCAGATCATATTCTCACTACTTGGAGAGGTTATACGGATGAAGCGGCTTACATCTTCGCTGAGACAGATGGAGAAGCGCATAATACGATAACGCCAATTGCCCGTAAGCGCGGAGATATGTATGAGCTTGATCTTGCTCTTCGTAATAATATTACGACAGAGGAGAATCCACTTGGACTCTATCATCCACACGAGAAGCTTCATCATATTAAGAAGGAAAATATTGGTCTAATTGAGGTTATGGGTCTTGCTGTTCTTCCTAGCCGTCTGAAGGGTGAGATGGAGGAACTTGCAGATTATATCGTATCAGGCAAGGATATTCGCTCCAATGAGACTCTTGCCAAGCATGCTGATTGGGTAGATGAATTCAGCGTGAATTACGATCATATCGACGAATCTAATGTTACAGAAATACTAAAGCAGGAGATCGGCAAGGTATTCTGCCAGGTATTAGAGGATGCAGGTGTCTATAAGTGTACAGAAGAAGGCTTAACTGCTTTCCGTAGATTTATCGCTGCACTGTAGGGTTATATTCATATTTGGAAATCGAATGGTTTATATAGAGGAGATGACATGGAATTTCTAGAAGAGAGAATTAGAAAAGATGGTCAGGTAAGACCTGGCAATATTCTGAAGGTGGACAGCTTCCTGAATCATCAGCTTGATGTTGAGCTTTTGAGTCAGATCGGAGAGGCTCTCTACGAGAAGTACAAGGATGCTGGCATTACGAAGATTGTGACGATTGAGGCATCTGGTATCGCAATCGCATGCATGACAGCTCAGTATTTTAAGGTGCCTGTTGTATTTGCCAAGAAGGCTAAGAGCAAGAATTTGGATGGAGACCTCTACACCTCCAAGGTTCAGTCTTTTACCTATGGCAAGGAGTATGACATTACTCTGGCGAAGAAGTTTCTGACTTCCGAGGATACTGTTCTCCTCGTGGATGATTTCCTGGCAGTTGGCAAGGCTATGAGAGGACTTCTTGAAATCTGTGAAGAAGCAGGTGCTACAGTTGCTGGAATTGGTATCGCTATTGAGAAGGGCTTCCAGGAAGGTGGAGCGCACCTTAGAGAGCAGGGATATGACCTGACAAGTATCGCTATTGTTGATTCTATGGGAGATGATGGCAGCATTACTTTCCGCGAATCATAGGCTTTCCTATGGAAGATGAACAGAAATCGAACAATAGACGAACAAAAACTTAAAAATGTATAAACTAATTTATTGAAAATAGTTTCTGTCAGGATTATAATTTGAACGAAAGCATATATATTTTAAGAAGAGGAGGAATATAGTATGTTATTTCAGATTTATGGCGAAACATCTGTTACACAGCTTCTTGGCTGGTTACTTGTTTTTGCCGGACTAATTATCATGAATGAGATTGGTCGCCGTACTAAGTTTGGTGGAATCTTAATCTTCGTTATCATTCCTATCATTCTTACTGTATACTTCATTGGTATTCACTGTGGAGCATTCGGTGGCGCGAACAGTCTTACTATGGAGTACATGGATGGATGGTTCCATTACTTCAAGCTTTATGCAGCAGATATCGGATGTGTCGGCTTCATGATGATCAAGTACAAGTGGGGCATCGGTGCCAAGGATTGGTTCAAGCCATTCCCATGGTTAATCGTTGCAGCTAACATCTTAATCGCAGTTGTATCTGACCTTGAGTCAGCTCTTCATTGCTATCAGATCGTTGGTAACTTCTCAGGTGCTTGGTGGGCTTCAAACGAAGGTGTACTGATCTACGGCGGATGGTGGAACATTGTTAACGCTATCGCTGGTCTTATCAACATCTTCTGTATGACATCATGGTGGAATGTTTACTCATCTAAGGATGGTAAGGATATGTTATGGCCAGACATGACTGTATGGTTCATCGTAGCTTACGATATCTGGAACTTTGAGTATACTTACTCTAACCTTCCTACACATACATGGTATTGTGGTGTTGCACTTCTTCTTGCTCCTACATTTGCTAATGCACTTTGGAACAGAGGTGGTTGGATCCAGAACCGTGCTAACACACTTGCAATCTGGTGTATGTTCGCTCAGGTTGTACCTACATTCCAGCTTTCTAAGCCATTCTCAGTACTTCCATCTGTATACGGCGGAGCTGGCAAGTTAGGATACTCAGCACTTGATCTGTATGATGTTGCTATGGGTCTTTACAACAATGGCCAGGGTACTACATCTGCAGTTAACGAGGCTGTTGCTAACCTTGGTATTACAGCTAACCCTACAGCTCAGGGTGTTGTTGCTATTGCAGCTCTTGTTGCTAATGTTATCTGCATCGCAGTTATCATCAAGAGATCTAAGGCTGCTGGTATCAACCCATACAAGGCTGATGTTTGGGTTGGAACAAGAGATTACGAAGAGGCACTTGCTCGCAAGGAGGCTTAATTCGAATTCTCTAGCTAACATAGTTTTTAAGAAGGACGTTGGTTTATCCAGCGTCCTTTTTTGGTGCCCTCATTTCTCTTGTGGAAATCTACCAAAGAAAAAAGCCTCTTATTAGGCAATATGCTATGTTGCAAGTAGTCCCATCCGATGTTAAAATTAAGGAAACTAGAAAACGCTTATGGGTTTCCGGTTTCCTGAAAGTATCCATAGAAAAACCGGAGTCAGGGGAGTGAGATGACATCTTCAAGTACGAGAAAACATGTGTTGGATGCGACTGTTCTAGTCTACTCTAAGCTGGGACCGAAGTTTACGATGAATGACCTGGCCAAGGAACTTGGTATGAGTAAGAAGACTATTTATACCATCTTCCAGGACAAGGAGAGCTTGCTCTATGCTATGGTTGATTATTTCTTCGATTCGGTGAAGGAATCCGAGGAAAGTGCGGCACGAGTGGTCGAGGGAGAGACCTGTACCAAGCGACTGAAGGGCATTATGAGCGCTATGCCGGATATGTATCGTGAGGTGGATTTTACACAGCTTTATATTCTGCAGGAGAAGTATCCTGCCGTCTATAAGCGCATTCGTGAGAGACTTGAGAGTGGCTGGGAGAGCACGCTTTCTGTTATCGACGAGGGTGTAGAGTCTGGAGAATTTCGTCCAGTGAATAAGCTGGTCTTTCAGCTGACCTTTGAAGCTGCAATTGAGAGATTCTTAGTTGGGGATGAGCTTCAACAGAACAAGTTAGAATATGCTAAGGCTCTCGATGAGCTTGTGGATATTATGGTAGAAGGTATTCGGGCAAGATAAGAATATTTATTTGGGGCAAATATTAGGGATAGAATAGGAAATAAAATGAACAAATCAAAGATTTATTTGGATCGGGGATGGCTCTTCACAGAAGAATTCGATGAGCGTTACATTAGTAATCCCATTGAAGATGGTGTGGAGGTTTCTGTACCACATACCTGCAAGGAGACACCGTTTCACTATTTTGATGAGCATGAATATCAGATGGTGAGTTGTTACCAGAAGATGTTTGTCGCAGATGAGGCATGGCATGGCAAGGTAGTGAAGCTGAACTTTGATGGAGTGGGGCACGAAGCTACAGTTTATGTGAATGGCAAGCAGGTCATTACTCATAAGTGCGGCTACACTGCGTTTTCTGCAGATGTTTCAGGGCTTCTCCGATACGGAACTGGCAATCTTATTACAGTTTCCGTGGATTCCAGAGAAGAACTCAATCAGCCACCATTTGGTTTTGTGATTGATTATATGACCTTTGGTGGCATCTATAGAGATGTCTATCTTACAGTGCAGGAACCTGCTCATATTGAGGACGTCTTCTATCAGCCAAAGATTGAGCGAGTTCGTACAGCCGGACTTTCTAGTGAGGAGATTTCAGGGCTTCGCGTCATGGCTACCATTACATCGAAGCTTACCCTTTCTTCTACCGCTGAGAGCGCACTTCTCGAAGGAAGATTATCTGTCAATCAGTATCTGGATGAGAAGCTTATACTGGGCAATGCAAGACTGAATTCATCTGACATTTCAACGAGCGTTACAGATGTAGCTCTTTGGGATATTGAATCGCCAAAGACCTATCAGATGGTAACAGAGCTTATGCTCGATGGAGAGGTTGTGGATACCTACGTGGCCAAGATCGGTTTCCGTGATGTGCAGTTCCGTAAGGAAGGCTTCTTCTTGAATGGACGTAAGGTCCGCATTCGCGGCTTGAACCGTCATCAGTCTTATCCATATGTTGGTTATGCTATGCCAGAGAGCATGCAAAGATATGATGCGAAGATTCTGAAAGAGGAGCTGGGAGTTAATGCGGTTCGTACATCCCATTATCCACAGTCCCATTATTTCATAGATGAATGTGATGATCTGGGTCTTCTTGTCTTCATGGAGATTCCAGGCTGGCAGCATATTGGCAATGAAGAATGGCAGGATCAAGCGGTAGTAAATGTGACCGATATGATTCGTCAGTATCGCAATCATACCTCTATCATGATCTGGGGCGTTCGAATCAATGAGTCAGAGGACAATGATGCCTTCTATGCAAGAACCAATGCTGCTGCTCATGAATGTGATCCGACCAGACAGACAGGCGGCGTTCGCTGCAGAACTGCGGATAAGAATACCAACATTCAGGAAGATGTATTTACTTACAATGATTTCGTGCATTCTGGTAAGAACGAGGGCTGCCTGACACGCGACAAGGCAACGCATAAGTCTGACAAGCCATATCTTGTGACAGAATACAATGGTCATATGTATCCAACCAAATCCTTCGATTGGGAGGAGCATCGTATGGAGCATATGATTCGCCATGCCAATGTCCTAGATGCAGTTGCAGGCCAGGCTGATCATTCGGGCTCTTTTGCCTGGTGTATGTTTGACTACAATACGCACAAGGATTTTGGCTCAGGCGATCGAATCTGCTATCACGGCGTTATGGATATGTTCCGTAATCCTAAGCTTGCGGCATCACTTTATGCGGCTGAGGGAGATGCAGGAGATGTGCTCGACGTGAGCTCAACTATGGATATTGGTGAGCATCCGGCCTGCAATAGAGGAGATGTCTATATCATTTCCAATGCAGATTCCGTTCGTATGTATAAGAACAACGATCTTCTGAAGGAATATTTCCCAGGAGATACAACCTATAAGAATATGAATCATGGCCCAATTCGTATTGACGAATTTGTGGGTAATCGAATTCAGGAAGAGGAAGGCTATTCTAAGCGTAAGGCGGATCTGACGCGTTATGTACTGAATACCTACTCTCAGAATTCCGGAAAGATTACACCAGGACTTATCTTTGCTGCATTTCGTCTTGTTGCCTTCCATGGCATGAAGGTTGCAGATGCAGTGCCACTTTACCAGAAGTATATTGGCGACTGGGGTGGAGAGTCCAAGGTATATCGATTCGATGCGATTAGAGATAACAAGGTTGTGAAGTCTGTAATTCGCGGCGCTACGACATCAGTATCGCTTGATACGATTGTTAGCTCGACAGAGCTTTTCGAGGATCAGACCTACGATGTTGCAGAGATTCGTATTCATGCTATTGATCAGAATCACAATGTTCTGCCATATTTTGCAGAACCTGTACATATTGTGACAGAGGGACCAATTCAGGTGATTGGCCCGGATGTTGTGCCATTTCGAGGTGGCATGACAGGTACTTATATTAAGACCCTGGGTCAGGAAGGTACCGCGAAGGTTCGTCTGGTTTGTGGCCGGATTGAGCCAGTGACTATTGAGCTACACATTTCAAAGAGATAGAAGAGGAGAGAGAAATGGCAGAAAAGTCTAAGAGCATCTTCGGCAACGAGATGCCAGCCAAGGTCTACAACAAGGCTTGTAAGACCAAGAAGAAGAACATGAAGAAGTGGAATTATGATGAGAATGCAAATTATCCTGCAGTTCTTCAGAAGAATCCATATATTGGAGATTCCCTGAATGTACAGAATATCCTGGTTGGATCACTAGAATCAAACAATCATTATAATCCTGAGGATGGAACAAGTACTGACTTCGATACAGAGAAGGGTATTATTGTAGGAAATATCCGTATGGGATTTGGTCATTATCGTATCTCTATGGCAATGGCATCCTGCGCAAAGTCTATGGGCTATACACCATATTGGATGGATCTGAATTCTTATAATGACACACCATGTACCAAGATTATCGGTGCATCAAATGATCTGTATTCTCTTGGTTCAAGATTATCCAAGAACGCACTATTTAATAAGCTTGTATGGGAGCCAACAAACTATGAGACCTTCCGTCAGTTATCCTACAATTCTTCAGATCAGAAGAATGCAGAGATTATGGCTCAGGTCTACGAGAATGTACCAAAGGAAATCCCTGTAATCGGTACTCATGCATGGCCAGCACAGGCTGCTGTTCATGGCGGTATGAAGTATGTCGTTAATGCGATTCCAGATAACTGGCCAATGGCACTTCATTTCTCAGAAGGCTCTGTTCATACCATTCAGTGTAAGAATGCTTACATGGGCTATCGTATCTGTAACGGTATGATGAAGGAGAAGGTATGTAACCCAATGCCAAATGATGATTTGGTCTACACTGGTCATTATATTGATCATGAGCTGGTATCGAATATCGAGGCTGACTGTGATGCTCGTATTGCCAGAAAGAAGAATGGTCAGGCGACCAGATATCTTCTTACAATCGGTGGCGCAGGTGCACAGAGAGAGCTCTTTGCAGAGATTATCAAGCACCTTATGCCTGAGATGAAGGCTGGTAAGGCTGTCATCTACCTAAATATCGGTGATTATAACGAAGTATGGACCTGGCTTCTGAATGAGATTCCAGAGCTTGCATCAGTAGCTACTGAGCATATGGATAATTGGTCTGATACCGAGGACTTCTGTGAGAAGGCTCTTGACCCAGCACATGAGATAAATGGTCTTCATGTATTCTGGCACAAGAATATCTTCGAGGCTGTCTATGCGACAAATCTTCTGATGAGATCTTGTGATGTGCTTGTAACCAAGCCATCTGAGCTGGCCTTCTATCCAGTTCCTAAGCTCTTCATTCGTCGTGTTGGTAAGCATGAGATGTGGGGTGCAATTCACTCTGCAGAGGTTGGCGATGGTACGCTTGAGTGCCGCGATGTACCTCATATCCTTCAGATGGTTGACCTCTTCCAGAAGGATGACAAGCTCTTAACAGAGATGTGTGAATCAATCAAGGTAAATAAGTCTATTGGCCTCTATGACGGCGCTTACAAGGTTGTCGAGCTGGCTATGGGACTTAAGAATAAATAAACTTATATAATATTGGGATTCCGCTTTGGCGGGGAAGGAGTAAGACAAATGGAAACAAAGAAGAAGCTGTCTGGCGGTGGAAAATTCGCCTACGGTATTGGTGCTGTCGGAAAAGACATGGTTTACATGCTTTCAGCATCTTATATCCTGTATTACTATCAGGATATTATGGGAGTATCTGCAGTAGCAATGGGTATTATCCTGCTTGCTGCTCGTGTATTTGATGCATTTAATGACCCAATCATGGGTGTACTGGTTGCTAAGACCAAGACAAAGTGGGGTAAGTTCCGCCCTTGGTTATTTATTGGTACTTTGACCAATGCAGTTGTACTTGTACTTATGTTCTCTTGCCCACCTTCACTGAACGGTGGTGGACTTGTAGCATATGCTGCAGTTACTTATATCCTCTGGGGTGTTACCTACACCATGATGGATATTCCTTACTGGTCAATGGTTCCTGCATTCACAGAGGCTGGTCCTGAGCGTGAGTCTATGTCAGCACTTGGCCGTTCTTGCGCTGGTGTTGGTTCTGCTCTTGTATCAATCTGTACTGTAATGCTTGTATCTGGTCTTGGTCATGCATTTGCAGATGAGGCAAATTATGAGAGAGTTGGTTATCAGATGGTAGCTATCATCGTAGCTGTTCTCTTCGTGATCTTCATCACCATTACCTGCCTTGGTATCAAGGAGAAGTCAACTGTTGAGATGGAGTCTGCATCTGTTGGCGATATGTTCAAGGCTCTTGTGAAGAATGACCAGGCTATGACTATGGTTATCTCTATTGTATGTATCAATACTGCTTTATACATCACACAGAACCTCTTAATCTACTTCTTCAAGTATGATTTCTCTGGTCCTGAGCTTTGGGAGTCACATTATACACTCTTCAATACTGCAGGTGGTGCTTTCCAGATCCTTGCTATGATGATTCTCTTCCCAGTTCTTCGTAAGGCTGGTATGAATACCATGAAGATCTTCTACACAAGCTTTGCTATGGCAATGTTAGGTTACGTATTTATCATGGTATACACTTTTGCAATTGGTGGTAACTCTGTATATGTTCTTCTGATTCCTGCATTCTTAATTATGGCAGCAATCGGTATGTTAAATGTTATTGTAACCATCTTCCTTGCAAACACTTGTGATTATGGCGAACTTAAGAACGGTCGTAGAGATGAATCTGTTATCTTCTCTATGCAGACCTTCGTAGTTAAGCTTGCATCTGGTTTATCAGCATTTATTGCTTCTATTATCCTTACCATTACTCATATCAGTGAGTCTGAGGATGCAGTTGTCAAGATTGCCAGCGATTCAAGCCGTATGGGACTTCGTCTTAGCATGACAGTACTTCCAATCATTGTATTAATTATTGGTATTATCGTCTTCAAGGCAAAGTATACACTGACAGATGAGAAGCTTGCTGATATTAATGAGCAGCTCGCAGCTCGTCATGCTGAGGAAGCATAGATTTAGAGGAAATTATATAAGTTTTATTCGTGGAACCGGTGGCCTTATGGTCACCGGTTTTTGCATGAGAAACTACTTTCAAAAGACCAGGTTTCCGTGTATAATATCTTTTGATTTCAATTACATTTTTGGAGGAAGATTATGATTCGTGAGATTCAAGGGGATTCTGTCGCTTTTGCACTTGATACCAATAATACAACCTATGCATTTCGCGTGATGCCAACAGGACAGTTGGAGCATCTCTACTATGGACGTAAGATTCGAATTGAGGATGTGTCAACTCTTGTTGAGAAGCATGCTTTTGCACCTGGTAACTGTAACTTCTATGACAATGAGCATATGGAGTTTACACTTGAGGATGTCGCTCTTGAGACATCTGCATATGGCAAGGGTGATATTCGAGAACCTATGGTAGAGGTCATCTGCCAGGATGGTTCTTCAACACTGGACTTCGTCTATGAGAGTCATACAATCACAACTGGTAAGGAGGAATTTCGTACCCTTCCAGGCTCTTATGATGAAGACAACAAGGTAGGCCATCTTACTGTAGTTATGAAGGACAAGAATGAGGGCTTCCATTTAGAGCTTCATTATTATGTCTATGAGGATGAGAATGTTATTACTCGTTCTGCTCGTTTTATCAATGATACGAAGAACCCAGTACAGCTTAGTCGTATGCTGTCACTTCAGCTTGACATGAATGCAGATGATTTCATCGTAAGCTCCTTCCATGGTGGATGGACCAAGGAGATGAATAAGTCTGACGTGAGATTAAATGGTGGAAGATTTGTGAATTCTTCCTTTACTGGTACTTCATCAAGCCGTAGCAATCCATTTATCTTCCTATCTCGTCCGGAGACGACAGAGCTTATGGGCGATTGCTTCGGATTCAATCTGATTTATTCCGGTAACCACTACGAATCTGTAGAGGTGAACTCTTTCCATAAGACTCGCCTTGTGACAGGTATCAACCCACAGAATTTCTGCTTTGATATTCAGCCAGGAGAAGACTTTGAAGCCCCAGAGGCAGTGATGACCTTCTCTCATGAGGGACACAATGGCATGTCTCAGAACCTGCATGCCTTCATTCGCAAGCATATCGTACGTGGTGTGTGGAGAGATAAGGAGAGACCAGTTCTTCTGAATTCTTGGGAGGCATCTTATTTCGAGTTCAATGAATCATCTCTTGTGAAGCTTGCCAAGGCTGGTAAGGATGTGGGAATCGAGCTCTTTGTTATGGACGATGGTTGGTTCGGTACTAGAAATGATGACAAGCAGGCACTTGGTGATTGGCAGTGCAATCTCAAGAAACTGCCAGATGGACTTGATGGACTGGCTAAGAAGATTAATGCTCTTGGACTGGACTTTGGTATCTGGGTAGAGCCTGAGATGGTCAATGTGAACTCAGATCTCTATCGTGCTCATCCAGAGTGGGCTATGTGCATTCCGGGCAAGGATCACTCCGAGGGACGTAACCAGAGAATTCTGGATTATTCTAATCCGGAAGTGGTTGATTATATGATTGATCAGATGTCTTCAGTCTTCTCAAGTGCCAACATTTCTTATGTGAAGTGGGATATGAATCGTACCATGACAGATATCTATTCTCAGTATCTGGATAGCGATCATCAGATGGAAGTTACTCATAGATATGTCTGTGGCGTATATCGCCTGATGAAGACTCTGACTGAGAAATTCCCTGAGATTCTCTTTGAGGGATGCGCTGCAGGTGGCAATCGATTTGACCTCGGTGCTCTATGCTATTTCCCACAGATTTGGGGTAGTGACAATACAGATGCAGTTTGCAGACTTCATATTCAGAATGGCTATAGCTATGGATACCCACTTTCTACAGTTGGTTCCCATGTTTCTGCGACACCGAACCATCAGACACTTCGTAATACACCACTTGAGAGCCGTTTCGCAGTGGCATCCTTTGGTGTACTTGGCTATGAGCTGAATCTACATGATGCCAAGAAGGAAGATCTCGAGGATATCAAGTCACAGATTGCGCTCTATAAGCAGTATCGTAAGACAATGCAGCAGGGTAAGTTCTATCGTAGAAGAGCAGACAATATCTTCGAGTGGACCGTGGTATCTCAGGATCAGTCACAGTCCGTTGGCATGGTGATGCAGCAGACTGTTATGCCAAATGATATGTATGAGACCTATACAGCAACTGGTCTTAAGGAAGATGCGAAGTATCATTTCTTTGGACTTACGAAGAAGTATGATATTCATCTCTTTGGTGATTTGATTAATACAGCTGCACCATTCCATGTGAAGCAGGACAGCCTGATTCATGATCTTATCGCGAAGTTTGTGAAGATGGATGGAGAGACCGAAGACTATGTAGCATACGGCGATTCTCTTATGTATGCTGGCGTGAAGCTGAAGCAGGGATATGTTGGAACGGGTTATTCGAATGAAGTACGTTTCTTCCCAGATTTTGGTTCTAGACTTTATTTCATGGAAGAGATTAAGGAAGAGAATTAGAAGAGTATTCGAATAGCGAATAGAATATGTTGATTTAGTAAGGGCATCCACTATTATCTAGTGGGTGTCCTTATTTATATAGTTGGATTTGAATTTGCTGTAGACAATCTTCTGGCTGGAATAGAGTCCGTAGTAACCAGATACCATGTAGCTGAAGGCGATGGCAAATAGATAATATGGCATGCCTTCCATACCGAATAACTCCAGGCAGATGAGAAGGGAAGTGATTGGACTGTTGGTGACGCCACAGAAGACGGCTCCAAGTCCAACTGCTGCACAAAGACTTGGTGAGAATCCAAGGATTGAGCCGAAGAGAGAACCGAAGGATGCCCCAATGAAGAAGGATGGCACAATCTCTCCTCCCTTATAACCAGCGGCGATAGTAAGGCCTGTGAAGATAATCTTGAGTAAGAAGGCCTCTGGCTTGTCGTGGCCTTCCAGGCAATCGGCTATGAATTCAACACCTGCTCCGTTATAGGTTTGGTCTCCGACCAGGATAGTAAGCAGAAGTACGACACATCCGCCGATGCAGGCGCGAAGATATACATTTGGCATAAGCTTCTCATAGAGCAGCTCAGACTGACGCAGGAATACGCAAAAGAGGATACTTACCCCTCCACAGAGTATGGCAAGAATCGACACAATGACAGCTGGAATGACTGCGAGGGTTGGAATATCGAAGATCTCATAGGTCACTGCGCGTATTCCGAAGAAGTAAGCGGCAACTGCTCTTGCAGTAAAGGATGAGATGACACAGGGAACGAGAGCTGCGTAATGCATGATACCAACGGACACAACTTCCATGGAGAAGATCGCGGCAGCCATTGGTGTGCCAAAAACTGCGGAGAAGGCGGCGGACATACCACACATGATAATAATTGTCTCGTCTCGGTCATTTAGATGGAAGACTCTTCCTGCGTATGCGCCAATACTTCCGCCGAGCTGAAGAGCGGCTCCCTCTCGTCCAACTGATGCGCCAGACAAATGAGAGAGTATAGTGCTTATGAAGATTAGTGGTGCCATACGAAGTGGAATTCGGTCTCCGGAATGAATGGCGGAGAGAACGAGGTTTGTTCCGCCGGCTTTCTCTCGGCCGCAGACCTTATATAGAAGTCGAATAAGAACAGCCCCAATGGGAAGAAGGAGTAGAAATTCCTTGTGTGCTAATCGAAGGCTTGTGACATAGGCGAGAGATTTGTAGAAGAGAGACCCGATAAGGCCGATGATGATGCCAAGAAGAATGGCGATGCAGATCCATTTGCCAAGGGCTAGGGTTCTCTCGGAATCGTGCTTTAATTTGTGCTTGATTGTGCTTTCGTTCATTTGATTTCCTCGCTTGTATTCTCAAAAAATCCTAACATTTCTATCAAGTTATTTCAATAATATATGCCTATGTGGTAAGATATACATGGGTATGCTTATATATCTGAGGGGGATAAGTCTTATGAAATTTGTTCAGTGGTTTTCTGATTTTAATCAAAGAACGGAAGCCTACATTTGCAACGAAGAGAATAATGTTCGTGAACACAATGTTCAGCTTCTCTATGTGGTAAATATCGCCTATCTATGTATCATAGGTATCTATAATATTATTGTTCCTGTTTACTTCGCTTCTTGGGGCGTGAACGCAGTCTATCAGATTTTCTTTGTCCTTCAGATCCTGAATCTCTTTATGACTCTAATCTGGCTTAAGGGGAAGGAGAGGACTATTCAGCAGATACAGAGAATGTGCACTTTCTTTCACATTTTTGTGATGCTATTTATTATCCTGATCAGTATTCTGCCTTTTGGCAAGGAACAGCCAGCAATGTATTTTGCTCCCGTGATGATGGGATTTACCTGCATCTTTGTCCTTCGGTGGAAGACAATTGTCAATATAACAATCCTTGAGACACTGACGTTGAATCTTTTTTCTTATTTCTGCAAGTCGAGAGAGATCTTCAATATCAATTTCTATGCATCAATTTTGGCAGCTGGATTTACGCTGTTTCTGACTTATGTCATGTGCTCTTCCTTCTTGCGTGATGAGGAGAATAGAATGAATTTGGAGCACATGAGAGATACAGACATTCTGACTCAGATCAATAATCGTGCTGCAATTGAGAGCCATATTCTGCAATACATACAGTCGAATTCCAGTGACGATTATGGCCTTGTGATGATTGACGTGGATTACTTTAAGTCAATCAATGATAATATGGGACACGCGATGGGAGATAAGGTCTTATCTCAGGTGGCATCTGTGATTCGTGATGCGGCTGGAACCAGAAATCGAGTGGGACGAATCGGTGGTGATGAATTTATGATCTTTCTTCATCATGCATCGGATCGGGCAGAGATTTATTCTATGTTAGAACAGATTAAGCGTGGCGGTAAGAAGATCGCACTGAATGGAGAGCATAATAATGTTACATTCTCAATAGGAGTCTGCTTGGCAGAAGCAGGTAGTGATTCCTATGAGACCATGTTCTATAATGCAGATCAAGCCTTATATGATGTGAAGAAGCATGGCCGTGATGGTTACCGTTTCTATGATGAATTACAAGAAGGAGAGAATTTATGAGTGAAGTATATGAGAAGTTAATGAATTGCTATGAGAGTGCAAGAAGCAAGATATCATTTGAGCCAAGAGTTGCCTTGGTTTTAGGGTCTGGCCTTGGAGATTATGCGGACACTATGCAGGTGGTTGAAACATTGAATTATAGCGATATCGATGGCTTCCCAGTGTCGACTGCACCAGGCCATGTTGGCAGATTTGTCTTTGGCTATGTGGGAGAAGTTCCAGTTGTTGCCATGCAAGGTCGCGTTCATTATTACGAAGGCTATGATATGACAGATGTCGTACTGCCTATTCGTCTAATGAAGTTAATGGGAGCAGAGATTCTATTCCTGACCAATGCAGCAGGCTCTCTTCAGACCAGTATGCCAGCAGGATCTCTTATGCTGATTACAGATCAGATTTCCAGCTTTGTGCCATCTCCACTTCGAGGAGAGAATCTGAAGGAACTTGGAGTACGTTTTCCGGATATGAGTGAGATATATAATCGTGATTTAAGAAACTTGGTTAAGTCGGTTGCAGCTGAGCAGGGAATTGAACTCTTCGAGGGAACCTATCTTCAGCTTCAGGGACCTAATTATGAGACACCGGCAGAGATTACCTTTGCAAAAGCTATTGGTGCTAATGCAGTTGGTATGTCAACAGCTTGTGAGGCTGTGGCAGCTAATCACATGGGAATGAAGATCGTAGGCGTATCCTGCCTTAGTAATCTTGCAGCAGGTCTTTCTGCAAATCCTCTTTCCGAAGAAGAGGTTATTGAAGCAGGCCGCAGTGTGGCAGCGAAGTTCTCAGCCTTGGTGACGGAATCTATTAAGAGAATGTAAGAGTGGTTTTGCTATGAATATTCGATTTACAAATGCGAGAATCCTTAGGACGCATGATGACCGTACTTTTGAGATAATCGAAGGTGAGCTCTGGGTCAAGAAGGATGTCATCTGTTATATTGGTTCGGGCGATGATGTGAGCGATGTGATTACAGGTCAGGATGTTTTGGTCTGGGACCGTGTCATTGACTGCGATGGCAATTTAATTATACCTGGATTTAAGAATGCTCATACGCATACGGCAATGACCTTTCTTCGAAGCTATGCGGATGACCTGCCTCTGTGGGATTGGTTGACGAAGCTAGTCTTCCCAAAGGAAGCCTACCTTACGGAGGACGATATTTACTGGCTTACTATTCTAGGCTTTATGGAATATCTTACCTCTGGAATTACGGCTAATTTCGACATGTATTTCCATCCTAAGACCATAGCAAAGGCTGCCTCCGATATCGGATTTCGTACAGTTCAGACCTCTTCTTTGAATAATACTGTATCGAATCTTGGAGAAGTGGAAGAGGCTTATCTTGCGGTAAATGAGATGTCGCCCCTTACCAGCTACGTCTTCGGCTTTCATGCAGAATATACGACAGATCGGAATCTAATGGAGGGAGTCGCCAGACTTTCTGATAAGTATAGCTCTCCTGTTTGGTATCATAATTCCGAGACTGCAAAAGAAGTAAAGGAATGCATTTCCCGTTACAATATGACACCGACAGAGATTGGTGAGAAGCTTGGACTATTTGAGCATGGTGGCGGTGGATATCATTGTATCTATCTAAGCGACCACGATATGGAGATATTCAAGAAGCGTGACCTCTATGCGGTAACGAATCCGGGCTCTAATGTCAAGCTGGCATCCGGTATTGCACCAATTGCTACCTTCCTCGAGAGAGGGATTCCTGTAGCGATAGGTACGGATGGGCCGGCCAGTAATAATGCTCTTGATATGTTTCGAGAGATGCATCTTACAACGACACTTGCCAAGCTTCGTGAGATGGATGCAGCTACTGTTCCTGCGGAGGAAGTTCTCTATTCTGCAACTACAGTAGGAGCTCATGCGATGGGACTTCCTGACTGCGATTGCCTGGCAGTTGGCAAGCAGGCGGATCTTGCAATTATTGATCTTAGGCAGCCTAATATGCAGCCGATGAATTCCTTTGTGAAGAATCTGGTTTATAGCGGTTCTAAGCAGAATGTTATCCTGACTATGGTTGCTGGTGAGATTCTCTATGAGAAGACGGAATTTCATCTTCCTTATTCTGCAGACGAGATCTATCAGAGAGCAAATGAGATTATCGATAGAATAAAATAGCCTATGTTACGAATTTATTATTTACATCATAGTTCTGCCTTGGTGGAACTTGAGGAGTGTTATCTATTATTTGATTATTTTAAGGCCAAGGATCTGTACGGATATTCTTTTCACGGAGTCCTGCCAGAGCTTGATGAGCAGAAACATCTCTATATTTTTGCCAGCCACAGCCACAAGGACCACTTTGATATTGAGGTTATTCGCGAGTTTATGGACCGGCCGAATACGACCTTTATCTTATCGAAGGATATTCGACTTGGGAGGAAATATCTGGCGGAGCATGGTATAGGGGAAGAAGTTAAATCACGGATTAATTTTGTTAAGGCTCTCCAACATTATGACTTTGGCCCATTAAGGGTGGATACGCTTCGTTCGACAGATGCGGGAGTGGCTTTCCTGGTGGAAGCATATGGTTATACCATTTACCATGCAGGAGATTTGCACTGGTGGAATGCAGGCGAGAGGGGAGAGCTCTACAGCGAGAAATATGGTAAGGAGTACAAGGCTGCTCTTAGGCATATTTCTAATCGACATATGGACCTTGCATTTGTAGTCCTTGATCCAAGACTCAAGGATGGAACGAATTTTGGAATGAAGTACTTCTTAGAGCATATGGATGTAGATATGGTTCTTCCTATTCATATGTGGCAGGATTATTCCTGCGTTGAACGGATCAAGAGAGATCCGGAGCTTGTCCGCTTAAGTGACAAGATTCTCACCGTGGATCGGGAGAATATTATCTTTGAATTGGAGGAGTAGTTTCTTGTTTGTTACGATATATACAGATGGAGCAGCCAGAGGCAATCCTGATGGCCCAGGCGGATATGGAGCAGTGATTGAGTTTGTGGATTCAAAGGGTCAGACTCATGTGAAGGAACTTTCACAGGGGTATATCAAGACGACCAATAATCGTATGGAGCTTATGGCTGCGATTCGCGCAATTGAGGCACTGAAGCCTGGATGCGATATTTTACTATATTCGGATTCCAAGTATCTTGTGGATGCCTTTAATCAGCACTGGCTGGATTCCTGGCAGAAGAACAACTGGAAGAAATCCGACAAGAAGCCGGTACTCAATCAGGACCTGTGGAAGGCACTGCTTGCAGCAATTTCCGTCCAGAATTCTGTTCGGTTTTCTTGGGTGAAGGGACATGATGGTCATGTTCAGAATGAGAGATGCGATGAACTTGCAACGACAGCTGCGGATGGGGAGAATCTGATAGAGGATGTTCTACTCTAAGAATTCTTGAAAACTAATGCTGGATTCATTATAATATCAAGTAGTTTGGATGAACCAAGGAGGTTATATACTATGATGGCTTTTCTTGCTAGTTTTTTACAATATTTAATCATTATGATTATCCTGATTGCGATTGGACTTCTGGGTGCCAAGATTGGAATCAAGATGGCCAAGAATAAGAATGCTGCGGATGCAGCTGCCGCGGAGGTGGCGGAGGCCTCTTCGGGTGATGCTGACGTAGAATAAGATAATTGTTTTGGATTCGAATAGGCATAGACGTTTTACGACCTGATGTGCCGGTCCGTGAAGTGTCTATGTCTATTTTTGTGTGATATGAGAGGAGATTTATGTCCCATGAAGAATGGAGTTAATGATTTAAGAAGAAGTTATTTGGAATTCTTTGAGAGTAAGGATCATCTTAAGATGAATTCATTTTCACTGGTTCCTCATAATGATAATAGTTTGCTTCTGATCAATGCTGGTATGGCACCACTTAAGCCTTATTTTACAGGTCAGGAAGTTCCACCAAGAAGAAGAGTCACTACCTGTCAGAAGTGCGTTCGTACTGGTGATATTGAGAATGTTGGTAAGACAGCACGTCATCTGACCTTCTTTGAGATGCTTGGTAATTTCTCCTTTGGTGATTATTTCAAGCATGAGGCAATTGCCTGGTCTTGGGAGTATCTGACAGAGGTTTTAGGACTTGATCCAGAGCGTCTCTATCCATCTATTTATGGTGAGGATGATGAGGCATTCGATATCTGGACCAAGGAAGTTGGCGTTCCAGCTGAGAAGATTACCAGATTCTATCGTGATCCTGAGACTGGAGAATGTGACAATTTCTGGGAGCATGGTGCAGGCCCTTGTGGTCCTTGCTCTGAGATCTACTACGATCGTGGAGAGAAATACGGCTGTGGTAAGCCAGATTGCAAGGTTGGCTGTGAATGCGACCGTTTCATGGAAGTTTGGAACAATGTATTTACTCAGTTCAATGGCGATGGCCATGGCGGATACGAAGAGCTCGAGAACAAGAATATTGATACTGGTATGGGCTTAGAGCGTCTGGCTGTTGTTATGCAGGATGTGGATTCCGTCTTTGATATCGATACTATGAAGGCAATTCGCGATAAGGTATGTGCCATTTCTCATAAGACCTATCAGACAGATGCGATGGACGATGTCTCTATTCGACTGATTACAGATCATATTCGTTCCTCTACATTCCTTATTTCAGATGGTGTTATGCCATCCAATGAGGGTAGAGGCTATGTGCTTCGTCGTATTATTCGTCGCGCTGCCAGACATGGCAAGATGCTTGGCATTGAGGGTACCTTCCTCGCAGACATCGCGCAGGTTGTAATTGATGAATCCAAGGATGGCTATCCAGAGCTTGAGGAGAAGCACGATTTCATTCTTCGTGTCCTGACCAAGGAAGAAGAGCAGTTCTCAAAGACGATTGATCAGGGACTTCAGATTCTGTCTGATATGGAGGAGAAGCTTGCAGCAACTGGTTCTAAGACTTTATCTGGTGCAGATGCCTTCAAGCTATATGATACTTTTGGCTTCCCAATCGATCTTACAGCTGAGATCCTCGAGGAGAAGGGCTACGGCTATGATGAGGCTGGCTTTGAAGAGTGTATGAATGAGCAGCGTACGAAGGCTCGTAAGGCTCGTAAGGAAACTAATTATATGGGCGCTGATGCGGATGTCTACAATGAGATTACATCAGACCTTGTAACAGAATTTGTAGGTTATGATACGCTGAACCTTAAGGACCAGATTGCATTCCTTACATCAGAGGATGCTTTGGTTGATGCACTTGTTGAGGGAGATAAGGGCTCGATTATTGTATCGAAGACTCCATTCTATGCCACAATGGGTGGTCAGCAGGGCGATAAGGGTCTGATTGAGACAGCATCAGGAAGCTTTGCTGTCGAGAAGACAGAGAAGATTGTGGGTAACCGCTATGCACATGTAGGACATGTGGTATCTGGTATGATTCAGGCTGGCCAGGAGGCAACTCTTACTGTAGATGCTTCTCTTCGTGGCAAGACTTCTAGGAATCACTCTGCAACGCACCTTCTTCAGAAGGCACTTCGTGAGGTACTCGGTACACATGTAGAGCAGGCTGGTTCTTATCAGGACAGCGAGCGAACCAGATTTGATTTCTCTCATTTTGAAGCTATGACTTCAGAGGAATTGAAGAAGGTTGAAGATCTTGTAAATGAAAAGATTCGTGAAGCAATTCCAGTAGAGACTGACGTTATGTCTATTGATGAGGCAAGAGCAACTGGTGCTATGGCACTGTTCGGCGAGAAATATGGTGAGTCTGTCCGCGTAGTTTCTATGGGTGATTTCTCCAAGGAATTCTGTGGTGGTACTCATGTAGCAAATACATCTGATATTGCTGCATTTAAGATACTGTCAGAGAATGGTGTTGCAGCCGGTGTCCGCCGTATTGAAGCAATTACCGGAGACAATGTTCTTGCATATTATGAGAATATGGAAGAGCGTTACAATGAGGCTTGCAAGGCTGCCAAGGCCAGCCCAAATCAGCTTGTTGAGAAGATTTCTCATATGCAAGAAGAGATAAAGGCACTAAGATCTGAGAATGAGAGCCTTAAGTCCAAGGCTGCCAAGGATGCTATGGGCGACATTTGCGATTCTGTTCAGGAAGTAAAGGGCGTGAAGCTTCTTGCTGCTGAGGTTCCAGGACTTGATATGAATGGACTTAGAGAACTCGGCGATTCCCTAAAGGATAAGCTTACTGATGGCGTAATCGTACTTGCATCAGCCTGTGATGGCAAGGTCAACCTCATTGTTATGGCAACAGATTCAGCTCAGAGTGCTGGTGCTCATGCCGGCAATCTGGTGAAGGCAATTGCCCCTAAGGTTGGCGGAGGCGGCGGTGGTCGTCCAAACATGGCACAGGCTGGCGGCAAGAATCCAGATGGCATCCAGGATGCCCTTCTTGCAGCAAGAACAGAGCTTGAGGCAATGCTTTAAATTTAATATTGACGAATTATCTATTTGTGCTATAATTTGTAGCGGTGCTAATGTAATGTTGACCCAATCAGTTGGTTTTGCACTAATGTTACAACTGAAGGGAGGGAAAATATATGTCTACAGTTATCGTAAAAGAGAATGAGTCTTTAGATAGTGCTCTTCGTCGTTTTAAGAGAAGCTGCGCTAAGGCAGGTATCCAGCAGGAGATCCGCAAGCGTGAGCACTATGAGAAGCCTAGCGTTAAGCGTAAGAAGAAGTCTGAAGCTGCTAGAAAGCGTAAGTACAACTAAGTTGTAATTTAAGGGATGCACTTTGCATCCCTTTTTTGTTAGGGAGGTCGAATATGAAGAGAGTAATTTTGATTGTGCTTGACAGTGTCGGCATCGGAAATGCACCAGATGCGGCAGAATATGGGGATCCAGGAGCAAATACGATTCTTTCTGCATCGAAGAGTCCATTTTTCAAGATGGACAATATGAAGGAGATGGGTTACTTCAATATTGATGGTGTGGAGGCATATTCTAGGGCTTTGAATCCGACAGGCTCCTTCGCAAGACTTATTGAGAAGTCCAGTGGCAAGGATACAACAACAGGTCATTGGGAGATGGCTGGTATCGTATCAACGCAGCCTATGCCTACATATCCTGATGGATTTCCAGAGGAAGTGATTCGGGAATTCGAACAGAAGACAGGTAGACATGTTCTATGTAATAAGCCATATTCTGGAACGGATGTTATCAGAGATTATGGTGAGGAGCATATGAAGACGGGAGATTTGATCGTCTATACTTCTGCGGATTCTGTATTTCAGATTGCAGCTCATGAAGAAATTGTGCCAATTGAGGAGCTCTATCATTATTGCGAGATTGCTAGAGCTATGCTTGTTGGAAAGCACGGAGTTGGCCGCGTAATCGCTCGTCCATTTATAGGGGAGCCGGGTAACTTCACCCGTACATCTCGTCGTCATGATTATTCGCTGGAGCCTACGGGAGAGACCATGCTTGATATTCTTGCAAGAGAAGGGTTTGATGTTCTTGGTGTTGGCAAGATTTATGACATCTTTGCTGGCAAATCAGTGACGGATTTCATTCGTACAGAAGGAAACCCTGATGGAATCGATAAGACTATTCAGTGGATGGACCGTGATTTTGAGGGACTACTTTTCACGAATCTTGTAGATACGGACATGATCTATGGCCATAGAAGAGATGTGGATGGATATGCCAAGGCACTTAGCTACTTCGATTCCAAGATTCCGGAGATTGTATCTAGGATGCGAGAGGAAGATATTCTCATGATTACTGCGGATCATGGCTGCGATCCGGGATACCGTCACACAGACCACACTAGAGAGTGCGTGCCTCTTCTTATGTATGGAAAGCCTGTTGCAAATGGAAAGAATTATGGTACTATTAATGGGTTTGATTCCATTTCAGCTACCATTCTGGAATATTTCAATACCGAAGGACGTACAGGTGGCGAGATATTACCATTGTAGAATTAAGGGGGGCAGTATGGAGAGAAATCGAATTCATAGACTTGTGGCAATTTGCCTTGCCACAGTTACAATAATCTGTACGGGGTGTTCAAGTGGCAAATTAGAACTTAGCTCCTTTGCTGATGTGGTAAATGAGCACAGTATGCGGGTTCAGGAGGTTGATTCTTATACAGATTCAAGAATCACTGCCTGGCATAAGGCCAGATCTGATGAGAACTCGACTGTTATTCAATTTATTGAATGCAGTAGTAAGTCGGATGCAAATAGTTTCTATCAGGAGCAGGTCGACTATCTGGAGAATAACTGCGCCTCATCGACAGAACCAGGCAGTGCATCAGAGGGGCGCTATACCCTCACGGCAAGCGGTTTCTACTACGAGATTGACTGCCTTGGAACCTATGTGATTTATGCTACGACAACCTCTAGTAATCGTTCAGAGGTTCTTACGATTATGGATGAACTTCCAGACCCGGCAGAATAGTTAGGAGATTAAAATGTCAGATATAAGAAGTGAGATAGAGAAACGACGCACCTTTGCAATCATTTCCCATCCAGATGCAGGTAAGACTACATTGACAGAGAAGTTCCTCCTCTATGGAGGCCAGATTAACTTAGCGGGCTCGGTCAAGGGTAAGGCAACTGCTCGTCATGCTGTGTCCGATTGGATGGAAATTGAGAAGCAGAGAGGTATTTCTGTTACCTCGTCTGTTCTGCAGTTTGAGTACGGCGGAATGTGCATCAATATTCTTGATACACCTGGTCATCAGGATTTCTCAGAGGATACCTATCGTACGCTTATGGCTGCAGATTCAGCGGTTATGGTGATTGATGGTTCCAAGGGTGTCGAGGCTCAGACGCGCAAGCTCTTCAAGGTCTGTGCCATGAGACATATCCCGGTCTTTACATTTATTAACAAGATGGACCGTGATGCTATGGATACCTTTGAACTTCTCGATGATATTGAAAATGAACTCGGAATCCCAACCTGTCCTGTGAACTGGCCGATTGGCTCAGGTAAGGAATTTAAGGGCGTGTATGACAGAAATACCAGACAGGTTCTTACCTTCTCAGATACCCAGAAGGGAACGAAGGAAGGCCTTGAGAAGGAGATATCTATTGATGACCCTGCGCTTGTTGATGAGATTGGACAGGATAAGATAGACATTCTGATGGAAGAATTGGAGCTTCTGGATGGCGCTGGTGCTTCCTTTAACCAGGAGGAAGTAAGCGTTGGTCAATTGTCGCCTGTATTCTTTGGCTCTGCCCTTACGAATTTTGGCGTAGAGACCTTCCTGCAGCATTTCCTGAAGATGACCTCGTCACCACTTCCGAGAAAGTCTGATATGGGAGATATTGATCCATTTTCTTCGGATTTCTCTGCTTTCGTATTCAAGATTCAGGCCAATATGAATAAGGCACATCGTGATCGAATTGCCTTTATGAGAATTTGTTCTGGAGAATTTGACGCTGGAATGAGTGTCTATCATGTGCAAGGCAAGAAGGATGTTCGTCTCTCTCAGCCACAGCAGATGATGGCAGAAGAGCGCAAGATGGTAGATAAGGCATACGCTGGAGATATTATTGGAATCTTTGATCCAGGTATCTTCTCGATTGGAGATACACTTACGACTTCTAAGGAGAGATTCCAGTATGAAGGTATTCCGACCTTCGCACCAGAGCACTTCGCCAGAGTTCGCCAGGTGGATACCATGAAGCGTAAGCAGTTCATGAAGGGCATTACCCAGATTGCACAGGAAGGTGCTATTCAGATCTTCCAGGAGTACAACACGGGTATGGAAGAGATTATTGTCGGCGTCGTTGGCGTTCTTCAGTTTGATGTCCTCAAATTCCGTCTGGAAAATGAATACAACGTCGAGATTCGTATGGAGAATCTGCCATACGAGCATATTCGTTGGATTGAAAATGATGATATCGATGTGGATGCAATCAGTGGAACCTCTGATATGAAGAAGGTTAAGGATCTAAAGGACAGACCACTCCTTCTCTTTGTAAATGAATGGTCCATCGGCATGACGCTTGATCGAAATAAGGGACTTGTCCTGTCCGAATTTAGCCGAAATTAAGAGAATATTTCTTGCAAGTTTTGACAGGGATGGTTTACAATAAGACTGTAGAGATTCTTCTACGGTCTTATTTTTTATTCCCCTTGTAATTTATCGCACATATGTTTGTAAAAGCCTTGACATTATATGTTGGGTGGTATACTATGATTTTATGAAACGAACAGAGGTTCGAATGGAGGTCAACTATGGCAAATGATGACAAGCTGAAGGCACTTGATGCTGCAATCGCACAGATTGAGAAGCAGTATGGACGTGGTTCCATTATGAAGCTTGGTGATGAAGCGAATATGATGAAGGTTGAGACAACACCGACAGGCTCTCTTAGTCTGGATATTGCCTTGGGACAGGGTGGTCTTCCTAAGGGACGTATTATTGAGATCTATGGACCAGAATCTTCTGGTAAGACGACTGTCGCTCTTCACTGCGTGGCAGAAGTACAGAAGAGAGGCGGTATTGCAGGATTTATTGATGCGGAGCACGCACTCGATCCGGTCTATGCCAAGAATATCGGTGTAGACATTGATAATCTCTACATCTCTCAGCCAGATTCCGGTGAGCAGGCGCTTGAGATTACAGAGACTATGGTTCGATCTGGAGCGGTTGATATTGTAATCGTCGATTCGGTAGCAGCTCTTGTTCCGAAGGCAGAGATAGATGGTGAGATGGGTGATTCTCACGTGGGACTTCAGGCTAGACTTATGTCTCAGGCCCTTCGTAAGCTCACGGCTGTAATCAGCAAGTCCAATTGTACAGTAATCTTCATCAATCAGCTTCGTGAGAAGGTTGGTGTTATGTTTGGTAACCCAGAGACGACAACTGGTGGTAGAGCTCTGAAGTTCTATTCTTCTGTTCGCCTTGATGTAAGACGTATTGAGACTTTGAAGCAGTCAGGTGAGGCAATTGGTAATAGAACCAGAGTCCGTGTTGTGAAGAATAAGGTGGCACCTCCATTTAAGGAGGCTGAGTTTGATATCATGTTCGGTAAGGGTATTGCCAAGGAAGGAGACGTCCTTGATATTGCATCCGATCTTGATATCGTGAATAAGTCCGGCGCTTGGTATGCTTACCAGGGAGAGAAGATTGGCCAGGGCAGAGAGAATGCCAAGGAATATCTTCGCCAGCATACAGAAGTCTTAGATGAGATTGAGAGGCTTGTCCGTGCCCACTATGAATTAGATGGAGCGACAAGCGAGGAGCAATCCAAGGAAGAGTGATATAGATGTTTATAGAGGAACTTGCGCAGGCAGGTACTTCTCGCGGTAGAATCAGAGTCTGTCTCGATAATGGGACAGACTTTTGTTTATACAAAAAGGAAGTTGATGCCTACCAATTGAAGGAAGGGATGGACCTTACTGAGGACGATTATCAGAAGATATTAGAGGAGGTCCTGATACCCAGAGCTACGAAGCGTGCCATGCATCTTTTAGAGCAGATGGACCGTACAGAAGCAGGCCTTAGGTCAAAGCTTAGTGATTCTGGTTATCCAATTGAGGCTATTGATGCAGCAGTCTCTTATGTAGCATCCTTTCATTACATTGATGATGAACGCTATTGCCGTGCTTATATCAGGACCTATCAGGCGACCAGATCTAAGATGAGAATTACTACCGACTTGATGCAGAAGGGACTGGATAGAGAGCTGATACGTGCCTGCTTGGATGAAGAGTATTCGGATTCGGAGGAGGAATTGATGAGAACTCTGCTTCGGAAGAAGGGCTATGATGCAGCGTCCTCTGATCGGAAGATGCGTGAGAAGATGTATCGCTTTCTTGCATCGCGAGGCTTTTCTTCTTCGGATATTATGAGAGTGCTTAAGGACACGGAATTTGATTGACTTAGACTAGCAAGATTGCTACAATTTATTTGTTGTATTGTATGACAGTATTAGTCTTTATTTGTTATATTTACAATAGAATTTCATAAAGGAGGTGCTCCTGTGCTTGGAGTTATTATTGCAATTGCAGTAACTCTAGTCGTAGCCGTACCAGTGACTATGGTAATCTCTAAGAATTACCATCAGAAGGTCTCTGATAAGAAGGTGGGAAGCGCTGAAGAGAAGGCACGCGAGATTATCGATGAAGCAGTGAAAGCTGCAGAATCTAAGAAGCGTGAAGCTCTCCTCGAAGCGAAGGAAGAGTCCTTGAAGACCAAGAATGAGTTGGACAAGGAAATCCGTGAACGTCGTAACGAGATTCAGCGTAGTGAGCATCGCGTTCAGCAGAAGGAAGAGAACCTGGATCGCAAGATCGAGGCAGCTGACAGACGCGAGGATTCCCTGAATTCCAGAGAGAAGAACCTGGAACGACAGAAGGCTGAGGTTGCTAAGCTTAATCAGCAGAGAGTACAGGAACTAGAGAGAATCTCAGGATTAACCTCCGAACAAGCAAAAGAATTCTTATTACAAACTGTTGAAGAAGATGTGAAGATTGATGCAGCGAAGCTCGTGAAGGAGTCTGTAGCTGCAGCCAAGGAAGAAGCGAACAAGAAAGCCAAGGATATCTTAGTCACAGCAATTCAGAAGTGCGCAGCAGATCATGTTGCAGAAGCTACAATCACTGTAGTTCAGCTTCCAAGTGACGAGATGAAGGGACGAATCATTGGTCGAGAAGGCCGTAATATTCGTACCCTTGAGACGATGACAGGTGTGGAACTCATCATCGACGATACACCAGAGGCAGTTGTTCTATCAGCCTTTGATCCAGTTCGACGCGAGATTGCTCGTGTTGCTCTTGAGAAGCTGATTGTGGATGGCCGTATTCATCCAGCCAGAATTGAAGAGACAGTCGAATATGCTCGTCGTGAAGTGGACAATGAAATCCGCGAAGCTGGCGAGGCTGCTGCTCTTGAGGTTGGAGTTCAGGGTATCCATCCAGAATTAATCAAGCTTCTTGGCCGCATGAAGTATCGTACGAGTTACGGTCAGAATGCACTGAAGCATTCTATAGAGGTAGCTCAGCTTACAGGACTTCTTGCTGCAGAGGTCGGTGAGGATGTCCGACTTGCCAAGAGAGCTGGTCTCCTGCATGATATCGGTAAGTCCGTAGATCATGAAAGAGAGGGATCACATATTCAGCTTGGTGTGGAACTTTGTCGTAAGTACAAGGAAATCCCACTCATTATTAATGCAGTCGAAGCTCATCATGGCGATGTTGAGCCGGAGTCTCTTATTGCATGTCTTGTTCAGGCGGCAGATACCATTAGTGCTGCAAGACCTGGAGCCAGACGTGAGACAATGGAGGCATATACGCAGAGATTACAACAGTTAGAAGAAATCACCAACGACTTTAAGGGCGTTGAAAAGTCTTTTGCTATTCAGGCAGGTAGAGAGATTCGTATCAATGTAGTTCCTGAACAGGTTAGTGATGCCGATATGGTTCTTATGGCTCGAGAGATTTCTAAGAGAATCGAGTCTGAGCTGAAGTATCCTGGCCAGATTAAGGTAAATGTGATTCGTGAATCACGTGTTACCGACTACGCAAAGTAAGATTTGAATGAATTCCCCTAGATGGTTGATGCCTTCTAGGGGATTTGTTTTGGGAGGACGAATTAATGAGCAAGATGAGAAGACATATCTTTGCCTTGCTAGGTCTAATTCTATGCATCATTTTATGCACAGGTTGTGAGAACTCTAATCAGGTTAAGAAGACAGAATCTGACTTTACGGGAGAATCATTTACCTTAAGAGGAGAGGAAGCGAAGGCTTTTCTCTATCAGCCGATCTCTGTTGAGAAGGTTTACAGCTATTCTGAGGAAGGTGAGATTGTCTACGAAGAAGGCAAGGACTACACAATCGATTACAAGGCTGGCACCATAAGTAGAACGGCTGATTCGTCAATTCCGGATTATGCCACTCATCAGGTTGTTAGAAATGATGATGGCAAGTTTGAATTTACAAAAGAGCCGAGAAATCCTGATTATAATGTTCCATATATTATTTATGTGGATTATGTGGCGGATATTGATGAGAAGATTGTTGCATCAGAGCGTTCTTATCTCAGTCAGGAATTACAGGATAAGCTTGACGCAGGAGAAGATATTTCTGTGTGTACCATAGGAGATTCCATTGCGTGTGCAACAGATACCACGTCCTATACATATGGACTTGATAAGGAATGCTCATTTACGGACTATACGGTTGATTATATAGAGAAGACCTATGGATCACAGGTGGATGTCCGCATGGTGTCAAGACCAGATGAACTGAGTGATTATATAAATGCGAACGAGGATAAGCTTAAGGAAATTATGCCGGATGTTTTGTTTATTGAATTTGGAATGAATGATCATGTGGCAAAAGGAGCAGAGAGTGAGGAAAGCCAGGAGATTTATAGGGCTACGATTAGCAATGCTGTAGAGTGGGGCAAGAGTAACGGGGCAGACGTAATACTTGTTGGCTTCTTTGAGCAGAATACAGACTGGGCAAATGAAGTTCCGGAAGTCACTCTTCGCTACAATCAGATTCTGCAGGAGATCGCAGATGAGCATGGCGTATATTTCGTGGATGTGAAGACTGCCTTTGAACAGATTACAGAATATAAGGACCTGGCAGAAGATCTGACTGGTGATTATATGCATCATCCGAATGACTTTGGCCATCAGATTTATTTCTCAACGATTGTTCCGCTTTTCTTGCCGGAGAATACGTTGAATACTGAGATTGACAAGTTTGTGACAATCCCATAGAAGCTATGATATAATAATTAGAAATGAATCTTTTTGTTAGTTTATCCTAACGTATGTCGGGAGGTTTTCTATGAAATACATATTAGCATCACAGTCGCCGAGAAGACAGGAGCTTCTGTCGCAACTATTTGATGAGTTTGAGGTGATTCCTGCGACTGGTGAAGAAGAATCAGATGCAGAGAATCCAGCAGAATATGTGAAGGAGCTTTCACTAAACAAGGCAAAGGAAGTGGAAGGTGCGAATACGCTTAATTTCTTTGGACAGGATTTCCTGATTGTTGCGGCAGATACGGTTGTAGCATTTCAAGGAGAGATTCTTGGTAAGCCTGCAAATGAGGGCATTGCAAGACGTATGCTTACGAACCTGGGCGGCAAGACTCATCAGGTATATACCGGTGTTACATTGATTCTGAAGCAGGGTTCTACGCATGTGATTGAGAGCTTTGCAGAATGCACAGATGTGACATTCTATCCAATCACCCAGGAGGAGATCACCAACTATATCAATACTGGTGAGCCGATGGACAAGGCGGGAGCCTATGGTATTCAAGGGATTGGCGGCAGATTTATAAAAGAGATTTCAGGTGATTACAATAATGTTGTGGGCCTTCCGGTCGCAAGTATCTACCAGTATCTCTATACCAATCATAAGGATTTACTAATGCATCGCTAGATCCTATTTGCTCTATGAGACAGCGCTATGCCAGGAGAAGGAGACGGAGTATGGCAAGACCGATACGTAGAAAACGAACCCTGCTTATAGAGGGCTCTATACTCGATATCTATCAGGATGAGATGGAGCTTCCGAATGGACAGAGTGAGATGTGGGACTTTGTGTCACATCGCAAGGGCGCTGCTGCGGTGGTTCCGGTTCTTCCTGATGGCAGGATTCTTCTTGTTAGGCAGTATAGGAATGCACTGGATCGTATGACAATAGAACTTCCAGCAGGATGCAGGGATTCGCTGGATGAGGATACCGAACTCTGCGCCAGGAGGGAGCTTGAAGAGGAGACAGGTTATGCCAGTGATTCTTGGAAGAAGCTTCTGGAACTTAGGACTACGGTAGCTTTCTGCGATGAGAGAATCGATGTCTATTTGGCTCGAGATATTTACCGCGTGGCAGAACAGAGACTTGATGCGGCAGAGGATATTACTTATGAAGAATGGATTTTGGAGGATCTGCTTGAGATGATCTATACGGGCGCTCTGCAGGATTCTAAGACAGTAGCCGGAATCCTGGCCTATTATGGCACATTACATTAATTTAGACAGAAGAAAGATTTGATATAATGACAGACATGAAGCATTTACAGAAGAATACAATTTCAAATACCAGATACTTAGCAGTTACAGCTATGCTTTCGGCAGTAGCCTTTGTGCTTATGTATATAGAGATCGCAATACCGCTTATGCCATCCTTTGTGAAGTTTGATTTTTCAGACCTGCCAGCTTTGATTGGAGCTTTTGCACTTGGACCAATGTGTGGAGTTTTGATTGAACTAATCAAGAATCTGCTTCATCTGGCAGTGTCTCAGTCCATGTTTATCGGAGAATTATCCAATTTCATTCTTGGCGCTGTATTTACCGCAACGGCTGGGCTAATCTATAAGCATAAGAAGACCAAGAGAAATGCCCTGATTGCCGGAATTGTTGCAGCAATTCTTATGGGAATCATTTCCATTATTTCTAATTATTTCTTGGTTTATCCATTCTATGTTGAGGTCTATTTTGGCGGAGCAGTAGATGTCTGCATCAATATGTATGATGTGATTTCGTATGATATCCTGCATCTGAATCATATGACAAGCCTGCTTCAGTGCCTGCTTTGCTTCAATCTGCCATTTACTATTATTAAGGGACTGATATCTGTGATTATTACTATGCTGATCTATCAGCCAATTCGACCAATCCTCAAGGGAGCACAGGGCTTATGACATCGGGTGAAGTGAGAGCTCTGGTCAATCAGAGGATTTCATCCTGCGACTGGGAGGATATACCGACCATCCTGAATGAGAATATAGATGCGATTATCTCAGATACAGATCTACTGGCAATGGCTGGGATGTGCTTGATCGCCGAGCTAGAACGGGATCACGGTCTACCTGTAGTTTTTACGAAGGCTAGAACGGTAGAAGAATGCTACAGCCGCTATCGCAGAATCAAGTTTCTTCTCTGGAGAATTGACTTTGGGACACTGGATGCAGCTTCAGAGCTCTTTGATCTGGTAGAGGAATTACAGGTGGATTCGGTAGAACTTCAATTCCTTATCTACAAGAATTGTTACCACAAGGAAGAAGTGAGGACTCTTCTCTTTGGGGAGGAATCATAGCATGAATGACAAGAAGATTTGTTTTATCGCCTGCGTAAACCAGGAGATTTATGAAGAGGAGATGCTTCATTACCTTAGACACTTGTCTATTCCTGAAGGGTATGAAGTGGATGTGATATTAATCCGAGATGCCAAGTCTATCTGTGAAGGCTATGAGCGTGCCAGAAAGTCATCCGATGCTAAATACAAGGTTTATCTTCATCAGGATGCTTTTCTTACTCATCATAATTTCCTGGAAGATGTCCTTCGTGTTTTTGCACTTGATGAGAGTATTGGCTTGTTGGGACTGGTTGGAGCCAGATGTCTTCCACAGTCTGCTTGTATGTGGGAGACCGAGAGATATGGATTTATCATGGATTCTGGTCCGATGGGCACTGTAGAATGTCGAAATGATCTGGAAGAAGGACTTGACTATCTGGAGGTAGAAGCACTGGATGGCTGCCTTTTAGTTACAGCCGCAGACATTCCTTGGAGAGAAGATATCTTTACAGGCTTTGACTTCTATGATGCATCTATTTGCATGGAATATCGAAGGGCAGGACTTAAGGTGGTTGTACCTTACATGGATGAGCCTTGGATTATACATGACTGTGGAGTCCTAAATCTTAAGGATTATGATCGATATCGCGAGGTTTTTCTGCAGGAATATCACGATGATATGCTGATTAATTCGTGAGAGAATAAGAGGAGTAGGAACTGCATTTTGACAGATCTATTTCTTTTGTGTTACATTATTTTTAGGTATATCTTTTGATAGTATTCTTTGGGAGTATCTATGCAATTATTTCGTTTGAAATACCGTCTGCCTATGCAGCACAGCTTTGATGGATTAGAAGAACATCGGCATCATCACGTTATTGAGATCGAGGTGTTTGCCAGAAATGCAAGTGCAGAATTCATCGAATTCGGACAGATGGAGAAGATGATGAAGCAGTACCTAGATCCCTATCAGAATGCTTACCTGAATGAATATAGAGAATTCGGGGGAGATACGACAATTGAGAATATTGGAGAGGTCTTCTATGAGAGGCTCTCACAGATATTCGATGAACATAAGTGGTTTATCAGTCGCTTCGAGATTAGTGAGACACCGCTTCGAGTGTATGCGATTGTTGCGGAGGAGTTTTAATAATATGAAGAATTCAATTTTTCGAAATGGAATAGCACTCTGTATGATAGCTTGCGTGAGCTTAAGCTACGGATCGATTGCTATGGCAACAGGGCTTGATCAGACTTCTGGTGGCGTGGTTAACCAGGCGACCGATTCTTCAACTAATCAAGCATCGGGTCAGACAGTGGAGCAGCAATCGAATAAGACGACGGATCAGGCAACGGAGCAGGCATCGGATCAGACAACTGAGCAGTCATCAGATAAGACATCGAATCAGACTGACCAAGATGTATCCGAGGAGATAACAGAATCCGAATCCGAGGAAGTGACGGATGAGACCTCTGAAGAAGACATCATGCTTATTGATGAGACTGGTGAAGAGACGGCAGTCGATGATTCTATTTCTATTGATGGAAATCTAAGTGACTGGGCAGACGTGTCTGTACATACATCGAATACCGCATCTGTTGCAAGCTGGAAGGTGGCTTATTCTAAGGATGGTCAGTATGTGTACTTCATGTTTACTGGCAATACTTCGAATCAGTGGGATTATAACTTCCTAGGCAATAGGATTAATATTAACTATGCAGATGGAACAAGTGGAAGCAGTAATGCACTTCAGGTTGTATACGATAATGGAAAAGCTATCCTTAAGAATGGCTGGTATGGTGATATCGCTGGTGCTACTGCTTGTGTTGTAAATACAGCATCGTCAAATGGTGAATCACCATATTATGTAGAGTTCGCTGTTCCTGTCTCTTATTTTGCGAACACGAACTTCACTATGGACTTCTGTGGCGAGAGTGTAGATTCATCAACGATTGGGGTTTTCTCGAGTCAGACCAAGACAGATGATTATAGCGGTTCAGTCTATACCGGAATTGCTGTGGATGGCGATTTCTCTGATTGGGATGCTGTGACGAAGACAGAGGTGTCTGGCGTAAATGGAAGTGGTGTGAATTGCTTCAGCCAGGTTGGAGCTGTTTTTGACGGCGATTATTTCTATGTATATGTCTATGGTGATTGCCCATATGGTGCAGGTACGCATTCGAATGGCAAGTTTGCAATTACATCAGACCTGGGTTATTCTACCTTGCTTCAGTTTATGCAGGATGGAAGTGTAAGTGGTATCGATGGTGCTATTTGTAAGAGGGTAGGATACCAGTGGGAGGTTGCAATTCCTAGATCTGCACTTCCTACCTATGAGACTTCTGTGAACTTTGGACTCTATTTGTCGGAGCCTATCATTTCTGGAATTACGAATGTCCAGGATGTATCTGGTTCTGCTGGTACGAAGCAGACGATTACCTACGACGGAACTTACGACGAATGGAAGGATTATGGTCATACTACCATTCAATATGCTACAGCCGGAACTCATGAAGGCGTGGTAGATGGCGAGGGTGCTCTTTACATGGATGATTCCAAGATCTATGGTCATGTAGTAACCAGTATGCCAGCTCATACGAATGAGGCAGGTGGTGAATTCTCCTATGCAGTCACCTTTACCTTCAATTCTACAGATCCGACGAATACAGCATGGTCAAATGGAGCATATACGGTATCGCCTCGACTAGTAGCAGTTGATGCTGCTGGCAATATCAATTGGTATGCTTCTACCTCGAACCTGCATCCGGGAGAATACGAGTTCTATCTCTTTCCAACTAGTTGCTGGGGTAAATCTTCGAATATTAATAATCTGAATGAGAATGATATCTGTCTTGGCAAGATTCATATGACTATTGGTAAGGATGGGCGTGATGAGACGGAATTCTACCTGGACAATGAGAAATTAGCTCAGCATTTCAAGTGCGACAAGACTGACCTTAAGAAGTGCGATGCTCAGTTTGGCAGAATTGGACCACAGTGGCTTTCTTGCGCAGGTACATCGACAGGACCTTATCTTGGTATCGCCATTTGTCTTCTTGCGGTAGGCGGTGTATATGTCTATCGTCGCAGGAAGGGGCTTCCAGTGGTTGAGTATTCGCCAGTTTAGCAGGAACTTTTTAGAGCAATTGGTTCATCTATGAATAAGGGGGGTCTGGAATTACTGGATTCCCCCTTTTTCTTTGAGAAGGGAGAAGGATGGTTAAGTATATTGTAGGGGTAATTATTTTAATTGCATGGCTTTTTCTGCTTCGAGTTCTTACTAGGGCAGAACTAAATGCCTGGAAATTCCTGGTTGGTTCAGCAGGACTTTTTGTGCTTCTATTTATCTTTATTGAGCCACTCGTTGTAGATCGATTGGCACAGATTGTTGCGCTGATTGCTTCTCTTCCAGGTAAGATTGGAGATATTTATTCTGCTTATTACAAATACGGAACGATTTTCATCTCATCGGATGTTGGTTCAATTTCTCTGAAGATTGACTTTGAGTGCTCTGGTGTCATTGAGATTATGGCATTCATATCACTTCTTGCATTCTTTCGAGTATATACCAGAACTGAGCGAATCATTGTGGGTGTACTAGGTACGATTGGAATTGTACTTGCGAATGCCCTTCGTATTGTGGTTATTTGTATGATGATTCATTTTGGCGGAATCGATACCTATTATCTGGCACATACCTTCGTAGGCAGAATTGTCTTCTATGGTTTGTCGGTTCTTCTATATTTCTATGTATTTACCAAGCCTCAGATTGTGAAGCAGAAGGTGGGTAAGTTCAGTTATGATGCTGATTAGTAAGTTTCTTAACTCCATATTATTCTGGGCTGCATGGATTATTATTCCACTTATTATGGAGATTATTCCATCGCTTGGTAGCGCTATGGTTCTTCTCTACAAGAAGAAGAGACCGAAGCATTATGTGGATCCGATAATTTGGCCAGAGATTACGCTTATTATTCCTGTCTATAATTCTGAGGATTCTCTGGAGGCTTGTATACGGTCTATTTATGAATCTTCTTATCCGAATGATAAGATTCGTATTTTCCTTGTGAATAATCAGGGTAAGGACCATTCCTTTCAGGTCTATATCAAGTGCCAGGAACTCTATCCAGATCTGCTTATGCAGTGGCTGAATGCCAAGCAGGGTAAGTCCAGGGCTCTTAATCTTGCGTTATTTAATGCCGATGGCAAATATATCATTCATGTGGACAGCGATGGACAGTTTGAGCCAGAAGCTCTTACGAATATGGTTCGAAAATTCGAGAATGAAACCGACGTCGACTGTATGACTGGGGCTATTCTTACTATGCCTGAGATGATTGAAGAATATCAGGGCATCCTGCCGAGAGTCTTCCGCAAGATGGAATTTATGGAGTATGCACAGGCTTTCCTTGCAGGACGTAATTATAGTGATGCAATGAATAATATCTATACACTTTCGGGAGCCTTTTCAGCCTTCCGTAAGTCGGCGGTACTTAAGTCTCAGCTCTATAATACCGATACAATATGTGAAGATACCCACATTACTTTCCAGATGAGATTCAATCAGGGAATCAAGATACATCTCTGTGAGGATGCAATCTTCTTTGTAGATCCAATTGAGGACATGAATAAGCTCTATACTCAGAGACAGCGTTGGCAGAGAGGAAGTCTGGAGGTGTCCCACCAGTTCTTGTCACAAGACATGCGGGCATATAAGATGTTTAGCAATGTTACGATTCGTACACTGATGTATGATCATACCTTTGCCTTCCCGCGATTAATCTGGTATCTGGCTTTGATTTGTCTGATGGCGATGAAGTATTCTTCTTCTGTTATTATCTTATCAACTGGAGTGATTTTCTTACTCTATATAATCAGTGGTTATCTCTATTATTTCTCGACAATAGGATTTCTTAGTGGTTTTAGAGAGATTCAAGCCTATTACCGGAAGCATTGGTATATCATACCGCTTCTTCCTTTCTTTAATTTGCTGGTCTTCTTCATTCGATTTGCTGGAGTGATTAATAGTATTAATACGGATAGCGCATGGAGAACCAGGAATCTGACAGAAGAGAGGGAGGCCTTTAAGACAGAGCTTCATCAGGAACTTAGTGGACCGAAGCTACTATTAGATCGAGCTAGACAATTTGTGAATAATATTTCGGAGACTACAACTTGAAAAAACGAAAGTTTCTTGGCATTGCAACTATACTTGTAATTATATTTGCCGCAGTAATAGAATATATGACAATCTATGAACTGGATGCTTATGAGTCTGCCTTCCTCGAAGTGTATGCTGATGAGCAGGATGGTTATGTCAATCTTACATTAGATCAGATTGATCGACTTGGAGCGTCAGCGACTGAGGACAATATTACAGCAGTTATTGCATCTCTTGATGCGACAGCTAGTAAATATTGGACCCTGTCTACTGGGGACAATATTCTCTTCATTAAGTCTGTCACAGAGACGAATCGCTACAAGAACTTCTCAGCAGATTCCTATTATACCTCTACGTCTGCAGTAGATTTCGTTTCGAGTCTTAAGCTTGGAGAGGTATCCCATGCGGTGATTAATCTGGATGATGGCACTTATGTGGCATCAGGAGGCCTCTTTTCTTGGCAGGATGAGACTTATCGAATCTGTCTTCTTACCTATGACAGAGCAATTATGGATCAGAATGCTATTCTAGAAGCAAAGAATGCAATTATTGTCTTTATGACTGTGACGCTGGCTCTATTCCTAAGTTTTGTTATCATACTCACATCGGCTATTGATAAGAGAACGAAGACCATATCTAATCTGGAGCAACAGCAGATTTATCTTAATCAGCAGATTGATAAGCTTGATTCGATTATGGTACGCTATCAGGCCTATGATGCAAGCCTTAATGTCTATTCGCTATCAATTCTTGGAGAATTCCTCGAGGCATTGGATGAGAAGAATATTGAGCCTCTTCATTTGGCACTTTTCACCACTAACACGAGGAATCAGATGTTGACATTTATGGAGGAGATGGTTGGCCTTCTGGATCAGAATGTTCTGAGATTTCAGGTTTCTGAGACTGAGATTTTACTCATTTTTTCAGGATTTCCTTATTCTGCATTCAGGAGCCGATTGGAGGTTATCTCTCAATCTGAAGTATCGATGGTGGCATCGGCGACCTTCGATTCGAATTATCGGTCGTATTTAGAGCAGTTCAATAAATTCTGGGAGGCAGAAGGTCATGAGCCAATTGAGGTTGTACAGGGAATATCGTCTGAAGGCTTATCTTAATATGAATCATTTCATAACAATCAATGGTAAGCCTGGTCAGGTTCATCCTCATACTTGGGAATTTGTCTTTGTTATCATTATGAGCGGTGATGATTTCGTAGAGTTTCGTACCGTTGAGAATCTGATTGATGAATATATGAATCGTTATCAGAATCAGATTCTAAATGATATTCCTCCATTTGATTCGACCAATCCAACCATAGAGAATGTGACAGAAATCTTCGCTTCTGATATTAGAAATATGGCGCATGATTATAATTGGGAGTTGGTTTCACTAGAGGGATCTGAGACACCGACTCGAAGCTACATTGTTTCATTTCGTAATGATGAGGAATTTGTGCAGGAGGTGGATATCCTAAGACAGGATAGAATAGCTGCTGCGATAGATAATGTTACTGATCAAATCAAGGAGAATACGAGAAATAGATGAATGGTATATATGTGTTGATTCCATCTCTTAATCCGGATGAGAGATTAGTGAATTATGTAAGAGAATGTATTCTCTCCGGCTTTGAGAAGATTCTTCTTATTGATGATGGCTCAGATTCATCTTATCAGGGGATATTCCAGGAATTAAGAGAATTCCCGCAGGTGGAGGTCTTAGTGCATCCTGTTAATCGTGGTAAGGGCGCTGCTCTTAAGACAGGATTTTCTTATGCTATGAAGCAGGATGATTGCATAGGAATTGTAACAGCGGACAGTGATGGACAGCATCAGGTAGCGGATGTTATTAAGGTGGCAGAGGCACTTCTATCGAATAGGGACAGTCTGATACTGGGTTGTCGTGTATTCGATGGAGAGGATGTCCCATGGAAGTCTTCCTTTGGCAATAAGACGACGAGCAAGGTATTCAAATTACTCTATGGCAGATATATCTCTGATACACAGACTGGACTTCGCGGAATAGGAAGAGATTATTTTGAGGGGCTTCTCTCTCTTAAGGGAGAGCGTTATGAATACGAGACGCAGATGCTGATCTTCCTTACGAGAAGACAGGTGGAATTTATCGAGATTCCGATTGAGACAATCTATGAGGATGGCAATGCAGGTACGCATTTTCGCCCAGTTGTTGATTCGATGAAGATCTATGGTGTGATGCTTGGGACATTTCTTAGGTTCCTCTTATCATCCCTTAGCTCATCGATTGTCGATTTGTCAGTTTTTGCGCTATTTAGTAAGTTGCTTCTATCAGGGATTGCACTTGGCAGTAATGTTCTCTTCTCTACAATTATTGCACGAGTGATTTCATCTATTTATAACTTCACCTGCAATAAGAAATTGGTCTTTAAGTCTCAGGAAGGACTAGTAATTACAGCAGTCAAATATTTTGCCCTTGTCATCGTTCAGATGCTCTGTTCAGCGGGACTTGTGTATTTGTTTACCTCTCTCTTTGGTGGAGGTCAGGTTCTTGTGAAGATGGTAGTGGATACCTGCCTATTCTTCGTGAGCTATCAGATTCAACATAAGCTGATTTTTAAGAGTGATTTATAGGAGGATACTATGGATTTTCTGAAGAAACTTGGCAAGAAGAAGCTAAGCGCGATAATTATTATCGCGCTTCTTATTATAGGGCTTGTAGCAGTCCTAATATACCGTTCATCCTCTAGCTCCAAGGTTACCTATGAGGGTAGCATTGAGACTGTGGAGACTCGTACCATTGCAAATTCTATTAGTGGTACAGGTGTGGTAAATTCCACAGATATGGAGGAAGTCACCTATGGCTCATCTACCAGTATTCTGACCAGTGGCGCCAGCGTTCAGAAGGTCTATGTAGAGGAAGGCGATGTGGTAGGGGCAGGTGACATCATTTGCCAGTTTGATACGGAAGATCTTGAGGATTCTGGTGAGTCACTTCAGAAGCAGAGAGATAGGCTGCAGGAGCAGTACGATGATGTCTCACTGGATAAATGGGAGACCAGGGTAGAACAGAACGAGCAGGATGCCAAATACGATGAGCAGGTTACGAAGAATCAGCAGGATCGAGATTATAATCTTCGCGTAGCTTGGGGCAATTATTCTACCTCTGTCACAAACTATAATAATGCGGCGGCGGAAGCGGCAAATGCCAAGCAGGCTTATGATGATTATATCGCAGGCGGCGGTAATGCTTGGGATATGCAGGGCTCTTATCTTAAGTCCCAGCAGACGGCGGCAGAGACTTCTATGTCGACCTATTCGACAGAGGCTAAGACCTATAAGGCAGAGATAGATACCCTTCGTGAAGAGGATGATCAGGATTTGCTTGATGCCAAGGCAGACTACGACGAAGCAGTGGATGACACTGTGGAGACTTATGATGATACGTTAGAGGATCTCCAGGAATCTATAGATGATGTCGATGAAGAGATTGCTGATAATAATCAGGCAATCGCTGACTGTACAGTTCGCTGCACCATGGGTGGAACCGTTACTGCGGTAAATGTTAAGGAAGGCTTCTCTTTCTCTGGCAGCGTGGTTGCTGTGATTGAAGGTGTGGAGACATTTCTAATAGAAGCAGAGATTAGCGAATATGATATTCCAGATGTTGAAGTTGGCATGGACGTTCTTGTGAAGACGGATGCAACGAGAGATCAGGAATTGACAGGACGTGTTACTTATGTGGCACCACGTGCAACAGGAACTGGAGAATCAGATAGTGGTTCCCTTTCGTCTCTGACAGCTGGTCTTGACCTTGGCTCTATGACCGGGTCTTCTAGTTCGGGCGCAACCTTCCTGGTTCGAATTGGTGATTTGGAACAGAATAGCAGGCTTCGTCTTGGAATGAATGCAAGCGTTAGCATACTTACGAATTCTGCGGCGGATGCTCTTTCCATTCCATTTGATGCTCTTCAGACTGACGAAGAAGGGCAGTACTATGTGGAACTTGTGACATCAGGAGATGACCCTTCAGATGAGAACTTCGCGACAAAGCAGGTGTATGTAACACTTGGCCTTGAGGGAAGCTATTATGTCGAGATTGAGGGTGATGGAATTGTCGAGGGTGCTAAGATATTCGTTCCTTCGTCTGGCAATGGAACAACACTTGACGATCTGCTGACGAATATGGGTTCAGATGCTGGAATCTAGGAGGATGAGCTAGATGATGCTTGGTGAGAATATCATAATGGCTATGAACTCCATTGTTGCAAATAAGATGAGATCATTTCTTACAATGCTGGGTATCATTATAGGTATTGGCGCGGTGATTAGCATTCTGACAGTGGGCGATTCCATGACTCAGTCAGTGGAGTCGAATCTGCAAGGCATGGGCTCTAATGATATCTTTGTCTCCGTTCAAGAGAGAGACCAGGATAATAATTCCCTGACAATAGATGGTGTGACTTATTCGTCTGCTCAGTCATCGTATGAGATGACGGAGGATGATTACATTACAGCGGATATGGTGTCAGAACTCGTAGATCGCTACGAGGATGAGATCTATGCCATCAATATCAATGAACAGGTTGGAACAGGAGCTGCCAACTTCGCTGGTAAGACATCAGATATTTCGATCACTGGAGCATCTGTTGGATATTTTACAACCACAGAACTTGATATTGTAAATGGTGCTATGTTTTCAGAGAGCGATTATAGTCAGGATCACATGGTTTGCTTGGTGGAACAGGCTCTTGTGGATGATTTGTTTGATGGAGAAGCAGAGGATGCAGTCGGCCAGGCTATTGATGTGACAATCGATGGCAGCAGTCATTCTGTTACGATTGTCGGCATCTACAGTAGTGGCAATGATATGTATTCGTCGATGTTCGCAAGCTACCTAGGTTCTGCCTCTACAATTTATATGCCGCTTCGACCAGCAATGTCTCTGACGCATACGACAGGTCAGTATTCCTCTCTTCGTGTCAGCGCTGCAACTGGTGTGGATACGGACAAATTACAGGGCGAGGTCGCAGATTTCTTTGATGCCTATTATAGGAATAATTCGCACTTTGAGGTGACATCCTATACTTATGATATGTTGCTTAATATGTTAAATACTTTGCTGAATACAATCACCATGGCAATTTCAATTATTGCAGGAATTGCTCTTGTGGTTGGTGGCATAGGAGTTATGAATATCATGCTTGTATCTGTCACCGAGCGAACCAAGGAAATCGGAACTCGTAAGGCACTTGGTGCGACCAACAAATCCATTCGGACTCAGTTTATTGTAGAGGCCACGATTATTTGTCTGATTGGAGGCTTGATTGGACTGGCACTTGGAATAATTGGTGGAGTCGCCTTCTCGAAGTATCTTGGATATCCTGCTGTTCCGTCAGTTGCAGGAATTGTTCTCTCTATCGGATTTTCTATGGCAATTGGCATCTTCTTTGGCTATTTCCCGGCGAATAAGGCGGCGAAGATGAACCCGATTGATGCTCTTCGTTACGAATAAAATGTAACTTCTTACAGGATAATTGGCATGAGGTGAATATTTTTCATCTCATGCTTTAATTTTTCTATATTCACTTATTGAACTCTTGGATTAATTCGGATAGAATGAGAAAGGTTGTGGAAAACCTGACGTAATTTTATAGAAGAACGTAGAAGACGCGTTCTGAGAAGGAGTAGTACAATGAAGAATGCTTACTTACAGGGAGTCTATGATGGACTCGAGCAGAGAAACCCAGAGCAGAAGGAATTCTTACAGGCTGTATACGAAGTGCTTGAGTCACTCGAGCCAGTAGTAGAAGCTGATCCTCGTATCGAGGCAGAAGGCATCATCGAGAGAATCGTTGAGCCAGAGAGAATTATCCAGTTTAGAGTGTCATGGGTTGATGACAATGGCAAGGTACAGGTCAACCGTGGTTACAGAGTTCAGTTCAATTCTGCAATTGGACCTTACAAGGGTGGTCTTAGACTTCATCCATCCGTTAATTTATCCGTTATTAAGTTCTTAGGCTTCGAGCAGATTTTCAAGAACTCACTGACAACACTTCCAATCGGCGGTGGTAAGGGTGGTTCTGACTTCGATCCTAAGGGCAAGTCAGATAGAGAGATTATGCGTTTCTGCCAGGCGTTTATGACAGAATTATCTAAGCACATCGGAGCTGATACAGATGTCCCAGCTGGTGATATTGGTGTTGGTGGACGTGAGATTGGCTATATGTATGGACAGTACAAGCGCCTTAGAAATGAGTTCACAGGCGTTCTTACCGGTAAGGGATTATCTTATGGCGGTTCACTGGCTCGTACAGAAGCTACCGGTTATGGTGTATGCTACTTCACTCAGGAGATGCTGAAGTCTGCAAAGAATACTTCATTTGAAGGCAAGACAGTAGCTGTTTCTGGTGCAGGAAATGTTGCAATCTATGCAATCCAGAAGGCATATCAGCTTGGCGCTAAGCCTGTTACCTGTTCTGATTCTACTGGTTGGATCTATGATCCAGAGGGAATTGATGTAGAGCTTCTTCGTGAGGTGAAGGAAGTGAAGCGTGCTCGTCTGTCTGAGTATGCTGCTGCTAGACCTTCTGCTGAATATCATGAGAAGAAGAACGGCGAGCATGGCGTATGGCAGTACAAGGTAGATATCGCTCTTCCATGTGCTACTCAGAATGAGTTAAATGAAGAAGACGCTAAGATGCTTATTGCAAATGGCGTTATCGCTGTATCAGAGGGCGCTAACATGCCTTCTACTCCAGAAGCAGTAGCTGCATTCCAGGCAGCAGGTGTCCTCTTTGGACCAGCCAAGGCTGCAAATGCAGGTGGTGTTGCAACATCAGCTCTTGAGATGTCTCAGAACTCTGAGAGACTTCATTGGACCTTTGAGGAAGTTGATTCTCAGCTTAAGGGCATCATGGAAGGTATCTTCCACGCATGTGATGATGCATCCAAGAAGTATGGTATGGAAGGCAACTACGTTGCAGGCGCTAACATCGCAGGCTTCGAGAAGGTTGCAGATGCTATGCTGGCTCAGGGTATTGCTTACTAGAATAATACATATATATTTAATCCCGCAGGTATATGCCTGCGGGATTTTTTGGTGGGAGATAAAAAAGGGGCTCTTAGTGGAAGAGCCCCTTTTTCTCATAAGGTTTACTTTCGGCTGATACATAGTGATAGCCGGTGGCTTCAATAGCTTTCTCTAGAGCATTAAGATCTAATTCATCTTCTGATAAGATAGTAGCCTGGTTCTTCTTGGCAGAAGATTTGACCTTCTTAGGGTTACAAGTCTTTCTTATGACATCATTGATGTGGCTTTCACACATGCCACACATCATACCATCGATTTTTACAATTGTTTCGTACATGGGAACCTCCTTGTTAGGTTTGACTAACAGATAATATAGCATAGTGAGAAAAAAATTGCAAAAAAGACTTGCATTCCCAAACTATATCTAGTATTATTCATATTGCTGTCGGACAAGACAGAATTTGGTTCCTTGGTCAAGCGGTTAAGACGCCGCCCTCTCACGGCGGAAACAGGGGTTCGATTCCCCTAGGAACTGCGCAAAAAGCATCGCTTAGGCGGTGCTTTTTTTATACACTTTTCAAAAAAATGGTGTTAATTTTTTGAATAATTGCTATAATAGTAACAAAATAGTTTGTTTATTTGATGGAGGGCTTAAGATGGCGAAGGATTCAAATAAAAAAGTAAAGGCAATTGAGTATGATCCTAATAAGAAGGGACTTACGACGAAGATTGCATCAAAGTTACTTCTTCCTGTAATTGTTATGGGAATCGTATCAGTTATTGCACTTTATTTTGCGGTGACCAGTATGAGTCATATTCAAAGCGCAAGTAAGGAAATAACTGGAGATGGAATAGATGCATTAATTGCACTAGATGAGGTGAATACAGATCTTCAGATTATTATGAAGGATGTACTTGTCTACTGTTCGGCAGAAGATGGTGACCAGGAGATGCAGGCATATATGCTTACATCAATCGAAGAGACATCATCATCAATGCATAAGTTTGGAGCTCAGCTTCAGGAAGTTGAGAGTGACTTCTCTTCAGATGATGTAGCAGTTATTGAGTCTATGGTTGCATATCTTGATACTGTCGATGCAGATGTGGCAGATATCATTGCTATGAAGGATTCCGGTGCTGCTAATGCATTTTCTTATGCAAATGAGAAGATGAGAGCATGGTCTGAGACAATATCTGATCCAATCGATACACTTGTTACAAGCAATGATGCTCATATTAATAAGATGACCAAGTCACAGGGCGTATATTATAGAATTGCGAAGACAATTGGAGTTGTGTCTGGTATTATTCTTGTACTTCTTGTGATTGTAGTTGTTCTTATAATTATGAAGAGTGTTGTTGATCCACTGAAGTTACAGCAGAAGGAACTGCAGCAAATTATTGATGACATCAATGCTGGAAAGGGTGATCTTACCAAGAGAATTACCATTGTTAGTAATGATGAGATTGGAGCAGAGGGCAATAGTATTAATGCCTTCATGGTCACCCTGCAGAATATCATGGGCAAGATCGTGAATAACTCTGAGACACTGGATCGTGTGGTTGGAACTGTAGCATCTAATGTTAGTGATTCCAATGATTCTGCTCAGTCTGTATCAGCAATCATGGAAGAGCTTTCTGCTACAATGCAGGAGGTTGCAGCAACAACGGGTAATGTCAATGAGAATGCTGAGCACGTATCCGCTAGAGTATCCGTATTCCAGAATCAGACCAAGGAAATTACTGATTATGCTCTTGAGATGAAGCAGAGAGCGGATAAGCTTGGCCGTGATGTGAAGCAGAACATGCAGCATACCACTTCTGTAATTGGTGATTTCACAGAGCAGTTAGGACAGGCTCTTGAGGAATCAAAGAGCGTAGAACAGGTTGCAGAACTTACCAATGAGATTCTTAACATTTCTAGTCAGACTAACCTCCTTGCACTGAATGCTTCCATCGAGGCTGCTCGTGCAGGTGAAGCTGGTAAGGGATTTGCAGTAGTTGCAGATGAGATTCGTCAGCTTGCAGATTCTACCCGTGATACAGCTAACAACATCCAGGAAATCAATACGATGGTGATTGAGGCTGTACATGGTCTTGCAGATTCTTCTCAGCAGATTGTTACTTATATCAATGATACAATCTTACCTGACTATGAGAACTTCGTTCAGGTGGGACAGCAGTATTCTGATGATGCAAGTCATATCGATGGCAATATGCAGAGCTGTTCACAGGGTATCGAAGAGATCACTGTAGAGATGAAGGACATGACAGATGCAATTGAGGGCATCACTCAGGCTGTGGACGAATCAGCTCGTGGTGTTGCATCAGCTGCAGAGAATGTTCAGTCTCTGGTTATGTCTATCGGAGAAGTAAATACTCAGATGGATGAGAATGAAGAGGTTTCTAACAGCTTGAAGGCTGAAGCAGAAAACTTCGTTCAGGTATAAGGAATAGTAATCTTTAGATTTTCATGAAGAACTCAGACCAGATTAGTTTGGCCTGAGTTCTTTTTTGCTCTTTTTAATTGAATGAATTGTTCGTCAATGGTATTATGTATATGTTATATTAGGTAAAATTCTGTGAAGAAGGACGTAGGAGGAGATTTTATGGACATTAAGACAAGACATAGAATTGAGAGCAATAAGTTAAGTATGATTTTAGGCTTGATTATTCAGGCTTTCATGCTGCTTGCGACTATTCTATACATGAGCGGTAGACTTTTCCCAACGATACCTCTTGTGATTGTTGAATTTATATGTATTCTTTCGAGTATTATGGGTTATGTTAAGCTGAAGGAGAGCCCTAAGGGACATTATGCACAGTTGATTCCTCTGGCTATTAACTACATGTTTGTGCTTATTGGTTCTCTGCATGTTCCATACCTTTGGGCATTTGGCGTGCTGATCGGTGTGGTTGTTGTTACATATGGCAGTGCTAAGGTCTGTCTTGCAGCAAGTGGCGCCGCTGTGATTGAGAATGTAATCTTTGTTGTTATTTGGTATGCACTTGGCTTCAATCTTTCATCAGACAGTAGATATATGGTTCCAACCAACCTTATGTTCTGTATTATGTATGCAGCCAGCATCTATACTGTAATTCGCTTAAATGAGCGCCATACCAAGGAGAACATGGCTGCAATTGAAGAGCAGGCAATTGCTCAGCAGAAGTCTGCCAAGCAGATTAAGGATACTTCTGATGCAATCTCTGAGAAGCTTGTTGTAGCTCACGAGGCTATGTCTTCTCTTTCTAACAAGGTTAATGCATCGACGGAAGCTGTAGATCAGATTAGCTCTTCTGTAACTCTTACTGCCGAGTCTATTCAGACACAGACAGAGATGAATTCAAATATTATGGATGCACTGAATAATATCAGTACTGGCTCCAAGGATATGCTCTCTCTTTCTGACACAGTGAAGGATAACGTGGTAAATGGTAATACAATCGTATCTTCTCTTCAGGAGCAGTCAGATAAGACAGCTGTTATCAATGCTCAGACAGCAGAGATGACACAGAATCTGACAGAGTCTGCAGAGACGGTAAAGGATATTGTATCGACTATTCTTGGCATTTCAAGTCAGACCAACCTGCTTGCTCTTAATGCTTCCATCGAGGCTGCTCGTGCTGGTGAAGCAGGCAAGGGCTTTGCAGTAGTTGCAGATGAGATTCGTCAGCTGTCTGAGAATACCAAGCAGTCTGCAGAACAGATTGAAGCAACAATTGAGGACCTTCTTGAGAGAGTTCATCAGGCTTCAAAGAACATGAATCTGTCTGTAGAGTCTTCAAATAGACAGGGAGAATTGATCAAGGAAACTGGTTCGAAGTTTGATCTGATTCTTGAATCTGTTGAGAGTCTTGCGAATAATGTAGCTTCTATCTCACAGGAGGTGGATGCTTGTGCTGAGGCTACTAACCGCGTGATGGAAGCAGTAACAGATCTATCTGCTACATCAGAAGAGGTTGCTGCTTCTTCTGAATCATCTCTGACACTCGCTCATGAGTGTGTGGATGATATGAATACTACGAATGGTATTCTTAATGAAATTCTGGAATTGTCTCAGAATAATGAGGCATAAGTTCAGAGATTCCGGGGGACTTGAGTTTTGGAGAACGTACGCAGGAAGAGTATTTCTTACTTGGTATTTAGTGCCATCACATTAATCGGCATTATCATTTTGTGCGTCAGCCTCTATCGCAATGCTAGGAATAATATCCTAAGCATAGGTGAGATGGAGGCTTATCAGTCTGCCCGTAATATTGAGAGTTATCTTCAGGAGAATCTGGATATCCTAGAGATGGTAGCGAAGCGTCTTGAGATTAAGATGGAACAAGGGGCTACCAGGGATGAGATGAGCATTTACCTGAAGGAGGAATCCGAGATTTCCTCTGTCATGTTGCCAGAGGACTTCTCGGATTTTTATATGTACTATAAGGGCTTCTATCTGGATGAGGAGAATTGGGATCCAGGAGAAGATTTTGTTGCGACGGAGCGACCATGGTATAGGTACGCAGTTCAGGCAAATGGGGAGCCTTGCCTTGTTAGTCCTTATGTGGATGCGATGACCGGAAATGTGGTTCTCTCTGCCTGTCAGCTGCTATCGGATGGCAGAAGTGCTGTCGTTATGGATATCTATCTTACAGAACTTCAGGATCTTACAGCAACGCTTGCGGATGCAGCAGATGGAACTGTTCTTGTGATTTCGGATGACGGATATATTGCGGGAAGCTCTGATGCTTCTGTTCTAGGACAGTCGATTACAGATGCCGAGAATAAATATTATCCGATATCAGAGTCTACGCTATCTAATGCAGAATCTGAGCTTTCTGTGAGGCTTACCGATGGACATTATACGGCCTTCAATGTTGAGATTAGCGATGGATGGCATACGGTAATCCTGCTTAATAGTAGGCGCGTATTTGATTCGATCTACTATATCTATCTAGAAATCATAGGAATTATCCTGGTTGCTGTCATTTCTGGCATTCTAATCCTTCGATATGATAAGGTCAGAAATCGTATGATGAATAGAGACCCGATGACAGGGCTTATGAATCGCCTGGCTTATGAGGAGATGCTTAGAAAGCAGAGAATGAAGAAGGAACTAAAGCTTTCTGTCTTTGTTATGGATATCAACGGCCTGAAGAGGGTTAATGATACGCTAGGACATGCAAGTGGAGATATTCTGATCACAGAGGCTGCAGATGCAATAAGGCATTATTTTGGTGAGCTTGGAGATATCTATCGTACAGGCGGCGATGAGTTCCTTGTGGTTATGAATGAGATGAATGTATTCAAACTACTAGAGCTTAAGGTCGGATTCTATCATTATTTGGAAGAAATACAAGTAAGACTTGAGATTCCGCTTAGCATTTCGGTTGGATTCACATCGACGAGTAAGCAGGAATTTCGTGATGCAGAGGAAGTGATTCGTTCTGCAGACAAATGGATGTATGACGATAAGGCGAAATATTACATAGAACATCAGATGATTAGGGAATAGAGGATAGGATATGTTAACTGTTAGAACAGTAATGATTTCATTTCTATTATTCGAAGCATTCTTCTGCTTTGCCAGTGGATGCCTTATGAGGCTGAATTCGACAGCCACAGAGAAAGAGATTCAATTTATTACAGCGAGCAATCACACGGCAGGATTGCTTCTTGTGATGGACTTTCTGGCTTATGTTTTCCGTGGTGGAGAAGGAAAACTGGCTTATTTCATGGTTCGTTTTACGAATGGAATGGTCTTTGCATTAGATGATATGGTGGTACTCTTATTTACCATGTTCTTATCCAGCCAGTATTTTGGTTATGTAGGACTGTCAAATCAGGACTTTCCATGCAAGAAGCGGGTGCGATTCGTATATGTGGAGCTGCTTTTTGCTATACTTCTTGTGATTATTTCACAGTTTAATCATATGTACTATAGCTTCAATGCGAGTAATGAGTATGTAAGAGGGGACTATATTTTTGTTTCCTTTGCGCTTACTGCGATTGCCTTCCTTATTGATTTCTCGATTATTGTCCAGTTCCGGCATAATGTGGGACTAAGTAGATTCTTAGTATTCCTCCTGCTTGTGCTTCTTCCAGGAATAGGTATGGTAATCCAGTTCTTCTTCTATGGCGGTTCCTGGATACATATTGGGATTGGTCTTTCCTTTATTATTCTTTTCTTAGAGAGCAATATGAATCTGAATCTGGAGTTGAAGCGAGCTACTCGTATTGAGTCACGAACCGGTATTGCCAATGAACAGGGCTGCATTGATTTCTTGTCGTCTCTTAAGATGGAGGAGAGAGAGAATTACGCCTGTGTATTCTTTGATATTAAGACCTTCTCACTGGTGAATCAAAGATATGGCATTAAGGCTGGAAATGAAGCAATTCATGAATATGCGAGATCTCTGAACCAGCTATGTAAGAATGATGAGATTTTGGGAAGACAAGGCGGTGATAAATTCATTGCCGTCATCCGAGAAGACAGCATGCAAGATTTCTTGCATAATCTGGAGTCGATAGAGATTTCAATTCACAATCCAGATGCTAATAATCGCTATATTTCTCTTCAGATCGCGGCAAATGTTGGCGTCTATCAGATTGAAGATTCTTCTCTTCAGGCAGAGGACATTATCGCGAATGCACTTATGGCACTTAATTATGCCAAGAGAGTATCCAGGAAGAATATAGAATTCTTGACACCTGCCATGAAGGAACAGATGGAGAATGCCAGAGACCTAGAGGCAATGATTCCACTTGCTCTTAAGAACGAGGAATTCTTAGTCTACTATCAGCCAAAGGTGAATAGTAGAACGAATACGCTCTGTGGCGCCGAAGCTCTTGTTCGCTGGATGCATATGGGAGAACTCATTTCTCCAGGCAGGTTTATTCCGATTATGGAGCAGAATGATTCCATGTGTGATCTGGATTTCTACATGCTTCGTCATGTCTGCTCTGATTTAGAGGGCTGGATTAGAGATGGACTGGTTCCACCGACAGTTTCTGTGAATTTCTCCAGACGTAATCTGTCCAATGCTAATCTTGCCAAGCAGATTGATGAGGTGGTTCGGTCCTATCACGTGCCGAAGAGAATGATCGAGATTGAGATTACAGAGACCATCGATGAATTCCCAATTGAGACTCTGAAGAATTTCATTGATGAATTGCATCGCTATGGATTCCGTGTTGCAGTAGATGACTTTGGTTGTGGGGCCTCTTCGCTGAATCTTCTTCGAGAGGTGACCTTTGATACGCTTAAGATTGATAAGGGCTTCGTGGATAGAGCCTATGCCAAGGATTTGACCATTCTGAGCCATATTATCAAGCTTGCCAAGGCTATTAATCTTGAGATTCTGGCAGAGGGTGTAGAGAGAAGAGAACAGGTGGATACCTTGCAGTCTCTTGGTTGTGATATTATTCAGGGCTATTTCTATGATAAGCCTTTGCCAAAGGATGTCTTCGAGAAGAGAATTCGGCGCAAGGTATATACCCTATCTGAGAACTAGATTATTTCGTGGAGGTTGTTATGGAACAAAAGAGAAATACGAAAATTGTTCGATATGTTGCGATTGCATTTGCAGCTACTATGGTTTTACTCTTACTGCTTTTCTTCTTGCATGTGAAGGAGATTAAGGACTTTAATGCGACATCTTGGACGATTGATAATTTCTCAGATGAGACAGATGTTGTTGTGGATATTCATCCAAGAGGACAGTCAACAGACAGCTGGGAGAAGAATGATGCTTTTCCGGATGTGATTATCAACGGTTGCATCTATGAGATGACTATTAGTAATAGTTCTGGAGTAGGGATTGTAGATTGGTCTCTTCGTATCAATATCAAGGATAACTGTTATGTGAACAATGCTTGGAATGGAACCCTTGAGATTCATCAGTTTGTGGATGGTTCAGAGAAGATTCAGACCCTTTCCTTGCAGGACTATAGGGAATCAGATTTGAATCTTGAATATATTAAGGCAGGACAGGATCTTCTTATTCCTCTTTCTTCTGGCGATTATCTGATCTATTATCCAGATGAGGACGAGAAGAATATCAAGTCTCCGGAAGATATGGCAGGTGAGATAAATGCAGGTGTTATCTTCTATACCTTGTCTGGGAATATGAATCTGTCATCCTACGAGCTAACATATCGGCAGGAGAAGTCTATTTGGGATGGTAGCCAGGTGGCTTCTTATATTGTTTTTGGTCTGATTTGGGTTGTTGCATTCCTGATATTTATTGTAATTTTGATTCTCACCCAGCATTATGAAGAGCGTGTTTCTACGCAATCAACCATTACAACAGAATTATTGTCAGCCTTTGCCAAGTATGTTGATTCCAAGGAACCGAATATGGAAGGACATTCCAAACGTGTGGCAGATTATTCTTATCGGATTGCAAGGCGACTTGGCATGACCAGAAAGCAGTGTGAGGAAATCTACGATACTGCCTTGGTTCATGATATTGGTAAATGCTATATTCCAGATTATATTCTGAAGAAGCCAGATTCTCTCACAGAAGGTGAGTATGAAGTTGTTAAGACACATACATCCAGAGGCGCTGAGATGCTGATGGATTGCAAGTCAATCCCTAACATTGCAGATGGTGCTATGTATCATCATGAGAGATACGATGGTAGTGGCTATCCTACTGGTATGGCAGGAGAGGACATTCCGCTTGTTGGCAGGATTATCGCAGTAGCAGATGCATATGACGTGATGAATTCTGAATCTGTTTATATGCAGAGGGTTACACCGGAGATAATTCGTAAGGAACTTATGGACGGCTGTGGCAGTCAGTTTGACCCAATGCTTGTTGAGGTCTTTCTTGAAGTATTAGATGAGCTGGATAGAGACACATGGGAGATGGATCGTGAATCGCTATAATCTTAAGAGTCGAATCGCATTTATTATATTTGGATGTCTGGTAAATGTAGCAATATTTCTACTGAATCATATGCTGAATGGACCATTTATTGATAATCAGTTGGGGTCTGTTATTGCTGCATATTATTATGGACCACTCTATGGGGCAATTATGGTTCTGCTCACTGGAGGCTTCTGCGGTCTTATATCGAAGACAGCATTTATCTATATTGTTCCGGAACTTGTCTGTGTACTTCTTATTGGTTATATGGCTAGAGATGAGAAGTTTATTGATAGTTTTCTTGGAACAGTACATGTACTGTCTCTGGTTGGTATTCTGGAGGGAATTGCCCTTGCTCTTATGCAGTTTATATTCCTGAAGGGGGCTGGTGACCATCATTATGGAACGGCAATTCTTCGAATGATGTTATCAGCGAATTATCCGACACCGGTTCGTTTTCTGATTGAAGGAATCTTCCTGGCTTTTCAGGATTTGACCTGTGTTCTCCTCTTCATGTGGATTGTTCATTACCTGGAGCATCCACTCCAGAAGAAGAAGGAACGTAGGAAATATCTTAATAGGAATCTGAAGAAGGGCAGTAAGAAGATACTGGTTGGTGCAGTTTTATTTACATCCCTTCTAACACTTGGAGTGGACACTATCCCAACCAAGGCAGCAGACAGCGTAAGCTATGTCCAACAGGTCTATAACAGTAAGAATGGCTTAATGGGCGGTGCCTCCAATGATATCGTTCAGACGCAGGACGGAACGATTTGGGTGGCAACCTATGGTGGATTGTATCGTTATAATGGTATCAAATTCGACCTGGTCACAGAGATTCCTTCTGTACGTTCCGTGAGATGCTTGTATCTGGATTCAGACCAGAATCTGTGGATCGGTAATAATGATGCAGGAGTTGTCGTAGCGACACCGGAGCATAATTGGTATACCCTGACGACAGATGATGGTTTGCCTTCGAATAGTATTCATGGAATTGTTCAGTCGGGAGATGGCGTCTATTATGTGGCGACGTCGGCTGGAACCGCGCTTGTTTATTTCAATGGCGAAGACCTTACTTGCATGAAGAAATTGCCTGAGATTGCCTATACGAGAAATCTTGCTGTAAATAGCAGAGGACAAATTGCTCTGATTGACAATGCACAGGTTGTCTATCTTGTGCATTCCGGAGTGATTATTGATGAGATTCCTCTTGGTGATTATAATGCATCCTCTGTCCAATTTGATGAAGAAGACAGGCTCTATGTAGGTACAACAGAGTCTGAGATACTAGTATATGATTATAACAAGGATGGCTATGTATTCGATTGTGAGCTCTTGACCGGAGATTTAAGTGGGATTAATGAACTCTATTTCCAGGAATCGGGTGTGACATATGTTGCAGCGGAATCTGGTATCGGTTATTTCGATTCAAATGATAATTTCAGTAAGATCTATGTCGATGATTATGATAATTCTGCTGAGAATATTATGGAGGATTATCAGGGAAATATTTGGTTCACATCTACTACATGCGGACTTCTCAGTCTGACAAAGTCATATTTTACGGATGTATTCAGTAATTGTGGTGTAAGTGGAGACGTAACGAATGCTGTTATGGAGTGGAATGGTCTCCTATATGTCGGCTGTGATTCTGGTCTTCGTATCTTAGATCTTGCTGCAGGAAAATCTATTGAGAATGAGCTGACAGAGAATCTGTCTGGACATCGTGTACGCTGCGTTCGAGTGGATTCTAAGAATAGTCTCTGGATAGCAGCATACGATGTTGGCGTATATGAGATTACCGACTCTGGTGAGGTGTACCGTTATAATTCTGAGAATGGTTCTTTTGGAAATAACGCCAGACTGACCAAGGAATTATCAAGTGGAATCGTAGCTATATCTGGAGATACAGGTTTATCCTATGTGAAGGATCATGAGATTATTTCGAATTTCTCCTTGGGTGATGGTCTTGCAAATGCATTTATCTTATCTGTTGCAGAGACGGATGACGGTAAGGTGCTGGCTGGTTCCGATGGTGATGGCATTTTCATAATTGATGGCAATGAGATTGTGAAGGATGTAACGACTAAGGATGGTCTGACATCGGGCGTTATTCTTCGAATGGTGCCAGATCCTTATACAGATGGAACATTCGTACTGACAGGTGGAGGACTTTGCTATATGAATGCGGATTATTCCTGTCATGAGATTTCAGGATTTCCGTATTACGATAATCTGGATATGATCTTTGATGAAGATGGTACTGCCTATGTGTATAGCTCCGCAGGAATCTATGTAACTACCTATGACTCGCTCATGTCTGGTGGAGAGGTTGATACGAATCTACTTGATACCAATGATGGTCTACTTAGTTTTCCGACGGGTAATGCTTGGAATTATCTCTCTGATGATAATATTCTCTATATCTCTTGTAGTAATGGATTATATAGCTTGAATCTGTCGGATTATAATAAGGTGGTTGATGTCTATAAGCCGAAGATTTCATCGATTGTCTGTGATGGGGAGGCCGTATCTTATGCGAATCAGACCTCGATTGCTATTCCAGCAGGTATCGAAGAAGTTACGCTGACGATGGACCTAAATAACAATACGACATCGGATCCGACAGTGGTTTATTACCTGTCCGGAGTGGATGAGTCGAGACATACCTGTCTCGGAAGTGAGCTTAGTACTGTAACCTATTCGCATATTCCTTACGGAACCTATGACTTCTATATTGAGGTTCTATCAGAAGATGGAGAGACGGTTCTTAGTAAGACAAGCTACACCATTGAGAAGGATATCGAAGAGTATGAGACAGTGGGCTTCCGAATTTATTTCTATTGTACTCTGATTGAACTTCTTCTCTCGCTGATGATAGCGATTGCGAATTTTGCTACACAACAGAATGCCAAGAGACAGAGGGCAGAATATAGTAAGACCTTGACGCGACTGGAACGAGAGAAGGCGGAAGCGCTAGAACAGGCTTTGCATCAGGAGGAACATGCAAGCCAGTCGAAGTCAGATTTCTTAGCTTCCATGTCTCATGAGATTCGTACACCTATTAATGCAATTCTTGGTATGAATACCATGATAATGCGAGAGACCAAGCAGGATGAGATTAAGAGATATGCATCTGACCTGGAGAGTGCTGGCAAGACCCTTCTCGCACTTATTAATGATATCCTGGATTTCTCCAAGATAGAGTCCGGTAAGATGGAACTGGTTCTTGGCGATTATGATCTTGGCAGTATTGTAAATGATCTTGTGAATATGGTTCGGCCAAAGACAGATGCCAAGGGACTTGAGCTAAAGCTACAGGTGAATCCGGATATTCCAGCATATCTCTATGGCGATGAAGTCAGAATTAAGCAGATTATTCTAAATATCCTGAATAATGCTGTAAAATACACAGAATCTGGTAGCGTTACTCTTGCTATGGATTACGAGAAACTATCAGAGGGTGAGATTGCTCTTAAGATATCCGTTGCGGATACTGGTATTGGAATCAAGGAAGAGGATCTGAAGAAGCTATTCTCTCCTTATGAGAGAATTGAAGAGGGTCGCAACAAGAAGATAGAAGGTACTGGTCTTGGAATGAGTATTACGAAGACCTTGCTTGAGCTTATGAACAGTCAGCTTGTCGTTCAGAGTACCTACGGGGTTGGAAGCACATTCTCCTGCTCTATTGTTCAGCAGATACGTTCCGTTGATTGCATTGGCGATATCAATTCGACTATGATTACGAGAGATAATCAGGTGGATGATGTGGAAGCCTTCCATGCACCAGATGCCAAGATCCTCGTGGTTGATGATGTCGAGATGAATCTTCTTGTAGCCGAGAATTTATTGAAGCGAGTTCAGATTCAGGTTGAGACTGCCACATCTGGAGCGCAGGCAATCGAGAAGGCCAAGGAGTGTAAATATGATATCATTTTCTTAGACTCCATGATGCCTGAGATGAGCGGTGAAGAGACGCTTCGCATTATGAAGCGGGATTGTACGGCAAATGAAGATACTCCGATGATTGTACTCACTGCAAATGCAATTAAGGGTGCGAGAGAAGAGTATCTGAATGCTGGATTTGATAATTATCTGTCCAAGCCAATTGACAGTGCTAAGCTCGAGGCCATGCTGCAGTGCTACTTGCCAGAGGATAAGGTAATTCTTGTGGATGCTGCGGAAAGAACTGCTGCTACGGAGGAAGTAGAGGAAGATGATAGTATCTTAGATCGCCTTAACAGAATCCCGGGTATTGATGTCGAAGAGGGCATTAAGGTGGCAGATGGTGAGGATATCTATCTGGTTGTCTGCAAGAACTTCTATGATACTGCACCGGGGCGTATTGAGATGCTTGAGGAGTATTATAGTAAGCAGGATATTAGGAATTATACGATTCAGGTTCATGCTCTTAAGAGTTCTGCGAGACTGATTGGTGCCTATAGCCTGTCAGAGCAGGCTTGGAACCTAGAACAGGCAGGACGTGCAGATGACCTTGAAGAGATTTCTGCGAAGACTGAGGGCTTGATTGCTGATTATCGATCTCTCCTGCAGGAGCTTGACTCGGTATATGGTGATACAAGCGAGGAGGATTCTCGTGAGCTGATTGATACAGATACCCTTAGGGGTAACCTGAGAGACTTAAGAGAGCTTGTGGAGGCATTTGATATGGATACAGCTGCAATGCTTCTTGACTCTCTCGAAGAGTATCGTATGCCAGATGATTTTGCAGAATCCTATAAGAAGATTAAGGCCTATATGGCAGAAGTGGAACGAGATAGCATCCTTAGCCTTTTGGATAACTATCTGAAGGAGGAATAAGATGACGGACAAGGTTTTATTATTTGTTGATGACAGTGAATCATTTATCACCAAGTCCATTATGAAGAATGTAGAAGGAAATGGTCATGCTGTGAAGCTTGCTCATCTCGATGTAGATGAACTGGCAGAAGTTCAGGGCATGGTGGATGGTTATATCTTCTATAATATTGCGGATGTAGCCAAGGTGAATTCCATGGGACTGGCCTATCTTAGAGATATGGCATTAGAGCATGGATATACGATTTATTTTATGGGATATGAGGATGATATTGCTCAGATTTCTGCAGATTTTCCTAAGTCTTATTGTGGTTCCTTCACAAGACCAATTAATGTCATGCAGGTATCCGAGGATATCGAGGCGATTGTTCAGGAGGTTCCAGCGGGGGCAAGACAGAAGCACATTCTGGTGGTAGATGATTCTGGCGTGATGCTTAATACCATGAAGGAATGGCTAGAGAACAGCTATCGTGTGTCCCTTGTGAATTCTGCGACGAATGGTATTTCGTTCCTGGCAACCAATAAGCCGGACCTTATCCTGCTTGATTATGAGATGCCAATCTGCGATGGGCCTCAGTTTATGGAGATGATTCGATCAAATGAGGACACAGCTCATATTCCGGTAATCTTCTTAACAGGCAAGGATGACGCAGATAGTGTGAAGCGAGTGCTTGCACTGAAGCCAGCAGGATATATCCTAAAATCTAGTCCTAAGGAGGAAATCTTAAGCACGATTGCGGATTATTTCCGAAAAACTGTTGGAATTGAGTCGTAGGGCCTTGCAATTTGTTTGGTATATGCTATACTAACTATAGATGTTAGGTATACCTAACAAATAAAAAGGAGGTAATTACGATGATGGAAGTATTAGGAACTGCCGGGATTAGTGTTGTGGTTGCCGGAGGCGTAGCTGCTACTATGGAAGGCGTAAAGTACATGATTAAGCGTATGTTCTAATCGGACATTCCTTAACGATACTTATAAGACAAGATGAGACGGGTCTCATAAAGCATACTTTTATGCTTTATGGGGCTTGTTTTTTGTGCTGTGAATCGCCAGATGAGTTTTAGTGGATTATGTTTGCACCCTCCCCTCCGATCAATTCATGGGAGTGATGAAGCGAAATAGAAATTCGGCAATCAGAAACGCAAGAACAGCTGTGACATCCGCGCACGATGGACGAGTGAGAGATTCACATGCTATGCTCAACGGACAGATATATCTATCCAGACTATGATCAGATCGAGAGCTCGGAGATCTATCGCAACAATACTCTGGAGGGCGAGACATATCAGCAATTTGTGAAGAGAATGCGAAGAGAAGCATCTGAAATTGAAAATGCTGAGATAAGTGTTAGCGACAAATTAAAAAACTTATATGGCATACAAGCAAACCTCAATGGACTAAAAAGGAGGGAATCGAGGGAATCTTAGAGCATGAAATCGCACATGTGCAACAGAGCCTTATTTTTTGAAAAAATATAAGCAGAGCCAAAAAATGACTCAGATAATATCTAATTGCGAAGCAATGCAACCGAAGAAAAGGAGATTAGGACAGGAGACCACGTATGGGTAAATACCTTGCTGCACCTACCATAGACAAATGATATACTAATAGTATCAGTGTGGAGGTGATTCCAGTGGAACGTACAGGATTAGAAGAATTATATGCAGGATTTGAAACAGCCTTTATTGATGGGTCGTTGGCATCGAACATAGCTTATCGGCCTACTTTTGTATCGAATGCGCCTGAAGAGGGAAAGAAGGTAATTTCTACGATAGAGGATGAACTTCTATCCTGTGACAGCTTTCAGATTAGTGTAGCCTTCATTACTATGGGAGGTATTACACCTCTTCTACAGACTCTGAAGGAACTGGAAGATAGGAACATTCCAGGCCAGATTCTCACAACCAATTATCTGAACTTTAGTGAGCCAAGAGCTCTGTCTACGCTAAGTCAGCTTAAGAATATCACTTTGAAAATGTATGATGTGGAGGAATCCGGAGCAGGATTTCACACGAAGGGTTATATCTTTAAGAAGGACGAAATATATCGCATTATCATTGGCAGCTCTAATATGACATCTGCTGCACTTACAGAGAATAAAGAGTGGAACACTAGAATTATCTCTACGGAGCAGGGCGAGATGGCACAGAAGATTGTGCGAGAATTCAGCACTTTTTGGGATTCGGACTATGCTTATTCGTATGAGGACTTTATAGAGTCTTATAGCAGAACCTATGAGATTGTCAGGAAACAACGCCAGATTGCCAAACAGGATGAAGTTGTTTCTTTAGAGAAATATAAGCTAAAACCTAATTCCATGCAGGTTGGATTTATCGAGAATTTACGTAAGATTGTAGATGCAGGAGAGAATAGAGCTCTGCTTATTTCTGCGACAGGAACAGGTAAGACTTATGCTTCTGCATTTGCAATGAGGGAGCTTTCTTTTCAGAGAGTCCTCTTCTTGGTGCATAGAGGTCAACTTGCCAGACAGACGATGAAGTCTTATGAGAAGGTTTTTGGACATTCTGTTTCTATGGGACTTTTGGGCGCTGGACATAGAGACTTTGATGCAGATTATGTATTTGCTACAGTTCAGACCTTGAGCAGGGATGAGCATCTTATGGCTTATAGAGGGGATGAATTTGACTGTATTATTCTTGATGAAGCCCACCATGTTCCTGCAGACACCTATCAGAAGATTATGAATCATTTTAGGCCTAAGCTCTGGCTTGGAATGACCGCAACTCCTGACAAAAGAGATGACAATATAGAAGGGCGTAATGTATATGAGATTTTTCATCATCAGATAGCCTATGAGATTCGTTTGCAGCAGGCTATGGATGAGAATCTTCTGTGTCCATTTCATTATTTCGGCATTACGGATCTGTCTGTTATCGGAGATGAAGCGGATTCGAGCAGAGATTTTGGTAGACTGACATCTGATGAGCGACTTAAGCATATTATCGATCAAGCGACTTATTATGGATATAGTGGAGATAAGGTCAAGGGGTTAATTTTCTGCAGTGGTATTCGTGAATCAGAGGAGCTTTCCGCTAAGCTTAATCAGACGATAAATCCTGAGACAGGAAGATATTTCCGCACGATTTCTCTAAATGGTAGCGCATCAGAGGAAGAGAGACAGGTTGCCTTTGAACGTCTTGCTATGGATGAGGATGATGCTAAGGATGGGAAAACTCCGCTGGATTACATCCTGTCCTATGAGATTCTAAATGAAGGCGTCGATATTGTGGAAGTGAATCAGGTCATCATGCTTCGTCCGACGGAATCTCCTATTGTCTTCATTCAACAGCTTGGAAGAGGTCTTCGTAAGTCCTATAACAAGGAATATGTTGTGATTTTGGATTTCATTGGCAATTATCAGAATAACTTTATGATACCGATTGCCCTTTCTGGAGACCGCAGCTACAACAAGGATAATATTCGCCGATACGTTATGGAGGGCGGTCGCGTGATTCCTGGAGCATCTACGGTGCATTTTGATGCAATCAGTAGAGAGAAGATTTATCAATCTATTGATCGCATGTCTACAACGAAGGCCATGCTTAAGGACAAATATTTTGCTCTGAAGGATCGCCTTGGACGAATTCCGACTATCCTTGATTTCTATGAGAATGGAGAGATTGATCCCATGCTCTTTGTCGAGTATTCGAGGTCCTATGATCAGTTTATTCGACTTGTGGACGTAGAATATAAGATATCATTTTCAGAAGATGAAGAGAAGATACTTGAGTATGTGTCGAATTTCATTATGAATGGTAAGCGAATCCACGAGCTTCTAATGCTTAAGCTTCTTCTGAAGGATGGAGAATTCACAGAGGCTTCCTTCCGCGATGAGATGAAGGCCCTACACGAGATTTATCGAGAAGAAGACTATTCTTCTGCCTATCATGTTTTAACAGGCGAGTTTCTTAATGCACCTACGGACAAGAACCGATATAGTGATATAGAACTAATCTCAACCGTTGGTGCGATGGACCAGAACTACAAGAGAGCGCTCTCTTTCTATGAGAAGCTTAAGAATCAGAATTTTGAGAGAGAATTAGAACGATTAGTAGAGTATGGTTTGCTTCGATATAAGGACATTTATCACAACCACGATGAGAATAATCTGGTTCTCTATCAGAAATATTCCAGGAAGGACGTTTGCCGAATCCTAAACTGGGAGAAGGATAATAGTTCTACAATGTATGGTTATCGAATTAAGTATGGGACTTGTCCGATTTTCGTTACCTATGAGAAGGCAGATGACATTGCAAGCAGTACGAGATATCTGGATGAATTCGAGAAGTTGTCCGAGGAACCTGAGATTCGCAGCAATCGAATCTTCAGTTGGATGACGAGAAGCAAGGTGACGCTCGATAGTGTGGAAGCGAAGAAATTAATTCACGCCAGGGAAGAAGGACTGAAGGTTCTTCTCTTCCTCAAGAAGAGCGATGGTGAGGGAAGCGATTTCTATTATATGGGGCAGGTAGATCCTCTTTCCTGGGAAGAAACGACAATCCTCGATGATAATAAACGCGAGCTACCTATCGTCAATTTTAAGCTCTGCCTTAGACAGGAAGCCAGAGATGATATCTTTGATTATTTTACAGCTTAGGAGGGAATATGAAGACAGTACATGTTGTAGCTGCAATTATTCATACATGTGACGAGGATGGTAATCCTATTATCTTTGCGACCGAGAGAGGTTATGGTGACTTCAAGGGAGGCTGGGAATTCCCAGGAGGTAAAATAGAAATCGGCGAGACCAGCGAGGAAGCCTTGGCTCGTGAAATTATGGAAGAATTAGATACAAAGATTGCTGTTGGTGAGCATATTTGTGACATTGAATATGACTACCCTACATTTCATCTTTCCATGGAGTGCTTTCTCTGCGAGGTTATTGCAGGAGACCTTGTTCTGAAGGAACATGAGGCAGCGAGATGGCTAAAGCTTGATGAACTTGATACGGTTGACTGGCTTCCCGCAGACCAAGACGTAGTAGCCCTATTAAAGGCAGAAGGAATAGAGTAGATAGAAGAGGCAGAGGGATGAATATGGGGGATGGAATTGTTATTCCACATCTTGGAATTCTCGTTACGACATTTTGTAATTTGAACTGTAGGAATTGTGCAGATTTAATTCCTAAGCGAGAGAATTATATTTATGAATTTGAGGATATTGTTTCAGATTTGAGTCGTCTGCTTGATAATGTCTCTTCTATTGAGGAAGTGCTGATTATCGGTGGCGAGACACTTATGTATCCTAGGCTTGAGGAGATTATCGATTTCTGCGGAAGCTGTGACAAGATTCATAAGCTGATCATCACGTCAAATGGTACAATACAGCCTTCGGACGATTTGATGGAATGCATAGAGAGAAATCAGGTATGCATGCGTATTAGTGGTTATCCAGAGCATGTGGCACCGAATCGAGTTGATATCCTTGAATCATTTGCAGCTCACGGTATTTCGACAGAGGACCTTCGGAACATGACCTGGGCTGATATGGGGGACCGTAAGAAGCGTAATCATACAGAAGCAGAATTACAGCAGATTTTCATGACCTGTGCTATGGCAAATTGTGTGACGCTGCAGAAGGATGGCCGTATTTTCTACTGCTCGAGATCTATGAGTGCCTACGAGACGGATCTCTATCCAGATATACCGGCGGAGGAATATATCGATGTCAGGCATGAGGAAGATCTTGCTGCAAGTATTGATAGATTCTTTCATATTCCATATCTTACAACCTGCGATTACTGTGATGGCATCTCCTGTGCTACAACCAAATATTATCCTGCTGCGACGCAGATTCTGGACAAGGGCATTTTCTTAGAACTGTTGGGACTGGTCTCTAGCCTTCATAGTGATAGGGAACATGCTGATGTAATAGTGGTGGCAATCAGTCGTATCCTAATTGATTATGCTACAGATTTATATGATTTGGATGATTATCTGATATGCATGCGTGCAATAGAAGAATTTTTGACTACGCATGGTGATGAGGCTTTTGATAGATTGCTTGAGTCGATGATTCGCCTTACGAATAGCATTACGGATGACTATAATTTTGTTGCAAGTGATGATGTAGCATTTACGCGAGAGAACCAAAATCATTCAAGCAGAAATCGGATAACGGTTGGAAGAGTCGGAGGAAGAGGAACAGAAGAGCTGCTCTTTGATGATGCAGAGATTCTAGAGGAGTTCCACAAGAGATATTCGCTGGATTATGCTGAGTATAATAGGGTTTTCCTCGAGACAGAATTTGAGCGATTAGAATCTGAAGATATTACGTGTGCTGTTTGTGGACTTTCTTATACGCAATCTGGAATAGTACAGGAATTGATGCCGGTAGGGACAGTGAACCTGTCGGTGACAGGGCAGGATATTCCTTATTCCCTTCTGATGGCAAGGAAGGCAATTGAGATTCGCCCAGAGATTAGAACACTGATTATTCCGATGACCTATTATCATGGCTTCTATGATATTTCATCGGATGATGCATTTATTCATAAGGACATCGTCCGGAGGGTGAACATACCGCTACTTGGTGAAGCGAGAAATTACGATTCCTCGGTGGAATATGTGATTGCAGCTAGCGAAGAGCCTACGCTTGAGATTTATGATAGAATCTTTGATTTTCATGAAGTGCAAAAGGAAGTAGAGGCAGGAATTAGAGAATATCTAGTAGATAAGGATTTCTTCAATGAGATATACCCACAGTCACCATTTGGCGGACTGAAATTCGACTACAAGACCTTGAGCGAGGAAGAGCGTTTTCAGTCAGCAAAGATTACGGCAGAGTTAAATGAGCGCGTTGTAACGAGTAGCGGTCAGGAAGAGGTCGCGAAATACCTAAGAGAACTTCTTCCAGAATTAACGAAGGATGGAAGACGCGTGATCTTCTTCCTCCCTCCGATGACGAAATATCTATATGCAGCCTATAGTGATGAGCTGAAGAATAATTTCAGAGATCAGACGCTTCCTCTTCTTAGTGAATTTGATAATGTATTCTTCTATGATTTCGCGCAGCATGAGATTTTTATGGAAAATGATTTCAATGATTATGAACATTTGAATTATAATGGTGGAGTGAAGCTGACGAAGCTTCTTGCAGAACTTATCGAGAGATGATTAGGAGGGATTTGTTATGGTAAAGCATATTATTGTATGGACACTGAAGGATGAATACGATGGAGAGAAAAAGGCTGAGATTCTAAGGGGCATGAAGGAGAATCTGGAAGGCTTAAAGGGACAGGTGCCGGGCCTTCTCGAGATCAAGGTTGAGACGAAAGGCCTAGCTTCTTCAACGGGGGATTGCATGCTTGATACGACTCTTGAGAGCGAGGAAGCTCTGAAGGCATATGCGATTCATCCAGCACATGTTGCTGTAGCGGATACTTATGTTCGCCCATATACAGCAATTAGAAGCTGCTTTGACTATGTGATTCATTGAATTCATATAATAATTAGTGTAAGATTATTATATTGTAATGTATTTGGGAGAAGAGATAATGACTAGAATAGAGCCACTAAGCAAGAACACCTCGCTTGAAGAACTTGAGAATATGATGAAGGTTGGACACGTAGTAGTTTTGCCATTCAAGGTTGCACAGAATGTCTACATTATTCAGAACCATAAGCCACAGAAGGTTATGGTTACGGATATCAGCATGGTTGGTGTGCAGCTGAATGGTGTATTCTCTACGTGGGAATCCATCGAGGATAATGGTGGAATCTATGTATCAGAGTATGATGCATTGTCCGCTATGGCTGCTCGTGGTTTATAGTGATGGACTTGAATGACACCTGAATTATTTTTTGAACGGCTAGTGTCTTGGTGGAAGCGATTTGCTAATTTGCTTGTCTATAATGGCAAGACACTATTTGCTTTTGAATGTATCTACAAATTCATATCTGCCGCTGTCTTTGTGCCAGTTCTCTACCTTAGCATTGGTTGGGTAGCACGACTTGCTGGCTTTTCCTATGTGACAAGTGACAATTTTTGGACATTTATGAGGCACCCGCTTATTATTGCTTATGCGGTAGTGCTTCTTCTTGTCTTGTCCTTTTATTCCATGATCGACATTAGTGCGGTTATCTATATCATCGATCAGGCTGACCAAAAGGTAAAGGTCGGTCTCTTGCAGCCGATACGCTTTGCATGCAGCAGGGCAAGGCATGCCTTTGAACCCAAGAATATCATGATAGCTGTTGTTGTCCTTATCATGATTCCATATCTAAACTGTGGAATTCTCTCTAGTGTTGTTGGTTCATTTTCCCTACCATCCTTTGTAGAACGATATATCGATAGCAAGACATCTCTTAGTATTCTTGCTGTTGCGGCAGCAGTTCTTGTTGCCTTTTATCTGCTTCGTTGGTTATTTGGCTTTCATTACTATTCTCTTGAGAAGTGTGATTTTAATGAGGCCAGGAGACGAAGCCTTCGCCTCATGCAGAAATATTGGCTGTATGACGCAATCGTAATTGGACTGATTCAGATTGTATATTTCCTCATTTCCAAGATTGTGTCGCTAGCTGCATTTCTTGCACTCAAGCTTCTAAATGGTCTTATGACAATCTACAATTGGCCGGCTACAGTCCTGCTTACAGGAATTCTATTTTTCCTTGTGATTATGGTTATGATTTTCTCCACTGTTGCAGTGCCAATCAGTTATGCCTGTATCTCACTGATGTTCTATATTAGTAAGGAGTCTCTTGGAGAAGAAATCGTTCGAACCAAGGCAGAAGATATGGTTGTGACAGACCGTATGATTCGAAATGGTAAGCGGGCAGTGTGGATTTCACTCCTTGTTTCCTTTGCGGTTGTAGTCGGTTATATCGCTGGATACGCACGTGGGCAATATGCCATGCATGTGGAGAGCCTGGGTACAGTTGGTGTTACTGCACATAGAGGCTCCTCTTCTACGTATCCTGAGAATACCATGTCCGCCTTCTATGGTGCCAAGGCAGAAGATGCGACTTGTATTGAGCTTGATGTGGAGCAAAGCAAGGATGGAGTAATCTTCGTATGTCATGATTCTAACCTGGAGAGAATTACGGGAGAGGATGTGAATTGCTGGGAGCTCACCTATGAGGAGATTCGAGCTCTGGATGCTGGCAGCTTCTTTAGTACTTTGTATCGGGAAGAGTATATGCCTACGCTTGAGGAGGTTATTGAATTTGCATCGACGAACAATATTGATCTGAATATCGAACTGAAGCCGACGGGCCACGAGACGAATCTGGAGCAAGGTGTCGTTGATCTAATTCACAAGCATAATTTCGCGAATCACTGCGTGGTGGCATCCCAGGAGTATGATGTGCTAAGTAGGGTTAAGGCTATCGATAGTAATATTATGACCATCTATGTGACAACAGTTGCATATGGAGACGTGGCAGCAATGGATGCTGCGGATGGTTACAGCATTGAAGCAACCACAATTACAGCTGGTATTGTGAAGAAGATTCATAATGCAGGTAAAGTAGTCTATGCGTGGACGGTGAATGATCAGGACGAGATACAGTCTATGATTGATCTTGGTGTAGATAATATTATTACGGATGATGTGCTTACTGCCAGAAAGTGTATCTATGGAGCGGAGGCCTATAACTTAATAAGTAAGTATCTGCATGTGTTTACCAGAGATTCTCTATTTGCCAGATAAAGAAAAAAGCATCAAGCGTTTGCTTGATGCTTAAAATGCGGGCAACAGGACTTGAACCTGCACGAGGGTTACTCACTAGAACCTAAATCTAGCGCGTCTGCCAATTCCGCCATGCCCGCATGTCGTACCGACAAGGGATATTCTATCTGATTTTCTACTTGGAAGCAACTATTATTTTGGAAGAATTTATAGTCAGAATATTCTTTATCTAATTAGTTGTGAACGACAATTTTAACTACTATATATTGTATTTGTGGCTTGAATTTTGTATACTTTACATAGATATCATCGGGAAGATGGGAGAGCTTTGCTTTCCTTAGAATTTAGAGAGGATAGGGGATTTAATATGAAGCTTCGAGGGAAATTAGCCTGTATATTTGGCTTGATTACACTGCTATCTGTTGTTCTGGTTGGTACGTATTCTGTGGCAAAAACCAATTCGATGGCCGTGGATAATAATAGTACGAATATGCAGACGGCAGCATCGATTGCAGCAGATGAGATTGAGGCTCTGCTTACGGACTACCTGAATATTGCTACGGCGACAGGCCATGATACGCTTCTTATGAGTGATGTGGATGCGGTTACGAAAGTAAATCGCATGAACGAACTTGCTTCCTATTATGGCTTTACAAGCGCGAACATTCTGGATGTGAATGGAATCAGTCTAAGTGATGGTACGGATTTCTCGGACAGATCTTATGTTACAACCGCACTTTCTGGTCAGGCGAATATTTCTAGTATTACACTAAGCAAGATTACAGGAACCTATGGCTTCTCTGTTGCAGCACCTCTATATGGAGCGGATGCTTCCATTATTGGAGTGGTTTATTATCGAATGGATGTAGACTTTATGTCCGATGTAATTGCATCTTGTTCGATTAGCGAGAATTCTTATGCTTATATCGTGGATAGCATTGGTACTGTGATTGCTCATCCGGATTCTGAGAAGGTTGGTGGTACCAATCTTATGAGGCGGTCCAGCGAAGAGGCGGCAATGGTTGAAGATATCGTTGCAGGTAATTCAGGATCGATGCGCTATACAGATGGCGGTGAGGTTATGATCTGCGGTTATGCTCCGATTGAAGGAACTTCTGGATGGGGGCTTGTTATGACAGGACCTCGTTCCGACTTCAACGGTGAGGTTCGGTCAATTGGTGCAAATCTTCTGGTTGTAGATATCGTTGTATTTATTATTGCAGCAGCACTTGCAGCAATTTTTGCTACGATGCTCTCTGGTAAGATCGCCAGAGTGGAGAAGTCCCTGGTTGCACTCGAGCATGGTGACCTCTCTCAGTCGATTCCAAAGTCAAAGCGCAAGGATGAGATTGGACAGCTTCAGAATTCTGCCAGCGCTCTTCAAGATACCTTCGCACGTATGATGACGGAAGCCAATACCATTCTCTCAGGTATGGCAGATTATAATCTGGCCCAGGAAGATATGTCATCCTATCCTGGTGAATATGATACCTTGTCACAGTCAATCAATCAGATTAAGAATATCTTAAATCGCTTGATTGCAGAGGTTCAGGCGTCTGCATCTGGCGTTGGTGTTGGATCTGGACAGATTGCGAGTGCGACAGATATGCTCTCTCAAGGTACGGTGACACAGGCTACATCCATTCAGCAGATGGTTGAGGATGTCAATGATGTCTCAGATGCCATTAACCATAGCCTTAACAATTCTCTTGTGGTCGAGGAGAAGCTTAAGAAGTTAGATCAAGAGATTCTCTCTGGCAATGAGAAGATGCAGAATCTTCGCAATGTAGTAGCCGATGTAGAAGAGATGTCATCGGATATTCAGAAGATTGTTGCAACAATTGATAATATTGCATTCCAGACCAATATTCTGGCGCTTAATGCATCCGTTGAGGCTGCAAGGGCTGGTGAACAGGGCAAGGGCTTTGCAGTTGTTGCAGATGAGGTTGGTGCTCTGGCAGCGAAGACGTCAGAATCCTCCAAGCAGACGGCGGATCTCATCGGTAAGTGCTTGGAAGGAATTGAGAAGGCTCTTACCTATGCTGAATCTACGGCAGATAGTTTGAATCTCATTGTAGAGAATTCTGCTGAGATTTCGACAGCATTTGAAGAGATTGCAAGAGATTCCACCAGTCAGGCGGAGAAGGCACTCAGCATTAAGACGGAAGTTGGCACGATCAGTGATGTGGTACAGACCAATACCGCAACGGCGGAGGAGACGGCTGCTGCGACGCAGGAACTATCTGAACAGGCCAGGACGCTGAGTGGACTCATTGCGAAGTTCCGTATATAATAGAACTTGTAATTGCGGCGGGCCGTAAGGCTCGCCGTATTCTTATGTGTCAGGGAGAATAGATATGATCTTAATTAGAAATGGTAGAGTTATGGATCCCAATACGGGTCTGGATGAGGTTTTGGATATCGAAATATCTGATGGCAAAATAACTGCCATGGGGCAGCTTGATGCAGATGGTAAGGACTATGAGAGAATCATTGATGCTTCTGGATTAGTTTTGGCGCCAGGATTTATGGATGTTCATGTTCATTTCAGAGATCCGGGCTTTACTTATAAGGAAGATATTATAACAGGCGCTGCTGCAGCAGCTTGTGGCGGATATACTACAGTTGTTTGCATGGCAAATACATCTCCTGCAATTGATTGCAAGGAGACGCTAACTGAGATCCGCAATCGTGAGGCAAAGCTTCCGATACATGTCCTTCAGGCTGCAAATGTCACGATTGGCATGAAGGGCGAGAAGCTTGTAGATATGGAGGAACTGAAGAATTCTGGGGCGGCTTCCTTTACAGATGATGGTCTGCCGATTATGTCAGAAGACCTGCTTACAGAAGCACTTGAGAAATGTAAGGAACTTGATGCAGTGCTTAGTCTTCATGAGGAGGACCCAGCTTATATCAAGAGTCCTGGCGTGAATGCTGGTAAGGTCGCCTCTCATTTCCATGTGGGCGGAGCTGATGAAATGGCAGAAATCACCATGGTAGAGAGGGATATTCGACTGAATGCAACAGTTGGTGCCAAGCTTGATATCCAGCATATGTCTTCAGCGAAGACCGTTGAGCTTGTGAGGAAGACGAAGGAGCGCGGTGAGATAATCTATGGCGAGGTGACGCCGCAGCATATAGCTCTTACAGAAGAGGATCTACTTCGAGTCGGAACTCTTGGTCGCGTCAATCCACCAATTCGAACCGAAGAGGATAGGCTTGCACTGATTGCTGGTCTTAAGGATGGAACAATCGATGTCATTGCTACGGATCATGCACCGCATTCCTCTGATGAGAAGAAGGCTGACATGGCTCATGCACCAAGCGGAATGATTGGTCTTGAGACAGCACTTGGAGTTTGCATGAAGTATCTGGTGAAGGAAGAGCATCTATCTCTTATGGAATTCCTAAGCAAGGTTACTGTGAATCCAGCTAAGATGTATGACATAGATGCAGGAAGACTGTATCTGGGTGGTCCAGCAGACCTTTGCATCTTCGATCCGGATGAGAAGTGGATTGTAAGAGAAGATGGCTTCCATTCCAAGTCAAGTAATTCTCCATTTATCGGGGAGGAATTAATTGGCCGAGTGCATTATACAATTTGCGAAGGTAGAATTGTCTATGAAGCTTAGGGTAGAAAAGAAGCTTTGTTTATGGTAATATTGCTTCTGTTGTCAAGTTTTTGAGAATAGAATGGAAATAGAAGGAAAAAGAATTATGAAAAAAGTAGTCAAATTTGGTGGCAGCTCTCTGGCGGATGCAAAGCAGTTCCGCAAGGTGGCAGATATTATTCATGCAGATGATTCAAGGGTGTTTGTTGTCCCATCTGCACCAGGAAAGCGTCATTCAAAGGATACTAAGGTTACAGATATGTTGCTTCAGGCATATGCAATCGCGTCAAAGGGTGGCGATTTCTCTGGAGCACTGAAGGATATTAAGGCTAGATATGACGAGATTATAGAAGGATTAGGGCTTAAGAACTTCTCTTTGGATGAAGATTTTAAGAAGATTGCCGAGGATATGAAGGAGAATGTAACACAGGATTATGTTGCATCCCGTGGCGAATACTTAAACGGCAAGATTATGGCTGAGTATCTGGATTTTGAGTTCATCGATGCCAAGGAAGTTATCTTCTTCAATGAAGAGGGCAATCTGAATACTTACAAGACAGAGAAGGAGATGGCCAAGCGATTAGAGGCTGCTGGAACCGCGGTTATTCCTGGATTCTACGGCTGTGGCAAAGATGGCAATGTGAAGACCTTCTCACGTGGTGGATCTGATGTTACAGGTTCTATCGTGGCTGGCGCTTGTAAGGCAGATGTCTACGAAAACTGGACTGACGTATCAGGTTTCCTTGTTGCAGATCCAAGACTGATTTCTAATCCAGTAGCAATTCATACGATTACTTATCGTGAGCTTAGAGAGTTATCCTATATGGGTGCTTCTGTGCTTCACGAGGATGCGATTTTCCCTGTTCGTTCTGCTGGTATCCCAATCAATATTAAGAATACCAATTCCCCAGAAGATGAGGGAACATGGATTGTAGAATCTACAGGTCATAGGCCTGAATATGTTATTACTGGTATTGCCGGTAAGAAGGGCTTTTGTGCTTGCTCAATTACCAAGTCACTTATGAATTCTGAGATTGGCTTCTGCCGCAAGGTGCTTCAGTCTTTCGAGGAAAATGATATCTCTATTGAACATATGCCATCAGGTATTGATACGATGACTGTTGTGGTACATGAAGACGAATTCCTCCACAAGGAGCAGAATGTTGTTTCCGCAATTCATCGTTATGTATCTCCTGATAATGTGGAGATTGAGACGGACTTAGCACTTATTGCTGTTGTGGGCCGTGGTATGAAGTCAATGCGTGGTACGGCAGCCAGAATTTTTGCAGCACTTTCACATGCTAATGTAAATGTTCGTATGATCGATCAGGGTTCTTCTGAGCTTAACATCATCGTAGGTGTGGCAAATGAAGACTTCGAGACTGCAATCCAGGCTATTTATGATATTTTTGTTACAACTCGTCTGTAAGGAGAGAGGATATGTCTGAGAATCAGAACACAGAAGTAATACAATCAGAGATTGAGCGTCTGAAGAAGGCAACGGGTCTTCAGGATAAGGAGGACACCTTCTTTGGCAAATTAGAGGAGACTCTTATGGCTTTCTCTTCCATCGAGACAGAAGACTTACTGCAGGCCCTTCAGAACGCTTGTGGAGAGGACGCTCCGGATCTTGATGAGCTTCGAGAGTCCTTACGGGATGAAGTAGATGAGTAGGACTAAGAAAAATGGGCGAATAGAGCTTCTTCGCTTTCTGTTCGCTATTATGATTTTGTTATTTCATATACAGAAGAGATTTCTTAAGCAAGAGCTTCCAATTGGGAGTACCAGTCTAACCTTCTTCAATCATGGATGTATTGGCGTAGAATTCTTCTTCCTGGTATCTGGTTATCTTCTGGCTTCGCATTTCTTCAAGATGCAGGGCAAGCCATGCGAGAGTATCGGTACGGAAACTGCTTCTTATGTATGGAAGAAGATCAAGAATATCTTTCCTTATCATTTCTATGCAGTAATTCTTACTATCATAGCAAATTCTTATTTCTTAAGAGATACAGCAGCTGAGAGAATCGAGTTTTGGCTGGAGTCCTGGGGATCTGTCTTTTTTATACAGATTTTTGGATTCAAATCGACATGGGTGAATAAATTAACCTGGTATCTTGATGTGTGGCTTGTTGTGACATTTATCTTCTATATCTTCGGCAGGAAGCATTATGATGTCTTCGTGAAGATTGTATGTCCGATACTGGCTCTATTCATACTGGGATATCTGGACCATGAATATGGTCAGTTGGCAGGAACTAAGGAATGGACAGGACATTTCTATAGGGTATTCCTTCGCGGAACCGCGGAGATGGCGCTTGGATGTTCTGCTTATAGTTTGACGAGACGCTTGAATCAGGAGAAGTTTGCTCGATCTGGCAGGATAACGCTTATGGTTCTTGAAGTGGTAGGCTATTTGCTTGCTTTAGTCTATGCTTGTACTCCTTGCTCGGGCAGATATGCATTTCCTGTATTATTCATCTTGTGGGGATCTATGATTCTCACCTTTTCGGATGTGAATCCGGGAGGAGAATTCTTCGAGAAGCCTGTTTTTGACTGGATGGGTAAGATGAGCCTTCTTATCTATCTGAATCAATTCTATTGCATTCGCTTGGTGCAGGAACTGCTTCCAGATCTTTCCTTTGCAGGAAAGCTATTTGCTTGCGTGATTCTTACCTTTCTTGCATCCATGCTGTCTGGCTATCTCGTGGACTGCTACCTAAGACACAGACCGATTCATCGCCTGCTCTATGGCGATACTAAGAATTAAATTCATCGATACGACTATTTAGATAATCTACCGTAAGGCCTAAGCCCTCATCCGAAAACTCTTCTAGGTGATAGGACATGAGGGATTCCTCCGTAGCTTCGAAGCTATAAGGACCAGGCCATACGGTAGTTTTTAATTGTCTTTTGCCACCTTCAGCGTCTTCTGGTGGATCGAGCTTTGCAATCATATATCGCATGTTGCCGACAGAACCCTTGAAGGGAGCTTTCTTATAGAATTCCAGTGATAATACGTCCTTTTTCTCTATCATAATTACCTCATCTTTCGTAGTTCTATTATAGATTCCATGATTTGAAACTACAATCTATATTCTGTCTAAATTCTCCGATTCCGGTTCAAATGAACCACATCATATGGTAGAATAATAAAATAATAATACAGATATTGTATTGGGTGGAGGTTACTATGAGAAAAGGGATAGTTCGAAGACTGACGGGATTTGTTCTTGCATCAGTACTTAGCATTGGAATGTTTCTGCCAAGTCTTTTGGTTAAGGCAGCAGAGACAGAGTCTTTGGATTGGATGAGTCGGGTGGACGGAGAAGCCAAGATTAGCGAGATTTCCATACCGGGTACTCATGATTCTGCGACACAGTATATTTGGCCATCTTATTTCCTGCAGTGTCAGGATACAGATTTTTCTACCATGTTAGAGAATGGCTATCGTTATCTTGATATTCGCCTGTCTCTTGATGAGAAGAAGGATGGTACGACAGTTCTTAAGTTTATTCATAATTTCGGAACATGCAGAAAGGGAGAGAGTCTCTTCTCAGATGATTTGCTTCTATCAGATTGTCTGGATAGTGTGTATTCCTTCTTGGAGGAGCATCCGACAGAGACCGTTATCTTCAATGTGAAGGATGAGAATTCGGATGATGATCCGACTGCATTTCAGACAGCCTTCTATGATGTGATTGATGAGAATCCTTCTATGTGGTATACGGATAATTCAATACCGACTCTCGATGAGGTAAGAGGCAAAATTGTGCTATGCACCAGATTTGATGATGTGCAGGGTCTTGGCAATAGCAGGACAGGGCTTCATCTTCAGTGGTCAGAGCAGAATAATAAGGAAGTCTCAGAGGACACCTATGAAGTTACTATGATTAATGATTCTGAATATCTTGCAGTGCAGGATCATTATAAATATAACCAGGAAGTGAAGTTTGAAGCGGTGGAGGAGATGCTGTTTGATTGCCAAGCGAGCGAGAATACTTTGTCTCTGAACTTCTGCTCGACATCAGGCTCTGGCACACTGGCTCATCCAAGTGCCTATGCCAAATACATTAATGCAGCTCTTCTTGATACAGAACTTAGTAGTGGAACATGTTATGGCGTAGTCATTGTCGATTTTGCAGATGAGGAGTTGGCAAGACACATCTACGAGACCAATTATTAATAGGAGGAAATTATGCCTCAGGGAAATCCAAAGAACGGGGAACTTTATCGACATTTTAAGAATAATCTGTATCAGGTGCTGCATGTCGCCAAGCATACAGAGACAGGGGAGAAATTAGTAATTTATCAGGCTCTCTACGGAGATTTCCTGGTATATGCAAGACCCTATGACATGTTTATTAGTCCAGTGGACCGTGTGAAGTATCCGGATGCGAGTCAGACGTATCGTTTTGAACTTGTGGAGCGAGAGGAGGAGGAAATGCAGTCAATGCCATCAGAATCGCTCTTCATGGCCTTCTTGGATGAGGATTCCATGGACGAGAAGTACAAGATTCTTCTTCGCATGAAGGAGGAACTTGAGATGGATGATTTCCTTATTGATAACCTGGCGGCTTCGCTAGATCTCGTGATCGAGGAAGGAAATATTGACAAGAGATATGAGGAACTTAAGAATTGCATCCGAATCCGAAGCAGATTTGAGACTAGTCGCTTCGGAAGGTAGGATGCAAGCAGATCATTAATGATTGAAATATTCAGCAGGCAGGCCATGAGTGCTTAGCCTGCTGTTTTGGTATAGGCCGGATTCAGTTACATCTTCTGAGAACCATTCTGGCGGGAGAAATGCAGTTGCTTCCTCGACGCTCTTAAATTCCACTTCTGCGGTGACGAGTGGGGCGAGTTCATCCTTATATAGATCGAGCTCGATTGTGAGATCAGTTCCTTCAATCGGGATGAAATAGCGAGTCTTTCGGATGATATTTGCATCCGCCTTCTTTAGAAGGTGCAAAAAAGCTTCCTCAGTAAGAGGGAGATTATATTCCTCGCGCTGAAGCAAGCCCTTAGATTTGTAGGTCAAGAAATATGCATCCTCCTCAGAACGGACTCGAACTACAGGCTCTGTTGACAGGTAGCCCTGACAGAAGTCCTTGTGAGGATAGGTATCCAGATTCTCTGGGATTTCGCGAATGAGAAATTTGCGCTCGATTTCCATACTTTGTCTCCTAATCGTCTAATTTTTCTCTTCTAGTATAAGGTTGACAAAGTGTTGATGCAAATGGATAATTGCCTATATAGGGCACTTTTCGGGAGGGATATTTATGTCTAAGGTTGCAATTTGTATCGCAGAGGGTTGCGAAGAAATCGAAGCATTAACAGTAGTTGATCTGCTTCGAAGAGCTGGAATAGATGTGACGACAATTTCGGTTATGAATATTGGCAGAGCAAAGGGTTCGCACAATATTTCATTTACCACAGATGCGAATATGAAGGAAGTTGATATGGCAGAGTTTGATGCTATTGTACTTCCTGGCGGAATGCCTGGTACGAATAACCTGCGTGATAATGCCAATGTGATTCATACGGTTCAGAATTTCTTCGAGCAGGGGAAGCTTGTTGCAGCTATTTGCGCGGCTCCTACAGTGTTTGGCAATGCAGGCATACTAAAAGGCAAGAAGGCAACCTGCTATCCAGGTATGGAGGATGGACTTCTTGGAGCTGACTTTGTTGAGGAAGACGTTGTAGTAGATGGCAATATCATTACAAGCCGTGGTCTTGGAACAGCAATTTCATTTGCGGCAGCAATTATTGAATACTTGGATTCAAGGGAGACGGCAGAGAAGATTCTTACATCTATCGTATATAAAAAGTGATTATGTTCTGCATTTTCTGATCGTTGATACGGCTTTGTATTTCTATACAGAGCCGTATTTTTGTATTGTTGTAATTCGAGAATTGGTGTGATATAATCGGCTAGACTGTGATTAGTGACGGATGTTCACTATTTCAAGAATAGCAATATATATGTATGCGCACACATATATCTTAAGGAGGATTTATTAAGTAATGAGCGTTAAGGTAGAAACATTAGACAACAACATGGCTAAGCTTACCATCGAGGTTGAGGCTGAGCGTTTTGAGAAGGCACTGGACAAGGCATATAATCGTCAGAAGAAGAGCATCTCAATCCCTGGTTTCCGTAAGGGCAAGGTTCCTAGAGCTATGGTAGAGAAGATGTACGGAGCAGCTGTATTCTATGAGGATGGAGCTAACTTCCTGATTCAGGAGACTTATCCAGAAGCATATGATGAGTCTGGTCTTGATATCGTATCTCAGCCTGAGATTGAGGTTGAGCAGATTGAGAAGGGTAAGAACTTTATCTACACAGCTACTGTTGCACTTAAGCCAGAGGTTACTCTTGGTAAGTACAACGGAATCACTCTTACCAAGGTAGATACTACAGTATCTGATGAAGAGCTTGATGCTGAGATCGAGGCAGAGCTTCAGAAGAATGCTCGTATCGTGACAGTAGATCGTGCTATCGAGTCTGGTGATACAGCTAATATTGATTTCGAAGGCTTCATTGATGATGTAGCTTTTGATGGTGGTAAGGGCGACAACTATGAGCTCGAGATTGGCTCTCATTCTTTCATCGACAATTTCGAAGATCAGTTAATCGGCAAGGTTGCTGGTGATGAAGTAGATGTTCATGTTACCTTCCCTGAGAATTATCAGGCAGAGGAGCTTGCTTCTAAGCCTGCACTCTTCAAGGTTAAGGTAAATTCTGTATCCGCTAAGGAAGTTCCAACTCTTGATGATGAGTTCGTTCAGGATGTATCAGAGTGTGAGAATGTTGAAGCATACAAGAATGAGATTCGTGAGAACCTCCAGAAGTCTAAGGAGAACGAAGCACGTCGTACTAAGGAAGACGAAGCAGTAAAGAAGATCATCGAGAAGTCTAAGATGGATATTCCAGAGGCTATGATCTCAAGCCAGGTTGATAACATGATCAATGAGATGGCTAATTCTATGGCTCAGCAGGGATTATCATTAGAGCAGTACTTCCAGTTCACAGGCCAGGATATGGACTCTCTGAAGGAGCAGGCTCGTCCAGATGCACTTGAGCGTATTCAGTCAGGTCTTGTTCTTGAGGCAATTGCCAAGGCTGAGAACATCGAAGCAACAGATGAAGATGTTGATGCTGAGATCGAGAAGATGGCTAACATGTATGGAATGAAGGTAGAGGATCTTAAGAACTATGTTCAGGATTCTGAGAGAGAGAGCATGAAGAAGGATCTTGCTGTTCAGAAGGCTCTTGAGTTCGTTATGGACAATGCTAAGGAGCGCAAGGCTCGTGCTAAGAAGTCTGACGAGGCTTCTGAGACAGAAGAGTAATATCCCCTTCCGTCATAAGATATGCATTTTGAGAAGACAATAAGTAGGAGGTAATATTTTATGGCAACAATACCTTATGTCATCGAACAGAATAGCAGGGGCGAGAGATCCTATGATATCTATTCCAGACTACTGAAGGATCGTATCATTTTCCTTGGCGAAGAGGTTAATGAAACAACAGCATCTCTTGTTGTTGCACAGCTTCTCTTCCTTGAGTCTGAAGATCCAAATAAGGATATTCATTTATATATCAATTCACCAGGCGGTATGGTTACTGCTGGTATGGCAATCTATGATACAATGCAGTACATCAAGTGTGATGTATCTACCATTTGTATTGGAATGGCTGCATCAATGGGAGCCTTTCTTCTGGCAGGTGGTGCTAAGGGCAAGAGATATGCTCTTCCTAATGCCGAGATTATGATTCATCAGCCTTCTGGTGGTGCTAAGGGTCAGGCAACAGAGATTGAGATTGCTGCTGAGAACATCCTCAAGACGAAGAAGAAGTTGAACCAGATCTTAGCTGAGAATACTGGTAAGCCTTTCGAGACCGTTGCAGCTGACACAGAGCGTGATCACTACATGGATGCAAATGAAGCATTAGAATATGGTCTGATTGATAGTATTATTACAAGTCGATCAGATGCAGAATCTAAGTAAGAGCAAGCTCTAGGCAACCCTTGTCATGGGGTTGCCTTTATTGCTATAATTGACATGAATTTTGAAGAAATTGAGGAGATACTATGGCAAGTAGAGGTGAGGACAAGATTCGTTGTTCTTTTTGTAATAAGACACAGTCTCAGGTTCGCAAGCTTATTGCTGGCCCCAATGGGGCTTTTATCTGCGATGAATGCGTAGATATCTGTGCGGAGATTATCGAAGAAGAGTTAGGCGAAGATTTTTCTGATGATGTAGAGGTCGCTGAGGCGCTTGATATCAACTTGCAGAAGCCTGAGGAACTCAAGGCTTTTCTGGATGAATATGTGATAGGACAGGATGAGGCTAAGAAGGTTCTTTCTGTTGCAGTATATAATCACTATAAGAGAATTCTGTCTCAGGATGAAGTAGATGTGGAATTACAGAAGTCCAATGTACTTCTTCTTGGACCAACAGGATCTGGTAAGACTCTTCTCGCACAGACTCTTGCTAGAACTCTGGGTGTTCCATTTGCAATTGCAGATGCTACGACTCTTACAGAGGCAGGCTATGTCGGTGAAGATGTTGAGAATATTCTTCTGAAGCTGATTCAGGCAGCTGATTATGATATTGAGAGAGCACAGCTTGGTATTATCTATATTGATGAGATCGATAAGATTACGAAGAAGTCAGAGAATGTCTCAATTACGAGAGATGTATCTGGTGAAGGTGTACAGCAGGCCCTTCTTAAGATCCTAGAGGGAACTGTTGCTTCTGTTCCACCACAGGGTGGACGTAAGCATCCACAACAGGAATTGCTTCAGATTGATACGACCAATATCCTATTTATCTGTGGTGGTGCCTTCGAGGGCTTAGACAAGATTATTGAGTCTCGTATGGACACCAAGGGAATTGGATTTAATGCTTCTGTGAAGTCCAAGGAAGAGAAGAAGATGGGTGACCTTCTTCGTCATGTTCTGCCACAGGATTTCATTAAGTTTGGTTTGATTCCTGAGTTTATCGGTCGTGTACCGATTAATGTGGCCTTAGATGAACTCGATGAAGCTGCTATGGTGCGTATTCTTACAGAGCCTAAGAACTGTCTGACCAAGCAGTATCAGGCACTCTTTAAGCTTGATGATGTAAGTCTTTCCTTTGAACGGGATGCGCTAGTTGAGATTGCGAAGAAGTCCATTGAGCGTAAGACTGGAGCGAGAGGCCTTCGTGCAATTATGGAAAATGTTATGATGGATTACATGTATCACGTTCCATCAGACGATTCCGTGAAAGAGCTTACTATTACGAAGGATATCGTAGATTCCAATATGCTCTTAGAGGATAAGGATTCTTCTGAAGAACCTGTACCTATGAAGAAGTCTAAGAAGAGTGAGAAGAGCGCCTAATAATGTTAATTTTGAGATATCCTGTGTTTTCTTTGCAGGATATCTCTTTTTGTAGGAGATAATATGGTTATTAGAAATGTTGAATTAGAGACGGTATGTGGAGTTACAAGCACCCTGCCAGAGAACATCCATCCGGAAGTTGCATTTACCGGCAAGTCAAATGTAGGAAAATCCTCTCTGATTAATTCACTTATGAATCGTAAGGGCCTAGCCCGCACATCTGCAGAACCGGGTAAGACGCAGACTCTTAATTTCTATAATATCAATGATGAGATTTATCTGGTGGATTTGCCTGGCTATGGTTTTGCCAAGACATCCAAGGCAGAGCGAGAGAGGTGGGGTCAGATGATTGAGAATTATCTCACGTCATCCGAGATGCTTCGCTGCGTGTTCCTTCTTATTGACATTAGACATGAGCCTACCGTAAACGATAAGCAAATGTACGAGTGGCTGGATTTCCTAGGCATTCAGACCATCGTAATCTGTACTAAGGCAGATAAAATCAAGAAGTCTCAGCTTGACAAGCAGCTTGCCATGATTCGTCGAGAGCTTGGCGCGGATGAGGAGTTGATTATGCTACCATATTCCTCTGAGACAAAGATGGGAAGAGAAGAAGTCTGGGATTTCATGGACCAGGTGATTGAATATGAAGAGGAAGAAGATGAGGAGTAGAAGGCATAGATCGAAATATATTTTTGTGGCAGTACTTCTGCTTGTTCTATCATTTGTTGCCATCATAATAGGCTCGATAGCAAGAGATAGGAAAGCGACCTATTCTTCAGAGAATGGAGAGGATGGCCTAACGATTGTGACCTCCTTCTATCCTATGTATATCGCGACTCTTAATATTGTAGATGGAGTAGATGGAATTACGCTTAAGAATCTCTCTGAACCGCAGACTGGCTGCCTTCACGATTATCAGCTGACACCGGAGGATATGATCCTCTTATCTACAGCGGATGTCTTTATTATAAATGGTGGAGGTATCGAGGAATTCTTAATGGATGTGGTGGAAGCCTATCCTGATCTTACCATTATTGATACATCAGAAGATGTAGAATTACTCGGGGATAATACGCACATCTGGATGAGCGTGCCTCGCTATGAAAGCCAGGTAAATACTATTGCCAGGTCCTTGTCAGAGATAGATGTAAGTAATGAGGATGCGTATCTTTCCAATCTGGCCAAGTATGATGAGAAATTGCAATCTCTTATAGAGCGCTCTCTGAATATTTCTTCTCTTATCGAAGATACTAGAGTTATATCCTTCCACGAAGCATATGAATATCTGGCGGATGATTTCTCACTTGAGATAACTTATACGATGGATCTTGATGAAGAGAGATCTGTCTCTGCTGGAGAAGTGGCAGAGGTGATCGATAAGATCACACAGGATAATATAAGCGTGATTCTTGCGGAGGAGACCTATGGATCCAAGATGGCTGGTATGGTGCAGGAAGAGACAGATGTTAATGTAATCTATCTGGATACGTTAGTTAGATCAAATGACATGGAATATGACAAGGATAGTTATGTTGATGTAATGAATCATAATTATGATTTGATAGAAGGTATTTATAAGAGATGAAGAAGATAATTAAGCCATGCGGTTTTCACTGTATTAAGATTCAGAATCTTGGTGTGACCTTCGGTGATGAGACTGTGCTTAGAGATGTGAATCTGCATGTTCATTGTGGAACATTAACTACGATCATTGGGCGAAATGGTGCAGGTAAGTCTACACTGGTTCGTGCAATTCTTGGAGAAGTGCCGCATACAGGATCCATTGATTTTCGTACTACAGAAGATGGACAGGTAAAGACCATGTCCATTGGCTATGTGCCGCAGACTATCAATATTGAGAAGAATACTCCGATGGATGTCTATGACCTGATTGCAGCCTTTCGCTATAAGACTCCGATCTTCTTCCGTAAGAAATCAGTTTACGAAGAAATAAGAGAAGCACTTCGTGAATTTGATGCAGAGGATTTGATTGATAAGTCAGTTGGTAATCTATCTGGTGGTGAATTACAGAGAGTTCTTCTATCTATGGCTGTGATGGAAGAGCCAAACTTACTACTATTAGATGAGCCGGTTTCTGGAATTGATAAGAATGGTATGGACCTCTTCTACGAGAAGATGCGATATCTGAAGGAAAATCATGATATGGCCATTATTCTTATTAGCCATGATCTCGATTATGTGAGAGAGTATGCAGATTCTGTGGTACTTATAGATCAGACGGTTTTGATTAATGGAACTCCGGCTAAGGTCTTTGATTCTCCAGAATTTCATCAGGTATTTGATGTGGAAGGAGGACAAAGATAATGGATGCTTTTCAGTATGAATTTATGCAGAATGCATTTCTTGCAGTTCTTCTAATTACACCACTTATGGCAATTCTTGGAACTATGGTAGTTCATAAGAGGATGGCCTATTTCTCAGATGCATTGGGACATTCCGCTCTTACAGGAATTGCAATAGGGGTCTTGTTTGGATGTGCGGATACCACACTTCCCATGATTCTATTTGGTATTATCTTTGCCTGGCTCATTAATCAGATTAGGTTTAAGAGCCCAGCGACAACGGATACCATCATCTCCGTCTTTGCGAGCGGAAGTATGGCACTTGGACTTGCAATCCTTAGTAAGGGTGGTTCCTTTAGTCAGTATTCAGCCATGCTTGTTGGAGATATCTTAAGTATCACAAGGCGTGAGATCCTATATCTTGCAGTTATACTGCTTGTTACAATAATATTTTGGTGCTTGGCACTGAATCAGCTTACAGCAATTAGTATTCATCCGACACTTGCGAAGAGCCGTAACATGAAGATGAAGCTAATCGAAGATTTATTTGCGATTCTGATTGCTTGCATGGTTATGCTGTCTATTAAGTGGATAGGAATACTCTTAATTAGTGCACTCTTGATTTTGCCTGCTGCAGCCAGTCGAAATATCGCAGAGAATATGCGGCAGTATCATCTGTTTGCTCTTATATTTGCCATGTTTTCTGGCATTGTTGGCCTCTTCTTATCTTACGATACGAATGTGGCGACTGGACCAATGATTGTTATTGTGGCATCGATTATTTTCTTTGCGACTTACTTATTTGGCAAGAACAAATCATAAGGGGATTTTTGGGGGAAGATATGATTGATGTACGTGGGGCATCGTTAAATGATGTTATTCTCGATTGGATTGATGCGACAGAGGAAGGCGTGAAATACTTCGAAGAACGTCACATGGAGAATACACCACCAGAGATGATAGCAGAGGTGTCAGGCAGTTGGCTCCATCATAATGGTCCAATCAGGGAGCAGGATGACCTTGTTAATATTGATTGCTACAACATTTCTGATACGGGCTATATGCGTTATGTTGCCAAGTCCTTGAAGCAGCAGGAGACTTACTTCTGCAGACAGCAGTGTACAGCCTCGGCAGAGACGGAATATCATAGGCATGAATATGTGGAAATCGGTTATGTGGTGAAGGGGATTCTTCGTCAGAATATCTTAGGCCAGGAAGAGATCTTCCACGAGGGGGAGATTTGTGTCATCGGCCAGAATTCTGTCCATAATGATTATTTGTCCTATGGCGATAATACGATTCTATTTCTTGGAATGTCCAATGACCTATTTGAGCGAGCTGACATGTTTGGACAGCCATATAATAAGGCCCAGGACTTCTTCCGTAAGATTGTAATTCAGAGGAAGAAGGACCTTAAGTTTCTTCGTTTTACACCAAGAGCTGGAGCCAGAGAAGAACTTGAGACGATACTTGCCCTTATTATTCAGGAGAATAGCAATATGCGAGTTGGCTATATGCATATTGTGTCTGGCCTCTTAGAGAGGCTGAATGATATCCTCTTTTCGCAGTATCAGATTTCTATGTCCAAGAAAGAACAATCAAAGGTTCGAAAGCTTCTCTTTGATGATGTGGCATCCTATATTGATGCCAATTATGATACGGTATCGCTGGATGAGCTCTGCCACAGATTCTCTTATAATACTTATTACTTTAACCGATTGATTAAGGAAAATACGGGGATGACTTATTCGGAATATCTGTGTATGATTCGCTTGGATAAGGCTGCTTATTTCCTTAAGACCACGAGAGATCCGATTGAGTCGATTGCCCTTCGGGTAGGATATACGAATCAGGGCTTCTTCTACCAGAAATTCCAGGAACGTTTTCGTGTATCTCCCAAGGCTTATCGAGAGGGGAGAGCGTAGAATTTCTTAGTCATAATTTGTAAGTGTTTTTTGAAGACGAACCATATTAAAGTATTGCTTACCGAATGATATTCCTTCACAATATAGGTATATCATTCGGTTTTTTATATGGAGGTGAATCGATGGGGGAAGTAAATAACAAGGCTGCAATAGCAGCAGGAGAGACAAGCCTGGGGATTGAGTTTGGCTCTACCAACATCAAGGCGGTTCTTATGAATCGGAATTTTGAACCTATTGCATCAGGAAGTCACGGCTGGGAGAATCGCCTGGAAGGTCAGATTTGGACTTATCACATGTCTGACATTATAGAGGGCATGCAGGATTGCTATCGTAAGCTGAAGGAAGATGTGAAGGACAGATATGATGTGACGCTTACGACAACTGGCGCTATTGGTATCTCTGCGATGATGCATGGCTATATGGCGCTGGATCGTGATTGGAATCAGATTGCAGAATTTCGTACTTGGAGGAATACCATCACAGGTGAGGCTGCAGAGAAGCTGACTGAAGAATTTCAATTTAATATTCCGCAGAGATGGTCGATTGCACATCTCTATCAGGCTATGCTGAATCAGGAGGCAAGCCTTCAGAATCTGTCACATCTTACGACTCTTGCAGGATATATTCATCATGCCTTAACGAATGAAAATGTAGTTGGAATCGGTGAGGCATCCGGTATGTTTCCAATTGATAGCACCGTGAAGTGCTATAAGGATTCCTATGTAGAGAAATTCGATGCACTGAGTAAGAAGGCAGGCTTTGATTTTCATCTGCTTGATCTTTTGCCTTCTGTTGCCCTCGCGGGAGATAATGCGGGATGCTTAACTTCAGATGGTGCGAGGCTCTTAGATCCTGCGGGAGATTTGCTGGCAGGAATTCCTCTATGCCCGCCAGAGGGTGATGCAGGAACTGGTATGGTTGCTACGAATTCAGTTCGCGTTCGTACAGGAAATGTATCTGCTGGAACATCAGATTTTGCAATGATTGTAGTAGATCATGAACTCTCTCTCCATAGAGAGATTGATATGGTGACGACTCCAGATGGCCTTCCTGTTGCCATGGTTCATTGCAATAATTGCACCTCGGATATAAATGCATGGGTGAATCTTTTTGCAGAATTTTCTGAGCTTAGTGGAGGAGAGACGGATAAGGCAAAGCTTTTCCCTATGCTATTTAAGAGCGCTATGGAGGCAGATCCAGATTGTGGAGGACTCTTAAGCTACAACTATTTCTCAGGTGAAGGTGTTACTGATATTGATGCAGGTCGTCCAATGTTTCTACGTAAGCCAGATGCCAAGTTTACACTGGCAAACTTCATGAGATGTCATATTATGTCAGCAATGGCTACGCTTAAGATTGGTCTTGATATATTATCAAAGGAAGAGCAGGTATCGATTGATACCATGTATGGCCACGGCGGATTCTTTAAGACACCACTTGTTGGCCAGTCAATTCTTGCTGCTGCTGCGAATGCGCCAATCTCATGTATGGAGACAGCCGGAGAAGGTGGCCCTTATGGTATGGCACTTTTAGCATCCTTTATGATTTGGAAGGATGATGAGGAAGCGCTGCCGGATTATCTATCGAATAAGGTCTTTGCTGCTGCCAAGTCTACGACGGTAGAACCAGATATAGAAGCAGTAAGAGGCTTTGATACATTTATGGAGAGCTACAAGCCGACTTTGGAAGCAGAGCGTCAGGCTGTGATTCATTTCTAGGAGGATATGATGTTAGAGACACTAAAAGAAGAAGTATACGAAGCAAATCTATTATTGCCAAAGCATGATCTTGTAGTATTTACTTGGGGTAATGTCTCAGGCATTGATCGAGAGAAGGGGCTTATGGTAATTAAGCCATCTGGTGTAGAATACGATACGATGAAGCCGTCTGATATGGTGGTTGTTGACCTTCTAACCGGTGAGAAGGTGGAAGGTGATTTGAATCCATCCTCGGATACAGATACTCATCTTGTGCTCTACCGAGCTTTTTCAAATCTTGGCGGAATTGTTCATACACACAGTCGCTGGGCAACCTCCTTTGCACAAGCAGGTAGAGGAATTCCTGCTATGGGCACGACGCAGGGAGATTATTTCTATGGTGAGGTTCCTTGTACACGTCTTATGACACCAGAGGAGATTGCTGGATCTTATGAGCTTGAGACGGGAAATGTAATCGTTGAGACCTTCCGTGATAGAGAAATCTCGGCAGATCAGGTGCCAGGTGTTCTTGTGAATTCTCATGGTCCATTTACCTGGGGAATAAGTCCCAAGGATGCAGTACATAATGCTGTGGTTCTAGAGGAAGTAGCCTTTATGGACTACCATGCACTTAGCCTTTCTCCAGATCGCGGACCTATGCAGCAGGAGCTTCTCAATAAGCATTATCTTAGAAAACATGGACCAAATGCTTATTATGGACAGGGCAAATAACAATTACTTGTGCTATAATGTTTCTTGCTGTTAGGAGAGTAGACATTATGCGCAAAAATAATAATAATCAATCGGTTCTGATGACAGAAGGTTCTATCCCTAGGTTAGTAATTTCTTTCGCAGGACCGATTTTTCTTGGAAATTTATTTCAGCAATTATATAATCTCGTGGATTCGGTGATTGTAGGGAATTTCGTAGGAGATGACGCTCTTGCGGCTGTTAGTTCTTCCGGCAATCTAATCTTTATGATGATTGGTCTCATCTTCGGCCTATTCGGCGGTGCCGGAGTTGTGATTGCCAAGTATTTTGGTGCGGAAAGAAATGATTTAGTGCAGAAGGCAATCCATACAACGATAGCGCTTGCTCTGATTTGTGGAATCATTCTAATGTTTCTGGGCTGGTTCTTAGCGCCGCTTATGCTTCATTGGATGGATACGCCGGATAGAGTAATAGGCCAGTCGATTCTATATTTCAGGGTATATTTCCTGGGTGGTATATTTATCTGTCTCTATAATTCTGCCTCTTGTATCTTTCAGGCAGTGGGCGACAGCAAGCATCCAGTCTATTATCTGATTATCTCAGCAATCACGAATGTAGTGCTTGATCTTTTCTTTGTGGGATTTCTTGGAATTGGAATTATAGGTGCAGCTCTTGCAACCTGTATATCACAGGCGCTTAGTGCAATCCTGTCGATATATCGTCTTACGAAATCAGAGGATGTCTTTAGGGTGCATCTTGGGGAGATTCGCATTCATGGAGATATGATTGGAGAGATTCTTCGAATGGGTATTCCATCTGGAATTCAGAATTCTGTGATTGGATTTGCCAATGTGGTGGTTCAGGCTAATATCAATTCCTTTGGCGAGCTTGCAATGGCGGGCTGTGGCGCTTATTCGAAGATTGAGGGCTTCGCCTTCCTGCCAATTACCAGCTTTTCGATGGCCTTAACTACTTTTGTAGGACAGAATGTTGGAGCAGGAAAGAAGGAGAGAGTGCATGCAGGAGCTCGCTTTGGAATCTTCTCCGCAATGATCTCTGCGGAAGTAATAGGACTTCTGATCTATGTATTTATTCCAGACCTGGTTCGTTTATTTAGCCAGAATCCTGATGTAATCGCCTATGGAACAGAATGGGCTCGTGTGACTGCCTTTTTCTATTTTCTGCTGGCAGCATCTCATGCGGAGGCAGGAGTACTTCGCGGAGCAGGAAAATCGACGGTACCAATGCTTGTAATGCTGCTCTGTTGGTGCGTAATTCGTGTCACCTACATTACAATTATCACAAGCTTTGTCCCGTCGATTACTGTGGTGTTCTATGCATATCCTATTACTTGGAGTTTAAGTACAGCGTTCTTTACGATATATCTACTCCTCTATTGGCGAAGGAAAGCGAAGGCGTAGCTTCTCAATGCGCCTTCTTCCAACCTTGGTGACGCGAATGATAACACCCTCTGCGGTAACATAGGTCTCGCCAACCTTTGGAAAATGGTCGAATAGACCAGTGATATAGCCACCTACTGTATCATAATCCTCGGATTCGAATGGCAGAGGTAGCTCTTGACACAAATCTTCTAGATTCATGGAACCTAGAACATCATATTCTGTGTCACTAATCTGAGTCAGATCGTCCTCCTCATCTTCGTCATATTCGTCTCGAATCTCGCCGACAAGTTCTTCCAATAGATCTTCTAATGTGATGAGTCCAGCAAGAGCACCATATTCATCCAGCACGATTGCCATAGGGATGGAGTTTAGTCTCATTTCATCGAAGAGGTCAGAAGTGTTCTTCTGCTCATAGGTGAAATATGCTTCTCGCAGATAGTTGCGAATAGAGAAGTTCTCATCATCCTTCACAAAGATCAAATCCTTCATATTGAGGATTCCGATAATATGATCCGGATTCTCATCATAGACTGGAATTCGTGTGAGCATTCGCTCCTTGTAGATTTCCATTACCTTATTGTAATCATAGTTTACATCGAGAGATGTCATGTCGATTCTTGGAATCATAACTTCCTTTGCAGTAGCATCGGAGAAGTCGAAGAGCTTGTGGATATAATCCTTCTCATCTTCTTCAATGACACCATTCTCATGACTAATATCTACCATGGTCTTCAGCTCGTCTTCTGTCATACCATCCGGTTTGTCACTTTTCTTCACACCGAGCAGTCGAAGGAGTCCCCAAGCCAAGAATTCAACAATATAGATCACTGGGGTCAGAATTACCATTACGCCGTAGATAATAGACGCAATTCGAAGTGAGAGCTTGGTTGCATGGATTGTGGCATAGGTCTTAGGGGAAATCTCACCGAAGATTAGAATCAGGAAGGTCAGAATACCTGTAGCGATGCCGGCTCCGAAGCTTCCAAGCAAACGGATTGCAAGGGTTGTTGCCAAGGAAGATGCGGATAGATTCACGATGTTATTGCCAATTAGGATGGCACTAAGCATCTTGCTTCGATCACTGGTAACCTTAAGAACCATGGCAGCTCTTTTGTTGCCATCCTCAGCAAGGGTCCGCATCTTAACAGATGAGACAGTGGTTAGGGCTGTCTCAGCAGAAGAAAAGAAGGCTGATAAAGCCAGAAGTACAACAAGAAACAGTAGTTGACGTATCGAGTCCGAGTCCATAGAAATCTCCTTATTCATTAAATGGTTAAATAGTTCCTTCTATTATATGTGAGAGGAAGAAAAGGTGCAAGAAGCCTCACTTCTTTCTAGGCAGAATTCCTATGGTTTGGTATAATGCAATGGAATATATGGTTGGAATTGAGGATATATCATGAGACTTTCATGGAAGAAACATACGATAATTTTTTCGCTACTTCTTTTGACGCTTTTTTCGTGTACTGCATGCACGGATCGCTCGTCAAGTCAGCAGAAATATAAGACTATGGGAATTGAAGCTATGGCTGGCGGAGATTATGCCACAGCTGTGGACGATTTTAATGAAGCATTATCCTTTTCGGATTTCAAGGTTACCGGTCAAGAGGTAGACATCTGCTATTACAAGGCTGCTGCCCAGTATCTTATGAATGATTTCACGGGTGCGCTTGAGACATATACGGCTCTACTTGATTTTGATGAGTCGAATGCGGATGCCTTTTTTCTCCGAGGTTGTCTATATCTGAATGCTGGGGAGAGCGACAAGGCGATTCGTGATTTCAAGTCAGCGGTATCATGTGATGAAGGAAACTTCGATCTCTATATTGAGATTTATGAGAATCTTGTTGCTATGAATTACAGTGAAGATGCTATGGAATTTCTTAATCTCGGACTTGAGGTAGAGGGTTCAAGTGCAGCTACCTATGTAGGTCGTGGCAGGATTTATATCCTTCTTGGACAAAATGATGCAGCAATTAAGGTGTTGACTAAGGCTGTCGATAAGAAGAGCAATGAGGCTAAGCTGTATTTGGCCCAGATATATACATCTGAAGGGGATGAGGCTTCTGCGACGGCTATTCTGGAAGATTATATTGATGGAGATGTTACCTCAGAATCGCTGAATGCACTAGGAGATCTTCATATGAGAAATGGAGATTATGAAGAGGCATTAGAAGCCTATGAAGAAGGCTTAGCACAGACTGTAGTTACAAACGAGAAGCAGCTTAAGAAGAATCGGATTGGAGCCTTGGAATATACGCAGGATTGGCAGGGTGCTTATGAAGCTTGCACGGAATTTGTTACAGAGTATCCGGCAGATGCAGATACTCTTCGAGAACTCGTTTTCCTAACAACTCGCGTAGAGGGACCTTACGGAGAGGAGGATACACAATCATAAGATGAATGAATGGAATGAACATGTGATTCTTGTCGGTGTATCTACATCAGATGGGGATGATACAGAGGATTCTCTCTATGAATTGGAGGAACTAGTTAAGACGGCGGGCGCTTCTGTAGATGCTATTGTTATCCAGAATTTGCCCTATATTAATTCAGCTACCTACGTTGGAAAGGGTAAGCTAGAGGAACTGCATGAGATGGTTCTACAGACTGAGGCTACAGGAATTGTGTGTGATGATGAGTTGACTCCAGCCCAGCTTCGGAATATGGAGGCTGTTCTTGGCGTTAAGATTATGGACCGCACATTAATTATTCTTGACATCTTCGCCCAGCATGCCAGATCAAATGAAGGTAAGATTCAGGTGGAGCTGGCTCAGCTGCGTTATCAGCTTACAAGACTTAAGGGACTTGGCGGTTCAATGTCGCGACTTGGTGGCGGAATAGGAACAAGAGGACCTGGCGAGACCAAGCTTGAAGTAGATCGAAGACTCATTTCCAGTAGAATATCGAAGTTAAAACAAGAATTAATTAAAATAGAGAGCCATCGAGAGCTGACAAGAAAGGCCAGGGAACGGAATGGGAAGCCTGTAGCTGCTATTGTTGGATATACGAACGCTGGTAAGTCGACGCTTCTGAATGCACTAACCGATGCGGGGATATTGGCAGAAGATCAATTGTTCGCAACACTCGATACAACGACCAGACTTCTGAATCTGCCAAGTGGCCAAGAATTGTTGCTTACAGATACGGTTGGCTTCATCCGTAAATTACCGCATCATCTGGTGGATGCCTTTCGCAGTACACTGGAGGAAGCAAAGTATGCAGATTATGTAATTCATGTTGTGGATGCATCAAGCAGAGAGATGGAGAAGCAGATGCATACGGTGTATGATACTCTGCAGGAACTTGGTATTACCGGCAAGAAAATTATAACTATATTTAATAAAATTGATCTGCTGGAGGAAGACGAGATTATTCGAGATGGCAGAGCAGATTATACGATTCGTATCTCAGCTAAGGAGGGGACGAATCTTACAGGTCTTATGGAGCTCTTGGAACAGGTGCTAAGAGAAGATAGGGTTCTGATTGAGAGAATCCTACCATATGATAAGATGTCACTTCTTAATGAAGTTCGAAAGAATGGAGAGATTCTGACAGAAGAATATAAGGAAGATGGCATCCATATTTCGGCGTATGTTCCAATGGCATTATATGGGCATTTGTGTTAGTATAGAGCCGTGCGTTTTTTGCATAAGTATGAATTAAGAGGAGATACCTATGATTGGAGAATTAATTAAGAAGATTCAGGCAACTGGAGCACCAATTGTTGTTGGACTTGACCCTAAGCTTGAATATATTCCAGACCACATTACGGGGCCAATCTACAAGGAGTATGGCAATACCCTTGAGGCTGCTGGAGAAGCAATTTGGCAGTTCAATAAGGAGATCATTGATGCGACATATGATTTAATTCCTTGTGTGAAGCCACAGATTGCCATGTATGAACAGTACGGTATCCCCGGTCTTGTTGCCTTTAAGAAGACAGTTGACTATTGCAAGTCCAAGGATCTAATCGTCCTCGGAGATATCAAGAGAGGAGATATCGGCTCCACCTCTGAATCCTATGCAATCGGTCACTTGGGCCAGGTAAATGTGAATGGTCAGCTTCTTACTCCATTTGGAGAGGATATTGTGACCGTCAATCCTTATCTTGGCACAGATGGTGTGAAGCCATTTGTTGATGTGTGTAAGAGAGAGAATAAGGGTATCTTCGTTCTTGTGAAGACATCGAATCCGTCAAGTGGAGAATTCCAGGATCGTCTTATTGATGGAATTCCACTTTATGAGCATGTTGCTAGCATGGTGAATACCTGGGGAGAGGGCACTGGTGAGATGGGCTACTCTGATGTTGGAGCAGTAGTTGGTGCAACCTATCCTGAAGTTGGTAAGGCAATGCGTCGTGTGATGAAACATGCCTATATTTTAGTCCCTGGCTATGGAGCACAAGGTGGCAAGGGAGCAGATCTAGTACATTTCTTTAATGAAGATGGCCTCGGTGCTATCGTCAACTCTTCTCGCGGAATTATCGCAGCATATAAAGCAGAGCAATATGCCTCCTTTGGAGCAGAGCATTTTGCTGATGCTTCCCGTCAAGCAGTGCTTGATATGGTCTCAGATATTCATGGAGCCCTGGATGCGGCTCTATCATAGGAGTTCAGATGAATCAGACTAAGAATAGACAAATGGAGATAGGGCATGTCATTTCACAGGACATGCTCTTGGATGGAATATATAGCCTGTATGTAGAGTGTCATGCAGCAGATCTTGCACGAATGGGGCAATTTGTGTCTCTATATTCGAGAGATGGTAGCAAGATTTTACCACGCCCGATCAGTATTTGTGAGATTGACAGGGCAAGTCATACATTACGATTTGTATATCGCGTGGTAGGTCAGGGAACAGAGGAATTTTCATCCCTTAAGAAGGGAGATGAGATTCGCCTTCTCGGACCTCTCGGTAATGGTTTTCCTGAAGTGGATGGCCCTGTAGTTCTAGTTGGTGGAGGCATCGGAGTACCTCCAATGCTTGAGACTGCGAAGACTTTTCGTGCGGCAGGAAGAAGCCAGAGTGAGGTAATCTCTGTTATGGGATACCGGGATAAGACATTCCTTCAAGAAGAGTTTGAGAAATATTCTACCATGTATATCGCGACAGATGATGGTTCTACTGGTATTCATGGTACGGTAGTTGATGCTCTTAGATCTGAAGGAATTACAAGAGGTACAATCCTAGCCTGTGGACCTAAGCCTATGCTTCGGGCGTTAAGAGATTATGCGAGAGAGCATGATATGACCTGCTTTATCTCTATGGAGGAGCGTATGGCTTGTGGAATTGGAGCATGCTTAGGATGTGTATGTAAGACGAAGAATGTAGATGACCATTCTAAGGTGCATAATACCAGAATCTGCAAGGATGGTCCTGTATTTCTGGCTGAGGAGGTAGAATTATAATGGCAATTTCCACATCTGTTTCCTTGGCAGGCATTACGCTTAAGAATCCAGTGATGACTGCGTCCGGAACCTTTGGCTCCGGGATGGAATATAGTGAATTTGTAGATTTGAATCGCCTTGGCGCAGTGGTGACCAAAGGTGTGGCAGATAAGCCTTGGACAGGTAATGATACACCAAGAGTAGCTGAGGTACATGGCGGAATGCTCAATGCTATCGGACTTCAGAATCCTGGAATCGATACCTTTATTGAGCGAGATTTGGCCTTTCTTGATCAATACGATACCAAGGTGATTGTCAATGTCTGTGGTCACTCAGAGGAGGAATATCTCTCTGTTGTAGAGCGACTTGCTGATGAGAAGCGGCCGGATATGCTTGAGATTAATATTTCCTGTCCCAATGTGAAGGAAGGCGGCATCGCTTTTGGTACGGATCCAAAAGGCGTTGAGCATATTACAAGAGAGATTAAGAAGATCGCAAAACAGCCAGTGATTATGAAACTTAGTCCAAATGTTACATCGATTGCAGAGATTGCAAGAGCTGCAGAGGCAGGTGGAGCGGACTGTCTGTCGCTGATTAATACCATTACCGGTATGAAGATTGACGTCGATCGGAGAAGCTTCCTGCTTGCCAATAAGACAGGTGGAATGTCTGGCCCAGCTGTGCACCCTGTCGCAGTTCGTATGGTATATGAGACTGCTCAGGCTGTGAATATCCCGCTCATTGGTATGGGTGGAATTTCATCCGCTTATGATGCGCTTGAGATGATTCTCGCTGGCGCGACAGCAATTTCCGTTGGAACAGCGAATTTCACGAATCCTCATGTAACGATGGATATTTTGGATGGTATTGAAGAATATATGAATCGATATCATGTTTCAGATATTAGAGATTTAATTGGATGTGTGCACTAGGAGGATAGCATGGAGAGATATAAAGAAGAATTTATTGAATTTATGGTAGAGAGCGACGTCCTGAAATTTGGCGATTTTACACTGAAGAGTGGACGTAAGTCTCCATTTTTCATGAATGCAGGAGCTTATGTAACAGGAAGCCAGCTTTCAAGACTTGGCGAGTATTATGCTACAGCAATTCACGAGAATTATGGAGATGATTTCGATGTCTTATTCGGACCAGCCTACAAGGGAATTCCAATTGCGGTTGTGACAGCAGTTGCTTATGAGAGACTCTACGGCAAGGAAGTACGTTATTGCTCAGATCGCAAGGAAGAGAAGGACCACGGTGCAGATAAGGGTAGCTTCTTAGGCTATGTACCACAGGATGGCGACAGAGTTGTGATGATTGAAGATGTTACGACATCAGGTAAGTCTATGGAAGAGACGGTACCTAAGGTTCGCTCTGCAGCAGATGTTGAGATTGTTGGCCTTATGGTCTCTCTTAATCGTATGGAAGTGGGATTAGGAGGTAAGGTGTCTGCACTAGATGAGATTAAGGAACGCTATGGTTTTGATGCCCGTGCAATTGTTACCATGGATGAGGTGGTTGAGCATCTATACAACAGACAGTGCCAGGGCAGAATTGTCATCGATGATGTGCTGAAGGCATCTATTGACAACTATTATAACGAATATGGAGTACACTAGGAATTATGAGCCCTAGAAGACGTAGCCGTTATGGCATGGAACGAAAACCGATTGCGATGGAATCCTATTATGTTGCTGCAATCTCTGGAGTGTCTTTGATTGTATTTTTTATTTCAATGGTGCTTTCCATCTACTCGAACGGCAATATAGGTAATATCATGGCCGGGATTGCCATGGTTGCATTTATTTCTTCCATCATTTGCTTAATTATTGGAGTGCGTTTCTTTCGCTCGCGAAGTTACACTACATTTTCCAGAATGATAGGACTATTTGTTCCACTAATATCTGTTCTGCTATGGATTGTAGTGTATGCAATAGGACTCCTAATAATCTAAATAATAGAATCGAGGATAAATCTTTGAGTGATTTTTGTTTGTTTGAGAAGACAGAAGAGCTTGTTGAGAGAAATGAGCTTTGTCTTCTTCGTATTGCTTCCATTCCTGAGGATGGAAAGCTTCCCACTGCATTTGCAGAATATGTGGGAGAGGTCTGTCACCTGATAGAAGATGTACAGAGGATTTATGAATTGGCAGAGAATGGCAAGCTTCGTGAGCTTTCCATTGAGAATCTGAAGGAGCTTCATGACAAGGCATATGATAGACTCTCTCCTTCGAATTATGATGCATCCTATCTTAATCCAGAATTTGCCATAAATCGATTAGGTAGAAATCTTGGCGGCATTTTATCTTTCTTATATGCGGATATGACTTGTCTAATATCTGCTGCTTACGAAGGAAGATTAGATACCATTACCTACTTTGAGGAGCTCTTTATAGAGATTTATGGTCTTCTCTTAGACGAGATCGAACAGATGGGTCAGCTTGATCCAGAGGAGAAGGCAATCTATAAGTCAATTCATGATGCCATTTATTGGTTCTATCATGACTATAGTGAGCTTTTTGTTCAGGATAATGTCACGAAAAATGTTAATCCTTCTTATAATTTCTTCAAGAAGATTGTTGAGGAGGCAGATCTTACAGATCTTCGCTACCTCTATTGGTATGGAAGTCCAATTGGAGAGAATGAGATTCAATTAGCCCAATATATTAATTCTCTTGATGAGGAGCGGATTGAAGCGATTGCTTCTACCTATACGGAGGGATTTCGTATTGGATATGAAGTGACGGAGCGAGATATCACGAAGAAAGCATCTGTGAAGGTTGAATTTCCGATAGGCTTCGAACGTATCATAAGACAGGCTTGTAAGAATTTTAAGGCCTTAGGTCTTGAACCAATGATTGTTCGCGAGTCCACCTATTCCTTTACAGGTCGCTCTGGCAGAAAGCGCAATTGCTATTCTACAGCCTTTAATCCACAGTTTGATTTTGATCACAAGGACGATAGAGGTTTCTACTTAGATAAGAGCTTTGTAGAGCGATATCTTGAAGTGCTTTCGCTATCTTATGAGAATGAGAAGAAGAATGCATCCCTGATGGGTGGTCCAGCGGTGATTGAGATGTTCGGTGAGCCGGACTTTGAACCGCAGAATAAAGCAGATGCATATAGTTATACAGATAGCCAGAATGAGCTGAATGTCTATATGATGTCTCAGGTTGGACAGATCGCCCAGAAGTATATGCCTGGAGATGAATATAGCTTTACAATCATTGCATTCCCTCTTCCTAGCATTGGAGAGAGATTTGAGGAGATCTTTGATAAGACGGTTGAGATTAACACGCTCGATTATATGAAATATCGCAATATGCAGCAGTGTATCATTGATGTTCTAGATCAAGGTGAGATGGTTCATGTAACTGGTCGTGGGGCCAATGAGACAGATATTTTCGTATCCCTTCATCCGATTGCAGATCCGACTACTGAGACTAAGTTTGAGAATTGCGTGGCAGATGTGAATATCCCAGTTGGAGAAGTATTTACCTCACCTGTTCTTAAGGGTACAAGAGGTATTCTTCATGTGTCCAAGGTCTATTTGAATGGACTTTCCTTTAAGAATCTTAGACTTACCTTTGAGGATGGTAGAATCACAGAATATACATGCTCGAATTTCCCTACGGAAGAAGAGAATAAGAAATATATCTATGATAATATTCTCTTCCATCACGAGACTCTTCCAATCGGTGAATTTGCAATTGGAACCAATACCATAGCATATCGCATGGGTATTGATTTTGGGATTCAGGACAAGCTTCCAATTCTGATAGCAGAGAAGACGGGACCTCATTTTGCAGTGGGTGATACCTGTTATTCCCATGCAGAGGATTCGGTAGTGCATAATCCGGATGGTAAGGAAATTATCGCCAGATCCAATGAGATTGCTGATCTTCGCGATGAGGATCCATCCGCAGCATACTTTAACTGTCATACGGATATAACGATTCCTTATGATGAACTTAAGGATATTGTCGCTATTGGACCGTCTGGAGAGGAATATCCGATTATCTGTGATGGTCGCTTTGTTGTGGCGGGTACCGAAGAACTAAATATACCACTTGATAAATAGTTGATAGGAATTAGAAAGGTGATTGAAATGGCAAAAGTAGGAATTGTAATGGGTAGTGACTCTGACATGCCAGTAATGGCAGAGGCCGCAAAAATTCTGGATCGATTTGGAATTGATTATGAGATGGATATTATTTCCGCTCATAGAGAACCAGATGAATTCTTCTCTTATGCGAAGTCTGCAGAGGAAAGAGGTTACAAGGTGATTATTGCAGGAGCAGGTAAGGCAGCACATCTTCCTGGTATGTGTGCAGCAATCTTTTCCATGCCTGTAATTGGAATTCCGATGAAGACGTCAGACCTTGGCGGAGTAGATTCCCTTTATTCAATCGTACAGATGCCAAGTGGTATTCCAGTTGCTACTGTTGCGATTAATGGTGGTAAGAATGCTGGAATTCTTGCTGCTAAGATTCTTGCAACATCCGATGACAAGCTTCTCTCTGAGATTAAGAAGTATACAGATGAGCTGAAGGAAGAGGTGAAGGAGAAGAACAATCACCTTAAGGAAGTTGGCTACAAGGAATATTAGAATTAGATACCTATTATATTGACACATAGATTTTTATTGGAGGATCAGAAAATGGGACTGAATTACAAGGGCGCAGGCGTTGATATTGAGGCAGGATATAAGTCAGTAGAACTTATGAAGGCTTCTGTGAAGGAGACAATGAGACCAGAGGTACTTGGTGGCTTGGGAGGCTTCTCTGGAGCTTTCTCACTTGCAGCAATTAAGGATATGGAGGAGCCAGTTCTTCTGTCTGGTACCGATGGATGTGGTACCAAGGTGAAATTAGCATTCCTCATGGACAAGCATGACACCATCGGTATTGATGCTGTTGCTATGTGTGTAAATGATGTAGTTTGTGCTGGTGGAGAGCCTCTTTTCTTCCTTGATTATATTGCCTGTGGCAAGAACTATCCTGAGAAGATTGCGACAATCGTATCTGGCGTAGCAGAAGGCTGTAAGATGTCTGGATGTGCTCTGATTGGTGGTGAGACAGCAGAGCATCCTGGTCTTATGCCAGAGGATGAGTATGATCTGGCTGGTTTTGCAGTTGGCCTTGTAGATAAGAAGGATATTATTACCGGAGAGAATCTATCAGAAGGAGATGTCCTAATTGGTATCGCATCATCTGGTGTACATTCCAATGGATTCTCTCTTGTTCGTCAGATTTTCCCTATGACACGTGAGTCTCTTGATACTTATTATGAAGAACTTGGTACGACACTCGGCGAAGCTCTTCTTGCACCGACAGTAATTTATGTGAAGTCGCTCAAGGAAATCAAGGCAGCAGGCGTTACAATTAAGGCTTGCAGTCATATCACAGGTGGCGGTTTCTATGAGAATATTCCACGTATGCTTCCAGAAGGTAAGAGAGCAATCATCGAGAAGGATTCCTATGAGATTCCTCCAATCTTCAAGTTAATGCAGAAGACTGGTGATATCGATGATGAGATGATGTATAACACCTACAACATGGGACTTGGTATGGTTCTTGCTGTTGATAGTGCAGATGTAGATAAGACACTTCATGCAATTGAGGCAGCTGGTGAGAAGGCTTATGTTGTTGGACGTATCGCTGATGGCGAAAAGGGAGTAGATTTATGCTAAAAATAGCGGTACTTGTATCAGGCGGAGGCACTAATCTACAGGCGATTATTGATGGTATTTCATCTGGTAAGATTACGAATACGAAGATCGTGACTGTCATTTCTAATAATAGAGATGCTTATGCTCTGAAGAGAGCAACGGATGCTAATATACCAGCTAAGTGCATAAGTCCTAAGGATTATGCTAATCGTGAATTATTTAACGAAGCCCTCCTTAAGGCTTGTATCGATGCAGAAGCTGATTTGATTGTGCTGGCAGGATTCCTTGTGGTGATTCCATCGAAGATGATTGAGGCCTACCGCAATCGAATCATTAATATTCATCCATCCTTGATTCCATCCTTCTGTGGAACAGGCTATTATGGACTCAAGGTCCATGAAGGAGTTCTGGCTCGTGGAGTCAAGGTAACAGGAGCAACCTGTCATTTTGTAGATGAGGGAACAGATACTGGCCCAATTATTCTGCAGAAGGCTGTTTTGGTGCAGCAGGACGATACGCCAGAGATTCTTCAGCGAAGAGTTATGGAAGAGGCAGAATGGGTGATTATGCCTCGTGCCATTGACCTTATTGCCAATGGTAAGGTATCTGTAGTAGATGGTAAGACAGTAATTAGTGAATAGAGCGAGGAAATAAGATGAAAGTATTAATTGTTGGTAGCGGTGGAAGAGAACATGCAATTGCTCAGGCTGTGTCAAAGAGCAAGAGAGTAGATAAGATTTACTGTGCCCCTGGAAATGCAGGTATTTCTGAGCTGGCAGAGTGCCTTCCAATTGGCGCTATGGAATTTGATAAGCTTGTTTCCTTTGCCAAGGAAGAGAAAATTGACTTCACTATTATTGGAATGGATGATCCTCTGGTTGGTGGAATTGTAGATGCCTTTGAGGAGGCTGGACTTAAGTGCTTCGGTCCTCGTAAGAATGCTGCAATTCTTGAAGGTTCCAAATCATTTTCCAAGGATCTCATGAAGAAGTACAATATCCCAACCGCATCTTATGAGACATTTACCGATGCATCTTCTGCACTTGATTATCTTAAGAGTGCAAGCTTCCCAATTGTCCTCAAGGCAGATGGTTTGGCTCTCGGCAAGGGCGTATTAATCTGTAATAGCTTAGAAGAAGCGGAAGATGGCGTGAAGACCATTATGGAGGATAAGAAGTTCGGTGATGCAGGCAAGACGATGGTTATTGAAGAGTTTATGACTGGTCGTGAAGTCTCTGTTTTATCCTTTGTTGATGGAAACACCATTCAGATTATGTCTTCCGCACAGGATCATAAGAGAGCTGGCGATGGTGATACCGGCCTTAATACTGGTGGTATGGGAACCTTCTCCCCAAGTCCATTTTATACAGATGAAGTGGATGAATTCTGCAAGAAATACATCTATCAGGCTACAGTAGATGCAATGAAGGCAGAAGGAAGAGAATTTAAGGGTGTCATCTTCTTTGGACTTATGCTGACATCTGAGGGACCAAAGGTTCTGGAATACAATGCAAGATTTGGCGACCCAGAGGCGCAGGTTGTTCTTCCTCGTATGAAGAATGATATCATTGATGTGATGGAGGCTTGCGTAGATGGTACTCTTGACAAGCTCCAACTCGAATTCGAAGATAATGCTGCTGTATGTGTTGTTCTCGCATCCGATGGATATCCTGTTTCCTACGAGAAGGGATATCCGATTACAGGCTTTGACAAGTTTGATAATGAGAACTATTTCTGTTTTCATGCTGGAACTGCTAAGAATGATGCAGGTGAGATTGTCACAAATGGTGGTAGAGTGCTTGGCATTACAGCAAAGGGAGCTGACCTAAAGACAGCTCGTGCCAATGCTTATGCTGCAACAGAGTGGATTGATTTTGCCAATAAGTATATGAGGCATGACATCGGTAAGGCTATCGATGAGGCATAGGATATTCCAATTAATGGAATTCTAATTAATGGCATTCTAATCCAGAGGAAATTCTTGAATCCTTTTTATGGCTTCGGTATAGAATTCCTCTGGATATTCCTTTACGAAGAGGTTCTCTAAGTAGAGCTTGTTGATATTCTCTGCTTCCTCATTGTGGTAGTAAATTCTGGTGATTAATTTGCGCTGGAGATCCTTATAGGCTACCATATAGCTTTCGTAGGCCTTGTAATGGTCTATGCCAAGATGCTTTTCAATCTTGATCTTGGATTTCGTCTCGCATGGACAGGCGTCCTCTAAGATAAAGTATGAGACTTGATTATCATCCTCATATTTTCGACCAAGCGGGAAGAGGCGACATACTCCAGGGCGATAATCATGAATGAAGCAGCGACCATCCTTATTTAGATAAGGGCAGGTTAGATCATTTTCATCCTTGGAATCTGGTCCGACCATCATGCGTATATTTGGAAAGACAAGGCCTCCATCTACATGGAGTTCTACAGGTCCATCGAGTAATTCTAAGAAGGTTAGGCCTGTGTTCTTACTAATCTGATGGATATCCCATGGAGTTAGAAGGATGGACTGCCCCATATTGTGACAGCATTTGGAGCAAGAGGTGCAGTTATGGATGTCCACTCTGGCTAATTCGTGTGATTTGTAATATCTTTCGTTTTGCATGATTCTACCTATTGGATTATTTTTATTGAACTAAGTTTTATTCTTGTTATTTCTTGTTACAAGGAGATTATATATGAAAATTTATGTGTTTGATACAGCTGATTTTGAGATTCAGACACTTGAGAAATTAAATAAATCAACGGACAGTGAGATTGTCATTCGGAGGGATTCCCTTACAATGGATACAGTCTCCGAGATTTATGACGGCGATGCAGTGTCGGTTCTTGGTTATAGCAGGATTAATCGTGAACTGCTCTTAGAGCTTAAGGCTCTCGGAATTAACCACATTTCTACTAGAACGATTGGTTTTGACCATATTGATGTTGCATCAGCGAGTGAACTTGGCATGCATGTCTACAATGCATATTATCAGCCAAGTAATGTTGCGGATTTTACAGTGATGATGATGCTCATTATGCTTCGTAAGGCTAAGATATCCGTCTGTAGAGCTCTGGTAAATGATTTCTCCCTTGATGGAATGCAAGGCAGAGAGCTTCGATCCATGACCGTTGGTATTATCGGAACGGGCAAGATTGGCGCTACTGTGATTAAGGACTTGAGCGGCTTTGGCTGCAAGATTTATGCATATTCTCATCATGAGAGAGAAGACTTATCTGGATTATGTCAATATGTGGATTTGGAGACGATCTACCGTGAATGCGATATTATTTCCCTTCATATTCCACTGACGGATGACAATTACCATATGATTGATAGGGATGCTCTGTATCGAATGAAGAAGGGCGTAATTCTAATCAATACAGCCAGAGGTCAGCTGATTGATACGGAGGATTTGATAGCAGCTCTAGAAGATGAACAGGTGGGAGGTGCTGGTATCGATACTCTTGAGGAAGAAGCAGGAATCATGCATGTGGATGTGGGAACGAGGATCGTGGATAACCGTTCGCTTCTCTATCTGAAGCAGTTCCCGAATGTTCTCTATACACAGCATTATGCCTTCTTTACTGAAGAGGCAACAACCTCTATGACAACCTGTGGAGTCACTTCTCTTGAAGAAGGGTTTGCAGGAGATAATCTGATAAATGAAGTTACCAAATAAAAAAGTCCGGGCAGCGCAAACTGCCTGGACTTTTTGATTCTATTATTTATGATTCTTTTGTCTCTCTGAGATTTATAATTCTCTGATTGCTGCTTCCTCTGAATTCAAGCGTAATGTCGTGTAGCTCTTCAACATATTCGCCATCAACTAATACATCAATGTAGGAGAGCATCTCATCCGTTACTTCTGTATGAGCGACTCCGTCAGGATCTAGAAGATCTGTCTCATAAGTATATCCGGTGTAACACCATATGGTCTTGTCTGGATATTTCTCACGGAACTGCCGAAGGAGTGGCATAAGACCGCGCTGGTTCTCGGGTTCCATTGGTTCCCCACCAAGAAGGCTAAGTCCTGCAATATAAGCAGGTTCAATGGATTTTAGAATGTCATACATGGTATCAAATGTGAATTCTAATCCGTAGTTGAAATCCCAAGCAATCTGGTTGAAGCAACCAGGGCAGTGGTGAGTGCAACCAGAGACAAAGAGACTGGTTCTGACTCCGGTGCCATTTGCAATGTCACAGTATTTGATATTGGCGTAGTGCATAATAGCTTCCCTTATAAGTGAAGAACGCGGTCCTTGATCTCCTGGGTACGACCCTGATTCCAGAACTGAGTTCCAATATAACCACAGGTACGACGTGCGACAGACATCTTGTCCTGATCTCTATTGCCGCATCTTGGACATTCCCAAACGAGTTTGCCGGAATCGTCCTTTACAATCTTGATTTCTCCATCGTAGTCACAGATTTCACAGTAATCGGACTTGGTATTAAGCTCTGCATACATGATATTCTCATAGATGTAGGACATAACAGACAGTACAGCTGGAATATTCTGCTGCATATTAGGTACTTCTACATAGGAGATTGCTCCACCTGGAGATAACTTCTGGAAGTCTGATTCGAATTTGAGCTTGGAGAAGGCATCAATCTCTTCTGTAACATGTACATGATAAGAATTCGTGATGTAGTTCTTGTCTGTAACACCTGGGATGATACCGAATCTCTTCTGCAGACTCTTGGCAAATTTGTAGGTGGTAGACTCCATAGGAGTTCCATAGACAGAATAGCTGATATTCTCGGCTTCCTTCCATTCCTTACATTTGTCATTCAATCGCTGCATAACCTTCAGGGAGAATTCTCTTCCTTCATCGGTGGTATGAGACTGTCCGAGCATACGAACGCACATCTCATAGAGACCAGCATATCCGAGAGAAATGGTAGAGTATCCACCATAGAGCAGCTTGTCAATTTTCTCGCCCTTGTCGAGACGGGCAAGAGCTCCGTGCTGCCAGAGAATAGGAGCAACATCGGATACGGTTCCAAGAAGTCTCTCGTGACGACAACGTAAGGCTCTATGACATAACTCGAGACGGTCTTCTAAGATTCTCCAGAAATCATCCATATTACCCTGAGAAGAGCATGCAACATCGACCAGGTTGATGGTTACAACACCCTGATTGAATCGGCCATAGAATTTGTGGCTTCCGTCTTCATTTCTCTGAGAATCCTCAACAGTCAGGAAGGAACGACATCCCATACATGGGTATACGCAACCCTGCTTTAGTTCACGCATAATCTTGGCTGAAATGTAGTCAGGAACCATGCGCTTAGCGGTACACTTGGCAGCAAGCACAGTTAGATCATAGTACTTGGAGCCTTCCGTGATATTGTCTTCATCAAGCACATAGATGAGCTTAGGAAAGGCTGGTGTAACAAGAACACCCTTCTCGTTCTTAACACCCTGCATTCTCTGCAGCATAACTTCACGAATGATCGCAGCAAGATCATCACGAGTCTGACCTTCTGGAACTTCGTCGAGGTACATAAATACGGTTACGAATGGCGCTTGACCATTACATGTCATAAGAGTAATAAGCTGATACTGAATCGTCTGAATACCGGATTTGATTTCTTCGGACAGACGCTTCTCAGTGATCTTGGAAATGATATCTTCATCCAGCGATTCATTGCACATCTTGCGTTCTTCGATAACCTGAGCATGAATCTTCTTGCGGGAGATATCTACAAATGGAGCCAGATGAGACAGGGTAAAGGACTGTCCGCCATACTGGTTGGATGCAACCTGGGCCACAATCTGGGTTGTTACATTACATGCAGTGAAGAAGCTGTGTGGCTTCTCAATCATAGTCTCAGAGATGGCTGTGCCGTTCTGAAGCATGTCCTCTAAGTTGATGAGGTCGCAGTTATGTTCTCTCTGTGCGAAATAGTCAGTATCGTGGAAATGAATGATACCTTCCTGGTGAGCCTTTACAATCTCTTCTGGAAGGAGAATTCTCTGTGAAATATCCTTGGATACTTCGCCGGCCATATAATCACGCTGGGTAGAATTGATGACAGGGTTCTTGTTGGAGTTCTCCTGCTTCACCTCTTCATTCAGCTGATCGATTAGAGCGAGAATACCGTTATCTGTGGTGTTTGTCTTACGAGACAATTCTCTCTTGTAGCGATAACGGACGTACTTCTGAGCAACCTCATAGCAGCGCATCTCCATGATACCAGTCTCGACCATATCCTGGATGTCTTCGACATTCACTGCATGGGTAGATTCGTGGACCTGACGTGCAATCTTGGCAGCAACAGCCTGAATCTGTGCATCATTCATCTGATAGATACTATCGATATCGGTGTTAGCCTTGGTGATCGCATTAATGATCTTATCAATATTAAAGGTCACCTCGCGACCATTACGCTTGATGACCTTGGTTTTTACGTCAGATGTACTTGTTTCCATGATAGCTTCTCCCCTTTTAATTCATATTATTTGTTGTACTTTGGGCTAATTTGTATAACCGTCACACAATTCAGAAAATACAAAATGTGGAACAGACCAAAAAGAAAAAACACTATATCTTGTGCCTAGAAATAATAATATACTAATTTCGAAGAATTGAAAAGAGGAAAATGAAGAAATCTTATACGAATTGATTTCGCTCCTTGTTATATTCGTAATTGATGGTGGAGAGTTTGTCTATAATCTCATTTTTGTCGATATTATTGGCTTTGGCGAATTCGTCCAAACTCGGATAGAAATCTCTAAGATTTGTGTTTACGACGCTAAGGAGCATAACTGGGTCCTTTGGTAAATTCATAGTGGTACCTCACATTCTTAATACTATATCTTGTATATTGTATCATTTTTTTCTGCTTCTATACATGGTACAATGAGGAAGAAAGGAACCTGGGGAGATAATATGCAGAAGAAAAGGAAAGAAGCCTTGAGGCGAAAAAGAATCATTTCTATTATTATAAGTATTCTTGCCCTTATTGTAGCAGGAGGATTTGTAATTGATTCATTTATGCATGTAGGAGATGCCGACTTATCGGAGAAGGAAGAGACAGTAGAAGCAGAGGTTCAAGTAGATGAGATATCGATCGAAGAGCCAACCAGTATTATTTTTACTGGTGATGTACTTCTTTCAGACTATGTCCTTTCTAATTATGATTCAGGTGGACTTGATGCTGTACTTGATACGAGTCTTCAGAAGGAACTAAATGATGCAGACATCCTTATGGTGAATCATGAATTCCCTTTTAGCACGCGTGGAGAACAGGCTAAGGATAAGCAGTATACCTTTCGTGTGGATCCGGGGTATGTAGAAATCCTGCAGGAGATTGGCGTGGATATTGCAGGCCTTGCCAATAATCATGTGCTGGATTTTGGCCGGGATGCTCTGTCAGACACCTTTGATACGCTTACCTCTGCTGGCATTTCCTATACGGGTGCAGGAGATGATTTGGTTGATGCAAGTAAGCTTATAACTTATGACATTTCTGGTAAGAAATATGGTTTTCTTGCGGCATCTCGTGTGATACCAGTCGCATCCTGGAATATAGAAAATGGTGGACCTGGCGTTTTTTGTACCTATGATACTACCTATTTGATCGAGGACATTAAGAAGGCCAAGGAATCTTGCGATTATGTCTTTGTCATGGTTCACTGGGGAATGGAGCATACGATAGAGCTTGAGGATTACCAGCCTAGTATCGGGCATGCTCTAATTGATGCTGGCGCAGATGCAGTGATTGGCGCCCATCCTCATGTTCTGCAGGAAATTGAATATTATGAAGGTAAGCCGATTTTCTATAGTCTTGGCAATTTTATCTTCAATACAACGATTGATTCGACAGTTGCTGTTAAGATGGAATTTACGGATGGAGAGGATAATCCGGTAATCACCCTGATTCCAGCATATGCATCTAATGCCATGACACATGAGGCAGACAGTGCTAGGGCAGAAGAGATTTTCTCCTATCTTGAGTCTATCTCTGAGGGGATTACAATTTCAGATAATGGACAAGTGGAATAAAATGTCGAATTGTCCTAAAGAAAATGCAGTGCTAGAATAGATATGCTATAGGAAGTTAGAAATTCGAGTGCTAGAATGTACTACGAATAAATACTTTTGATTTTGTTTGATTATTTCTAAAAAGGAGAAAATTATGAGCAATTTTGGTTTTGGTCAGTTAATCGACATCCTGAAGAAGGATCCTAAGAAGATTGTATTTACTGAGGGTGAGGATCCTAGAATCTTAGAGGCTTCTTCTAGACTTCTTGCAAGTACTTTCCTTCATCCAATCCTGGTTGGTAATAAGGATAGAATTCTTGCTGCAGCAGAGAATGCTGGTTTCAATGTAAATGGTGCAACAATTATCGATCCAGAGAATTATGATCGTATGGATGAGATGGTTGAGCTCTTCTGCGAATTACGTAAGTCTAAGGGTGTTACACCTGAGGAGGCTCGTAAGACTCTGTCTGCTGCCAACTATTTCGGTACCATGCTTGTTAAGATGGGAGTTGCAGATTCTCTTCTTGGTGGTGCTACTTATTCTACAGCAGATACTGTTCGTCCAGCTCTTCAGCTTATTAAGACAAAGCCAGGCAACAGCATTGTGTCTTCTTGCTTCATCTTAGTACGTGAAGGTGCTACTGGAGACCGTGAAGTTCTCGCAATGGGTGACTGTGCAATTAATATCAAGCCAAATGAAGATGAGCTCGTAGAGATTGCTGGTGAGACAGCCGAGTGTGCTAAGATCTTCGGTATTGATCCTAAGGTTGCTTTCCTTAGCTATTCTACTCTTGGTTCTGGTAAGGGCGAGGATGTTGACAAGATGCGTAACGCTTGTGCTAAGGCAAAGGAGAAGTATCCTAATGTAGCTATCGATGGTGAGCTTCAGTTTGATGCTGCTGTTTCTCCTTCTGTTGCTCGTACCAAGTGCCCAGATTCTCAGGTTGCTGGTCATGCAAACACATTTATCTTCCCTGATATCAATGCAGGTAATATCGGATACAAGATTGCACAGCGTCTTGGTGGATTCGAAGCATATGGCCCAATCTTACTTGGTCTTAATGCACCAATCAACGACCTGTCTCGTGGCTGCAATGCTGCAGAAGTTTATTCTATGGCAATCATTACTGCTGCACTTGCTTAATTTACCAGAGTTAATCTTATTCATTTGCCGCTTGGAGCATTGTCTCCGAGCGGTTTTTTGTTATAATAGCTAAGTTATGAAGAATGAAATGGAACTTTATGTCCACATCCCTTTTTGCATGAAGAAGTGCAATTATTGCGACTTTTTGTCAGGACCTTGGGATGCGGATATTAGAAAAAAATATACAAATGCTTTATGTCAGGAGCTTAGATTCCTAGGGAAGAAGTACCAGGGAAGTCTTATTACCTCTGTCTATATTGGAGGTGGAACCCCTTCTTGGCTTGAACTTGATTGCATGGAAGAAATCCTTGCCACCATCTTATCGAACTTTACTATTCTAGGTGGGGCAGAGTGGACGATGGAGGTGAATCCGGGAACTGTCACAAAGGATGCGCTTAATCTCTACCGGAGCTTTTATGTGAATCGGCTTAGTATAGGACTTCAGTCAGCAAACGACGATGAGCTGAAATTGCTTGGACGAGTCCATGATTATCATCGCTTCCTTCATACTTATGAACTTGTCAGAAATGCAGGCTTTCGCAATGTAAGCGTAGATATTATGACAGGACTTCCCTATCAGACGAAGGAGAAGCTTCTCTATACCCTAGAGGAAGTGGTGCGGCTGAAGCCTGAGCATATTTCTTCTTATTCTCTGATCATTGAAGAAGGTACGAACTTCTACGAGAAGTACAAGTTTGACGAAGTGGCTCAGCATGCAGGCATGCAAACAGAGGCTCTCCCTAGTGAAGACTTGGAGTATGAGCTTCAGAAGATGTCCGAGTATTTCCTGGAAGACCACGGATACCATAGGTACGAGATTAGCAATTTCGCCAGACCAGGGTTTGAAGGAATTCATAATTCGGGTTATTGGAAGAGGGCATTCTATATAGGTGCTGGACTGGGGGCGAGTTCCTTTGTGGATGGTAGACGCTGTCGAAATGAGACAGATATGTATGAGTATCTTGAGAAATGTGAGAGACTCAATCAAGAGAATCTACTATATATAGAAGAGGAAGAAATAACTCGTTCTAATGCGATGGCTGAATTCATGTTTCTGGGGCTTCGCATGACAGAAGGGGTTCTGACCACAGACTTTGAATCAGAATTTGGCCTGCCTCTTATGGCAATCTACGGAAAGCAGATTGAGGTACTGAAGCAGGAGGAGCTTCTGGTAGTCGAAAGCGGCAGAGTTTATTTGACAGAACGCGGCATGGATCTTGGTAATTACGTTTTTAGCCAATTTGTATAAAATTTTTCTCGGTTTTTGTTGACAAAGACAAATACTGGGTGTAGATTATCTATAGATGTTAGCACTCCAATTGGTTGAGTGCTAACAAGACGCTAGAGAGGTGATTCAGTGGAAGAGCTTGGCGAGAGAAAAGAGAAAATACTGAATGCAATCATTCAGACATATCTGGAGACTGGCGAACCAGTTGGATCACGTACCATTTCTAAGTACACTGATTTGAATCTTAGTTCGGCTACAATTCGAAATGAGATGTCTGATCTGGAGGAACTTGGTTACATCATTCAGCCGCATACTTCTGCAGGTCGTATTCCTTCTGACAAGGGCTATCGATTCTATGTAGATCATTTGATGGCGGAGAAGGAAGAGGAACTGACCACACTTACCGATCTCATGCTTGAGAAGACAGAGCGGATGGAACAAGTCCTGAAGCAGGTTGTGAAGGTTCTGGCCAATAACACAGAATATGCAACCATGATTTCAGCTCCTTCTATTGTGAAGAATCGAGTGAAGTTCGTTCAGTTGTCGCATGTGGATGCGAATCACGTGCTTACTGTTGTGGTTATGGATGGTAACATTGTTCGCAATCAGATTGTTGAGGTTGAGAATCCGCTGGACAATGAGACACTTCTCAAGCTGAATATGCTTCTCAATACGAATCTGAATGGACTTACGGTATCTGAGATTAACCTTGGTTTGATTAGTAGGCTAAGAGGTCAGGCAGGAGAATTTGAGGATATTATTGAAGCAGTTCTGAATTCTGTTGCAGACACCATTGATTCAGATGATGAGCTTGAGATTTACACATCTGGTGCGACGAATATATTCAAGTATCCTGAATTGTCGGATACAGAGAAGGCCAAGGAGATTATCTCTACCTTCGAAGAGAAGGATGCCCTTGCAGACCTTCTTATGGATGTCCAGGGAGATGAGACAGGAACAGGAATTCAAGTCTATATTGGAAGCGAATCTCCAGTACAGTCGATGAAGGATTGCAGCGTCGTTACGGCAACCTATGAGCTTGGCGAAGGCGTCAAGGGTACAATAGGTATTATTGGACCGAAGCGAATGGATTATAAGAAGGTTATGGACAACTTGAGTTCCCTAAGGGAAGAGCTGGATCGGACCTTGAAACACAAAGATACATAGAAAGGTGGTTTTATTATTGTCAAAGGAAACAAGAGAGAATGTAGAAGATCTTGAGACTTCTACCGAGGAAATAGCAGATGGAACTTTTGAAGAAGATTCTGATGTATCTGAAGGCAATTCGGATATCACTTCAGGAACTGAAGAAGACGTATCCGAAGATACAGAAGAGACGAAGTCAACTTCAGAAGATAAGAAAAGTGACAGGAAGTCTAAAAAAGAAAAGAAAGACAAGAAAGATGAGAAAATCGCAGAGTTAAATGACAAGGTCATGCGTCAGATGGCTGAATTCGAGAACTTCCGTAAGCGAAGCGAGAAGGAGAAGAGCCAGATGTTTGACATGGGTGCGAAGAGTATCTTAGAGAAATTCCTACCAGTTGTAGATAACTTCGAGAGGGGTCTTGCAACAGTAGATGAGTCTTCCAAGGAAGATCCATTTGTGGTTGGTATGGAGAATGTCTACAAGCAGTTAATGCTTGAACTTGAGAAGGTTGAAGTAAAACCAATCGAAGCAGTAGGACAGGAATTAAATCCTGACTTACACAATGCAGTAATGCAAGTACAGTCCGATGAATTTGAATCCGGAGTAATCGCTCAGGAACTTATGAAGGGCTATATGTATAAAGATCAAGTGCTACGTCACTCAATGGTTGGCGTGACAGAATAAGATGATTTAGGAGGAAAAAATCATGAGTAAAATTATTGGTATCGATTTAGGAACAACAAACAGCTGTGTATCTGTTATGGAAGGTGGACAGCCAACTGTTATCGCAAATACAGAAGGTGCTAGAACAACTCCATCTATCGTTGCTTTTACAAAGGACGGTGAGAGATTAGTTGGTGAGCCAGCCAAGAGACAGGCTGTAACTAATGCAGAGAAGACAATCGCTTCTATTAAGAGAGATATGGGTACAGACAACGGTCGTACTATTGATGGTAAGAAGTACTCTCCACAGCAGATTTCAGCTATGATTCTTCAGAAGCTGAAGGCTGATGCTGAGGCATATCTTGGCGAGAGCGTATCAGAGGCAGTTATTACTGTTCCTGCATACTTCAATGATGCTCAGCGTCAGGCAACCAAGGACGCAGGTAAGATTGCTGGTCTTGAGGTTAAGCGTATCATCAATGAGCCAACAGCTGCTGCACTTGCTTACGGTCTTGATAATGAGAAAGAGCAGAAGATTATGGTATACGATTTAGGTGGTGGTACATTCGATGTATCAATCATTGAGATCGGTGATGGCGTCATCGAAGTATTATCTACAAATGGTGATACCTTCCTTGGTGGTGATGACTTCGATAATGCAATCGTTGACTGGATGCTTCAGACCTTCAAGGAGAAGGAAGGCATTGATCTGTCATCAGATAAGATGGCTATGCAGCGTCTGAAGGAAGCTGCTGAGAAGGCTAAGAAGGAGCTTTCTTCTTCTACTACAACCAATATCAACCTTCCATTCCTTGCAAATGCAGCAGATGGCCCTAAGCATTTCGATGAGAATTTAACTCGTGCTAAGTTCGATGAACTTACAGCTTCTCTTGTTGAGAGAACTGCAATCCCAGTTCAGAACGCTATGAAAGATGCTGGTCTTACAAATGCAGATTTAGGTCAGGTTCTTCTGGTTGGTGGTTCTACCAGAATCCCAGCTGTACAGTCTAAGGTTAAGCAGTTAACAGGCATGGAGCCTTCTAAGTCATTAAACCCAGATGAGTGTGTTGCAATTGGTGCATCTATCCAGGGTGGTAAGTTAAATGGTGATGAGGGTGCAGGTGAGATCCTTCTTCTGGATGTAACTCCACTGTCTCTGTCTATTGAGACCATGGGTGGCATCGCTACTAAGTTAATTGAGAGAAATACTACAATTCCTACAAAGAAGTCTCAGATCTTCTCTACAGCAGAGGATAATCAGACAGCTGTTGATATCAATATCGTACAGGGTGAGAGACAGTTCGCCCGTGACAATAAGTCACTTGGTCAGTTCCGTCTGGATGGTATCCCTCCAGCACGTCGTGGTGTACCACAGATCGAAGTAACCTTTGATATTGATGCAAATGGTATCGTAAATGTATCCGCTAAGGATCTTGGTACTGGCAAGGAGCAGCATATCACGATTACATCTGGTTCTAACATGTCAGATGAAGAAATCGATAGAGCTGTTAAGGAAGCTGCTGAGTACGAGGCTCAGGATAAGAAGCGTAAGGAAGCTGTTGATACAAAGAATGATGCAGAGTCATTTGTAGTACAGACTGAGAATGCACTGAATGAAGTTGGCGACGGAATTGATGCAGCAGATAAGTCAGCAGTTGAGGCTGATATTCAATCAGTTAAGGATCTGGTTGCTAAGTTCCCAGAAGCTACTGAGATGTCTGATGCTGATGTAGCTGAGCTCAAGGCTGCAACTGAGAAGCTTCAGGAATCTGCACAGAAGGTATTTGCTAAGATGTATGAAGCAGCACAGGCAGCAGCTGGAGCACAGGGTGCTGGCCCAGATATGAGTGGCTTCAACGGCTCTGACGCATCATCTTCTGCAGATGATGATGTAGTTGATGCTGACTTCAAGGAAGTATAAGATAAGCGTCATTAGAATAAGACATGCAGGGACCTTGGGCCTATAGCCCAAGGTTACTTTGCTAGAGATAAGGATATATTATGGCAGACAAGAGAGATTATTACGAAGTATTGGGAATACAGAAGGGGGCATCTGAGGATGAGATTAAGAAGGCCTTCCGTAAGGTGGCTAAGAAATATCATCCAGATATGCATCCAGACGATCCAGAAGCTGAGGAGAAGTTCAAGGAATGTCAGGAGGCATATGCAGTTCTGAGCGATCCGGACAAGAGAAGACAGTATGACCAGTATGGCCATGCAGCCTTCGATGGAAATGGCGGAGCAGGATTTGACTTTTCTGGTATGGACTTCGGTGATATCTTTGGCGATATCTTCGGCGATTTCTTTGGCGGTGGTCGCAGAACTTCAAATGGTCCTATGAAGGGGCAGAATGTTCGTACCTCTGTGAAGATTAAGTTTGAAGAAGCAGCATTTGGATGCAACAAGGAGATTGAGCTTGTCCTCAAGGATGAGTGTCCTAAATGTAAGGGATCTGGCGCTAAGCCTGGAACAAACAAGAAGACCTGTAGCAAATGTGGTGGTAAGGGCAAGGTCATGATGACCAGTCAATCCTTCTTTGGTACTGTTCAGAATGTGTCAACCTGTCCTGACTGTAACGGAACAGGAGAGATTATCGAAGAGAAATGTCCGGATTGTCATGGATCAGGCTACATTGCACGAAAGAAGAAGATTGAAGTAGCGATTCCTGCAGGTATCGATGATGGACAGGCAGTTCGAATTCGTGACAAGGGAGAGCCAGGAATCAATGGTGGCCCACGAGGCGATCTTCTTGTTGAGGTTCGCGTTCAGCCACATAAGACCTTCCAGAGAAGAGATTTTGATATCTACTCAGAGGCACCTATTTCCTTTGCACAGGCTGCACTTGGTGGCGAAGTTATAATCGAGACATTAGATGGTCGTGTGTCTTATGAGGTGAAGGCTGGGACACAGACCAATACTCGTATTCGCCTTCGTGGTAAGGGCGTTCCATCACTTCGTAATGAGAATGTGCGAGGTGATCACTATGTGACTCTAGTTGTTCAGGTTCCAACCTCTCTCAATGAGAAGGCTAAGAATGCTCTTCGAGAATTCGATGAAGAGACAGGTAAGTCCTTGTCGACTGGCGGCGCTCCTGTGAAGGCTGAGAAGACGAAGAAGAAATTTGCTGACAAGATTAAGGATGCAATTGACGACCTATAGGAATATATAAGAAAAGCCTAGTGCTTTAGGATAAATCCTTGCACTAGGCTTTTTGCTTGCCTATTTGATTTCTTCGTATCTATCGAAGAGTTTGTCTTCTCCACAGAGCTGTTTGGAACCGTCCGGTTCTATGATGACGTAATCACCTTCCTGAAGAAAGGTTCGTCCTCGCCTGGTGAAGATGTATGGAGTAAGAATGTCTCCATCACGATTTATTTGAATTAAATTGTCGGCATGAACCCAGCTTTTGGTAACTACATCAGAGAGAAGCTCGAAGCCATCTTCTAGGTCTTGACCAAGGCTGTATTTTATTACTTCTACTTCAAGGGGAATTCTTTTGCATTTCATAGTCTTACCTCCTGTTGTAAGTTATCACAATAATCTTACAATAATGACAACTTTCTGTCAATTTGTCTTTTGCGTTATTAGTATCTTTGTGGTAGGATAACCTATGCATTAGGACAAGGAGCTATTCTATGAATTATATTAAGTATACAATTAGGACGACGAGTCTGGCAGAGGAATATGTAAGCTTCTTATTGTCAGAGCTTGGAATTGATTCTGTTGAGATCGAGGATCTACTTCCTGTATTTGATGAGAAGCAGGGTGGAGTTTTTGAAGAACTGCAGCCGGATCGACCAGAAGATGATGGGACTTCCTCTGTTTGTTTCTATCTGGAAGAAGACAAGGATGAGGAAGAGCTTCTTGCAAGAATTAAGGAAGAATTATCATCGGCTAGAGCCTTCATGGATATGGGAAGCCTCGCGATTACAAGAGAGGTTACGCATGATGAAGACTGGCTGAATAATTGGAAGGAATATTTTCACTCATTTTCCATCGGCAGATTGTTCATAAAGCCAACCTGGGAGGATGTAAGCCCAGCAACAGATCAGGTCATGCTCGAGATTGATCCAGGAGTATCCTTTGGTACAGGAAAGCATGAATCCACTTATATGGTCATGGAGAAGATGCAGGAATTACTCAAGGATGGCGATAGAGTACTTGATGTAGGATGTGGTAGTGGAATACTATCGATTGCCGCACTCAAGCTTGGTGCGGGTCACGTTGCAGGAACCGATATCGATGAGGACTGCATCATGTCTACGAGAGAGAACATGCTCCTAAATCATCTGGATGGAGAAGAGACGGACTTCTATACAGGTGATTTGACAGTAGATCAGGATCTTTCGAGTCGACTAGGCTATGAATCCTATGACATTGTATTTGCTAATATTCTGGCAGATATTATTATTGGTATGGCAGATGTTTTGCCTAAGTTTATGAAAGAAGGCGGTTACCTTATTACATCCGGAATTATTGATTTCAAGGAAGATAAGGTAAGAGAGAGCTTAGAAAAGGCTGGACTTCAGATTGTAGAATGCAATGCTATGGGAGAATGGCGCAGTATTGTAGCCCGCAGGGCATGAGGAGATAACTTTGCAGCAGATTTTCTTGAGAGAAGAAGATATCATAGATGAGATTGCCCTGATTCGTGGTGAGGATGCCAAACATCTTGGACGAGTACTTCGTATGAGGCCAGGAGAGAAGATTCGTATTTCTACGGACCAGGCCAGAAGCTTTCTGGCAGAGATTATAGAACTGTCACAGGATGAGATACAGGCTAGAATTCTCGAGGAGACATCAGAGACAGAACCGAAGAATAGAATTTACCTTTTCCAAGCAATTCCCAAGGGGGATCGAATGGAGACGGTAATTGAGAAGGCGGTAGAACTTGGTGTCTATGAGATTATTCCTGTTTCCATGAAGTATTGCGTTGTGAAGCTTGATGATAAGAAGAAGGCGAGCAAAGTCCAAAGATGGCAGAAGATTGCAGAATCTGCAGCAAAGCAATCCAAGCGAAGCCGTATTCCAAGGGTTCTTGATGTGATGACTTATCAGGAGGCACTTCAGTATGCATCAAATTGCGATGTGCGTCTCGTCCCTTATGAGAATGAAGAGGGCGTGGAAGCGACTCGTAGAGCACTAGATAAGATAGATGGTGAGAAATCTATTAGCATTATCATTGGGCCAGAGGGCGGATTCTCTTCTGAAGAAATTGAGGCTGCCAGAGAGAATATGGATGTCATTTCACTTGGAAAGCGAATCTTAAGAACGGATACAGCAGCGATTACGACTATGTCACTTGTGATGATGCAGTCAGAATTGGGAGAACTCTAATGGAAGCTTATTTAGATAATTCGGCAACAACTCCTTGTCTCAAGGAGGCATCGGAGCTTGTTGCTAAGGTCTTAACAGAGGATTATGGTAATCCGTCTTCCCTACATAATAAGGGCATGCAGGCTGAGGAATATGTTAAGAATGCGAGACATGTGATTGCAAAGACTCTGAAGGTATCTGATAAGGAAATCATATTTACTTCAGGCGGAACGGAAGGAAATAATCTGGCTCTAATTGGGGCGGCTTTAGCCAACAAGCGCATGGGACTTCATATTATTACCACGAAGATTGAACATGCATCGGTTGCGAATCCGATTCATTTCCTTGAGGAACAGGGCTTTGAAGTGACTTATCTCGATGTCGATGACAAGGGAATCATTTCGCTGAAAGAGCTGCGAGATATCATAAGAGAAGATACCATTTTGGTATCAATTATGATGGTGAATAATGAGATTGGTGCTCTAGAACCAATTGCGGAGGCAGCTCGTATTATCAAGGAGCAGAATCCGAATACCCTGTTTCACGTCGATGCAATTCAAGCTTATGGTAAATACGAGATCTTCCCAAGTAGAATGGGAATCGATCTTCTTACTGTTAGCGGCCACAAGATTCATGGCCCTAAGGGAAGTGGATTTATCTATATACGTGACAAGGCCAAGGTTCGCCCAGAGATCTTGGGAGGCGGCCAGGAGAGAGGAATGCGCTCCGGTACAGAGAATGTTCCTGCGATTGCAGGCCTTTCACTTGCGGCAAGCTTTATGTATGAGAATCTAGATTCTCATGTGGCTCATCTTAGAGACCTTAAGAAGCATTTTATAGATGGAGTGTCAGGTATCGATGGATTGTCGATAAATGGTTATACAGATGAGAAGTCGGCGCCTCAGATTGTGTCCGTTTCTGTAGCTGGCGTACGTAGTGAAGTGCTACTTCATGCCTTGGAGGATAGAGGTGTCTATGTGTCTGCAGGTTCCGCCTGCTCTTCGAATAAGCCAGCAATTAGCGCAACACTTCGTGCAATTCATTTGCCATCGAATCTCCTAGATTCCACAGTGCGCTTTAGCTTCTCTATCTACAATACGATAGAAGAAATAGATTATGCCATTTCCTGCATGAAGGAAATTATACCGACCTTACAGAAATACACAAGACAATAGGAGAAATATATGTATCAGTCTTTTCTAATCAAATATGGTGAAATCGCAGTTAAGGGAAAGAATCGTCATGTCTTTGAGGACGCCCTGGTGAAGCAGATTAATTATGCTCTGAAGAGGGTGGACGGAAATTTCCTGGTTCATAAGCAGCAGGGACGAATTTTTGTAAATACTGAGGGAGACTATGATTATGAAGGTGCTGTTGAGGCGCTTAGTAATGTCTTTGGAATTGTTGGATTCTGCCCTTGCGTAATTACAGAGGATTTAGGCTTTGACCGTCTTGCAGAAGAAATCATTTCCTATATCGATGAAACCTATCCGAACAAGAATATGACATTTAAGGTGGATGCAAGAAGAGCTCGCAAGAATTATCCAATGAATTCTCAGGAAATCAATGCGACTATGGGTGAGAGGATTCTTGATGCCTTCCCAGAGATGAAAGTAGATGTTCACTGCCCAGATGTCTATATTCATATCGAGATTCGTGAGCAGATCAATTACTATTCTGAGATTATTCCTGGTCCAGGTGGCATGCCTGTAGGAACCAATGGCTCTGCCATGCTTTTATTATCTGGTGGAATCGATAGCCCTGTTGCAGGATATATGATTGCAAAGCGTGGAGTAACTCTTGATGCTACCTATTTCCATGCGCCTCCATATACTTCAGAACGCGCCAAGCAGAAGGTTGTGGATCTGGCTCGTATTGTGTCGAAGTATTCTGGTCCAATCCGTCTTCATGTGGTTAATTTTACCGATGTTCAGCTTGAAATCTATGAGAAATGTCCTCACGAGGAGCTTACCATTATCATGCGTCGCTACATGATGAAGATTGCGGAACATTTTGCTGCAGAAAATGGAAATCTTGGCCTGGTAACTGGTGAAAGCATTGGCCAGGTTGCATCTCAGACGATGCATTCCCTCATGGCAACAAATGAAGTATGTACCTATCCTGTGTATCGTCCTTGTATTGGAATGGATAAGCAGGAGATTGTAGATATCTCTGAGAGAATTGGAACTTATGAGACATCGATTCTGCCATTTGAGGACTGCTGTACGATCTTTGTTGCCAAGCATCCTGTTACAAAGCCAAGACTTGAGAACATTCATAAGTCAGAAGAGAAGCTTGCGGATACGATAGATGCTTTGGTTGAGACAGCAATTGCTACGACAGAGACAATTTTAGTTCAGGCAGAAGACTAGGAAATGGGCAAGAAAAAAGCACAGGCAGTTAGCCTGTGCTTTAAGTAAGTCTCTTGATTCTATACAAGATATGGCTTTAATGCCTCGAGAATCTCATCTATGCCATCTTCTGCATGAATTGCAAGATCGATTGGCTTAGATAAATCTAAACTAAAGATACCCATGATAGACTTGGCATCAATTACATATCTGCCGGAAATCAAATCAAAATCGGAATCCATTGCGCTAATTGTGTTAACGAATGACTTAACCTTGTCAATTGAATTTAATGAAATCTGAACGGTCTTCATTGAATTACCTCCTAAATACTTTGGTTTCTAGCGTTATCGTAGTCTATTTATAAGGAAAAGTCAATAAACGAAGGAGCTATTCATGAAAAAGGCAGCACTACATAATCTGGGCTGTAAAGTAAATACATATGAGACAGAGGCTATGCAACAGCTTCTTGAGAAGGCAGGATATGAAATTGTATCCTTTAGGGACATGGCAGACGTCTATGTGATTAATACCTGTGCCGTGACAAATGTTGCATCACAGAAATCTCGCCAAATGATTCATAGAGCCAGAAAACTAAATCCTGATGCGGTGCTTGTAGCGACAGGCTGTTATGTACAGACTTCGGTGGAACAGGTGAAGGAAGATCTCTCTATTGATATAGTCCTTGGCAATAATCACAAATCAGAGCTTGTAGAAGAGATTGATCGCTTCCTTATAGAACGTCATAAGGAAATGGATATTGAAGATATTAATCAGGGACGTGTGTCCTATGAGAATATGTCTATCGATAAAACTGCAGAGCATACGAGAGCTTTCCTTAAGGTTCAGGATGGCTGCAATCAGTTTTGTTCTTACTGTATTATCCCATATGCAAGGGGCAGAATTCGTTCCAGAGAGATTTCTGATGTGATTACTGAGGTAGAGAAGCTAGCGGAGGCGTCCTACCAGGAGGTTGTTCTTACAGGTATTCATCTTAGCTCTTATGGCGAAGGCGAAGATTATAAGCTGATTGATCTGATTGAACAGGTGGCTTCGGTTCCCAAAATCAAGAGAATTCGACTTGGTTCTCTCGAGCCTCAGATTGTAACGGATGAATTCGTTCAAAGGTTAGGACAGGTGGAGAAGATTTGTCCTCATTTTCACCTCTCTCTCCAGAGTGGCTGCGATTCCGTCTTGCAGAGAATGAACCGTAAATATGATGCGGCTCAATACGAGGAGGGTTGCAGGAGACTTCGAAGTGTTTTCCCAAACTGCGCAATTACAACAGATGTGATTGTGGGATTCCCGCAGGAGACAGAAGAAGAGTTTCGCATTACCGTGGACTATCTGAAGAAGATTCATTTCTACGAGATGCATATCTTCAAATTCTCTCGTCGCAAGGGAACGAGAGCAGATCTGATGGAAGGTCAGATTGATGAACAAATTAAGACGCTTAGAAGTAATGAGCTTCTTGCATTGGCAGATCAGATGTCTATAGAATATAGGGAGAGCTTTCTTGGGCATAGGGTAGAGGCTCTACTTGAGGAAGAGATTGAACTGGATGGTAGGAAGTACTTTGTAGGATTTACCAGAGAGTATGTAAGAGTGGCGGTTCCAAGTGAGAGGGATTACCATAATTGCCTCATTTTTGGACTTGCTAAGGAAATACTTTGTGGTGAGTATCTTTTGCTTGAGGATGTTGAATTTTCGTTATAGTTATATTAGAATTGTTTTTATCTATAGTGAGCTTTCGAATGGAGCGTGACAGATGCAGGACATTAGCAATACTCAGTACTTTAAGGTTGAGAAAGAGACAACAATCGGTGTGAAGGAGATTCTGAAGACCGTATTTGAGGCTCTTGAGGAGAAGGGATATAATCCTCTGAATCAGATTGTGGGATATGTAATGTCTGGAGACCCAACATTTATTACCAGTCATAATAATGCACGTAGCCTTATTATGAAGGTAGAGAGGGACGAATTGGTTGAGGAGTTGCTTCGCGAATATATTAAGAGTGAAGCGTGGAATCATTAATGGTTAATAATACTCGAATTATGGGACTGGATTTTGGATCGAAGACCGTTGGAGTTGCCGTCTCAGATCTTCTTATGCTTACAGCCCAGGGAGTAGAGATTATTCGTCGTGAGAAGCCAAATAAGCTTCGAAGGACACTCTCCAGAATTGGAGAATTAATTACAGAATATCAAGTAGATACAATTGTTCTTGGACTTCCGCTGAATATGGACGGTTCGGAGGGAGAACGATGCATTAAGACTCGTGAATTTGCATCCATGCTGGAGGCCAGGTTTCATTTGCCTATTATATTCTGTGATGAGAGACTGACTACGGTCGAAGCGGACGAGATTATGATGGAATCTGGAATCGTAGGTCGCTTAGAGCGTAAGAAGTATGTGGATGAATTGGCAGCAATGCTGATTCTTCAATCGTACCTAGATGAACAAGTGAATTGTAATAAGGGGTAGAGATATCCCTTTCTTTTGGAGTGCAAGAATTTATGGATCAGATTGTATTTATTGATGAAGAGACCGGTGAAGAGGTCTTACTATACGTATTAGAAGAGACGACTATTTCTGAACAGCACTATCTTCTTCTGGCAGAGGATGCAGAGGGAGACAGTGATGCATATATTTTCCGTGAGATTGGCGGAGATGATGAGGAATCTACCTACGAACCAGTAGAAGATGATGTGGAGCTTGAGGCAGTCATCAAGGTTTTTGAGGAATTAATGGATGATACAGCATTTGAATGATGCTGCGTGTGGATACATTTATTTTATTTAGCAAATCTAAGTCCGAAGTTTTTAAGAGCGGGCTTTGTTTTTGTGTACGATGTTAGGAGGAATTTTTTTGAAGAAAACAAATAATGACAAGCTTAAGGTAATCCCTCTTGGAGGACTTGAGCAGATTGGAATGAACATTACTGCCTTTCAGTATGGAGACAGTATTATTGTTGTGGATTGCGGTTTGGCATTCCCAGAAGATGACATGCTTGGTGTAGACCTTGTAATTCCAGATATTACTTATCTGAAGGAACATGAGGATATGGTAAAGGGCTTCTTCATCACACATGGTCATGAGGATCATATTGGTGCAATTCCTTATGTTATGAAGGAACTTAATGTACCAATTTATGCAACGAAGCTCACCATGGGCATCATCGAGCATAAGCTCGAAGAGCATGGACTTATGAAGAAGGTAAAGCGTAAGGTCGTAAAGTACGGGCAGCATATTAATTCTGGTGCCTTTCGCGTAGAATTCATTAAGACCAATCATAGTATTCAGGATGCTGCGGCACTTGCTATTTATTCTCCAGTTGGCACCATCATCCACACAGGTGACTTCAAGGTGGATTATACACCGGTATTCGGTGATGCTATTGATTTACAGCGTTTTGCAGAGCTTGGCAAGAAGGGCGTTTTAGCTGTTATGTGCGACTCTACGAATGCAGAGAGACCAGGCTTCACCCAGTCAGAGCGTACAGTTGGCGCCAAGATTGACAGTATATTCGCAGACAATATGGACACGCGTATCATCATCGCTACATTTGCATCCAATGTCGATCGAGTTCAGCAGATTATTAATTCTGCTCACAAATACGGACGCAAGGTTGTTGTCGAGGGTCGAAGCATGGTTAATATTATTGCTACCGCTTCGGAACTTGGCTATCTGAACATTCCAGAGAATACTCTGATCAATGTCGACGAGCTAAAGAATTTCCCAGATGAGAAGACTTGCCTTATTACTACAGGTTCTCAGGGTGAGTCGATGGCTGCCTTGTCTCGTATGGCAAATGGTACTCATCGCAAGATTCAGATTAAGCCAAAGGATACGATTGTATTTTCTTCTCATCCAATCCCTGGAAATGAGAAGGCTGTTGGAAATGTCATGAATGAGCTTTATCGCAAGGGCGCTAATGTGATTTTCCAGGATGTCCATGTTTCAGGACACGCTTGCCAGGAAGAGATTAAGCTTATTTACTCGCTGGTTCAGCCGAAGTATGCAATTCCAGTTCATGGAGAGTATAAGCACCTTCGTGCTCAGGAATCGATTGTGAAGTCTCTAGGCTATGACAGTGATCACATCTTCCTTCTGAATTCCGGCGATGTACTTGAATTTGATGAGAAGCAGAATGCCAAGGTAAATGGCCACGTTCACACTGGTGCTGTAATGGTTGATGGACTTGGCGTCGGCGATGTTGGCAATATTGTTCTTAGAGATCGTCAGCATCTGGCGGAAGATGGTATCATTATCGTTGTGATGACCATGGAAGCTGGTCAGATTGTGGCTGGTCCAGATATTGTATCAAGGGGCTTTGTCTATGTGAGAGATTCTGAGGATCTGATGGATAGCGCTAGAGCGGTCCTTGCTGATACTGTGGATCGACTGTCTGAGCGTAATGTCTCTGATTGGACCAAGATTAAGACAGAGGTGAAATCATCACTTTCCGACTTCGTCTGGAAGGAAACGCAGAGAAGACCGATGATTCTACCAATTATTATGGAAGTATAATATGATAATCGATGATCGTTTTACTACTTATATGAATTCGCTGGCTATTGATAATACACCCTTGCTTCAAGAGATCGAAAGGGAGGCATTAGCTTCATTTGTTCCTATTATTCGAAGAGAAACTCAGGAATATCTGAAATTTATGCTTGCACTAAATCAGCCAGGGCGAATTCTCGAAGTAGGCGCGGCGGTTGGCTTTTCTTCAATTCTTATGGCAACCTATGGGCCAGCAAATTGTACTATTGATACGATTGAGAATTATGCGCCCAGGATTCCAGTTGCCAGAGAGAACATAAAGCGTGCTGGTTTTGAAGACCGGATTACCCTTTATGAAGGGGATGCACAGGATATTCTTGGGACGTTATCCGGAAGCTATGATTTTATATTTATGGATGCTGCCAAGGGACAATATCCTATCTTTTTCCCGATGATACGACCTCTTATGCACAAGGGGACGGTTATGATTACGGATAATGTGCTGCAGGATGGGGATATTATTGAGTCCCATTATGCAGTGAATAGACGAAATCGTACGATTCATAAGAGGGTTCGGGATTATCTATATGAATTGTCCCATGACGAGGAGCTTGCCTTTAGCTTGCTTCCGATTGGTGATGGCTTATGTGTGACTGTTGTACGATAGTTGTGAGGTAAGATGAGAGAGTTAGAATTATTAGCTCCAGCAAGTTGCCTGGAGGTTCTTAAGATTGCTGTAATTTATGGTGCGGATGCAGTATATATTGGCGGAGAGGCTTTTAGCCTTCGTGCTAAGTCCACGAATTTCACAATAGAGGAGATGAAGGAAGGCATTGCCTTTGCACATGAGAGAAATGTCAAGGTCTATGTGACTGCCAATATCTATGCTCATAATGATGACTTGCCTAAGGTTTCAGAATATTTTAGGGAACTAAAAGAAGTTAGGCCGGATGCTATCCTGATTGCAGATCCTGCAGTCTTTATGATTGCTAGGGAGATCTGTCCGGAGATTCCAATTCATATTAGTACACAGGCTAATAATACGAACTATGGAACCTTCCATTTCTGGAAATCGCTTGGCGCTACAAGAGTTGTTACCGCAAGAGAATTATCTCTGAAGGAAATCAAAGAGATACGTGAGAATATACCAGAAGATATGGAGATTGAATCTTTTATTCATGGTGCTATGTGTATTTCTTATTCTGGTCGTTGCTTGCTAAGCAATTATTTTACAGGACGAGATGCAAATCAGGGAGCTTGTACACATCCATGTAGATGGAGATATTCTGTGGTTGAAGAACAAAGACCTGGCGAATACCTTCCTGTTTATGAGAATGAGAGAGGAACCTATATCTTTAATTCCAAGGATCTATGTATGATTGAGCATCTGCCGGATATGATTGATGCTGGAATTGACAGCTTCAAGATTGAAGGTCGCATGAAATCTGCTCTTTATGTTGCAACGATTGCTCGTACCTATCGTAAGGCCTTTGATGATTACATGAAATCTCCTGAGACCTATGAAGCGAATATGAGTTGGTATCAGGAGCAGATTAAGTCCTGCACCTATCGCCAGTTTACAACAGGATTCTTCTATGGTAAGCCAAATGAAGAATCTCAGATCTATGATAGCAATACCTACGTAAATGAATATACATACCTCGGTACTATTGGTATTCGTACAGAAGATGGTTTATACTGTATAGAACAGAAAAATAAGTTCTCCGTTGGTGAACAGATCGAGGTTATGAAGCCAAATGGTGATAATATCCTTGTTACCGTGAGACGTATTGTAAATGAAAAGGGTGAGGATATGGAGTCGTGTCCACATCCAAAGCAAATTCTCTATATCGACTTAGGGGTTGAGTTAGATGAGTACGATATTCTTCGTAGAAAAGAGGAGGCATAGAATATGGCAGACCAGAAGAAATACGTAGCATATGCAGGAACTTATACACATGAGAAGAGCTTGGGAATTCATGTGTATGACGTAGATTTGGAAGATGGCATTTTTACAGAGCGTTCTGTTGCTCAGGTACATAATCCATCCTATTTGACTGTTTCCTACGATAAGAGATTCCTCTATTCTATTGCGGATGAAGGCGTGGCTTCATTTTCAATTGATGAGAATGGTGATTTAACGAAGCTTAACGAAGCCTGGATTGGTGGCATGAGAGGCTGTTATGTAGAGGTGGATCATAAGAATCGCTATCTCTTTGTTGGCGGATATCATGATGGTCGTGTGACAATGATGAAGCTGAATAAGGATGGTTCTATTGGTGAGATTTCGGACGGAATCTTCCACGAGGCTGGCGCTATGATGACGGCGAATCGTAGAATTGACCATGCCAAGGTTACCTGTGTGAAGCTGACACCAGATCAGAAGTTCCTTTGTGCAGTGGACTATGGACTGAATCAGATCAAGGTATATGAGATTGACTATGAATTCGGCAAGCTTCATCTTGTAGATATTGTTAGAAGTAATATCGATGCAGGCTGCAGAATTATTCGTTTCTCCAGTGATGGTAAGTATGCATATGTGTGCACAGGGGAGGCGAAGACAATAGAGGTGTACACCTATGAAGATACAGAAGCTGGTCCTGTCTTTGAGAGAATTCAGACCATTGATGTCTTAGATCATGCAGCGGAGAATGCTTCTTGTACCTGCCTTCGTATTTCGGATGATGATGAATATGTATATGTTACAGTTGATGGAATCGGTGGCTTTGCTTTCCTTAAGCGTCACGAGGATGGCACACTGGAGAGAGCAGGCTTTGTATATTCTTGCGGAGACTTCCCTAAGTCTCTTTGCATCTTCCCAGGTAAGAAGTATGTTGGTATATTGAATCATGATGATAATGAACTTCGTACCTTCTGTATGGATTATGAGAAGAACTGTGCCCTTATGAATTCAGCTCCGGTATCGATTGATCAGCCGAACTGTATTCGCGTTGTAGAACTTTAGGATATTTTAAGGGAGCTGCAGTAGATGCAGCTCTTTTTTATGAATCGGGGAGAGGAGAGATATATTTTGGCAGGATCTAGTTTTGGTAATATTTTTAGGGTTACAACTTGGGGCGAATCTCATGGACCTGCACTTGGCGTTGTTATTGATGGTTGCCCTGCTGGAATTCCTCTTTGTGAGGAGGATATTCAGAAATTCCTGGATAGGAGAAAGCCGGGACAGTCTGACTTTACGACTGCAAGGAAGGAAGGCGATCTTGCTGAGATTCTATCTGGTGTTTTTGAAGGCAAAACAACAGGAACGCCAATTTCCATAATGGTTCGAAATGCAGATCAGCATTCTAAGGATTATTCTGAGATTGCCTCTGTTTTTCGACCTGGACATGCAGATTATACCTTCTATGAGAAATATGGATTTCGCGATTATAGAGGCGGTGGAAGGTCTTCAGGTAGAGAGACCATTGGCCGTGTGGCAGCAGGTGCAGTAGCGTCTAAGATACTTGAATATGTTGGCGTTGAATTGACTGCCTACACTAAGGCGATTGGACCAATTACCTGCAACGAATTCGATAGAGATGAGATAGAGAAGAATCCACTTTACATGCCAAGTGCTCTTTCTTCTGAGCTTGCAAGTCGGCATCTTGAGAAATGCATCTCGGAGAAGGATTCCTGTGGTGGAATTGTAGAATGTCTGGTAAGTGGCCTTCCGGTTGGACTTGGCGAGCCGGTTTTTGAGAAACTTGATGCATCCCTGGCGAAGGCAATGCTGTCGATTGGGGCAGTAAAGGGCTTTGAGATCGGAGATGGCTTTCAGGCAGCTCTTAGTACTGGATCATCTAATAATGATTCATTTCATATGGAAGATGGTAAGGTGACAAAGTGCACCAATCATTCTGGTGGAGTCTTAGGCGGTATGTCAGATGGATCAGATCTGCTGCTTCGTGTAGCCATTAAGCCGACACCATCCATTAGTCAGACTCAGCATACGGTAAATGAGTCTCATGAGGATGTAGATATTGAGATTCACGGAAGACACGATCCGATTATTGTGCCAAGAGCTGTTGTAGTTGTAGAAAGCATGGCAGCAATCACCTTGGTAGATGCGTTATTTATGAATATGTCTTCCAGAATAGATAAGGTAAAGGAATTTTATGAGCGATAAGAAGAGTACATATACATTACTTAAGACAGATGGTAGAGCGAAACGAGCAAGCTTCGAGACTGTGCACGGTACGGTTCAGACTCCACTCTTTATGAATGTGGCAACAGTTGCAGCAATAAAGGGAGGTGTGTCTACAGATGATCTTCATGCGATAGATACTCAGGTGGCACTTTCTAATACCTATCATCTTCATGTTAGACCAGGAGATGAACTAATTCATGACCTTGGTGGTCTTCACAAATTCATGGTATGGGATAGGCCAATTCTTACAGACTCTGGTGGATTTCAGGTATTTTCCCTGGCTGGTCTTCGCAAGATTAAGGAAGAGGGCGTGACCTTTCAATCGCATATAGATGGACATCGTATCTTTATGGGACCGGAAGAAAGCATGCAGATTCAATCAAACCTCGGTTCAACGATTGCCATGGCCTTTGATGAATGTCCAAGCTCTGTGGCAGAGCGAAGGTATGTCGAGGACTCTGTTGCCAGAACTGAGAGGTGGCTTTCTCGCTGTAAGAAGGAGATGGACCGCCTGAATGGACTTGATACTACTGTAAATCCTAAGCAGATGCTTTTTGGTATTAATCAGGGAGCAATCTTTGATGATATTCGTATCGATAATGCGAAACGTATTTCTGAGCTTGATCTGGATGGATATGCAGTTGGTGGACTTGCAGTAGGTGAGACTCATGAGGAAATGTATCACATACTCGATGTTACGGTACCTCATTTACCACAGAACAAGCCAACCTATCTCATGGGTGTTGGTACGCCTCAGAATATTATCGAAGCAGTTGATCGTGGTGTGGATTTCTTTGATTGCGTTTACCCAAGTAGAAATGGTCGTCATGGACACGTATATACTCATAAGGGTAAGATCAATCTCTTTAATCAGAAGTACGAGAGAGATATGGCTCCGATCGAAGAGGGCTGTCAGTGCCCAGCTTGCCGTACTTATAGCAGGGCTTATATTAGACATCTGCTCAAGGCAAAAGAAATGCTTGGCATGAGACTTTGTGTTCTTCATAATCTGTATTTCTATAATCATTTGATGGAAGAGATTCGTGCGGCAATTGACGCAGATTCTTTTGCCAGCTGGAAGCGGGAGACGCTCGATCAGATGGAAGAATATAGCCGCGAAAAGTAAATATTAAGAATTTATGAAGTGTTTTTATTTTTCTTGCACTAAGATTAGCTAGTTGGTACAATGGTTAAAGTGTTTTAACACATAGGAAATCTAGGAGGGTATTAAGATATGTTAATTTCCACTACAGGCGCATCCAGTACATTTTCACTTGTAATCTGGATTGTTATTTTATTTGCTTTTATGTATTTCTTCATGATTCGTCCACAGCAGAAGGAGACCAAGACGAAGAATGCTATGATGTCAGCTCTTGCAGTTGGCGATACCATTCTTACTACAAGCGGTTTCTATGGTGTTGTTATTGATATCGATGAAGATACTGTTATTGTTGAATTCGGTTCCAACAAGAACTGTCGTATCCCTATGCAGAAGGCAGCTATTTCAGCTGTTGAGAAGCCTGAGGATGCTAAGGCAGCTGTAGAAGAAGAGAAGAAGGATAAGAAGGACAAGAAAGACAAGTAGGATTTTCTTTCCGATTCCAGAATAAGAAAGCTCCAGGAATTACATTTTTGACCGTATGGTTTTTAGTGTAATCCTGGAGCTTTTTATTTGTTTGGAAATCCTAGTGGATTAAGTGAGAGATATCTAGGTAGCTTGGAAGTCCATTCTCATAGTGAATGTCAGCTTCACCCTGGATGAGAGGACGAAGATAAGTAAGCATGTCTTCTGTTACATCATTTCCTGCTTCATTAATCCATTCTCTTGGAACATTTTTAACTTCATTTGCGATGCCGTTAATATCAAAGTGGGTAAGCGCTGTCTCATATGGGCTATTCGATGTTCTGATTAGAGCAGACATGACGCCACTCTTTCCTTCTTCTGCAAGATGAAGAGCATTCTGGCCAAGTGCCATGGATTCATCCAGATCGGTAAGGGAGGCTAGGTGTCCGGCAGATCTTTGTAGAACATTAATCTCGATAGAGCGAACCTTTACAGAGAGAGCATCCTTCAGGATGTATTCCAGCGCCTTTCCAGCACCGCTTAGCTGACTATGACCAAAGTTGTCTGCCTTGGCTTCAGTAGCAGAGATGTAAGTCCCATCCGCATAATGGATGCCTTCCGAAATGGCAATAATTACATTATTCTGTTTCTCAAGAAGAGCTCTTACGTCGTTTATGCACTTATCCTTGTCGAAGTCTACCTCTGGCAGATAGATAAGATGGGGCGCAGTGTTATAGGAATTTCTTGCAAGGGCTGAAGCAGCTGTGAGCCAACCTGCATCACGGCCCATGATTTCTACAATTGTTACACTTTTAAGATCATAGATGTAGCTGTCGTGACAAACCTCTAGAATCGAGGTCGCAATATATTTTGCTGCTGAGCCAAAGCCTGGAGTATGGTCTATATGGCAGAGGTCATTGTCGATTGTCTTTGGAATGCCGATGATTCGAACCTTGCTGTCTATCGATGAGGCATACTGGGAAAGCTTTAGAACAGTATCCATGGAGTCATTTCCACCAATATAATAGAAGGCTTCAATGTCATGCTCCTTGAAAAAATCGAAGATTGCATCATATTCTTTCTTTCCATCTTCTGGATTCGGCAACTTATAGCGACAGGAACCTAGGTACATATCAGGGGTGACCTTTAGCTTACGAATGAATTCCTTGTCGGCACAGATTTTGTCAGTGAGCGATAAGGTGTGATTACTTAGAATGCCCATAATGCCATTGATGGAACCATAGATATTATCGTAGACCCGATGCAATTCATTCTCGTAGAGAAGGCCAGCTAAGCTTGCATTGATTGCGGCGGTTGGTCCGCCAGATTGAGCGATGATACAATTCTTCATGAAATCCTCCATATATGTATGTGTCAATATTTCCCTTATTTCCCCTAATTTAGCCTACTAATCATATCTGATTCGATGCCCACTTGCAATAGGTGTCCGATTAATGGGACAGCATAAGGGCTATGCTAGGCATAGAAAATGATTCATTAGGAGGTATAACGATGAATAAGAGAACTCTAGATTTGGTGGAAATGATTATTGCAAGTGGAATCTATTCTATGATGCAGGCTCTTGGAATTTTACTTTTTATTCTCTTCCTGCTTGGACTTAGGATTAGCGACTGTAATATAAATATACTCCTGCTTGTTGGCTTTCTGATTTCGGATGTGATTTGGGTTGTATTACTTTGTAAGAATTGCTAAAATCTATGTGGTATAAGCGAATGTTTTCGAATACTAGATGTAGTAATTTTTTATAGAAATAAGAGGGTAATATTATGTATAAGATGAGAAAAGTAGTGGCATCCCTTCTTCTTGCCGTGCTTGTATTATTTAGTCTGCCACTTGTTGGTCTGTGCGAAGGCACTACAATGATTAAGCTTTCGAAGTCATCGGTTGATGTGGGCTCTTCTGTGACAGTTACGGTAACAGCATCTGCTTCTTCGAGTATTACTGTTAAATACAATACATCGGTTTTGAACTTTAATTCTTGTGATACATCCTATCGTACGTCAGGGAATACTGTTGTCTTTAATGGAACATCTGCAAATATTAGCTTTATTGGTGCTGCAGAAGGTACTTCTAATATTGTGGTTTCTGGAGATGCTCTTACAGGAAGCTCGACAACTGTGACAGTTGGAACTACATCAAGTAGTGATAATACGGACTCTGACGAGGAGACGACTACTACAGAGACATCTTCAGTAGTACTTAAGTCATATGGCATCAGCTACACGGCATCATCTGATTCGGACGCTGATTATACGATTGATGGGGAAGACTATGTCTTATCAGAGCGCTTTTCTACTGGAGAGATTCCATCCGGATTTGCCAAGAAGTCAATCACGATTCATAATAAGTCAATTGGTGTAGTGTCAAATGATAATCTTACATTGGTTTATTTGAAATTAGCATCAAATACTGCAGGCTCAGGCGTATTTTATTTATATGATGAAACCTCTGATTCGGTTTCAGATCTTGTGATGCTTGGAGAAGGTGAGAATGCTGTTATTCTTGAGAACCCAGATTCCATGCTTTCAGCTTCTCTCTATGAGACTACATATGTTGGAGATGAGTTTTCATGCAAGGCTTATCAGCTCACAGGCGGAAGTAATGGATTTTATTATTTCTATGGATTAGGATCTGATGGCACAGCGAATTGGTATAGCTATGATAGTGAATATAAGACTATGCAGCGTGTTAATGCAGATCTTTTTGCTGAGACCACAGTAACTGAGAGTACCGAGGTAACAGAGGAAGAGGCAACTCCTGAGGAAGATGAGGAGGAGACATTTTCTTTTGATTTATCCTCGATTACAGATAAACTGGACAATAAGACGATTATGGCAATTCTAATCTTTATTGTTGTACTTGTTGCAGTGATTATTATTAATGTACTTCTCTTCAAGAAGACGGATGATGACGTGTTCGATGAAGACGATGATGATGAATTTGAGGATTCCCTTGAGGAATTCTCGGATGAAGATGAAGAAGAGGACGAGGAAGAAGAGGATAGACCTAGAGGAGGTTTCTTCTCAAGACGCCGCAGAGAACAGGATATCTTCGATGAGGATGAACCTGTGAGACCTGCCTTCTTCGATACAGAGGATGATGAGGAAGAGCTTCCAACTATTCAGTCAGTGACCAAAGAGAAGAGAATCGAAGAGAAGGTAGAGAGAGTAGAAAAAGTAGCTACTTCTAGAGAGGTTAAGGATGAGAATCTGGCTTCGAAGAAGCTTGATGTCTTGGATTTTAATGATTTATAAGATTTGATATAGGAGTGAGAGAATGGAATACACATCTCAGGCGAAGAAGGCAATAAAGTATGCCAGTCGCATTTCCAAGAAATTAGGCCATAATTATGTAGGCACAGAGCATTTGCTTCTGGGTCTGCTTACGGATGAGACATCTCTATCTGCGAAGATTCTGGCAAATCAGAATATTACGGAAGCAGATATTATAGAGCTTATTACCGATTTGATTGCACCAGATTATGGGGTGGTCGTAGAATCGAGAGAAGGTCAAACTCCTAAATTTGAGCAGGTGTTAGAGCAGGCCGAGAAAGAGGCTATTACCTGTGGTCTGGATGAGGTCGGAACCGAGCACCTTCTGCTTGCGCTTATTCGGATTCAGGATTCGGCTGGAGCCCGACTTCTGAATTCTATGGATGTAAATCCTCAGAAATTATTCGCAGAAATTGTTGCTGCTATGGGAAGAGACGGCGAGGTCTATCGCGAAGAGATGTCTTCTCGTAATCGAAGAAGAGGGGGCGATACATCTGCTCTTTCAGAATATTCCAGAGACCTGACTCGTCTTGCCGAAGAAGGAAAATTAGATCCTGTAATCGGTAGAGATGATGAAATAACACGTGTGATACAGATACTGAGTAGACGAGGAAAGAATAATCCTTGTCTAATTGGTGAGCCAGGTGTTGGAAAGACAGCAATTGTCGAGGGCTTAGCTGAGAGGATTTATTCAGGCGCAGTTCCAGATTCGGTTCGTGGAAAGCGTCTTGTTTCACTTGATTTATCTGGAATGGTTGCCGGTTCCAAGTATCGTGGTGAATTTGAGGAACGAGTAAAGAAGGTCATTGCTGAGATCGAAAGAGCTGGTAATGTTATTGTCTTTATCGATGAAATTCATACCCTGATTGGAGCAGGTGGCGCAGAGGGAGCAATTGATGCATCAAACATCTTAAAGCCTGCTATGGCCAGGGGAGAGATTCAGATTATTGGTGCAACGACTATTTCTGAATATCGCAAATACGTAGAGAAGGATGCTGCTCTAGAGCGAAGATTTCAGCCGGTAACGGTAGAAGAGCCTAGCGTGGAAGAGACAAAGGAAATCCTCCATGGGATTTCACATCTATATGAGGAGCACCATGGCGTTATCATTTCTGATGAAGCTATTAATGCATCGGTAGAGCTTGCTGAGCGTTATGTTACAGATCGATTTCTGCCAGATAAAGCAATTGATTTAATGGATGAATCTGCTGCTAAGCTTAGACTTTCGGTAGTAGATAATTCTACTCTGATCTATGAATTAGAAGAAGAGGTTCATCGACTGGATGAGCTTGTGGAAATGTCGCTGATGAAGGGCGATATTTCAGGAGCCAGGGAGTATCGAAAAGAGAAGACGGCTAAGGAAGAAGAAATCTCGAAGCAAAGAAGACGCTCTGAGAGAAAGAAGGATAAGAAGAAATTAACCCTTACCTTTGATGATGTTGCAGATGTGGTATCTCTCTGGACGAAGATCCCTGTAAATAAGCTTTCAGAATCTGAGGCTAGTCGTCTTAGAAATCTGGAGCAGACACTTCATAAGAGAGTAATCGGTCAGGATGAGGCAGTGGACGCTGTTGCTCGTGCAGTAAGACGCGGCCGTGTTGGACTCAAGGAGGCAGGCAGACCAATTGGTTCCTTCCTCTTCCTCGGACCTACTGGTGTGGGTAAGACAGAGATATCCAAGGCCTTGGCGGAGGCAGTCTTTGGTAAGGAAGATGCTATGATCCGTGTGGACATGTCTGAATATATGGAGAAATATTCTGTGTCCAAGATGATTGGTTCAGCTCCTGGATATGTGGGATATGAAGAAGGCGGCCAGCTATCAGAGAAGGTTCGTCGTAATCCATACTCAGTAATCTTATTTGACGAGATTGAGAAGGCTCACCCAGATGTATTCAATGTCTTGCTTCAGGTATTGGATGATGGACATATTACCGATTCTCAGGGCCGTAAGGTTGACTTTAAGAATACGATTATTATTATGACAAGCAATGCTGGAGCCAAAGCAATTGTCGAGCCAAAACATCTCGGTTTTTCTTCACTTGAGAATGCGGATGCAGATCATGAGCGCATGAAGGATGGCGTGATGGAAGAAGTGAAGCGGATATTTAAGCCGGAATTTTTGAATCGTATCGATGAGACAATTGTCTTTCGAACTCTTACGAAGGATGACATGAAGTCGATTGTTACCTTGATGACAGATGACCTGTCCCAGAGGGCGCTTAGTCAGCTGAATATTCATCTGAAGATTCGTTCGAAGGCAAGAGATTATATTGTTGAGAAGGCATATGACCCGAAATATGGTGCCAGACCACTTCGCCGTAGGATTCAGACAGATATGGAAGACTTATTGTCAGAAGAGATTCTGTCGGGCAAGATCAAATCTGGTGACAGTGTGATTTGTGCTGTTCGTGATGGCAAAATAGCCTTCGAGCCGGATAAAAAGGCTTATGAGAAATAATTTTTCTCACTATAGAATTTTGAAAAATCCTATTATATAATTAGTGCAAGCGGAAGGTCCGCTATAGAGGTGAACTATTATTGGAGGGGTTAAGAAATGGCTGTAGTTAGCGAATTGATTCGTGTAGAGTCAGATGGTACGATTAGTTTTGGCGATTATTCTCTTGAACAGAAGTCTAAGATTTCTGATTTTGAGTATCAGGGGAATATCTACAAGGTGAAGACTTATCGGGATATTACCAAGCTAGAGTGTAATGAGATTTTCGTCTATGAATCGGTGCCCGGAACGACAGTGGAACATCTTTCGGTAAATGAAGAGGGGCTGTCATTTTCGGTAGAGGGCGATGAGGATGCACAGATCACATTAGAATTAGAGCCCGAGACGGAATATGAGATTACAGTTGGTGGCGTTGATGCGGGATGCATTCAGACGAATTTGGGCGGTAAGCTTAGCCTTAGTGTAGAACTGGATAAGAATTCCAAAACAAGTGTCAATGTAAGACGAGCATAAAGATTTGGCCCTGCAGATTTTGCAGGGCTATTTTTTTACGAATTAGAGGGGATAATATGGCAGCAAAAGGAACGAAAACAATCTTCTATTGTCAAAATTGTGGCAATGAATCGAGCAAATGGCAGGGACAATGTCCATTTTGCAAGGAGTGGAATACCTTTGTGGAAGAAGTGGTAGAGAAGAAATCGGCTGCGTCATTACGACAGATTTCTTCTCTTGTGCCAGCTACACTTGATGAGATAGAAGACGCTGATGAGGAACGAATTTCTTCTCATATGGATGAATTCAATCGAGTACTTGGTGGCGGCATCGTGAAGGGGTCTCTGGTATTGATTGGTGGTGATCCAGGTATTGGTAAATCAACACTTCTTCTTCAGCTATGCAAGAATCTAAGTCACGATTCTATGAAGCTTCTCTATATATCTGGCGAGGAATCATTGCATCAGATTAAGATGAGAGCGAATCGTATGGGTGATTTCACGAAGAATCTTCGGCTCCTCTGCGAAACGAATCTTGGCTTGATTCGAGGTGTGATTGAGAAGGAAAAGCCGGATCTCGTTGTCATTGACTCTATTCAGACTATGTACAATGAGGAGGTTTCGTCCGCACCGGGCTCTGTCTCTCAGGTTAGGGAGTCAACGAATATTCTAATGCAGCTTGCTAAGGGACGTGGGATTACCATATTTGTGGTTGGACATGTAACGAAGGAAGGTGCTGTTGCAGGCCCTAGAGTGCTCGAGCATATGGTGGATACGGTGCTTTATTTTGAAGGAGACAAGCATGCCTCCTATAGAATCCTTCGTAGCGTGAAAAATCGATTTGGCTCTACGGATGAGATCGGTGTATTTGAAATGAAGCAGGATGGACTTGAGGAAGTGCCTAATCCATCAGAATTTATGCTTGAAGGAAGACCCAAGGGAGCCAGTGGTTCTGTTGTGGCCTGTTCTATGGAAGGTACCAGGCCGATTCTAATTGAGATTCAAGCCCTTGTGTGCAGGAGTAATTTTGGTATGCCGCGTCGAACTTCTGTTGGCGTGGATTACAACCGTGTGAATCTGCTTATGGCTGTTCTAGAGAAGAAGCTTGGATTTGCACTTGGCGATTATGACGCATACATTAATATTGCTGGTGGACTGAAGATGAATGAGCCAGCTATAGATCTAGGTCTGGTTCTTGCTATTTTGTCAAGCTATAAGGATATAGAAGTATCGGATGATATTATCTGCTTTGGTGAGGTTGGTCTAAGCGGTGAAGTTAGAGCGGTGAATATGGTGGAGCAGAGGGTAAATGAAGCAAGAAAGCTTGGCTTTACCACCTGCATATTGCCTAAGGTTTGCTTGAAGTCTCTCGACGGTATAGAAGGCATTAAACTGCTTGGCGTTGACAATGTAAAGGAAGCATATCAGCTCTTGTAAAGTTGTATACAATTTTCAGAAAACGAACACAATTCAAGGCAATATTGCTACTTCGAGAAAATATGGAAAATCGTGTTGACTTATGAAACCTGGCATGATAGTATACTTCTTGCGCGAGGGAAGTGCTTAAGACAATTAAGACACAATTCGCGAGAACATTGATAACTGAACAGTGAAACAACCTTGAAAGATTCTTAAGAGAATTT
>CAVLDP010000004.1:0-109579 GCA_963661945.1 Lachnospiraceae bacterium
CATTATATGGATGTTTTTTATTCCATAATTGATGATCTATTTCCGTATGCTTCATTAATAGAATGGAATTATCTATTACATCATCCAATACAGTCATGAGTTCAGCAAACTCTAATGAGTTATATTTATTATCTTCTTTTAATTGTTTGTGTGCGCTTTCATTAAGTGAACGATTGTTAAATTCCACTTCAATATCTTGTTCACTAATATTATAAGTTCCTGTTACATTTAGCTATTTTGCAATTCTAATTAATGCAGGTTGTGCCTTGCGCATGGTTAGCTTAGAAACTTTTCTGATTTCTCTTCTTTCGCTAGGCTTAATTTTGTTTGTAATTTGAACTACATTGATATCTTCATCTTTAAGCTCTCTGTATCTTTCAGCCGAAGTCATTCCTACTTTTACAGAAAAAACACCATTATCTGCTGTGCCAGGTCCTTGATGAAGTTCACAATATTATCAATGATCTGTCATGTAACGAAATCTGGTGCAATTTTAATCAAAAAACCTTTTATTGGATTAAAAAATCTTTTGATTTTAGTAAAAGAAAATTTGCGTGAAAGTCTTGATTTTACTGGGCTTGCATAAAAAAAATCCCCTAACCGCAATGGTTAGGGGAAAGTAGCGAGGGAGAGACTCGAACTCTCAACCTCCCGGGTATGAACCGGACGCTCTAGCCAGTTGAGCCACCTCGCCATAATGGAACCTACAGGGCTCGAACCTGTGACCCTCTGCTTGTAAGGCAGATGCTCTCCCAGCTGAGCTAAGATTCCATTCAATCACGTTGCCGTGACCGTGTATTAATATACTATATTGTAGGCTATGAAGTCAACCATTTTCTTGAAGTTTTTCTATATCAGAAATTATGCCCATTTATCAGAAAATTAGCAAGCATTACGACAACAATTGCTCCGCAACGCGAACTGCATCTGCCGCATCAATAGAGTAAGCATCTGCTCCGATTTCCTCTGCATAAGATGGTGTGATACAGGCGCCACCGATCATAATCTTGGCCGGGCAATTTCTCGCATGAGCCAGGTCTACGACATCCTTCATACGAACCATCGTTGTCGTCATAAGAGCAGAAAGTCCAATAATAGACGCGCCCTCTTCTAGAGCCGTATTTACAATTATCTCGGCTGATACATCTTTTCCAAGATCTATGACGCGGTAGCCATAATTCTTGAGCATAAGCGCTACCAGATTCTTGCCAATGTCGTGGATATCTCCCTCTACGGTTGCAATTACGATAGTCTCCTTCTCCTCCTGGTCCGATGACACAAGATATGGCTCCAGATAGTCCATCGCCACCTTCATGGCATTCGCACCCGCGATAAGCTGTGGAAGGAAATATTTCTTCTCATCATATAATCGACCCACCTCATTAATTCCAGGAATCAAATAGGAATTAATAATCTTGGATGCGGACTCGCCCTTCTCAAGCTTCGCCTTCGCAAGATCTGCAATCGTAGATTTATTTCCCTTCACAACAGCATCCATTAGAGGATCAAAGGAATCTTGCATGGACGAAGCGGAAGATACTGTATTAGCAATTGTCGACATCGTAACCTGCCCGCTTGGAACGGACTTCAGATATCTCTCTGTCGCCCCTTCCTTACAGAGAAGCATATCGGCTGCAAATGCACTGTAGGTCAGCATCTCCTGGGATGGGTTCGCTATAGCCATCGTAAGTCCCTTAGATAAGGCAATGTTTAGAAATGCAGCATTTACAAAAGCCCTCTGAGGCAGGCCAAAGGATATATTGGATAGACCACAAATTGTAGGAAGGCCAGCCTGTCTGCAATAATCAAGCGTATCAAAGCAGTTCTTCGCAGCCGATTCCTCCGCTCCAACTGTCGCCACAAGAAGATCCACAACAAGATCATCCTCTGTTAATCCGTAGCTTTTAGCTGCAGTTATGACCTTCTCTATATTAGCCTTCTTCTCGTCAAGATTCTTCGGAAGGCCAGAGGAAGAAAGTGGGAGAACAATGAACATGGCTCCGTATTTCTTCGCGAGTGGAAGCATAGCTTCCATCTTCTCATCCTCTGCCGAAATAGAATTAATAAGAGCACGTCCTGGATAGATACGAAGAGCAGCCTCCATCACATCAACAAAGCTTGAATCCAGGCATAGAGGAAGGTCCACAGTATAGGTCACCTCATGAATGGCATCAATCATCATCTGTCTCTCATCGATACCATTGGTTCCCATATTCACATCAAGAATGGATGCTCCTGCTTCTTCCTGAGACCGTGCAAATTCACGAACCAGGTCAAGAGAACCAGCGCGAAGTTCCTCCTGCAAGGCCTTCTTTCCGGTTGGATTAATTCGCTCTCCCACAATTAGAAATGGACCATTTAGCGCTATCTCACAGTTCTGTCTCTCCGATGTGACTACACGCTTCACCTCAGGATCAGGTGGTAACACTGATAGACCTTCTACCGCAGATTTAAGTGCACGAATGTGATCAGGTGTCGTACCACAGCAGCCACCCACTACGCCTGCACCAGCTTCCACAAGAACCTTCATCTCAGATGCGAATTCATCTGGCGTCATCTCATAGACGGTCTCCCCATCCTTAAGTTCGGGCAAGCCGGCATTAGGCTTGGCTAACACTGGAATACGAGCATATCTACGCATAGACTGAATAAGTGGCAGCATAGCCTCAGGACCTGAAGAGCAATTCAGACCAACTACATCTACTCCCATCGCCTGAAGCACAATTATCGTTGTAGATGCCTCTGTTCCAAATAGGGTTCTGCCATCCTCATTGTAGGTAAGCGATACCATAATCGGCAGATCACAGCTTTCCTTAATTGCAAGAACCGCCGCACGACATTCCTGAAGGCTCATCATGGTCTCCACCACAAAGAGATCCACTCCCTCGAGGAGGATAGCCTGAACCTGTTCCTTGTAGACATCCACCAAGTCCTCGAAATCCATATCACCCGTTGGGTAGAGCTGACGCCCCGTCATCGTAAGATCACCTGCTACATAAGCTCTACCGCCTGATGCCTGCTTACTGAGTCGTACCATGGTGCGATTCAGTTCTTCCAGGCGATCCTCCAGTCCATATTCTGAGAGCTTGATACGATTGGCGGTAAATGTCGGCGCATAGATAATATCAGAGCCAGCCTCCACATAGGCTCTCTGAAGGGTAAGAATCGCCTCTTCATGCTCAGATATCCATTTCTCAGGGCACACTCCAATCGGCATACCCTCTCGAAGGAGGTTTGATCCCGTCGCGCCATCTAAGATTACCGGCCGCTCTTCTATTAAGTGAAGTAATTCCTGACTTGTCATGCCTCTAATTCCTCTCGAATCCTCTCGATAATTCTAGCAATAAGCTCCACCCTGTTAAATGGAGTCATAAAATAATAAGCATCCGCAATATCCTGTAATCCCCTTGCAATAGTAAGAGAAATATCGATTGCAACATCCTCTGCCTCTTCTCTTGTCATATCCTCACGATAGGCAGATACCACTTCATCCGGTATATGAATGCCCGGCATCTGGTTAGCCATAAATACAGCATTCTTGTAGCTTACAAGTGGCATAATTCCTGCACAAATCTTAGCGCCCGTCTTCTCCTTGAGATAAGAGAGTCGCATAATATCTTCCTTACTATAGACAGGCTGAGTCAGGAAATAAGAGCACCCCTGTTCCATCTTACTCATCATCCGTCTTGCAATAGCATCTGCATTCTTGCCATGGTAGTTAAGGGCGCCACCATAGACCACTCGGTCTGCCGCAAAAACATCCTCATTCATCTGCTGAATCAGATTCATGAAGCGGATCGAGTTAAAATCAAAGACTGGAGTTATACTACTCCTATCCTTCTGTGGTACAGGATCTCCCGTCACAATCAGAAAATGTCTAAGCGCAGCATAATAATCACCCAGCATCAAGGACCTTAGGCCAATCATATTACGATCTCTGCACGCAATATGCGGCATAACCTGAATTCCAACCTGCGATTGAATCATGCAGGCTAAGATAGAAGCATCCATCCTGGTTCTACCCATCGGTGAATCCGATAGTGTAAGAAGGTCTACCTTGTGGTCCTTTAATATCTTCGCACCTTCAAACACCTTCGACGCATCAGTATCAAATGGAGGATCCAGCTCGACGATATAAGCCTTCTCCCCTCTCTTAAGCTTCTTATAGAAGGAAGAATAGGTTCTCTTCTCCTCGAGCTCTTCCATCATCTCAACTATCTTAACGCTCGGCCTATCAGAATCTAATGCAGAAGAGAGCTTCTCTATATGCTTTGGGCTCGTTCCGCAGCAACCACCTAGGATATTCGCTCCATATCCCACCATCTTCTCTACCTGTTCTGAGAAATAGGACTCATTTTTCGCGTAGATTGGACGTCCACGCATGATATAAGGATATCCTGCATTCGGCAAGGTAAGAAATGGCTTATCCGTATAATAAGTAAGATTCTCGATTGTCTGCAGCATGTGAAGCGCATCCATATCGCAGTTTAGACCATAAGCATCTACGGATTCCTCTAAAGCCATGGTCCTCATCATACGGTCAATTCCAAGTCCTGTCTTCGTAAATCCAGTCTTGTCCATCGAAAAGGACGCTAAGACAAATGTCTCATCGGGTAGACTCTTCAGATATGTCGTAAGCGATAATAACAAATCCATATCTGACTGCGTCTCGAAGAAGAAAATACGACCGCCTTCTTCATAGAATGCAAGCAGCATATTCTGATATTGCTGCAGGATATCTTCGGAATCAGAAAGTGGCAAATTGAAAATGGTACCAATATCACAAGCGACAAAGACCTCCTCGGATGGATTCTCCTTGAGGAAGTTCTCTCTTACTGTATTTGCAATGCGATAGGAAGCTCTTAGATTGGTAAGCCGGTCCTCTTCATCCTCAAAGAATCTCGGATTCGTGGCAAAGGAATTGGTACGAAGAAGCCTGGCTCCCGCATCCAGATAGGCTCTATGAATCATCTCTATCTGTTCAGGATTTGATGTATTCAGCTTCTCTACGAGATCATAGTCCTTCGGATGAATCTCATTATAATAGGTGCCCATTGCACCATCACAAAGCAGGATATTCTCCTGCAGAAAATCTCTTATTCTCATATGCATAGTAACCTTTCTTCAAAGTCAAATTCTAACATAAAAGGGGCACCCAATAAAGGGTGCCCCTAAAAACAATTCAGAAATTCTATGCGTTTTTCACGGTAGCAATATCAATTGGTGTCACATCATCAAGCTTTGTCTCAAGTGATGTTGCAAGAGCATTAGCTGTATCCATAGCTGTGATACAGTAGACACCTGTCTCAATTGCATTTCTACGAATCAGGAAGCCATCTCGATTCTTATCTCCATGTCCTGTCGTTGGAATATCGATAACCAGATCAATCTTATGGCCTAGAATCAGATCCATAACATTTGGAGATTCCTGTGAGATCTTATTGACCCAGAGAGCTTCCACTCCGTGCTCATTCAGATACTTCGCAGTACTTCTGGTTGCATAAATCTTGTATCCAAGAGCTGCAAAACGCTTCGCTACATCGACAGCCTCTGCCTTATCCTTGTCCGCAACCGTCATAATCATCTGCTTGTACTTCTCTACATTGACGCCCGCCCCAAGGAAGGCCTTATAGAGAGCTTCGTTGAATGTCTTACCGATTCCTAAGCACTCACCAGTAGACTTCATCTCAGGTCCCATGGAAATCTCTGCACCACGAAGCTTCTCAAAGGAGAATACCGGCATCTTGATTGCGATATAATCTGCTTCCGGCTGAAGTCCTGGCTCATATCCCATCTCACGAATGCTATGTCCGATAATCACCTTGGTCGCAAGATCCACAATTGGAATACCTGTTACCTTGGAAATGTAAGGAACTGTACGAGAGGAACGAGGATTCACCTCGATGACATAGACCTCACCATCCATTACGATAAACTGGATATTGATCATACCCTTCACATGAAGAGCCTTGGCAAGTCTCTCGGTGTAATCCGTAATCTTAGCCTTAATCTCAGGTCCGATCGTGTGAGCTGGATATACCGAAATAGAATCACCAGAATGTACACCTGTACGTTCAATATGCTCCATGATACCAGGAATCAGGATATCTGTGCCGTCGCATACCGCGTCGACCTCAATCTCCTTACCCTGCAGATACTTATCTACGAGAATTGGATGATCCTGAGCAATCTGATTGATGATACCGATGAATTCCTCGATTTCCTCATCATTAAAGGCAATCTGCATACCCTGTCCACCAAGGACATAGGATGGACGAACAAGAACTGGATAACCAATCTCATTTGCAACAGCCTTAGCCTCTTCTGCTGTATATACTGTACCACCAGAAGCACGTGGAATCTGAGTCTGCTCCAGAATCTTGTCAAATAATTCTCTGTCTTCTGCCGCATCGACATCTTCTGCCTTGGTACCAAGAATTGGAACTCCCATCTTCATCAGCGCTTCCGTAAGCTTGATTGCAGTCTGACCACCAAACTGAACAACCGCACCATCTGGCTTCTCGATATCTACGATACTCTCTACATCTTCTTCTGTAAGCGGCTCAAAGTATAGCTTATCTGCAATATCGAAGTCCGTAGAAACAGTCTCCGGATTATTATTAACAATGATTGTCTCATAGCCTTCCTTGGAGAAAGCCCAGGTACTATGAACAGAACAATAATCGAACTCAATACCCTGTCCGATACGGATTGGGCCAGATCCAAGAACTAAGACCTTCTTTCGATCATTTGTCTTAACTGCTTCATTTTCACTACCAAATACTGAATAGTAATATGGAGTCTCTGCCGCAAATTCTGCCGCACAGGTATCAACCATCTTAAATGCAGCAACAATTCCATTGTCATAGCGCATCTTCTTCACATCAGAGACTGATAGGCCGGATAATTCAGCAATCACCTTGTCTGGGAATTCAATACGCTTCGCTTCCTTCAGAAGGTCCACAGTGAGCTCTTCAGACTTAAGACGCTCTTCCATCTCTACAAGGATAGCAATCTTGTCGATAAACCAGTGATCAATCATGGTAATCTCATGAATATGATCATAAGACACTCCTCTACGAAGTGCCTCTGCAATACAGTAGATTCTGCGATCATCTACTACATGAAGCTGAGCCTCAAGCTGCTCATCACTATATTCGTCGAAGCCATAACTCATAAGCGAATCGACATGCTGCTCCAGAGAACGAATTGCCTTCATAAGAGCACCTTCGAAGTTATTGCAGATAGACATAACCTCTCCAGTAGCCTTCATCTGGGTCGTAAGCGTTCTCTTGGCTGTTAAGAATTTGTCAAACGGAAGACGTGGAATCTTCACAACGCAGTAATCAAGCATTGGCTCGAAGGATGCATAAGTCTTACCAGTAATGGCATTCTTGATCTCATCAAGAGTATATCCGAGCGCAATCTTGGCGGTTACCTTGGCAATTGGGTAACCTGTTGCCTTGGATGCAAGTGCAGAAGAACGACTTACACGAGGATTTACCTCGATGACACAATATTCAAAGGAATCCGGATTAAGAGCATACTGCACATTACAACCACCGGTAATTCCGAGTTCATCGATAATATTAAGAGCAGATGTACGAAGCATCTGATATTCCTTGTCTCCAAGTGTCTGTGAAGGAGCTACTACAATGGAGTCACCAGTATGTACACCGACTGGATCAATATTCTCCATGTTACATACCGTGATACAATTGCCGGCAGCATCTCGCATCACCTCATACTCGACTTCCTTCCAACCAGCGATGCAACGCTCCACAAGGACCTCATGCACACGGCTAAGACGAAGACCATTGGTTAGAATATCTACAAGTTCTGTCTCATCATGAGCGATACCACCGCCAGAACCACCAAGAGTATATGCTGGACGAAGTACTACTGGATAGCCAATGGTATTGGTGAATTTAATACCATCCTCTACATTATGAACGACAAGGGAAGCTGCAACTGGTTCGCCAATCTTCTCCATGGTATCCTTGAAGCCCTGACGATCCTCTGCCTTGAAGATTGTCTCTGCTGTTGTACCAATCAGACGAACATTATGCTCTCTTAAGAAGCCTGACTCATCAAGCTCCATTCCAAGATTCAGTCCTGCCTGTCCACCAAGGGTAGGAAGAACAGAGTCTGGTTTCTCCTTCAGAATAATCTTCTTCAGGACTTCAACAGAAAGCGGCTCAATATAGACCTCATCCGCAATTTCCTTGTCTGTCATAATAGTTGCTGGGTTCGAGTTCACAAGAACAACCTCAACGCCCTCTTCCTTCAGAGAACGACAGGCCTGTGTTCCAGCATAATCAAACTCTGCAGCCTGACCAATGACGATTGGACCAGAACCAATAACCAGAACCTTCTTGATACTATTATCTCTTGGCATTAATTCTCTCCTCCCATCATTGCAATAAATCGATCAAACAAATATCCACTATCCTGTGGTCCAGGGCAAGCCTCTGGATGGAACTGAACCGTGAAGATATTCTTGCCTACATACTTGAGGCCTTCGTTCGTTCCATCATTTACATTGGTAAATGCAGGAACAGCCACCGACGCATCCAGATTCTCAGTATCTACAACATATCCATGATTCTGAGAAGAAATATAGACGCGACCAGTCTCTAAATCCTTCACTGGATGGTTGCCACCTCTATGTCCATATTTTAGCTTATGTGTTGGGCATCCATTGGCGATAGCCATAAGCTGATGTCCCAGGCAGATGGCAAAGATTGGTGTATCTGACTGATAGAGCTTCTTGATTTCTTCAATAATCTCAACATTTGTCTCAGGATCTCCAGGTCCATTCGAAAGCATAATGCCATCTGGACAATCCGAGAGGATCTCTTCTGCAGATGTATGGGCAGGGTAAATGGTTACCTGACAGCCTCTCTCATTCAAAGACTTGGCAATATTATTCTTGGCACCAAAATCCATAAGTGCAACCTTCTTGCCAGAACCAGGCAGAACCTTCTTAGTTGCACAGGTAACACGGCTTACTACATCTCCAACCGTATATTCCTTAAGTCTAGGAATAACCTCATCCAGCTTATAGTCTGCATTCGTGGTAATCATACCGTTCATGGTACCCTTATCACGAAGAAGCTTGGTGAGTGCTCTTGTATCAATACCGCAAATACCTGGGATATCCTGCTTCTCCAGGAAGTCCTGTATCGTACCCTGGCAGCGGAAATTGCTAGGAATTCGAGATAATTCTCTTACGATATAACCATCAACCCAAGATTTCTCCGACTCCATATCTGGAGTGATTCCATAGTTACCAATCAGCGGATATGTCATACACACAGCCTGTCCTGCGTAAGATGGGTCTGTAAGTACCTCCAGGTAACCGGTCATTGATGTATTAAATACAATCTCACTAATGACTTCTCGCTTAGAGCCGATGCTGGTTCCCTCGAACACAGTACCGTCTTCAAGTATCAGAAATGCCTTCATTCTTTGCCCTGTCCTTTCCTTTTCCATAAAAAAGCCTAAACTTATAGAATGTTATCATAGTTTAGGCTTTAATTCAATCGTAATAATTACTTAAAGTAAGAAACTCCAGATTCGAAAATCTTCATGTCCTGCTCGCCGTAGATATTCAGGTTCACACCTTCTCCCTTTCTCTCAGCATGAGCCATCTTACCAAGTACTCTACCATCTGGGCTGGTAATTCCTTCGATTGCCATATAAGAACCATTTACGTTCCACTCTTCATCCATGGTAGGATTTCCATCCTCATCCACGTATTGAGTGGCAACCTGGCCATTGTCAAAGAGCGTCTTAAGCCAAGATTCTGGAGCAACAAATCTACCCTCGCCATGCGATGCAGGGTTTGTGTAGATTCCACCAAGCTCCGCTTCTCTAAGCCATGGTGACTTGTTCGATACCACCTTGGTGTAGACCATCTTACTAATATGTCTGCCAATGGTGTTATAGGTAAGGGTAGGTGCATCCTCACCCTGCGTATGAATCTCTCCTGTTGGTACTAGTCCAAGCTTAATCAAAGCCTGGAAACCATTACAGATACCAAGTACAAGTCCATCACGTTCATTCAGAAGCTTCATCACTTCTTCCTTCATCTTCTCATTACGGAAGGCATTGGCAAAGAACTTCGCGGATCCTTCTGGCTCATCACCAGCGGAGAATCCACCTGGGAACATGATCATCTGTGACTTAGAAATAGCATCCGAGAAGACATCCACAGATTCTCGAATATCCTCTGCGCTCATATTCTTAAATACCTTGACGATTGTATCTGCACCTGCTGCTTCAAATGCACGAGCTGAATCGTACTCACAGTTAGTTCCTGGGAATACTGGAATAAATACGGTTGGTCTTGCAATCTTATTCTTGCAGACATAGATATTCTTCTCTTCGTAGAGTCCTGTATTCACAAGAGACTTATCTTCTGTGGAACGTGTAGGGAATACCTTCTCGAGAGTTCCATTCCATGCTGCAAGTGCCTCATCCATAGTCACTGTCATATCATCGAAAGTGAAGAGTCCGTCATCCGTAACCTGACCAAGTCTGGCGCTGGCACCACGAAGGTCATAGAGATGAATTACTTCATCAACAAGCGCTTCCTTACCGTTCTCAACCTCAAGCACGAAATCACCAATATTTGGTGCAAAGAGTCTTGCCTTATTATCCTCTGTATAGAGATGAACACCCAGCTTATTACCAAATGCCATCTTGGAGACTGCAGCAGCCACACCATGGCCATCTACTACATAAGCAGATACAACTGCCTTCTTCTGGATGAGCGAATGAACTGCCTCATATAGTCTGACATTCTGTTCATACATTGGTAAATCATATTCATCACGAATGAGCTGCATGGAAATCAGGTAATTGCCAGCCTTCTTCAGCTCAGGTGTAATCACATCACCTTCCTTAGCCACATCAACTGCAAAGGAAACAAGAGTTGGTGGCACATTGATGTCATTGAAGGTACCTGACATGGAGTCCTTACCACCGATAGATGCAAGACCGAGTGTCGTCTGTGCATGATAAGCACCAAGCAGAGCCTGGAATGGCTGACCCCAACCATGTGGATCCTCTGTCATTCGCTTGAAGTATTCCTGGAATGTAAAATGAATCTTATGGAAATCGCCACCTGCTGCCACAATACGAGAGATAGATTCCATCACTGCAAACTGAGAACCATGATATGGGCTCCAAGAAGACAGATATGGATCAAATCCATAGGACATCATCGTCACTGCCTCAGACTTGCCATGAAGTACTGGAACCTTGGCAACCATAGACTGTGTCTCTGTAAGCTGATATCTTCCGCCATATGGCATATATACAGAACCTGCGCCGATAGAACCGTCGAACATCTCGACAAGACCCTTCTGAGATGCCACATTAAGATCTGACAGATTCTCTATCCAAGCCTTCTTCAAATCTCCTGCTTCGTATGCAGCAGCAACTGCGTCATTTCTAATCTTGCGGAAATAATTCTCTTCCTCAGATGGAATGTCGACAACGACGGAGGTCTCCTGGTGTGCTCCATTGGTATCAAGGAAGGCACGAGACAGGTCAACGATCTTCTTGCCTCTCCAATTCAGCACAAGTCTAGGCTCTTCTGTAACTACAGCAACCTCAATTGCTTCGAGATTCTCCTCTGCTGCATAAGATAAAAACTCATCTACGTTCTCAGGTGCCACAACAACGGCCATACGCTCCTGCGATTCAGAAATTGCAAGCTCTGTTCCATCAAGGCCAGCATACTTCTTTGGAACAAGATCCAAATTCACAGAAAGTCCATCTGCAAGCTCTCCGATTGCAACAGAGACACCGCCTGCACCAAAGTCATTACATTTCTTGATAATGTAGCTTACTTCCTCACGACGGAAGAGGCGCTGCAACTTACGTTCTGTAGGAGCATTACCCTTCTGAACCTCAGCGCCACATACAGCAGTCGACTCTGTGTTATGCGCCTTGGAGGAACCAGTTGCACCACCGATACCATCGCGACCAGTTCTACCACCAAGTAGGATAATGCGATCCCCTGGATCAGAGGTAAGTCTCTGCACTGCACGACGAGGAGCTGCGCCCATAACTGCACCAATCTCCATTCTCTTCGCCACATAATCTGGATGATATACTTCCTTCACATAGCCTGTAGCAAGTCCAATCTGATTACCATAAGAAGAATATCCATGAGCCGCTTCACGAACCAGCTTCTTCTGAGGCAGCTTGCCTTCGATGGTATCTCTTACAGAAACTGTAGGATCCGCTGCACCAGTTACACGCATTGCCTGATATACATAGGTACGACCAGACAGGGGATCTCGAATCGCTCCACCAAGACAGGTAGCCGCACCACCAAATGGCTCAATCTCTGTCGGATGGTTATGCGTCTCATTCTTGAAATTAATCAGCCACTCTTCTTCCTTACCGTCTACATCAATAGGAACTACGATAGAACAAGCATTAATCTCATCTGACTCTTCCTGATCGGTAAGCTTGCCCTCAGCCTTTAGCTTCTTCACAGCAAGAATTGCAAGATCCATAAGACAGATGAACTTATCATCTCGATCCTTGTAGATTACCTTGAAATCATCCAGATAATCCTGATATGCTGCCTCCATTGGAGCACGATAAGCGCCGTCCTCAAAGGTAATGTTCTTCAGTTCTGTGGAGAAAGTTGTATGACGACAGTGATCGGACCAATAGGTGTCAAGAACACGAATCTCTGTCATAGATGGATCTCTCTTCTCTTCTGTAGAGAAATAATTCTGAATATGTAAGAAATCCTTGAAAGTCATTGCCAGATTAAGGCTAAGATAGAGTTCCTTGAGGGAAGACTCTGGCATAGAAATGAAATCATCTAAGATTGCCACATCCTCTGGCTCATCAAAATGAGCAGTCAAAGTATCTGGCTTCTCCATTCCAGTCTCTCTGGAATCTACCGGATTTATGCAATGCTTCTTGATTGCAGCAAATTCATCATCGGTAATATCACCTTCGATGACATATGTTGTAGCGGAATGAATCACAGGCTCTTCGTCTTCCTTGAGAAGCTTGACACACTGTTCTGCAGAATCTGCTCTCTGATCGAACTGACCTGGTAAGTATTCTACAGAAAAGATGCGACCCTCATAATCGAATTCCTCCTCGAATACCTTGTCAACAGGTGGCTCAGAGAAAACTGTCTTCACTGCCTTCTTATAGATATCGTCTGATAGATTCTCAATATCATAACGAATCAAGATACGAACGCCACTCACTCCCGAAATTCCAAGATATGACTTGATTTCCTGATGGAGAGATTTGGCCTGAACAGCAAATTCTGTCTTCTTCTCAGCGTATACTCTTCTAACGTTTCCCATGATTTACCTCCGGTTCTATATGCTGATACTAAATATCTGCCATATTATATCATAGAATGCTTTGCTATTTTTACGAAAATTAATAAATTATCCCACCTTTATTTGTCAGTATGTGACTCCCAGAATTTTGTCACCTGTTCTTCCACCGAATCCAGAGTGCAAATCTCGTAATTCTGCCACTCTCTTGGAAATGTATTCCTGTATTCTCCCCTAAGAAAGCGATCGTCAAGGAGTAAAATAACCCCTTCATCTTCTGTCGTACGAATCACTCGGCCTGCTGCCTGCTCCACCTTATTCATACCCGGATAGAGATAAGCATAGAGGAAGCCATCCTCTCCTGCCCTATCAAAATAATTCTTAAGAATATCTCTTCTAATACCAATCTGTGGAAGACCAACTCCAACAATAATTGCCCCAATCAAGCGATCAAAGGTAAGGTCAATTCCCTCAGAGAAGATGCCTCCCATTACGCAGAAGGCGACCAGGGAGGTTTCTCTCTCTTCATCAAACGCCTTAAGAAATTGATCCCGTTCATCTTCTGACATATGTGCATCCTGTGCAATCAGATCTAGGTCCTTTTCCTTTTGGACAAAGATGCGATATACATTCTGCAGAAATTGGTAGCTAGGGAAGAAAACCATGTAATTACCCTTCTTCGCCTGAACTGTCTTCTCTATATAAGAAGCATATCGCGCGTAAGTATCTTCATTTCTAGCAGTATACTTTGACGTTACATCTGAGGCGATAAGAAGAGATCGCTTATTCACATCAAAGATCGAATCCACATAAATTGCATAAGGATCCGTATCGCAAAGAAGCTTCTTATAATAATTCACAGGAAGCAAGGTTGCCGAGAAATAGACCGTAGCACGTCCCCGATTCAGTCGATCCTGCAAGAGTCTCGACGGATCCATACAGAATAAATGGAAGCAGAAATCTCCCCTGTCATTATAATCGCAGTAGAGTTCATACTTCTCATCATATCCTTCTGTGAGATTTAGGAAATTGCGAAGGCGAAAGTAAAAATCTAATATCTCCGACTGCTCCGATAGGCGAATCTTCTTCTCGAAGAAGCGGTCCATCTCTGTCACTGTCCGAAGGACTGCGTAAACAAGCTCATCCATATCAGATACTATAAGGCTCTTCTCACAATCCTTCTTCCATGCCAGAAGTATTCGATTCATGGAATCAAGAGCTCTTGAAAGACCTGAACCATATGGCTTTAGCAGCTTCTTCATATAGAGGACATCTTCCTTCACGATAGTCTCGCTATACATCTGTCTGGCTCTCTCTACCAGATTATGTGCTTCATCAATAAGAAAGATGTAATCCCCCTGCCTTCCTTCAGAGAAAAATCGCTTCAGGCAAACATTTGGATCAAAGACATAATTATAATCGCAGACAATGTTATCCACCCAGGAAGATAAATCCAAATTAAATTCATATGGACATACATTTCTCTCCATTGCAAAGAGGTAAATCTTCTCGCGCTCAAAGACGGACTCCTGCTGAAGAAAGTCAAAGACTGCATCATTTACCCGATCAAAATGACCCGCCGCATAAGGGCAGTCCTCTGGATTACAAGCTCTCTCATCGAGCGGACACATCTTATCCTTTGCAGTGATTTCGACTGTCTTCCCTGCATATCCTGCATCATGCAGTAGATGAAAGGTGTCCGTAGCCACGCTCCTCGTCACAGTCTTTGCCGTCAGATAGAATATCTTCTCTCCATATCCCATCCCAACTGCTTGCACGGCAGGATAGATCGTAGAAATGGTCTTTCCAGATCCAGTTGGTGCCTGAGCAAACAGAACCTTGCCTCGGACAATCGACCGGTATACATCGCCAACAAGCTTCTTCTGCCCACTTCGATAATCAAATGGAAATGGGAGCGATGCAATACTCTCCATCATCTTCTGTCTCTCATAGAATGCATAATCCGACCATCTACGATAGGATGCAAGAAGCGAGAGGAAGAAGTCTTCAAGCTCTTCATAGGAGTACTCTCTCTTAAACCTCTGAATAACCTCTGTGTCCAGATCCACATAAGTCATCTGCACCGTACACGATTGCAGACCATGTTCTGTAGCAAAGATATAGGCATAGCACTTCGCCTGAGCCTCGTGAACCATAACTGGCTCATCAAGTTTCGTCACATCAAGATACATTCCCTTAATCTCATCAATCGTGACATCCTTAATATCTTCATCATCCTGATAAATGATGCCATCGGCCCTACCCTCAATGCCAAAGTCATAATCTTCATAGCTCACAAGAAATTTAAGGGGGACCTCCGCATGGTAATCACCACCCATTTTTCTCTGAATCTTCCTATGAATCTTAGCTCCCGCCTGCATAGCAGATATCGAGTCATGCGCGGACTGCCGATCATCGATATCTCCACTTCGAAGCAGGAATTCTACCAAATTCCTCACAGAAATGGTGATCTGTGGTTTTTGTTTTCCGTCATCTGTCATTTTACAAGCCATTTTCATAGAGCCAATTATACCACAAGACGTAAAAAAGCCCGCCCCAAGGCCCAAAACCTCGGACGGACTTCTTTACAACTTGATTTATGGATTTCTATGCAAAAGCATAGGGGAACAAGCTATGCGATACAATAATCACGAATCAGCTTCTTCACTGCTGGCATATGGTCTGCAGCGCAGACAACATTGAGCTTACGATTAATTCCCATGGTAATCACGCCAAGCAAAGACTTGGCATCAATAGAGATAACACCGCTCTCTAAGTCTACCTCATAAGGACAATTCGACAAATCATTTACAAAACGAGTCGCCTCATCAATATCATTTAAGAAAATCTGCATCTCACCAAAACCTCATGAAAACGATTTTTTATAACCATGACGTTATAGCACCTCAGAAAATCTGTGTCAAATTAGACACATGTCTATATTTTGTAAAGTTTCTACTCACGCATGGCGTACTGTCCATGATCTATTGGATTTCAGTAGATTTCATCATCGGCCTTTGTGAATATTTCTAGTCCAACAAGGAAACCAAGTCATATTTATCATCATTTTCCACAAAAATCATTCCAGGGATAGAATATAAAGCTCTTCTCCATTCTGATCTATTCTATGGAATAGCCTATGAAAGCCAAGCTTATTAGCTAGTCTAATCGATGCTACATTATCCGGGTGAATCCGGCAATAAAATTCACGAATTGCAAATTCATCCCTTGCAAATTCAAGAATTGCCTCGCAGACCTCATATGCAATCCCTCTACCCTGAAATATAGGATCTATCATATAACCAAGCTCTACTCCAGGTAGAATACCATCGTTCTTACTCTCTATGCCAGCTCGGCCAATCACTTCTCCAGATTCCTTGTCTAAAACCAGCCACATACCATATTCGTAGTAACCATAGACTTCCCGGATATATCTCCTCTGATAATCTGCTTCCTCTTCATATGGATAGAGCCCTTCCACGAAATCTGTCATATGCGGCTTCTCGTATAACCGATACAAGGCATCCAAATCACCTAGGCCAAACTCCCTGACAATCGTTCTCTCAGTCTCTAGAATCTCAAGCGGAATCCCATAGAATCTATGATGTACATGGATTAGAAATGTCATCGTAACAGCCGATAAATCTGTCACAATATAGCTTATTCCAGTTAGATGATTAAAGCCCGCTCGTTCAAAGCCAAGAACCGGAATCCCATGTCTTAGGAATTCATCTACGTCCCTTTGACTATCGCAGATTGCGATCTCGCCTTGACCATCCAGAAAATGCTTGGATAGAATTCTTATTTCCTCGCAGCATTTTCTCTCTTCTATGGTTAGCCCATTTTCTTCTATTCGTAAATGAATCATCGTTAAACTTCCTGCACAAGTCCCACAATCTGTTCAAAATTCAGTGGTCCGCCGAAGAGATCCAGGGCGCTACCAATCGTTACATTGACTCTGCCAGATCCGAGTGTCTTGATTCGCTCGATATCCTCATACTCATGAACGCCACCTGCATAAGTCACTTCTTTCTTATCAAATGAGCCAAGGAGGGATACCAAATCTTCATCAATTCCTCTCCCCATTCCTTCAACATGAGCAGCATGGATTAAAAACTCATCACAGTAATCGGATAACTGATCTAATAACTTCTGTGACAGCACTTCTTCAGTACGCTTCTGCCAGCGGTCTGTCACAATCACGTATTCATCCCCATATTTCTTGCAGCTTAGATCCAGCACAATGTGCTTAGAGCCAACAGCCCTTACTAACTTCTCTAAATTCTCATATTGAATTCTTCCATCCGAGAAGACATACGATGTCACAATGACATGCGATGCTCCTGCAGAAATATATTCATAGGCATTGTCATCTCGAATTCCGCCGCCAACCTGAAGGCCTCCTGGATATGCCTTAAGCGCTTTCATAGCCTGTGCCTTCGTCGCTTCATAATATTCACTGTCTCTTCCATTTAATAGAATTACATGTCCGCCTCGAAGGCCATAGGAAGCATAAAATTCAGCGAAGAAATCCGCATCTCTCTTCGACACAAAGTTTTCCTTGGCCATATCCCCAACATCTTCAAGGGTAGAACCAACGATTTGTTTCACCAGGCCATTATGTATATCTATACAAGGTCGAAATTCCATATTTATCCCTTTCTTCGCATTCGCCCACAATTTGCTTCTCATTGTAGCATATAATGTTCATCATTTTAACCACTCCATTTCATTGACACTATAAAATGCCTTTGCTAAAATATCTCATAAATTTTAATAATGAAAGTGAGGCAGTTATGGCAACAATTATCGGCGATGGAATCACATTTGATGACGTATTACTCGTACCTCAGTATTCTGAGGTAACCCCAAATATGATCAACCTAAAAACCCACTTAACCAAGTCGATTGAGCTTAACATTCCTATGATGTCTGCAGCGATGGATACCGTTACAGAGCATCGTATGGCTATTGCAATGGCTCGTCAGGGTGGAATCGGTATCATCCACAAGAACATGTCAATCGAACAGCAGGCTGAAGAGGTTGACAAGGTAAAGCGTTCCGAGAATGGCGTTATTACAGACCCATTCAATTTAGGACCTGACAACACTCTTCAGGAAGCAGATGAGCTCATGGGCAAGTTCCGCATCTCTGGTGTACCAATCACAGAGAATGGCGAGCGCAATGGCAAGCTGGTCGGCATCATCACCAACCGTGACCTCAAGTTTGAAGAGGATTACACCAAGAAGATCAAGGACAGCATGACCTCTGTAGAAGATGGCCTGATTACTGCCCCAGTTGGCATCACTCTAGAGGAAGCCAAGAAGATTCTCGCTTCTGCTCGTAAGGAGAAGCTGCCAATCGTCGATGAGAACTATAACCTTCGTGGTCTTATCACAATCAAGGATATTGAGAAGCAGATCAAATATCCTCTGTCTGCCAAGGATTCTCAGGGTCGTCTTCTCTGTGGCGCAGGCGTTGGTATCACCGGCAATATGATGGAGCGTGTAGAAGCCCTCTACAATGCACATGTTGATGTCATCGTTATGGATTCTGCTCATGGACATTCCAAGAACATTATCGAAGCTGTACGTAAGGTTAAGACCGCTTACCCAGACCTTCAGGTAATCGCCGGCAATATCGCAACAGGCGATGCTGCCAGAGCACTGATCGAAGCTGGCGCAGATGCAGTCAAGGTCGGAATCGGACCTGGTTCAATCTGCACCACTCGTGTCGTTGCCGGAATTGGTGTTCCACAGATTTCTGCAATCATGGATTGCTACAATGTTGCCAAGGAATATGGCATACCAGTAATCGCCGATGGTGGTATCAAGTATTCCGGAGATATGACCAAGGCTCTCGCTGCTGGTGGTTCCGTATGTATGATGGGTTCCATGTTCGCAGGCTGCGATGAAGCTCCAGGTTCCTATGAGTTATATCAGGGACGTAAGTACAAGGTATACCGTGGTATGGGTTCCATTGCTGCCATGGAAAATGGTTCTAAGGACCGCTACTTCCAGGAAGGTGCAAAGAAGCTGGTTCCAGAAGGCGTAGAAGGTCGCGTTGCCTACAAGGGTTCTCTCGAAGACGTTGTCTTCCAGTTAATCGGTGGAATTCGTTCTGGTATGGGCTACTGTGGTTGTCCTACAATCGAGGAACTCCACGACAGAGGCAAGTTCGTCAAGATCTCTGCCGCATCTCTGAAGGAGTCACATCCTCATGATATTCACATCACAAAGGAAGCTCCAAACTACTCTGTAGATGAATAAACCAAAAATAAAAGTCCTGTCTATGAGAAAGCTCATAGGCAGGACTTTTTTAATATCATTATTTATCCTATCATTATTCATCTCGAAAGAAACTAGCCAGGATATCAAAAATACACCAAATTGCTCCAACAGCCGTTGAAGAAAGGAATATCTTAAGCAAATCCAGGAATAGTCGCTTAAGTGTCCACGCATTGTCAATATAACACCAGTAAAGATCTCTGGCCGGACGAAACAGAAGCCAATAGCCGCCCAGATATAGCATCATAAAGACACCTAATAAATTAATAAGAATAACCAGTAACTTACGAATACTCTTCTTCATACTATTCTCTCCAAATCAAGCAGTTACATAAGCCCCATGAAGTTCGGCCAATGAATCACAGAAAATCCAATAAATCCAAAGAGGATTCCAATAAGAGCGCCAAATAGCACATCTCTAATATAATGCACTCCACCAAACACTCGAATCGCACCAAGCATAGCCCCCAGAAACATAAATATAGCAGCTGTCCCTGTATCAACTCTTCCGTAAGCCATAGCAATAATAAATATAGAAAAAACATGACGACTCGGAAAGGATCTGCCACAAGTGTCCTTTCTTATGATAGGCTCAATATTCATTGCCTCGTAGGGTCTCTTGGCATTATAGGATTTCCGAAAAAGACTGACAATAACAAAGCCCACTGCCGGCACCATAATGCATTCCGTCAGGCTCTCACTCCTAATCGAATATAGATATAGAAGCAATAGTGGATATGCAAGAAATGTCACAATCGTAATAAGCAAATCCACCACATTAATAAGATGAACCCCGATCCTGGACCTACGGATTCCTTCATACATTCTAAGATACTTCTCTTCTGACACAATAGATCTCCTCAACAAAAATGTGCTGCCAAAGAAGCAGCACATTCATAGTAATATAAAAGCATCAAGAATTCAATTATGCATTCGCAGCCATCGCACAGTACTTCTTACACTCGGAAGTAAGATTCTCATAGAAGGTAGTCTGAACCTCAGACATCTTCTGATCCAGTGCAAATGCCATCTCTTCAAAAAGCTTCTTACCAGCCACCTGAAGGACCTTCTCATCGGAAGACATCACCTTCTTGCCAGCGGCAATACGCATCTGCTTGCGAAGATATACGGTCTTCACAACACCAGCCAGAGGCTCTGGATCAAAGAGAGCAATCTCCTCCTTGAACTTCTCCTGGCGAATACGATCATTCTTCTCATGAATCACTTCAAGTTCCTCTACATGATTCAAAAGTTCCTGAATTTCTTCCTTGGACTTCACATCACGGATTCGAACCTTAGCACCTTCTATCGGAGTAATCACCTGGCTGCCATCCTGGAAAACAGGCTGCAGAAGATAATACATCTTCTCAGAACCTCTCCCCTGTAATGCCATCTCTTCAATTGCTGCAACCTGGCATACACCAGCGCTCTCATGCATCAAATAATCTCCGATTTTGTACTCTCTCATGCTATCACCTTACAACTTTCTAAAAACGCGGAAAAATCACCTAATACTATATTACACCCTATCAATCAAAAAATGCATGACTTTTTTGACATAAAATTGCTTTTTGTCAAAAGCAATTACACACTCTGCTCAAAAATGGGAATTGTATTATTCCAGAAAAGAAAAGGAAAAAGGCAGCCTTGCGGCTGCCTGAAAAAAGAAAAAAGATTACTCAACATTTGACTGTCTAAAGGTATTGTACTATTATGGATAAATGAAGTAAAGTTCAACTTATTCACTTTTCAGTTGAATCTAGTTCAATAACCACATGGAGGCATTATGACATTATTATCTTACGAAATATTCCAGACAATTATTGACCAGGGTTCCTTTGCAAAGGCTGCTCAGCTTCTGCACCTAACCCCTTCCGCGGTCAGCCACTCCATCTCTTCTATGGAAGAAGAAATCGGCTTCCCTCTCTTCATCCGTAACAAAAGTGGAGTACAGCTCACCAGTGCTGGAGAACAGATTGCACCACATATACAAAAGACCGTATCTGCTAACAATAACCTCATGCAGGTAATCTCCCAGATGAACGGCCTGAAGACAGGAACCGTTCGCATCGGTTGTATCAACACCGTATGTCTGACCTGGATTCCACCTATCATCCGTAATTTCAAGGAAGAATTCCCGCAGATTGACCTGGAAGTCTATCAGGGTTCCTACACTGATACTGTTAACTGGATTCGAAATGGTGTTATCGATATCGGAATCATCTCAGAAGCCGCAAATGATAACCTGCCATTTATTCCGCTCTACCAGGATCCTCTCGTCTGCGTTACCCCAAAAGGCTATATGCCAGAGGGCACTACATCCATCACGCCAGATCAGCTAAAGGATCAGCCCTTTGTAATCCAACAGGAATCCTGCGATAGAGATATCATTTCATTTCTGGATAACTACCACCTGTCCATTCGCGCCAACTGTCATATCTTAGATGACCAGTCAGCCATGGCTATGGTAGAATGTGGTTCAGGAATCAGCATTATGCCAAAGCTCTTTCTCGAAAGCAGCAGATGCAACGTAGATGTCTATCCAATGGAGCCAGACCAGCATAGAACGCTTGGAATTGCCTGTCTCAACAAGGAATTCTTATCACCTGCAGCAAGAGAAATGATTACCTGCATCAAAGATTATATTGAAAGCTTATAGGAGATAGTATGACACCTGATATTCACGCAGTCCTGTTTGACATGGACGGAACAATTACAGACACTGAGAAATATTATAACAAGAACTGGATCAAGGCCGCTCACGACTGTGGCTATACCTCATTTACAAGGCAGGATGCCCTCGATCTAAGATCCGGTTATACGGAACTGAATTCTGCACTACTTAAGAGTCGCTTTGGAGAAGATTTCGACTATGAGTTGGTCCACACCCTATGCGGGCACTTAGTCGATGAAGATCTAAAAAGGGATGGCATCCCTCTAAAGCCTGGAATCTTTGAAATCTTAAACTTCCTACATGACAGACAGATCAAGTCTGCCGTTGTAACCGCAACAGGTATTGAACGCGCCACAGCAAGACTGAAATCGCTTGATCTGTATGACCATTTTGATGCCGTAATCTCTGCTCATTTTGTAGAGAAAGGCAAGCCAAATCCTGACCCATATCTCTATGCCTGCCATGAGCTTAAGGAAGATCCCAAGAACTGCTTTGCAGTAGAGGATGCGCCAAATGGCGTACTATCCGCCTATCGTGCAGGCTGCAATGTCATCATGGTACCAGATTTGTCTGAACCAGATGACGAATTAAGAAAACTGCTCTACGAGAGAGTGGACTCTCTGGATCAGATTAAGAATCTGTTTTCTTAGCATTATCTAGTGGTATCACATCATTTACCGTGATATGGCTACCATCCGCAGTAAATACAATATCATATCCACCATAAGCCAGCCGATATTCTCTTCGCTGGCTTATTTCATATCCTGGACGAGGATCCTGCTTAAGAAGTGCAATTGCGCCAGGGCGCTTCTCCTCTTCCATTCGATGGAGCAATTCCTCTGGAAATGTAAGAATAATTTCAGGCTGGCAGTACTGATCTGTAAAGCCAGAGCGAACCCCCACATGGGAATCACTGTATTCCAGATAGGGCTTAATATCATAGATGGGACTCCCATTCATAAGGTCAGCCCCTGTAACATAAATCCTTGGGCCGCCCTCTGCCTGAAGATCAATCGCTCGAATCCGAACCGAAGACAGACCAATCGCATTTGGTCGATATGGAGATCTGGTTGCATAGACTCCCATCCTTTTCTTGCCACCAAGCCGCGGAGGCTTTACCGTAGCTGAAAAAGGCTTCTCATGATTCTCTGAGAAGCCAAAAATAAGCCATAAGTAGTCATAGTCGGAAAGACCGCGAAGTGCCTCTGCCGGTCCATATGGTCCGTCGAATACAATGGCACTTACCACTTCTTCTACAAGTCCACTCTGTCTAGGAATACCAAACTTATGCGTATAATCATTTTCAATGTGTGCAATCTGAACGAGATTCATCGCTCTCCTACTTACCAGGATACTTCACAACAGAATCTACATCATACTTAGAGAGCAGGGCTCTACCATTTAATCCCTCAAGCTCTAAGAGGAAGAGAACCTTCACAACTTCGCCGCCAAGCTCCTCAACAAGCTGACAAGCTGCTTCCATTGTTCCACCTGTTGCAATCAGATCATCAATCATAACAACCTTCTGACCAGGCTTAATGGAATCCTTGTGCATCTCAATAGTTGCCGTGCCATACTCTAAGTCATATTCCTTAGATACAGTCTCAGCAGGAAGCTTGCCTGCCTTACGAACCAGGACAAATGGCTTATTCATAGCATATGCAATTGGTGTACCAAAGATAAAACCTCTGGACTCCGCACCACAAATTACATCAAAGTCTACTCCATCGAGCTTCTTCATAAGCTCATCAATAGCGAGATGAAAACCTTCTGCATCCTGAAGAACAGTCGTTACATCGCGAAACATGATTCCCTTCTCTGGGAAATCAGGAATTGTTCTAATATAATCTTCTACCTTTTTCATATCTGCTCCTTATAAATCTAATACTTACTGAGAGATCTCTCAGCAGAAACCTATCATATTATGCCTTCATCTTCTCATTTATTCAAGTAGATTCCATAAGATATAGACAAATAGATGAAGTTGTAGGCATGGATTCTAATGTCCCTTTGGCACTCGATATAGCATATCCTTTTCAATCGTTCGATCTTCTATCGCAAGATAGATAAAGAGAGATAAGAGACAAACTGTGCTAAGCCAGATTGCACGATATGCAATGTGAAGGCATGCCACTGTACAAAGCGTTGCTCCAAGAGTAAACATAAGAAGCATACTTCCATGTTTCTTAATTTTAAGGAGTGCAGCCTTGTCATTATTTCTAATGTACTTCACAAGATTGCTTCCAAACTGTCTTATATGATTGGTGCAAAATGTAGTAGCCATCGGCGTTCCTTCGAACTGACGGAAGGTATTAAACTGCATAGAGCATATAAAATTAAGTGCCACCTGCGTAATCTGGTCTGGAGAGGAAGCCGGAAGAAATCCAAGCACTATGGTTACTACCACTTCAAATCCAATAAGAATGGTATCCCAGCGAAAAATTCCAAGCTTCTTAACGCTCGAGGCCAGAACCTCCGACACAACTGCGCCAAGGAAATAAGCTCCGATAGGGATAAGATAATATGCAGCAGCAAGGAACTTTCCTCTTCCCAGTTCCATGGCAAATAATACAAGATTGGCAGTCTGCGCATTGCAAAAGACGCCACCTCTTAAGTTATAGGTGTAAGCGCCAAACATACCTGCAACAAGCATGAGTCCAAGGAAGGTCCAACGGCTCTCGCAGGCTAAGTATTTTCTCTCCTGTGCTATATCCTGATTATTATTCATCAAATCACCTCGTTCCATCTCTATCACCTCTAACCAAATCAATCAAATTCCTGCAAAACAATGCAAAAAGATGCAAAAAAATGAATAAACTTTCAAAACGGCAAAAAAGTTGCCATTCACAAGTATTTGTGGATTAGTCCCTTCATCCATAGCTTTTTCCAACCACATATTGTAGCACAATTTATTCATTTGAAAAGACTAAGTAAAAATGTCAGAAAACAAGCCGACTTTTCTTGTTTCTCTTCTTTTATTTTCTTATAATCAAAGTAGGGTTTTTCTGCCCTAGGGGTGATTATTATGGAAAAAAATTTAAATGGTTTTTTGTTTTCAAATTTCAAGGAAGTTGCCAAAGAATTCTCATCTTGTATGCAGGACTATCTCTATGTCTACGACATAAAGACGGATACCTATTACATTACTGAGCGGGCACTTGATCGATTCAAACTTCCTTCCGCAGAATTTCAGGATGTTGCCAATATGCATCGTACCTTCGTTCATCCAGATGACATCGACTATCTTCTACAGGATTTAGATGACATCTGCACTGGAAAGAAGGACAGCCACAATCTGACCTATCGCTGGCTTAGCCTTGATGGCTCTCCAATTTGGATTCAGTGTAAGGGTCGAGTTCTTCCTGATGCAGATGGAAATCCTCATCTTATGATCGGCTGCATCAACGAAGTTGGCAAGAAGCAGCTGGCAGATAATAACATCGGCTTATTGAAAGAGGATGCCTTCGAGAAGCATATCTCAATTCTTGACAAGTCAGAGTATCAGAGTGCATATCTACTTAGCATATGTGTCGACCAATATAAGAAATTCATCGAGAAATACGGTGTAGAGCATATGGACCGCATCCTTCGTATCTTCTCAGAATGTGTGCAGGAGAACCTTGGAGACAATCAATATGCTTACTCAAATTCCAAGGACGAGATAACTATTCTTGATTTATCCAGAAATGATTATTTCGGCATGAAGATTCTCTACAACCGTATTCGACACAGTATTGACCTTAGGATTCGAGAAGACGGCTATAATAGTCCATTCACCATATCTGGTGGTTCTCTTAAGCTATATGATTGTGAAGACAAGACTTACTCCACCATCTACAAGTACTTAGAGTTCTCAGTACAGGAGGCCAAGAACCGTGGTGAGAATCAGATTTATTTCTTCGATTCCGACGATTATGAGGACTTTTTGCGCAGGCAATACCTCATTGAAGAACTGCGTGCATCGGTACTGAATAACTTCAGAGGATTTGATTTATACTTCCAACCAATTGTTAGTCGAGCTGATCAGAGCCTTCATGCAGCAGAGTCACTACTGCGCTTCTACACCTCCAAGGGTGAGATTGTCTCTCCTATAGAATTTATTCCACTCCTTGAGGACACCGGTCTAATTCTACCAGTTGGTCATTGGACGCTAGATCGTGCTCTGGAGATTTGTAAGGAAGGCAGAATGAGCGAACCTGATTTCAAGGTCACTGTGAACTTCTCCTATATTCAGCTCCTCAAGGGTCCTATGTATACCGAAGTCATGTCAGCATTAAAGCGATATCAGCTTCCGCCGGATGCCCTCATTGTCGAGCTTACTGAGAGCGGTCATCTGGAGAATACGCCAGCAGTTCAGAATGTATGGCGTAAATTAAAGTCCGAAGGCGTATCCATTGCCATTGATGATTTTGGCACCGGATATTCCAACCTGGTAACCATTGGAAATCTGCGACCACAGATTGTTAAGATTGACCGCTCATTTACAAGCAAGGCTCTTCACAACGCCTATGAGCACGAGCTACTCATCCATATTATAAAAATGGTACACTCTCTCGATTCTGAACTTGTCATAGAAGGGATCGAGACCAAGGATGAACTTGATGAAATTAGTACACTGCATCCAGATTACATCCAGGGCTACTACTACAGCAAGCCATGTAATCGAGCAGATTTCCTTGCATATATTCATAGCAAATCCATCAGTGCTTAGGCAAACATCGATGGATCGATTCATACAAAAGAAAAAGCTGAGACGAATCACTTCGTCTCAGCTTTTTCTTTCATGTGCTTCTTGCAGACATACATCAGGCCATCCGCTCGATCTAACGTATTTAGTAGATTCTTATCTAGCTTCGAATCAAAATTCGTATATCCATAGGCAATAGCCACTTCCCAGTCTCTTTCATTCTCTGCATTAATTTTGTCAACCGCTTCCTCGAGATTATTAAGTGCTGATTTAATATCCTTCTCTCTATACTGTTCCAAGATGACAGTAAACTCATCTCCGCCATATCGATAGACGCGTCCAATGTTCTTGAAGGAATCCTGGATGCAATCCGCAGCAATCTTAAGAAGCTTGTCTCCTTCCAGATGGCCATAAGAATCATTAGTGCTCTTCAAATTATTCACATCGAAATGAACAAATCCAATATACTTCTTCGCAGGCAGAAGCTCTAAGCGATGATTGAAGGCCATACGATTGCCAATTCCAGTCAGACCATCCTTATACGCAAGCTGCTCCATCGTATTTGTCTCTTCCACCCTATGATAATATTCAAGGAAGAGAATAAACTCGTGAATACCAACAAAGATCATGTAGATTAGCATACCAACTCTGGTATTCCTGCAATAGTCATTAGCACCGATTGAGAAGCAGCGAATAATATCCCACATTCCCGTAAAGGCAAGAATCAGATTGCCAACCAGCAAGAGTGGCTTTCCACTGACTAATGTGTGTTCCTTCATAAATCGAAGTCCAGAATCCACAAGAATATATCCAACCGTTAGGACCAGTACAATTCTGACTAAACTTACAGAAACGGCATAAGGAAAGACAGAAGTTAAATCTCCAATTAACATCACCGCTGTCAAGAAGTAATAGACTCCAGGCAGGAGAATGATTAACCTTCGATCCGTCACCTTCTGGTAACGAATGTAATATTCCATCATAAATGCAAAAGTTAAACCAAAAAGGATATATGAGGCAGATAAGAGTCCATAATGATAACCAAGAATCATCCCTGTAATTGGATTCTGAAAGATTGCCCAGGCAGATGCCACGAAAGCAAAGATACCAAGGAAGGTAAGTACCCTCTCATGATGAATCTGCCGAAAGAAGAATTCATTCATCAGGATATAAATCAAAGACAGAACCATAATCACAATGGTGATTATAAGTGGCAGAATATAAAGCTCCGTCAGTCCTTGATAGAGGACTGTTCCCCTTCCAAAATATACGTGGCGAATAAACTTAGACGAAGTCGGATAAATCATCGTCATGGAAATCGTTATTTCCTTGCCAGCTGCAGAAGCCGGTAGGTACACGAAATTCCATCGATCCCCGATAGTCCCACCAATTGTGAGGTCCTCCTCGCTAAGAGAAGCCACTTCACAACCATCAATTAAGACAGACCAGTAAATATTATCGGAATTGAAGCAAATTCCCATTCCTTCATCCGAGAAATCCGGCAATCTGCTTGACATAGAATAGGTCTCTCCCACTACCGGGCTCTCATAGATTGGAAGAGAAACTTCCTCTCCATCCATAAACCAGCCCTCATCCAAAGACATTAGATCCGGCTCCTCAATCGTAGGAAAGAGCAAACGAAACATCAGAAAAAATCCTAACGCTAAAAGCATCAGGATACTTAAAGTCTTGGTCCCCTTACTAGACTTTCTCTCCATATAACCCCCCTCATAAATTTATTTACTACATTTGTTTACGTACAATCAAATATTCATCATTTGACTGATAATAGGGGCAATCCTCGTAATTCCCCATGAGGAATCGCACCATATCGTCTTCATCTAGGTCCATGTCACAGACATAACATTCATCCTCATCGTCGAAGACATAATTATTACAAAATTCACAATTCGAAGCCACAAATAACTCCTATCCTATGATAAAGCGAAGCAGACCACCTATCAAACAAGCTGCTAGGACTGCCACAAGCATAATTGCATACTGTATCTCTTCATGCTCCTTGCCCCACTTGCTATTCATAATGAGAATATAAATTGCAAGTCCTGCAAAGATTGCAACCAAGTTAATAATCAAACCAGACCAATTCATCAAACTACCTAACCTCTATGAAATGTCTTACGAAGCGCAAGAATTCTTCCATCTCTTCTCTTCTTCCAATTGTAATTCTAAGGAAGTTATCAATTCGAGGCTTCTTAAAATATCGGACATAAATTCCTGCTTCACGAAGGGATGTAAACAATTCTTCTGCCGGAATCGTCTCATGTCTTGCAAAGATGAAGTTCGCCTTAGAATCTCCAAAGGTAAAACCAAGCTCCTTCATCTGCCCCTTGAACCATTCCCTCGTCTCGATAATATCTCGACAAGTCTTTTCAAAGTATTCCTGATCAAGCATAACCTCTCGCCCAAGCGCAATGGTAAGTCGATCCATGGTATAAGAATTAAATGAATATTTAACATCGTTCAGAAAGCCAATTAATTCCTTGGATCCGAAAGCAAAGCCTATTCTGCTTCCAGCCATGGACCGAGACTTGGAGAAGGTCTGGACAACAAGCAAATTATCATATTTATCAATCAGAGGCAAAAGGGATGTAGCACCAAAATCCACATAAGCCTCATCAATAATCACAACAGAATCTGGATTCTTCGCAATAATCTCCTCATAAAAAGATGTATCCTCAGAAATACCAGTCGGAGCATTAGGATTCGGAAGTACGATTCCTCCATTCTCCACAAGATAATCATTTACATCTACATGGAAGTCCTCTGTCAGAGGCTTGGTCACATATGGGATACGAAATTCCTCTGCCCATACATCGTAGAAGGAATAGGTAATATCCGGAAAGAGAACCGGCTTCTCACTATTAAAGAAAGTAAGAAATGACATGGCAAGTACATCATCGGAGCCAACCCCAACAAAGATCTGATCGGCCGGAACATGATATACGGAAGAAATCGCATCAACGAGATCACTTGCGGCAGGATCAGGATACAAACGCAAGGTATCCGTCTCAAAAGAAGATAATATCTTCTCCACGCCCGCTGCCGGTGGATAAGGATTCTCATTGGTATTTAGCTTAATTACCTTCTTATCCTTTGGCTGTTCTCCCGGAACATATGGTGTCACTCTACGTACATTATTCTTCCAATTTCCCATATCCTTGTATCCCTATCTCATTCTTATTGATATAATGCTGCTTCCCTCTTCTCAAGCGCTTCTCTTGCATAATCAGCTACAGTCTTGGCCTGTGCAGCTTGCGTCGCTGCAGCCTCGCTTGATGATGCAGCAACAAGGGCATTGTATGTAGATTCTGCTGATTCAAGAACAGAGAGATTTGTAACAAAAGGCTTGGCATCTGTAGATAGCGACTCGTATGCCACCCTTGCAGCGCTGATTGCATTTCCACTATCAATTGTAACAGAACCAATGGCATTAATCTTCTCAACTACAGGAGCTGCCTCACTCTCTTCTAAGCTGGTATCCTCTGTTCCTGCAAGTTCATAGACAAGCACTGGGAATCCAGATGACACATAGTCAAAGATCGTAGCTGCAGCCGAATATGGCAGATTCACGCAACCGTGAGAACCATTTGTCTTATAGATAGAACCACCAAATCGGTCTCTCCAGGTCGCATCATGCAGTCCCTCTCCATTATGAAATGGCATCCAGTAAGAAACTGGCGTGGCATAATTATCGCCTCGAAGCGTAGCATCCTTTTGCTTATATGCCACATAGTAAGAGCCTACATGAGTAATGGTATTCTTGGATACGCATCCAGACACAAAGCTAGTATCAAATACATTGACCCCATCCACATAAAGATACAGGTGCTGTGCCGTCAGGTTAATCTCCAGATAACTATTGCCATAATCACTGTCTGCACCAGAATGGTTGGCAGCAGTAACCGAATACACGAAGTCTCTCGTGACATCATCTCCAGCATCAAGATCTGCGATAAGCTGCTCCAGCTCACCTTCCGTATCTATCTTCCAGCCATAGGTTCCACCAGGAACTGTGACAGTTGCACCATAAGTTGTCTTCAAGGTCTTAGGTTTGCCAACTGTATTGTACTTGGATGCCATCTCTGAGATATATTCGGCCATGGCATCTGTATCATAAGAGATCTCTCCATTCTCACAGCTAAGCCAGGAAGCAAGTGTCTCTCCTGGAATCTCTTCGCTGCTTGATCCAAGATCATAGGTAATCTTCATCTTGGCCTTACTATTCAGTAATTTGATTGAGGCCTGCAGATCCTTGTCATCTGAGGTAATCGTAGGCATTGCATAGAGATGATCTTCCTCAACATCAAGTTCACGTGTAAGAGTAGAAACTGCAGATGCAATCTTCTTATATAACTGCTTCGCATTGAAATTATCGCCATATACCTCATCGACAATCTTAAATTCGCCGTCAACATACTGGCAAGATGCATTCTCTGTTGTAACAGTACTATGATCCTCTGTAAGTAGTGAGAGTTCATCCACCCTATTCTGAAGGCTATCTTCATCATATGATACGATGCTGTCGCTCTTATAATCCATAGGAGAGAAGAGATATTTGATCCAGGCAAAACCATTTTGCTTCTCAAGAACAGCAGATACTGTATCTGCATCTGCATTCACTGCAAGATCAATATCCGCTGCAGAAATGGACTCACTACTTCCATCTGTCTCTGTAATCGTGAGGGAATAATCATCTCCCGCATCCGTTAGTCGCTTGGCAACTTCACTTGCAGAAGCTGCAGAAGCATCTACTCCATTTACCGTGCTTCTAAAGTAAAAATGCTGATTAAAATAGATTGAAAATCCAAAATAAACACCCGCAAGCAGCAAAAGTAGGCCTGCAGTAATAAGAATTCTTTTCTTATTCATAGTAATATCTATAACCTTTCTAATACTCAATGCTTAAATTTAAGCATAAATCTCCCTCTATATCAAACTATAACTCTTCTAACTGTTCTAAGAAGATACTGCTTGATGCATCCGATGGCATTCGAAGGTCTCCTCGTGGTGAGAGTGAAACCGTACCAACCTTTGGACCATCCGGCAGGCAGCTTCTCTTGAACTGCTGCGCAAAGAAGCGCCTATAGAAGATCTTAAGCCATTTCAGAATCGTCTCCTGATCATATACTCCATCAAATGCTATACAGGCCAAGCGATAGACCTTCCTTGGCATAGCGCCATAACGCATCAGATAATAGAGGAAGAAGTCATGTAATTCATATGGTCCAACCAGTTCCTCCGTCTTCTGGGAAATGACACCATCCTTCGGTGGCAGAAGTTCCGGGCTCACAGGAGTTGATAAGACATCATATAATACTTCCTTCAGCTTATCCCCAGCCAGAGCATCTGCATAATACTGCACCAAATAGCGAACCAAGGTCTTTGGAACGGATGCATTCACGCCATACATAGACATGTGATCGCCATTGTAGGTAGCCCAGCCAAGTGCAAGTTCTGACATATCACCCGTGCCGACCACAAGCCCGCCATTCTTATTAGCCAGATTCATGAGAATCTGCGTCCTCATTCTGGCCTGACCATTCTCATATGTCACATCATGATTCTCAGGATCCTGTCCAATATCCTTAAAATGCGTAAGAACAGATTCCTTGATGGAGATCTCTGAAAGAGTGACGCCAAGCTCCTCTATCATGTGAATGGCATTCTGGTAGGTTCGATCTGTTGTACCAAATCCAGGCATCGTCACAGCCAGAATCCCCTTTCGATCCATAGACAGCATATCAAAGGCACGCACTGTAACAAGAAGTGCAAGTGTAGAATCAAGGCCACCTGAAATCCCAATAACAGCAGACGATGCATGAGTATGTGAGAGGCGTTTTCTAAGTCCATGAGACTGAATATCTAAAATCTCCTCACATCTCTTGTCAAGAAGCTCCTTGCTTGATGGCACAAAAGGTCTCGGATCAATAAATCTCGTAACATAAGTCTCCGTCACATCAAGCGGGAATTCATGCCAGATATAAGATGGGTCATCCTTCATCTCATAGGTTGTCATTGTTCGTCTTCTATGATTGATAAATGAAATATCAAGTTCACTAAGAATTGCGCCCTCTGAGAATAATCTGCTCTCCTCTAAGATACGACCAGACTCAGCAATCAGATTATGTCCGGAATATACAAGGTCCTGCGTCGATTCCTCAGGGCCAGCACTTGCATAGATATATCCTGCGTATAGTCTGGCTGACTGGGTCGCCACAAGCTCTCGGCGATACTGATTCTTCCCAGTTACCTCGTTGCTAGCAGATAAGTTTACAATTACATTAGCTCCATTCAAGGCATGATCTATGCTTGGTGGACTAGGTGTCCAGAGGTCCTCACATAGTTCCACTCCGATTACAAGCTCTGGCATGTCTGGTGATGTGAAGAGCTGGTTCATACCAAAAGGGCAGATGGAACCATCCGGCAATTCAACCTCAACCGGTTCATATACCCCAGGTGTGAATTGTCTTGCTTCATAGAATTCATTGTAATTTGGAAGATTTCTCTTTGGAACAAGTCCGAGGATTTCTCCATTTGCCACAGCTGCAGCGACATTATAGAGCTTACCACGATAGACAAATGGCAATCCCACAAAATAAATTCCATCCAGTGCTTTTGATTCCTCTGCTATCATAAGAAGACCATCCATAGCCTTCGTAAGCAGAAGCTCCTGATAGAACATATCATGACAGGAATAGCCAGTCAGGCAAAGCTCTGGAAAGACAGTAATCTTCGCCCCAAGCTCATGGCACTTATGCATGTGGTCCTTAATCTCTCTAACATTAGATGTCACATCGCACACAGTAACCTTCGGTGTGACAGCTGCTACCTTGAGCAGTCCATCTCTCATTTGATTATCTCCTTCAAATCATCCACGCTGAATTCATAGGTAGAATTACAGAACTCACAGCGAACCTCAATCGGCTTACCCTCTTCAATCATCTCCTGAAGATCAGTTGGCTTAAGAGATGCAAGACTTTTCTCTACGCGCTCTCTCGAGCAGTCACATGAAAACGAGCAATCCATGCGCTCCTTGATCTCAAGTCCCATGCCGTAGAGAACCTGATCTAACATAATCTCTGGTGTCATACCATTTGACAGCATATTGGTAACAGAATCCAGATGCTTGATATTCTCCTCCAGCTTAGAAATGGTCTCATCCGATGTATCTGGCATCAACTGGATAATAAAGCCTCCAGCCTGACTTACCGTGTAATCGGTATCAATTAATACGCCAAGTCCTACCGCCGATGGTGTCTGCTCACTCTGAGCAAAATAATAAGTCAAATCCTCAGCAATCTCGCCTGTCTGAAGCTCTACCGTTCCCACATATGGCTCCTTCAATCCAGTATCACGAATCACGCGAAGAAAACCATTTCCAATAGCAGCACCTACATCGAGCTTACCCTCATACTTGTCAGGAACTGTAACCTGAGCCACATTCGGAAAGCCCTTGACGCATCCCTTGCTATCCGCTGTAACAGTGATTCCCTGAAGAGGGCCATCGCCGATCACCTGAAGGGTCAGAAGGTCATTGTCGCCCTTCATCATCACGCCCATCATTGCTGCACCAGATAACATTCTGCCAAGAGCAGCCGTTACAACAGGAGTGGTAAGATGTGCACTTCTTGCCTTCTCTACTAATTCTCTTGATGAAATTGCAAAAGCGCGAATCTCATTATTCGCTGCCGTCGCTCTAACCATATAATCTGACATTGTATACTCCTAATCCTTATTTACTACATTCACAAGATACGAAATAGACTCTCTCACTTGTATCATTTACTGGTCCCATTGTATCTGCATCAATCATTTCCAGGAAATGAAGCCCAGATTCATTCAGCAGAGAAATCACCTCTTCACTATCATAGGCCTTCTGCACATGTTCCTCTTCATATCTCTCATAGTAGACTTCTCCATCCTCATCAGAAAAGCCAATATAGAGAGTCAGGTCATAGAGATTCTCACCGGTCTCCTCATCAAAGGTATTCTCCCAAATAAAGGAGCCCTCTTCTCTATTCTCTGCAAAAGTATTGTTGGAAAGTATATCCGTATACTTATACCTGGTATTCATGTCAAAGAGGAATATTCCGCCTGGATCCAGATAATTATTCACAAGACGAAAGACCTGAAGGAGGTCCTCCCTTGATGTAATATAATTCATGGAATCGCAAAAGGATACGACTGCTCGTACAGTTCCGAATAATTCAAACTCTCTCATATCCTGATTCAGATAGAGAATAGATGGTCCCGATTCTGCAAGGCACTCCTCATATTCCTTGGCCATAGCGATATCGAGCATATCCGTGGATCGATCAATACCAATCATATCAAAGCCTGCTGCAGACAGCCGGCTCGTCATATTACCTGTACCACAGCCAAGCTCACAGACAAGTTCTCTTGGCACCTTGTATCGATCCAAGATGGAAATTGCATTCTCGCACCAGGTATCGTATGGCACATTGTCCATGTACATATCATAGACTTCCGCGAAGCTACTATAAGACTCCATATTCACTCCCAAAAAACTTCTAGACAATCTAATATATAGTAACATATTTTGAATTCATTTGGAATTCATAAAAGAGGGCAAAATGTTTGAAATAAGAAGAAAAAATCCCTATACTTAGAATCATGAACGAGAATCTAAACCATCACATTACAAATAGTATCAAATCCTACTATACAAACCGCCTGATTGCACCAATTGTCTTTCTGGCTCTTCTCATTCTACTGGCCATATTCTATCCAGTAGGATCCATGATTTTCCCAACAGAATATGATTCCTCCAAGAGTATCTCAGAGCTCTATGATGAGGATCATCCATATATTACGATAGATCTGACAAAACTATATTTCACCGGCTATACCGAGCAGTGGCTGGATAGAACCACCGGCTACTATTACTATACTATGGTGGATGACAACTGCATCATACTGCTTCTTGACCCGGAGACATGCGACCAAGGCAATCCAACCATTGAGTCCTTGAGCCTTCATGCAGAGATTCTAAAGGATTCCATCGCAATGGATCGACTTCTTGATTCCCTGTCCGAGGATCTAAATTGGACCAAAAGCGGTATCAGGTCTACCATTTCCCGCTACATGCTAAGCGAGGTAGATGCTACGAACTATAAGACAAAGCTATTTTGTCTGCTTTATATCGTCTTCTTCCTCTATGCAATCATTTCCATCATCCGCTACACCATCTATCGAACCTGGCCGGCTACCGCGCCTAGTATTCGAAAGCTCTCCTGCTATGGAAATCCGAAGAAGATGCTTCTTGAAGCTGAGGAAGAACTGCAGACTCTGCCCCAGCTTGCCACCGATGATATGTTCATTACAGAGCACTATTTCATTGAGACAAGTAACTTCGGTGTTGCCGTAGTACCAATCAAGGAAATGATTTGGATCTACAAATACTCTACCCTGCACAAGTTCTTCTGGCATCATTTCAGCATAAGCTACACGCTCTATATCACATGCAACAAGCATTTCTACATCCATTGCCCGAAGAATACGAAGACCGATATCGACGGAATCATCGACTACTTGTCCGAGGCAAACCACGATACTCTCGTCGGATTCAGCGAAGATAATCGACGCAAGGTAGAGTCCTTACAGGGTGATACCATCCTTCTAAGGAAGATTCTAGCCTTCCTGTCCAAGCGAGTATAAATAACTTCACCAATAGAATTCGAACAAAAAGACCTGGCAGCTTCTCCTACATTCATAGGAAGAGGCTCCAGGTCTTTTTTATTTGGTGCAGGTGATTTGATCCGACAAATCAGCCCGCGAAACCACTAGATTCTCTCGGTCATCCAATCGAAAATGAACTGATATACATCACGACGATCTAATTCATTTAGAATCTCATGTCTATCCTTATCGAAAAGCTTCAGAGTTACATCTGAGATTCCAGCTGCTACGAACTTGTCATAGGCAGCAGTTGTTCCAACTGAGCGGCCACCAACTGGATCATCCGCACCAGAAATCACAAGAAGCGGCATATCCTTCTGCATTGCAGCGATATTCTCTGCCTTATTATCAAAGCCTGTACACTCAAGCAAGAGGCGATAGCCATTCAGTGAGAATGCAAATGTGTCCTTTGGATCAGAGTAGTACTTATCGACAGATTCCACATTGCGTGAAAGCCAGCTATTGCTATGATCACTTGTTCCATCGATATCATATCCCTTATAAGGAGCTCCATACATAAGTCCTGCCACCATGCTTGACTTATAATCCCATCCCTTAAATGCTGCGATGAGCTTGCAGACTGTCATACCAGCCTTGATTGCGCCATCAGACTCTGTACCAGTACCCATGATAATGGCACCATTTACTCCTTGAAGTTCCTTAGCCTTTACAGACAAGAACTTACGAAGCAGATAGGAACCCATGCTGTGTCCCAAGATGAAATATGGTGTATCTGGATAAGCTGCCTTCACAATCTTGTAGTTTGAGAACATATCCTCAACAACCGTATCACTAGGTGTCTTGGTATGCATAATACCCCAATCAGCCTCGCTTGCCACAGAATCTCCATGACCAATATGATCATGTCCAAAAACTGCAAATCCGCGTTCTGTCAAAAACTCTGCGAATTCTGTATATCTCTCAATATATTCAATCATACCATGGTTCAGCTGAAGAACTGCCTTCACATCGCCATCCTCTGGTAACCATTTCACGGCATGAATGGTTGTCTTTGCATCATCTGCTGATTGAAATGAATAATTCTCCTTGATTGCCATTAAAAATAGCCTCCTTCTCTATCATACATCCCTGATGTTTTATCGAAACAAGATAATTTTATCTATTCTAAGAAATTTATGCAAACTATTTGCCAGGACTTATCTGTAACTATCAATGACAATCTGCAAGGATTGTCGTCCCATATAAGAATTAATCTGTGGATAATAGGTAAATGCCATCTCGATCATGCCACCTCTTCCAAGAAGGGTATCTTCCCAGGCCTTCTTAGAATATTTGTCCATAACCGTATTAATAAAGGCCTCTGTGTCGCCAAAATAGAGGGCATCCATAGGCTTCTCTCCTGGAATATCCAGTGACAGCTTAAGAAACTGCTTCTCTTTTCCAATGAAGGAAGCTCGAAGTATCTTACAATTGCTCTCTGCAAAAACAGGCTTCTCATTGCCATTACCGAATGGCTCAAGTCTAGCCAGATCTTGAACCAAATCCGTAGAAATATAAGAAAGCGGCATCTTTATATCGATCATGACCTTGCGCTTTAGGTCATCTTCTGTAAGAGATGCATTCTCATTTAATCTACGACGAAATTCGTCCACTGATTCTGCCGAAATAGAAAGTCCCGCCGCCATAGGATGTCCGCCGAACTTCGGAAGCAAATCAGAGACTTCCTGCAGACGTTCAAACATGCTATAGGCTGGAATGGATCTGCCGGAGCCCTTCACAATGCCGTCCCCATCTGCAAGAACATAAGTAGGCTTATAGTATTTCTCCTTGAGCCTTCCGGCCACAATACCTGCTAAGCTCTCATGAAGTCCCGGTACATAGACAACCAAGACCGGATCCTTCTCTAAGCCCTCTTCTTCCACGACACGAATCGCATCCTCAAGGCCCTTCATGGTCATAGCCTTGCGCTCTTCATTAAGTGATACCAGTTCCTCTGCCTTACGAATTGCTTCCCCGGAATCCTCTGTAAGAAGAAGATCCACTGCCAGGGATGCAGTCTCTAATCTTCCACTTGCATTAATACATGGGCCAAGCACAAATCCGATATGATAAGCAGAAATTGAATCACGGTTTAATTTCGTTGCCTGAATAAGTGCAGATAATCCTGCATTTTTCGTCTGTCTAATCGCTTCAAGTCCAAGAGATACAATCACACGATTCTCCCCTTGAAGCGGCATGACATCACCAACAGTTGCAATAGCAGCTACATCCAAAAATGAGAATGCATCTGCAGAAGCGTGGGCTTCCTCGTAGAGGATAGCGGCTATCTTCCAGGCCACTACCGCACCACAAATATCCGGATAAGGATACTGGCAAGCCGCCTGATGTGGATTCACAATGGCATCTGCATCCGGCAGAATATAATTGATCTGACCATCAATTTCTTCGAAAGGAACCTGATGATGGTCTGTAATCAACATCCGGACTCCTCTTTCCTTACCATATGCTATGGCATCCCTGGCCGCAATTCCATTATCGCAGGTGATAATACAGTCAATTCCAGCTGCAACAGCATCCTCGACCATACGAACATTCAGTCCATAACCATCCTCAATCCTATGAGGGATTGCATAATCGACAGATGCCCCAACATTTCTAAGAGCTGTCACAAGGATATAAGTTGCCGTCACACCATCAATATCATAATCGCCAATAACACGAATCTTATGCGAGAGAGAAATCTCCTCCAGAAGAAGGCGAACCGTCTTCTCTGCATCAAGAAGCATTCTCCCATCGAAGAGCATCTGCCTGGACGGATTCAGATATTCCTCGAAGTCCTCCTCCTTAACTCCACGATTCACCATAATGCGACAAGCTACCTGATCTATGTCATACTTCTTGGATAATGCCTTGAAATCAGCCCGTTTTGCATGAAGCATCCAGTTTTCAGCCATTCAATTCTCCTTAGTCCTCGTCTAACTTAAGAACGCTCATAAAGGCCTCCTGTGGAATCTCTACATTGCCCACCTGCCTCATTCGCTTCTTTCCTTCCTTCTGCTTCTCAAGAAGCTTCTTCTTACGAGAAATGTCACCACCGTAGCACTTGGCGAGGACATCCTTTCGCATTGCCTTCACCGTCTCTCTGGCAATTACCTTATTCCCCACCGCTGCCTGAATCGGAATCTCAAAGAGGTGTCTTGGAATCTCTCCCTTCAGCTTCTCACACATCTTACGTCCTCTGTCGTATGCAGTACCGCTAAATACAATAAAGGAAAGGGCATCCACTGGCTCTTTGTTAATTAGAATATCAAGCTTCACAAGGTCAGACTTCATATAACCCTTCATCTCATAATCAAAGGAAGCATAACCCCTGGATCTGGATTTCAGCGCATCAAAGAAGTCATAAATAATCTCATTCAGAGGAAGAACATACTTAATCAGAGCACGGTTTTCTTCCATATATTCCATGGATACGTATTCGCCACGTCTCTCCTGACATAGATCCATGATTGCTCCGATGTATTCCTTGGTCACCATGATCTCGGCATCGACAACTGGCTCCTCCATATAATCAATCTCAGATGGATCCGGCAAATTCGACGGATTGGTAAGTTCAATCATACTTCCATCTGTCTTATGTACACGGTATACAACGCCTGGTGCTGTCGTAACCAGATCCAGATTATATTCTCTCTCCAGTCTCTCCTGGATAATCTCCAGATGAAGAAGTCCAAGAAAACCGCAGCGGAAGCCAAAACCAAGCGCAATCGATGTCTCTGCTTCAAATTGAAGTGCCGCATCATTTAGCTGAAGCTTCTCCAGGGCATCTCTTAAATCTCCATATCTGGCGCCATCAGCTGGATAGAGTCCGCAGTAAACCATAGGATTCACCTTCTTATAACCAGGAAGCGGCTCAGCGCATGGTCTTATAGCATTCGTGACTGTATCACCAACACGCGTATCCTTGACATTCTTGATGCTGGCAGTGATATAGCCTACCATACCAGCAGACAGCTCATCGCAAGCGATAAACTGTCCTGCTCCGAAATAGCCAACCTCAACAACATCTTCCTCTGCGCCCGTTGCCATCATGCGGATTCGATCTCCTGCCTTTACACTTCCTTCTTTGATTCTGCAGAAGATAATAACACCGCGATAAGCATCATATAGAGAGTCGAAAATCAAAGCAGCAAGTGGAGCCTCAGGGTCTCCGGAAGGTGCAGGAAGCTTCGTTACCACTTGTTCTAAGACATCCTCTACATTCAATCCTGTCTTAGCAGAAATCCTAGGTGCGCCTTCTGCCTCAATTCCGATAACATCCTCAATCTCTTCCACAACGCGGTCTGGATCTGCACTCGGCAGATCAATCTTATTAATTACAGGAAGAACCTCCAGATCATGGTCAATGGCAAGGTAGACATTGGCAAGAGTCTGTGCCTCAATTCCCTGTGCACTATCTACTACAAGTATTGCCCCATCGCAGGCTGCCAGACTTCTTGAGACCTCATAATTAAAGTCCACATGTCCTGGCGTATCAATAAGATTAAAGATATATTCCTGTCCATCCTTAGCCTTATAAATCAGTCGAACAGCCTGAGACTTGATCGTAATACCTCTCTCACGCTCGAGTTCCATATTGTCTAAGACCTGGGACTGCATCTCTCGCTCAGTCAGAAGGCCTGTCATCTCAATCATACGATCTGCCAGAGTTGACTTGCCATGATCGATGTGGGCGATAATACAAAAATTACGGATTTTGCTCTGATCTATACTCAAAATTCTTCCTCACTTCTTCTACTTAATATGCACTCAAAGAATAGCAGATTATAGGGGTAAATTCAACAAAGGATAAATAAAGTGTTGACAAATCAATGGATGGAGAATACAATATCAAGGTATGTTTACATTGAACTGTCCGTGTCCGGCTACAATGTAACAGAATCATAGATTTAATATTAAATAATTATTCGATTACATTGGAGGTGTACAGATTGGCTAACATCAAGTCTGCAAAGAAAAGAATCTTAGTTAACGAGACTAAGGCTGCAAGAAATAAATCCATCAAGTCTAAGGTTAAGACTTGCATCAAGAATGTCGAGACAGCTGTTGCTAATAATGACAAGGCTGCTGCAGAGGCTGCTCTTCATACAGCAACTGTTGAGATCGAGAAGGCTTGCTCTAAGGGAATCTTCCACAAGAACAACGCTGCTCGTAAGGTATCTCGTCTTACCAAGCTTGTTAATTCTATTGCTTAATTAACATTAGAGAATTCATAAGAAGAACCTGGTCGGTACCGTCAAACCGACCAGGTTCTTTTTTCTTTATTTGGCAAATTGCATAATGAATAATTCTACTGCCATTGTGTCTTCGAGCCTACCGCTCTTCACTCTCTCTTCGTAGTCGCATGCCTTCTTTAGCGCACCCTCTACCCTGTCATATGGCATACGTCTCGCAAGATCCAGCTTTCTACGAACCGCCCAATCCGGGCTTCCTACTGTTGAAGCAATCGATGCAAGATCCATGTGATCTGCATCCATGGTCTTAATCACCAGAATCTGACGGAATTCACGTTCAATCATCGCAAGAATCCTAAGTGGTGCTTCCTTGGTCTCTAGCATATCCCTATAGAGCTTCATCGTAAGGTCTGTATTCTTTGTCGAGATTGCACTCATGAGATCAAAGATCTTGCCTTCTGTCTGACCAGAACAGATTGCCTTCACATCCTCAATCTCAATAACCTCTCTTCCGTAGCAATAGGACATCAGCTTGCGAAGCTCCTGATCCATGAATTCCATATTAGATTCCTCAGTCGAATTCGTTCGAATCATAAATTCCTGCCAGGCAGGTCTTGTAATGCTGAGTCCCTCAGCCTTAAGCTTACTCTGTCCCCACCGCATAAGATCTGTAGCATCTGGCTTCTCAAAGTCACATGCGTAGGCGCACTCCAGATTCTTAACCAACTTGAAGAGTTTGGTCTTAGCGGAAGCCTCCTTCTCAACGAAGATAAAAAAGCTGGTCTCTGGGATATGTTCAAAATACTTACATAGCTCTTCCTGACCAGACTTGAAAAATCCAGAATTAAGGACCACAATCGCTCTTCGCTCTGCGAAGAATGGAAGCGTCTCCGAGATTTGTATGAGTTCCGATGGATTCACCGAGTCTCCCTCAAAGGAAGATAGATTCATCGTATCTCCCTCAGGCAGAATCGCCTTGATCAACTTATCGCGATACTGTCTCTTCAGATAATCCTCCTTACCGTAGAGCAAGTATATATTCTTCAGTTGTCCCGTCTTAATATCTGATAGTATCTGCTTCATATAATATCCATTTATTTGTTCTTACGCTTCTTAAGTTCCTCTAGAATTACCTCCATCCGATGACTCTCAATCCTCGGATGTTTGAAATTGCGTACGCGGTAAAGAGCAGAGCGATACGCATCACTTGTTGAATCAATCAGCTGTCTGGCTCCATCAAGCGTCACGCGTTCCTTCTCTTCAAGCAATCTCTGTGACAAATCCTGCGTCTTCTCCTGGATTCCTTCTACAAATTCTTCCATATAACTGGTAACTCTCTGATCCCATTCTACAACAAAGCGCTCGAATTCGGTCAGTGAAACCACTGTCAGAGTCAAATCTGCAGCAAAAAGCGCCATAAGAATCAGGCTCAGAAATTCCATCACAATTGGTGGAACAAAATAAGTCATATTAACTGTATGTGGAGCCACGACATAGACCACAAAATCTCCCGCCAGGCCAAATCCTAAGGATGCCGGAAGGCAGACTCTGCCATGAATATTAAATGGCACCTTGGAATAATCCCACCAGATTGCATGAAAACGCTTCTCAAGCACGAAGCTGGTCACATATTCCAGCACAAAGCTTCCGAAGAAGGAAATAAGGAAAATCTGCCACCAGGTGTAGGAAACCTCTCCTTTTGCGGCATACATCGAGAAAAGATTAGAAATTCCAATAATGGCATCTGCGCCAACTCCATAGATTGGACAAATAGGTCCAAATAGGAAACCTCGATTATTCCACTTCTTCGTGGTAAGCAGCGCATAGATTGTCTCATAGAGCCAACCGCAGAAGCTAAAGAATATAAAATAAACAAAATACTTACTAAGCCACATAACTCTCTCCTGATTAACCATCATCCCTGCAAAAAAGGGTCTCATGTGTAGATACGTACTTATCCGCAAAGCAGAGAATCCAGGCCTCGCGATTCGTCGGAATCCTCGCAATGGTAAGAGGCCACATATGAGACTGTATCATCTTCTGCTCTCGAATAGTAATATCAAAATATTGTACTGCATTCTCTCTGGCAATTCTAGGATGCTGAAAGCCATGAATTTTGCGAATCAGCTTCCCGTCATGCCAGTCATAGAGATAGAAATCATGTAGCATGGCGCCTCGAATCAGTGCATCCTCATCTGCATGCAAATGAAATCGGCGATTCAAATAGAAGCACATTCGGGTTACCGATTTGGCATGCTCATAAGTTGTCACATTGCCATGCTGTATATAATGCTTCATTTCCTGTACCTTGGGATCTCTAATAAGTCGAGAAAGCTTTGCATTAAGCTCTAATTCCTCTACTGTATCAAGCAATATCTCCATCGCTTTCTCCTCCTACATCCTTCCATTGTAGAGGTTCTTCTAGTTTATTTCAACGAATGTATCAATTCCATCTCTCGTATAGCGGATTCTGCCACAGGAAATGGTACAGTATATCTTGCTTCCAGCATTTTGAATTCGCTCTACAACCTCATCTGCCGGATGGCCGTAGGAATTATTCTGACCAGCAGAAATAAAGGCATATTTCGGCATAAGTTCATCAAGAAAGAGCCCAGATGTCGCACTTTTTGAGCCATGATGAGCCACCTTAAGAATTGTTAGCGTGCTTATACCAATCCTTCGACCCATCTCAAGCACTTCCTCCTCCTGATCCATCGACATATCACCCGTTAGAATAACAGAAGTCTCCTGATCCTTGTAGTAGAGAACCAGACTCTTCTCATTTGCCCCTTCCACCTTACAAGACGCGCTTGGATAGAGACATAGAAAGGAAGCACCTCCATCCGATAGCTTCTGCCCTGTAGACATATATAGGATCTCAATACCATGAGTTTTCGCTGCATTCAGGATCTCCTCATAGTTCTCGTCCCGCTCTATTGCCTCCGCCAAAATAAGCGTATCTACCTTATAATCCTGCTCCACCACCTCGAGGAAACCACTAATATGGTCAAGATCTGGATGCGTGAGAATCCAATAATCGATTTTCTGAATTCCCTTATATTGTAGAAATGGAAGAATGCGATACCGCCCTACTGATGTAACGGACGTACTCCCTCCATCTACAAAAACATCCATATCTCCACTGGTATGAATATAAATTCCATCACCCTGTCCCACATCAAGCATATCAAGTTCCATCTCTTTCTCAGTAGGAAAGAATAAGAGAAGAAACAGGATAAGAAATGGAGGAATGAAATATTTCGCCCCTTTTCTTCGAAGCAGAATCACTGCAAGAATAATGAGATAATAGATAATAAGAAAGCTTTTCGACCTGTGCCCTAGAATTAAGCGCGATGCCGGAAGGTGAAGCGATGCATCCGCAAGTACTTCATAGATATATAGGAAATAATGACAGAGCCTGAAGCAAAGCCTTGGGCCAAACCATGGTCCAAGAAGGCCTGCAAAGCTTCCAAGCAATCCAAGGCCAAGAAGGACCCCGACCGTCGGCAGAAGAATCAGGTTAAGAAGTATCACATAAGTCGGCAATACATAGTATTGATTCAAAACGAGTGGAATGGTAAATATCTGTATACCAAAGGAAAAGATTACAGAAGATACGATCCTCTGCCGAAGTGAAAGATGAAAGGTGTGTCCCTTCTTCATGATATGCGTATCTGTATATCTCTTCTTGCAATAGGACTCATAAGTATCCTTAAGAGGAGAAGCAAAAATTAGAAGGCCAAGCACTGCAAGATAAGAAAATTGAAAGCCGGAATAAGTAAGATAGGATGGATTTGATACCAAGGTAAGAAAAGCCATAAACATAAGACCTGTTAGGGAATCATAGGTCATACCGAAGACATTTGCGATCACGCTAAGGAGAAACATCCCCACTGCCCGATTTGCAGAAACGGAACCGCCACACATATTTCCGTAACAGAGTACGAGTATTCCTCCAATACTTCCACTTGTAAGATAGCTCATCCCCCTTTTTCTAAGGAAGTTATAAATCCCAAGTCCAACAACAGAGACATGAAGTCCAGAAATAGCCAGAATGTGAGAAAGTCCAGACATGGAAAATAAATCCTTCGCCTCAATGGACAGATTCTCCTTCTCTCCAATTGTAATAGCTGATAGTATTCCAGCTTCTTCCCCTGGAAGATAGTCTGCCTGCGCTAGAAATAGCGCTCTCCTTAGGCGATAGAGCCATTCTCGAATAGAAATGCTCTCCCGCTCAATTACTCGGACCTCTCCCTCATAGACCTTATAGCTATAGCCCTGACTTCTATAAAATGATTTCTCGTCAAAAGAGCCCTCATTTGTCGCCTGAGAAAAGGGAAGAAGCGACGCCTCAATCCTTACCCGATCTCCAATCGATAGAATATCTGCATCTTGATAGAATATAATCTTGCCAAGATCCATCCCCTGATCCGATGTTACAGAAGACAAGGTATAGACCATACGGTCATTCTTCCAATTCTTCCCTATCACCTCTCCATAGCAGGTATATTCCGTACTCAAATCCATTTCTTCCCAAAGGCTTATCCTCTTTACATCCTGATAAGAGATATAGCATCCCAAAAGAAAGCCCGTCGCCATAAGGACTGCCATGCCTCTGACAAATGCCTTCCTTCTCACTTCCTTCATCTTACGAATTACCATAAAAGCAAAAAATCCCCCTAGCAAAATTGCTAGAGGGTTCTTAGATTGCCAAAACAATAATCCCAGAAGAAATAGAATGCCTACCTGGCATAAATATCTTCCAGTCATAAATACTCCTATTTGTCTATTGTACTAGTGTTAAATCCCGCTCATAGACACTGTCCATCTGCTGAAACTGCAAGGCCATATCCGTCAGATCTCCATCTATCGTAAACTTTACCTTGGACACGCCATCAAGTTCTGTTAAGGAATTAACAATTCCGTAAATCACCACATTCTGAGTCACTTCGCTCTGGCTCTGGAAGGAAGAGTCCAATGTCAAATAACAGGTGCCATCTGAGATTGCAAGTGATTTCACGGTTGCATTCGATGACAAAATCGGCTTTGCACCTTCCGTCTCAGGTTCTGCTGACAGATACTCAAGCACGACTCTACCAAGCGGTGTGTTGGTATTATAATTCACGCTTCTCTCTTCCTTCACCAGTGACTGTCCATCGGAAGAACTATAATAGAGAACAAGCTTAGTCTCCTGGTCCCTATTATCCTCTCCAAGGTACTGTATAAAGGTATCTGAATTCATGATACCAACTCTACTGCCGCTACTATCCAGAAGTGGCTCTCCTTCTATAAGAAATGTCACAGCATAAATCTCTGGAATCTGAAGCATGGTCTGCACAACTGCTGCACGTGCCAAAATCTCAGAAGTTCCAGTTAGGTTCTTGTATTCAATTCCCCAAGAAATCGTTAAAATCTGGCCATCTATGCTAAGAGACTTCACAGTAAGATTGCTCGGAAGGGAATTGGTATAATCTGCATTCTCAGATCCAATATAGAGCTGGTTTATGAGCTCCATCGCCAGTTCTTCCTTGTCAGAGGTATCCGTATTATATCCAACCTCATAGAGGGCTGTCCCCTCTGTATTCATCTGATAGAGAGTATAATCGTATACCTCTAGCTTCTCCTTGCCACATGATGTCAGGAATAAGGAAGATAGCACCAGAATTATGCACACAAGAAATGATATTCTCTTCTTCATCCTAGCCCACCTCCTCAATATAACTCAGTGGAAGACGAATGCTAAAAGTCGTACCTGAGCCAAGCGTACTATGCACCTTAATCTCTCCATGGTGCAGCAATATGGCATTCTTCGTAATTGCAAGTCCAAGGCCTGTTCCACCGATCTCTCTCGAATGAGACTTATCCACTCGGTAGAATCTCTCAAAGATATATTCCAGAGATTCTTCTGGAATACCCATTCCTGAGTCCTCTACCTGTATATAAGCATACTGATGATCCGAATTCACAGAAACATGAACCCATCCACCTGGATTATTGTATTTGATGCCATTTTCCACAAGATTCATGATAGCAAGTGAGAACTTCACCTCATCCACCTCTGCCGTTACCGGACGAAAGCTCTCAAGCACAAGCTCTATCTGCTGGTCCTCAGCGATAGGCTTCAGCCTCTTAAGCAGAAGTTCTAACATTTCATTCAGATTCACAGGCGTAATAGTAAGAGCCGCTCCAGACTTATCCAGCTTCACAAGAGAAAGTAGATCATTAATAATCTGAGTCTCACGATCGATCTCTGCACCAATATCCATCATAAATTCCTGATAGAGTTCAAGGGGAGCATCCTCCATGGAATTTAGACTATCCGCTAATACCTTCATGGATGTAAGTGGTGTCTTAAGCTCATGTGACACATTCGACACAAACTCCTGTCTGGAATTATCGATTAACTGCATCTGATCCATAAAGCCATTAAATTTGTCAATGACCTCATTCAGCTCTGCATACTTGGTCTCCTGCAGAGAAGAATCCGTTACACCATTCTTCACCTGGTCAATCTGCACAGAGATTGCATGAAATGGGTGCACCATAGAGGAGCTCATAATCAGTGCAAGAACGATTACAAGTATTCCCTCAATCAGGAGAACCTCAAGAAGCAGCCCCCGGAGGAAATCAAGATTCTGCGCAATATAATCTGTTGATTTATTAATGAGGAGAACTCCCTCTACGCTAGCGTCCTCCTTATCCTTGATAATAGGTACCGTAACAGTGAGGAAATGATTACTGGCATCATAAAATGACGTCGATTCTCCCTTGGCAGCACGAATGACATTCTCCCAGATAAGTACTCGCCCCTCATCCAGATTATAAGTATCCTTTACTACATTAAGGTTAGAATTAAGCACCATAATTCGACCAGAATAGGCATTGCTCAAGGTAGAGAGTTCAAGCTCTACTGATTCGCTGTCTGGTGCAACCAAATATCCACTTGTCAGAATCTGGGTATTAAGAAGATCAGCCTCTGCCGTAAGAGCGGTGACATCGCTTCGCACGGACTGAAGCTCATAGACATATAGAAATCCTGCTGATAAGGCTACTGCTGGCAGGATTCCTATCACTGTGATTAGTATAAAAATGCGCCATCTAAGGCTCTGAAAAAAGAAACGAATGGAAGAAAGCATGAGACACCTCTATCTCTGATAATAATATCCAACACCCCATTTGGTATGAACATATCGAGGTTCCGAAGGATTCGGTTCAATCTTCTCACGAAGACGACGCACATGTACATCAACCGTTCTCGCATCTCCTGGATAATCGTCGCCCCAAATCTCATGAAGCAGAGCATCTCTGCCATAGACCTTGCCTGGATTTGTAACAAGAAGGTGAAGCATGTCAAATTCCTTGCTGGTAAGATTGATCTCTCGATCAAGAATCTTAAGTCCCCTACTGTCAAGATCAAGGGTCACATCACCACTCGTAATAATAGAGCTTGCTTCTTCTGTCTTAGCGACAGCTGTTCGACGCATGATTGCCTTAATTCTGGCCTTCACCTCTAAGATATTAAATGGCTTGGTAATATAATCATCTGCGCCATATTCAAGACCCAGGATCTTGTCCATATCGTCGCCCTTAGCAGTAAGCATCACGATTGGAACATTAGAGAATTCACGAATTCTCTGACAGACCTCAAAACCATCCATCTTAGGAAGCATCACATCCAAAAGTATCATGTCATAGCTGTTCGTTGATGCCATCTGGAATGCTTCTTCGCCATCATAAGCGCAGTCAACAGACATGCCATCCTGCTCTAAACTAAAGCGGATTCCCTTAACAATTAACTTCTCATCATCAACAACCAGTACCTTCTTAGACATGATTTACTCCTTAATTCACCTTAATAGAAGAAGAAATCTTATTATAGACTCCCTCCTTGATTCCAGAGATATTCATAAGCTCCTCGCAGGATGTGAAGGCCCCATGTTCCTCTCGATAGGAAATGATAGCCTCAGCCTTGGATTGGCCGATTCCCGGCAATGTCATAAGGTCCGATAGACTGGCCTTATTCAAGTCAACCCGACCATCATCCTCTTCGGCTTCCTCCTCTGCTTCTCCCTTGGTCTTGATATGAATCTTCTGCCCATCCGTAAGAAAGGCTGCCTGATTCAGGGTAGAATCGTCTGCCGTAGAAAGCAAGCCTCCTGCTGCCTCAATAGCCTGATAGACCCTCGAATTCTCCGGAAGCTCATAAACGCCTGGCGTCTTCACTGCTCCAGATACTTGTACATACCAAAGAGTAGTCGACTCTTCCAGCGCTACTTCTCCCATCTCCTCGCTATCCTCGCCAGATAGTTCCACTTCCTCAAGTTCACTCATGTCCTCAAAATAAGAAGTCTCCCCGCAGGCGCAAAACGACAGGCAGAAAAAAAGAAACACTCCTGCAACTAATATTCTCTTCATCATCATCCTCCTAATCAAAATCGATTGGAGGCTCTATTGTCCTAGGGACAATTTTAGCGAAAAGAAATACTGTTTACAAGAGTGTTTCAAATTTATTTCATTTTTGTAAAGATTGCATCAAGCTTCGATATAGCAAGATCAATGTCATCCTTCGTGATTACAAGTGGTGGCAGCATACGAAGCACATCTGATCCTGCGGACAGAAGGACGATTCCATCTTCAAGTCCTGCCTTCACCACATCTCCAACAGGAATTGTAAGAACCAGTCCCTGCATAAATCCCATGCCACGTCGTCCTGTTACAAAGTCATACTTTGTCACCAGAGAATCCAGCTTCTCTTCAAGATATGGTGTCAGTTCCCTTACATGTCCTACGATGTCTCTCTCTTCCATAAGGTCCATAGTCTTACTAACAGCCGCACAGACAAGTGGATTACCTCCATAGGTTGTGCCATGGTCTCCTGGAGTAAGGGATGCCTTGGCAATACGCTCCGTCACGAAGAAGGCTCCTACCGGAACTCCAGCACCAAGAGCCTTGGCAGAGGTTAGAATATCCGGTAGCACATGATACTGCTCAAATGCAAACATAGAACCTGTTCTTCCCATACCACACTGAATCTCATCCAGGATAAGTAAGATATCCTTCTCATCGCAGAGCTTTCTCACTCCCTGAAGGAAGGCTTCATCAGCTGGATATAGACCACCTTCACCCTGAACCGTCTCCATGATAATGGCGCAGGTCTTATCATTTACCAGATTCTTCACCGAATCAAGATCATTAAAGGTGGCATATCTAACTCCATCCATCAGAGGATAGAATGGATCTCTATAATGATCCGTCCCAGTAAGAGAAAGGGCTCCTACTGTTCTTCCATGGAAGGAATGCTCCATGGCAATAATCTCGTGTCCTGCAAAGCCATCCCTTAGATAGGCATATTTCTTGGCAACCTTGATTGCTCCCTCGATTGCCTCTGCTCCAGAATTCGTAAAGAAGACCTTGTCCATACCCGCTGCCTTTGTTGCCTTAGCAGCTGCCTCAATCATAGGAACATGATAATAGAGATTCGATGTATGAGTAATCTTATGAATCTGGTCTGTAAGAGCCTGTTCATAATCTGCATCGCCATAACCGAATGCCATAACACCAATACCCGATGCGAAATCAAGATATTCCTTGCCATCGATATCATAGAGTCTTGTTCCATTTCCATGATCAAACACTACTGGAAAACGATTATATACGTGAAATAAATTATCCTCAGCAAGGGATATATATTCTTCTTTATTCATGGTAATATTTCTCCTCAACATCACTTAGAATGGCAGTTCCAATACCCTTATTGGTGAAGATCTCAAGCAACAGACAATGAGCAATTCTGCCATCTAGGATATGCACTCTCGATACTCCATTGTCGATGGCATCAATACAATTATTAAGCTTTGGTATCATACCGCCGCCTGCAATTCCATCCTCAATCAGTTTTCTGGCTTCTGATACTGTAAGCTCAGAAATCAGAGATGACTTGTCCTCAAAATCACGGTAGACACCCTCGATATCTGTAAGGAAGGCAAGTTTCTCGGCATTTACTGCCTTTGCAATCGCACAAGCAGCATCATCTGCATTGATATTGTATGTATTATAATCATCATCAATTCCAATTGGACAGACAATTGGCAGGAAATCCTTCTCAAGAAGATCAAAGAGAATCTTAGGATTCACTTCCTTCACCTCTCCAACAAAGCCAATATCCTGACCATTGGATAGCTTCTTATCTACCTTCAGAAGCTCTCCATCCTTACCACTAATTCCAATAGAGAGAACTCCAAGTTCCTGCACCATACTAACCAAAGACTTATTCACGCGGTTAAGTACCATCTCTGCAATCTCCATGGTTGCAGCATCGGTCTTACGAAGGCCATTAATGAACTCAGGCTCCATGCCGGTCTTCTCTACCCATTTACTGATTTCCTTACCGCCACCATGTACGATAATTGGCTTAAAGCCTACCAGCTTAAGCAGGGTCACATCCTGAATCACCTGTCGCTTCAGATGCTCATCTACCATAGCTGAACCGCCGTACTTAACAACGATAATCTTGCGGTTAAATCTCTGTATATAAGGAAGAGCCTCGATTAGGACCTCTGCCTTATCTAATACTTCCTGCATATTCTGCTGTTCCATTTTCTCACCTCTTATGATCTGTAATCTGCATTAATGGATACATATTCATGTGTCAAATCGCATCCCCAGGCTGTTGCTTCAGCGTCTCCCATCTTCATATCGCAGATACAAGTAACCGCATCTGCAGATAGTACGTGCGTCGCAAGTTCTTCATCAAAGGACAGAAGCACGCCATCCTTAGCTGTAAGGATCGTGCCATTTACGCTTGTAAGAGTAATATCCACTCTCGACGGATCAAAATCCACTCCTGCATAACCAAGTGCACATAGGATTCTGCCACAATTCGCATCATGGCCATAGATTGCAGCCTTGGTTAGGGATGATGTAATCACGGATTTACTTAAGATCTTAGCCTCCTCTACGCTTGCAGCATGAAGAACCTGAACTTCGAATAATGCCGTCGCACCTTCTCCATCTCCTGCCATCATTTTGGCCAGCGTACGATTCACTTCCATAAGAGCCTCTACGAAGAGGTCGAAATCCACGCCCTCTGACGTAATCAGCTCATTTCCTGCAAGACCATTCGCAAGCAGAAGACAGGTATCATTCGTCGAAGTATCTCCGTCAACAGAAATCATATTATAGGTATCATCCACAGTCTTACTCAGTGCAAGCTGCAGCATCTCATGAGAAATGGCACAATCTGTCGTCACAAAAGATAACATCGTGCACATATTCGGATGAATCATACCAGAGCCCTTACACATACCTCCAATTGTGACTGTCTTCCCCGATAATTCAATCGTGACAGCACATTCCTTTGGCTTGGTATCTGTCGTCATAATCGCTCTTGCCGCAAGGTTTGCCGCCTCTCTGGTGTCAGAGAGATTTCCTGCCATTGCCTCTATGCCAGATTCAATACGATCCATCGGAAGCTGCATACCAATCACACCAGTAGATGCAACAAGAGTTGTCCCCTCTGGGATGGACAGTTCCTTTGATACCTTCTCAGAAGTCTTCCTGCAATAGGAGAAGCCCTCTTCACCAGTACATGCATTGGCAATTCCTGCATTGCAGACAATCGCATATACATCCCGTCCAGAATCCACAACTTCTCGATCAAAGAGAACCGGTGCAGCCTTTACAACATTTCTGGTAAATGTACCTGCTGCCTTACATGGTGCCTCTGAACGAACAAGCGCCATATCATCTCGATCCTTATACTTAATCCCTGCCGCAGTATGCGAAGCCAAAAAGCCTGCTGGAGCTGTCACTCCACCATCAATAATCTTCATTCTTTTATCCTCCTATTGATTGAAGCGGGTAATATTTTCCTCATTCAAAATGAAGTCATACGTGTTCAAGTCCTCACGAATGGTCCAACCCTCTCCATTCCAAAACTGATTACCAATCTCATTGTCCTTGAAGGCCACAAGACTAATCTTATTTACCTGTTCTTCCTGCAAGATTCGCATGGCATAGGTCACCATCTTCTTGCCAATACCTCGCCGTCTCATATCCTCTCGTACGCATACGTGATAGAAGCAGGCCCTTCTGCTGTCATGACCGCATAGGATTGAGCCAACAATCTCTCCATCCACCTCTGCCACAACCGAATTGCCTGGGTTTCGGGTGAGAAAGCGCTTCACTCCTTCATAGGAATCATCGATGCTTCGGATTGCAAATTTATGAATATGCATCCAAAGATCATGTACCTCTTCAAAATCCTCTATTGTCATGGTACGCACTTTTACGTCCATTATTATCTCCCTCTATTTCTATGGGAACATAGGAACCAAATTCAGTCCCTCAGTTTCCTCAAATCCACAAATCAAATTCATATTCTGAACTGCCTGTCCAGCGGCTCCCTTTACTAAGTTATCAAGGGCGCCCATCATAACAACTCTGTTCGTTCTCTTATCAATCTTGAAATTCACATCGACAAAATTGCTTCCTTCGACCCATTTGGTCTCTGGGCAGACATCAGGCGGCAACACGCGAACAAACTTCTCATCCTTATAATACTTCTCGTAGGCAGCTCGCAGCATCTCCTCAGTAGGATAGCCGATGCTTCCATCTGGAAGAGGTACCTTCTTCAGTGATGCGTATTCTGTGGCAAGTATGCCTCGGTTCATTGGCGATAAGTGCGGGGTAAATGAAACCATAATCTCTTCTCCTGCCGCATATCCAAGCTGCTCTTCGATCTCCGGTGTATGCCTATGGCTTGTCACACCATATGCCTTCATATTCTCATTGACCTCACAATAGAGATTAGGAAGTTTGGCACCACGTCCTGCTCCAGTCGTACCACTCTTGGCATCGATAATCAAAGTATTAGCGTCAATATATCCTTCCTTCACTAGTGGATAAGCTGTCAGAATGGAGCAAGTGGTATAACAACCAGGATTTGCAACCAGGCGAGTCTTCTTGATTTCCTCACGATTCACTTCACAGAGGCCATATACAGCCTGTGAAATCAGTTCTGGCGACTTGTGCTCAATCTTATACCATTCTTCATATGTCTTAACATCCTTGATACGATAATCCGCAGATAGATCAATTACCTTGACCTTGGACAAGATCTCCTCGGTAAGTACTCCTGCAAGATAGCCCTGTGGCGTTGCTGTGAAGATAACATCCACTTTCTCTGCAAGCTCAGCCATATTGTCATCAAGGCACTTCGCATCTACAAGTTCAAACATATTACGATAAATGTCCGCATAATTCTCATCTACATAACTACGCGAGCCATACCATTTAATCTCTGCTTCCTTATGATTAAGTAGGATTCGAACCAGCTCTGCTCCTGCATAACCAGTTGAACCAATAATTCCAATTCTGACCATACTTATGTCCTTCCATATTCTTCTCAAAACTCACTGAATCAAGTATAACCTTCTTTATATAAAGATGAAAGTCTTATCATTTTCTGAATATTTGTATTCACGTTACTGCATAATTATACATATACACCCTAGCGTTTTCAACGGTATATTGCATAATAAATGTAACTTTTATTCACTTCTATTGTATATTTTTTCACTTGCACCAGTAATAGAAATAGGATATATTGTTGCAAGAAGGTTTTTCCAAAAAGAAAAGCAAACAGAAAGGAAAGAGATTATGAAAGAGAAGGTTGTACTTGCCTATTCTGGCGGACTGGATACTACTGCTATTATCCCTTGGCTCAAGGAAACTTATGACTATGATGTCATCTGCTGCTGCATCGATTGCGGACAGGGAGAGGAATTAGACGGACTGGAAGAGAGAGCCAAGCTGTCTGGCGCATCCAAGCTCTATATCGAAGATATCGTCGATGAATTCTGTGACGACTATATCATGCCTTGCGTACAGGCTGGTGCCATCTATGAGCACAAATACTTAATGGGAACTGCTATGGCACGTCCTGGTATTGCCAAGCGCCTTGTAGAGATTGCTCGTAAGGAAGAAGCCGTTGCAATCTGTCACGGCGCAACAGGTAAGGGCAATGATCAGATTCGTTTTGAGCTTGGCATCAAGGCTTTAGCTCCAGATATCAAGGTTATTGCACCATGGAGAGATGACAGATGGGGCATGGATTCCCGTGAAGCAGAGATTGAATATTGTCATGCTCATGGCATTGATCTACCATTTGGCACAGATCAGTCCTACAGCCGCGACCGAAACCTGTGGCATATCAGTCACGAAGGCCTGGAGCTTGAGGATCCTGCCAATGAGCCAAATTACGACCATATGCTGGTCCTTGGTGTTACTCCTGAAAAGGCTCCAGATCAGGGCGAATACGTCACTATCACCTTCGAGAAGGGTGTTCCAACCTCTGTAAATGGTAAGGAAATGAAGGTCTCAGATATCATCCGAGAGCTTAATGCCTTAGGTGGCAAGCACGGAATTGGTATCGTCGACATCGTAGAGAACCGTGTAGTCGGCATGAAGAGTCGTGGCGTCTATGAGACACCGGGCGGAACCATTCTTATGGAAGCTCATGATCAGCTCGAGGAGCTTATCTTAGATCGTGACACCTTAGCTTATAAGAAGGATGTTGGATCAAAGCTGGCTTCTGTTGTATACGAAGGTAAATGGTTTACCCCACTACGCGAGGCCCTGTCTGCATTCGTTACCTCTACCCAGGAATATGTCACTGGCGAAGTTAAGTTCAAGCTCTACAAAGGCAATATCATCAAGGCTGGAACCACTTCTCCATATTCTCTCTACTCTGAGTCACTGGCATCCTTCACAACTGGTGATATGTATGACCACCACGATGCAGAAGGCTTCATCACCTTATGGGGACTTCCACTGAAGGTTCGCGCCATGAAGCTAAACGAACTCAAGAAAGATAATACAAAGTAAGATTTTCTATAAATCTATACATATAAACCCCTCCAATTGACCTAATCAGTAGGAGGGGTTTTATTATTTCTATAAAATTACAGATTCATGGCAATTAATGCAATGCCCGAGAATACAATTGCTACTATAACAATCTTCTTTACGATTCTCTCATCTAGAATATTACTGCTCTTCATACCTAGGAAAAGGCCAAGAAGCATAAATGGAAGCAAGATTACTACCTGCCTTAGGACTTCTCCTGTAATGATTCCACAGATAGAATAATTTATAATGCGACAGGTATTCTCCAGAAAGAAGATAAAGCCCATGTTGGCCTTAAGAGCCTTGGTATCTCCGGTAAGCCTGCTGATGTAGGCACCAAGAATCACCCCAATGCCAAATAGTCCACAGAGAAGGCCTGCCAGGATTCCTGTAATAAGAAATCCCACCTTGGACCTCTTTATTTCCTTGGGATGAGACTCTCGATAGAACATCTCAAGCCCTATAAGAATAATAATGATTCCGAAAATCACCTTGATCAAGGATGAATCCAGTCTCTTAAGCAGGAGTGCTCCAGGAATTCCCGATAGGACAAGAATCGAAGCAAGCGGAAGTGCCATCTTATAATCAATCTTATCTCGATGTCGAAAGGCAAGAATCGCATTGGTAGGATAGCCTACCACAAGTTCCACCGGGGTAATCAGGGAATTCGCCTGACCAAAGCTTAAGATTGACTGAAAAACAAGAGTATTTGCAAAGCCGCATAAACCCTTTACAAAAAATGCCGCAAGCGTTGCTGCAATCCAATAAAACATCTCAAAAATTCCATTCTAAAAAATACTAGCTCACCTGGATTAGAGACCGTATCATCTCCGGTGTAAATACTACGCTCTTCTTACCATCAACCTCAATCTGATAGAGGGCATTTGCTGCAATATGCTCTGCAGCCTGCTCAATATCTCGAATTCCAGAGGTATCTCGGTAGAGCTCCATAAGTGTATCGAGGGCATCCTCTGAAAGTTGAATCTCCTCTTCTCTAAGTCCCATTCTCTTAACCACCTTAGGAAGGGCGAATTCGCGAAAGATAACCTTCTTCTCCTCAACACTATAATCCGGAAGTTCAATCACTGCAAAACGAGAAAGCAGCGGTGCAGAAATCGCTTTCTTATCATTGGCTGTCGCAATTGGATAGACACCGGAGGTTGGAATATTACATTCCATATAATTATCCGTAAAGCCAAGATTATCTAGAAGAGTAAGCAGTACATCTGCAGGATTGCCATTTCCCTTGCCTGCGCATGCCTTATCAAGCTCATTGATAATGAACACAAGATTACTGCTCTCTGCATTCGCAAAGGCCTCCATAATAAGCCCTGGCTTCGCATTCGAATAAATTCGTGATGATCCTGTCAGCTGCTCTGGATCATTAATCGAACTCATCTCAAGAGTTGTCCAGGACATCTTCAGAATTCTGGCAACTGCGTAGGCAATCTGAGACTTACCGGTTCCAGCCGGTCCAATAAGGAGAATGCCATAAGCCGGCAGAGTATGCGTCCGGTTCATCTGTATAATTGTCTCTATAATACGCTGCTTCACCGTCTCAAGTCCGAAGAGCTCCTCGTCCAGAATCCGCCTAGCCTCTACAGGATCAATTGGTGGAAAATTGGTCTGCTTCCAATTGATATTCATCATAATAGAGAGCGCCCTCTGAGCATGTCGCCTCTCCTCAGGAGTGACTTCACTGGACCGGGCAACAGCCAGATTTCTTCTGGCCCAGATTCGAATATTCTCCGGCAAAGTAGCACCCGCACAGGTCATATAATCTGAGATAGACTGGAGGCTGGTAAGCTTCATACCATCTCCATCCTCTATAGAATCCTCGTCTGTCTGTCCTTCTTCTGGAATATCGCTTAAGAAAAGACGCTCTATCATAAACTGCAGGAAGCCATCCTCTGCAGAGAGCTTGGCTCCCCGCATAGCAACTCCCGTTTCTTTGATCTTGTAGACACGGTACCCATCCTCTGCATTAAATCCAGACAAGCGAACCGTAATATGATTCTCTCCAAGCCACCGAATCAGAGCCTCGAATCTGGCATCACAGGAAATGATATCCGAAGCAAGAACTCCTTCATCCATCTGAAAGTCAAAATAAGCTCCTTTTAGAGGGCTTGAGAACATACCAGAAGCATGATGAGGCCATTCCTTCTTCGTATTATCAATGATAAGAATTGGATTCTCCTTATCTGCATAATTCTTGCTGGATTGAAAGAGCTGAAAACTCCCCTGCTTCTCTTCAACAAGATTCTCTTCTTCACTAAAATCAAATACTGGCATATTCTTCTTCCAATCTAATGTCTATCGCCTACTTCTGTAGGAATTCCAACTGTTCTGTCACTTCTGCAGGCACCTGTCCACCAGAAGATTCTATCCTCTTCATAAGAAGCATCACAGGATGTGCCTTCTGCTTGGCCTGATTCTCATGGCTATGAATAATCTCTGCGTACTGTGGGTTGCTTGATACGCGCTGTCTAACCTCCTTTTCAAAAGGACAGTAGCGGAATAGAATCCCACGCGCCACCTTGTTCATAACAGGAGAACCATTACTCTCTGCAGTCATATATACCACATAATCTGCCACAAAGGCCTTCTTCAAATTATTGCCAACCTTCTTCAGCGCGCTCTTAATCTTCTCCTTGTTCTCAGCAGAAATAGCATGATTCTTGCGGTAGCACTGAATGTAATCATTATATTCTGAGGTAAGAGATGGATCTGTAACATCCGACCAATGAATTCCCTGGATGGTCTTACACATCTCCCAACGATACTCACCACAAACAGACACAAGGGCCTTATTCACATCTTCAATCATGAAGATTGGAAGCACCATACGTCCTGGCGTTCCACGATCCTTACCGTCGATTTCCTGCCAGAGGCTCATACGGCTTCCTACATTTGGCATAAGAATCATATATGGCAGAATCTCCTTCTGAACTGCAAAGTGCGCAATCTGAAGATCCTCGTTATTATAATCTCTCTCCCGGTAGAAGATGGAATAATCAATAGATCTAATCTTATCTAGTTCGCTATGTAAAACATCCGGTGATAAGAAGGCACGGTCTAGTGGTCTTAATACATTCTGCTCATCAAAGACAGGCTGAAAGGTTGTAATTCGGCCAAAGGTCATACGATTACCAAGCGTACACATATTGTTAAGCTCAAATCGCACCTTATTCATATTGTCAGTAAGAAGAGCTTTGTATTCCTCTTCTGTAATGTCACCATTATTCTTCTCTTCCCGAAGTGCTGCCGGATAGTCCATATCGAATTCATTTCTGGAAGGCTGCACCTTGCCCTCATAGATGAGTTGAAGCCACTCATACATAGTCAGGACCTGTCCCTTAGGATCACCAAGATACTCTCTTGCAATTCTGTAGAGTTCCCCAGTATACTTCTTGCCTGCCAGCTCCTCATCCAAGAAGCCAAACATTAGGAACATCTTGACCTCAATCGGAAGCTCCGCTGGATTCTCCGTCGCCTTAAAAAAGGCTCCTTCATAAATCTTGTAGAACTTGGATGTAATAGACCGTCTCAAGAGACGAAGTTCATCCGAGGTCTCGCTCCTGTCGCTATGCGCCTTGTATGAAGTGATAAGCTTCCTCGTCTCGGACACTGTATCTCCGTCCACGCCTGCATAGATTAAGATGGTATCCATAGCGTTCGTGATCTCAGGAATATCATCGCTTCCGCCCTGGTTCTGGCTTCGAACGGCATTGGCCTTCGTCTCAACCATCACGCGGGCTGCGTGAAATCCTCTGGCCTCTTCTTTAAGATCCATGCGATACTGACGATATGCATCCGCTTCATCTATCACATGACCTGCAAACTGTACACAAGTAAGGGCAACACCAACAGAGATTTCTCCCCCTTTGGAATAGAAGTACTTGGTTAGGAATTCATCCTGCTTCACAATTGCATGGATAAAATCCACCTCCCACTTTGGAATATAATCTTCCTCTGGTGGCGGAGCGATTGTCTCTAGTTCCGGAAATGTCTCTGGCTCTTCTCCAATCAGCTTGCAATACATAGGATACTCTTCCATCTGTCCGCGAAGCCTATTATAGTCCTCACCAGCAAGCTCCTTCTGCCTCTCATATCCACCGTAGAAGTCCTGCGCCATCTTCACCATACGTGAAGTTAGAAGGCCAGTAATCTTGGGATTTGCCAGCATTACCTTGCCGATATCTTCGCTCTCCTGGTAGGAATACTGGAAGACTGTACAAGCCTCCTTAATCTCATAGGAGAATACATACTCCTGTGAAGGAAGTTCAAAGGCTCCTATCATACTACCAGAAGGCATGGCCATCTCAATCTCACCATCTGTCACATAGACCGTTCCCTTAAGAACAATCTCGAGAGTCTTCACGATGTCTCCAGCCCTATGTAGTGTCTGTCCTTTTTCTAAATTAATCATACCCATGCTATGATCCTCGCGTATCCTTCTACTATGTCAATCCACAAGCTTCTACTGTAGCATTGCTCTTAATTCTTCCTCACTAATCACTGGAATTCCAAGAGCTTCTGCCTTTGTTAATTTGGAGCCTGCAGCTTCACCTGCCAGCAGATAATCTGTCTTCTTACTTACAGAGCCCGTCACCTTACCGCCATAGCTTGTAATAAGCTCTGCCGCTTCCTCTCTCTTCATACTAGAAAGAGTACCTGTAATTACAAAGGTCTTGCCCTGAAGGGAGTCTCCCAGACTATCCATCTTCGCTTCTGTCATATTAAGCCCAAGTTCCTTAAGCCTATCCATAATCATCCGGTTGGATGGATTACTAAAATATTCATGAATCGATCTGGCACTGATCTCTCCAATATCATCTACCAGAGTAAGTTCCTCAATGGATGCTTCCATCACCTCATCAATTGAATGGAAATGATGAAGCAGGCCCTTAGCTCCAGCCTTACCGATATTTGGTACCCCAAGTCCAGTAAATAGCTTATATGCATCTTGCACCTTTGATTCCTCAATCGATGTAAGCAGCTTGTCGGTATTCTTCTCTTTACCGATTATGCCAGATGAAATCAGTTCCTCTCTATGGTCCTTAAGCGTATAGATATCTGCAATATTAGAAATGAAATCATTTCTCACAAGTTCCTCAATATAGGCCTGACCAAAGCCCTTGATATCCATCGCCTCACGACTAACAAAATGAATCAGCAGTCGTTCTAACTGAGCTGGACAGGTAAGCGACGTGCACCTGATATCCGCTGTCCCCTCTTCCCGCACGGTCTTAGCACCACATACAGGACAGGTATCAGGAATCTGATAAGTCTTCGTACCTGCAGGTCTCTTCTCCTTAATTACGGATTTAACCTTGGGGATAATCTCACCTGATTTGTATACCAGAATCGTATCACCAATTCCAATATCAAGATCATCAATAAAATCCTGATTATGAAGCGTCGCCCTGGATACTGTCGTACCGCAGAGACGAATCGGTTCAAAAACAGCTGTCGGATTAATGCGACCCGTTCTGCCCACGCTAAGCTCTATATCAAGTAAGCGCGTCTCCTTCTCTTCTGGTGGATATTTGTAGGCAATGGCCCAACGTGGAACCTTGCTGGTATTCCCCAGTTCCTCTCTATGCCGATAATGATTCAGCTTCACAACTGCTCCATCTATATCATAGGCGAGATTACCGCGATTCTCACCGATTGCAGTAATTGCATCCCAGACTTCGTCAAAATTATGACAAAGTCGATAATCCTCAATCACCGGAACTCCCTGCGTCTTGAGATAGTCATAACACTCTGTATGACTTGAGAAAGTTCGTCCCTTGACTTCCTGCAGGTTAAATATGAACATGGAGAGCCCTCTCTCCTTCACAATTGAAGAATCAAGCTGTCTTAATGTACCAGCAGCACAATTTCTTGGATTTGCAAATGGTTTCTTACCAAGGAACTCCTGTCTTTCATTTACTCGGTCGAAGTCTTCATTTCTCATGTAGACCTCACCACGAATCTCTAAGTATTCTGGAGCATCGGAAAGCTTCTTAACAACATCTGGAATTACAAGTGCATTATCTGTCACATCTTCCCCGAATTCGATACCATCGCCTCTTGTCTCAGCCAGGGTCAAATCTCCATTCGTATAGCGAAGCGACATAGACAGTCCATCAATCTTGTACTCAACAACAAACTCTGGCTCATCGAGCTTATCTTCCATCTCCTCCACAAAGGCGCGAACCTCTTCCTTGGAGAAGACATCCTGCAAGGAAAGCATCGGTACATTATGGCGAACCAAAACTCCCGCCTCACGAATGGCATTTCCGCCCACATGCTGACTAGGAGAAGACAAATCCACAGTCTCAGGATGCTTTGCCTCAAGAGCACGCAGCTCCCGCATCATCATGTCATATTCATAATCTGTAATCTCAGGCGAATCTTCATTGTAATAACGATTGCTATGATACTCCAGAGTCGCTCTCAGTTCATCAATTCTCTTGATCTCGTCCATTTATTTTGCATATTGGGAAGTGGACACAGAATCCTTGATTAATTCCATCAGACACTTCCTCTCCTCTTCTGTAATCTCTCTATACTGACCTTCCTTCAGGTCTCCAAGTGTAAGATTCATGATGCGAATCCGCTTCAAATCCCGAACCCTATATCCTAGAGTCTCACACATTCGCCGAATCTGCCGATTCAATCCCTGTGTTAGAATAATGGAAAATGTAGTCCGCGAAAGCTTGCGCACCTTACAAGGTCTTGTCGTCTCATCAAGCTCAGCAAGATAGACGCCCTGCCTCATCTTATTGATGAAGTCCGCTGTTATCTCTCGATTCACCTCTACGAGATATTCCTTCTCATGGAAATTCCCCGCACGCATAATACGGTTCACCAAATCTCCTTCATTTGTCATAAGAAGCAGTCCTCTCGAATCCTTGTCGAGTCTTCCAATCGGATAGATACGACTCTCAAAGTTTAGATAATCGATGATGTTAGGACCTTCCTTCTTCGATGAAGTGCAGATAATCCCCTTAGGCTTATTCACAAGAAGAAGAATCGATTTCTCCTCTCTTTGAATTGGCTTTCCACGAAGCAAGATCTCCTCGTGTCCTGTGACCTTGCAGCCAACAGTCGCAAGTATGCCATCAACAGTAAGAAGCCCCTCCTCGATTAAGCGATCTGCCTCTCTTCTCGAGCATACTCCAACTTCGCTCAAATATTTATTCAAACGTATTAATTCTGACTCACTCATACCTTATATTTTACTAAAATAAAGTCCTGATGAGAATACCCCATCAGGACTGTTCTTCACAATATTATTCTATTATTTGAGGTTCTCTGTCTTCACATAGCCGGTCTTACTGCCATAGGTAACCTTGGTCCAACCTTCCTCATAACAGAGGACTACCTTCACGCTCTCACCAGGATATACAACTGCGACCTTCTTCGAACTGGTATCCATGCTTTCACGAACATTTACTGTATTCGTAAGCGTTACCTTCTCGCCAGCCTCATATATAGGATTCGATGCCTCAGTAGAAGTATCCTCATCCTGGGTGTCCGTCTCATCAGCTGAAGTCTCAGTTGAAGCATCCGCACCCTTCAGATATTCTGTCTTCACATATCCCAGGCTCTCTTCATAAATGATTGCTGACCAACCATTCGCTGAAGCAACCACCTTGACTTCTTCTCCCTTGGCAAGCTGTCCAAGCTTGTCTGAATCCGTATCTGCAGCAGAGCGAACATTAATCTTGTCTGTCGTGGTCATAGTAGTAGATGCTGCATCAAAGGCTGCAAGAATTGCTTCCTTCTGCTCAGCTGCCGCGGCTTCCTCCGCTTCCTTCTGTGCCTTCTCAGCTGCTGCAGCCGCTTCTGCCTCTGCCTCTGCTACTTCCTTCTGGTAGGATTCGGCCCACTGATTGGTAAGGCTCTGCAGTTCATTGTTCACGAAGTTATTCAGCTTCTCGTCCTTGAGAACTGCCTCATTGAAGGCCTGCTGCACCTCTGCCTGAAGTGCCAGAACATCCTCCTGCTCCTCAAAGGTAGCAATCAAAGATGCAATCTCGGCATCCATCTCATAATCACCATTGGATGTATTATAAGAGCTATAAGTATTATCGATAATGAGATTACCATCCTCACCAGTAACTACATAGAAGAAGTCAAGACCAGGTGCCGGTGTATCAATCCCACTAAACTTAATCTCAATATAAGAAGATACGAGATACGAACCATCCACAAGACCTCTCTTGGTATAGAGATCAATACTATTATATTCCTCGACATATTGACTGAAGAAGGAAATGTAGCTCTTCTCTCCATCAGATATTGGAGATGCAAGTGTTGAGAGCGTGTCCGTATCGCCAGAAGCATAAGCCGAATAATATGACTGAATCAAATTCTTCAGATTCTCGTCCTGACTCTGCTCATATGTGGCATAAACACCAGCTGTCGGATAAGAATCTGCTATCGTACCATTCATGCCATATGCAAGAAGAATCACCATAAATGCAAATGTAAGAACCGCCCCATAATAACGCCACAGGGAACGGTCAATAATCTTCGAACCGAAATCTCCAAGCTTAGATAAAAACTTAGCCATAAAGAACCTCCATCTATCAGAAAGCCGCCTAAGCGGTGAAATAAGCAAAAAGAAATGTAGACGACTGGATTCGAACCAGCGGTCTTCGGAGTCGGAGTCCGATGCGTTATCCAGCTACGCTACGCCTACATATCAATAAAATCAGCCAAATCGCTGACCAATCTATATTAGCAAATGGCCCCTCATAAGTCAAACCAGCCAAGCTAGATTCGCCTAAGGATCTCTGATGCAATCTGCTTTGTTGTCAAATCATCTGTAGCAATGGAAATATCCGCTGCCTTCTCATATCTAGGCAGTCTGGCATCCATAAGCTCTGTGATTCCCTCGATTGATTTCTTACCCTGAAGGAGAGGACGATTCTTGTCATGTGCTACACGCTTAAGAACCGTTGCAGGAGTTGCCGTAAGAAGAATAATGACACCGGTCTCCTTCATAATCTCTATATTCTCATCCTTAAGAATAGTCCCTCCACCGCATGCAATAATTGCAGGAGAAGAATATGCGTACGTCCTAAGGACCTCAGTCTCCAATTCTCGAAATGACTCCTCGCCTTCGTCTGCAAAAATCTCAGGTATTGATTTGCCTGCCTTCTTCACGATTTCTGCATCAAGATCCAATACTAGATTACCTGTCCTCTTGCCAAGAGCGCGAGAAACTGAGGATTTGCCTGTTCCCATAAATCCTATTAGATAAATCTGTCTCATCTAGCCCTCCAGGAGTCTATGAACAAACTCAAGCTGTGCCTTTGCTGTATCTACAGGAAGCTGTCCAGGCGCTGATGTCTTATCATAGGATGCAAAGGTAAGACAGGAGCCAAATGCCTCTCCTGTAATTCTGCTAATCGCACCAACACTGCCCATAGACATCGTAATTGCAGGAGTAGACTTGTGTCTCTCATGAAATCGAGTCGTAACCGTAAGAAGACGAAGAACATCCTCAGCATTCTTAGGCATAACGGCAAGCTTCACGATATCCGCATCCCCTGCTGTCATCTCAAGAAGAGTCTCCATCATAGTCTCATTATCCGGTGTCTTATCAAAATCATGATGTGAAGCCACGATGCAGACGCCCTCATCATGTAGATAATTGATAAGTTCCCTTGCATTCTCATGCTGATAGAATTCTACATCCATAAGATCACATAGCTCTGATGATGCAATCTCAAGAAGAATCTTATCTATCTCTGCTTCTGACAGATCACTAAAGCCACCTTCTGCCTTACTTCGTATTGTAATTAGAAGCAGCTTATCCTTCCTCACCGATGCAACTCTCTGAAGAAGGGATAGAAGACGCTCCGAAGAAGAGAGTCCCTCATAGTAATCCACTCTCCACTCAATCACATCTATCGGGCAATCAGATAGAAAATGAAAAGCCTCCTCAATCTCCTTGTCTGTCTTCTCTACAACAGGCACACATACAAGAGGCCTGCCCTCACCAATCACATGATCTTTTAGTATCATAATAACTCCCTTGGCCACTTAAGAGGCCACCACAAATAATAATCTAGAATAGTATAAATCAGCCATAGAAAGGGGTGCAAGCATTTGACATAGATTTCTTTTCTTATATAATAAGAAAGTCGGAAATGAAAGGGAATTTACTTATGATTATGGGAAATGAAGGGAAAGAAAACGCATATTGCCTACTCGGTCATCCAGTGGGTCACAGCATTTCACCTGCTATGCATAACACATCCTTTGATCTACTATCTCTTCCCTACAGCTATTCTGCCATCGATACGACAGAGGAGACTCTGTCCGATACCATCTCCATGCTTCTTAGGGAGGGCTACCATGGCTTCAACCTGACCATGCCCCTTAAGAATGCTATTATCCCATACTTAGACACTATGTCTGAGGCAGCAAATCTTAGTAAGTCCGTAAATACTGTTCTTATCAAGGATGGTGCTCTGCACGGCTACACAACAGATGGAATCGGATATATGAACTCTCTTAGAGACAGCGGGATTCACCCAGAAGGCAAGACTATGACCTTGCTTGGTGCAGGAGGAGCCGCTACATCAATTGCTGTTCAGGCTGCCCTTGATGGAGTCTCAAGGATTCATATCTTTAAGCGACAGAATGCAAGCTATGAGAAGACTCTTCATTTCTGTGAGATGCTTGATGAGAAGACTTCCTGCCGCGTTATTCTTCATCCCATGGAGGATAAGGATGCCCTCTATGATGCAATTCAGGAGAGCTACCTTCTGACCAATGGAACAAATGTTGGAATGGGCGATGACAAGTCCAGTCTGGTTCCGAAGGAATTTCTTCGCAAGGATCTTATCGTATCGGATATCATCTACCACCCAGCTGAGACAACCCTATTATCCGATGCCAAGGATCTTGGTGCCACATACATTAATGGTAAGTACATGCTGCTGTTCCAAGGAGCCGCTGCATTTACAATATGGACTGGCAAAGAAATGCCAATCCAGGAAATAAAAGAAAAAATATTCAACAAGGAGGACTGAAAATACCATGAGTTTTAAGTATTTGAAGCCAATGCCCTCTCCAGAGGAAATCAAGGAACGTCTGCCTCTAAGTGACGATTTAATTGCCCTAAAGGCAACTCGTGATAAGGAAATTGCAGATATTATCACAGGAAAGGACGACAGAATCCTGGCCATCATCGGCCCATGCTCTGCAGACAACGAAGATGCTGTCTGTGACTATATCAGCCGTCTCGTTCCTGTTCAGGAGAAGATTAAGGACCGCGTCCTAATCGTGCCACGAATCTACACCAACAAGCCAAGAACCACTGGTGAAGGCTACAAGGGAATCGCATCCCAGCCTGATCCAATGAAGGCTCCTGATATGGTAGAGGGATTAATTGCTATGCGTCAGATGCATATCCGTGCCATGAGAGAATCTCATTTCACCTGTGCAGACGAGATGCTCTATCCAGAGAACTGGGCCTATGTCGAGGACCTGCTCTCCTACGTTGCCATCGGTGCAAGATCCGTAGAAGACCAGCATCATAGACTGACTGTCTCAGGCTTTGATGTTGCATCCGGCATGAAGAATCCAACCTCAGGTGACTTCTCCGTTATGCTGAACTCTGTTTATGCAGCCCAGCATCCACACCACTTCACCTTCGGAGGATATGAGGTAGAGACAACTGGTAATCCTCTTACTCACACCATCCTGCGTGGTGCAGTCAGCAAGCATGGCAATACCACACAGAATTACCACTACGAGGATTTAATTCGCCTGAATGACATGTATCAGCAGATGGAACTTGTGCATCCTGCATGTATCGTTGATGCCAATCATTCCAACTCCAACAAGCAGTTCAAGCAGCAGACAAGAATTGTCCGCGAGGTTATGGCCAGCCGTAAGTTCTCCAGCGACATCAAGTCCCTCGTCAAGGGCGTGATGGTCGAGAGCTACATCGTAGAAGGCAATCAGAAGATTTCTGACCACCAGACCTACGGACAGTCCATCACCGACGCTTGCATCGGTTGGGAAGATACAGAGAAGCTTCTCTACATGCTTGCCGAAATGAACGACTAAGCCTCATATTGTATAAATAGAATCAATAAATACAAAAATCCGGAAAATGAGAATTCAGCATACAATTGCTCCTCTCATCTTCCGGATTTTTCTGTTTCATAACTAAATTATCGTAAGTATCTGTTCAAGACAATCGATTAAATTGTAGCAAGCGCCTGCTCAAGGTCGGCGATTAGATCTTCCTTATCCTCCAGGCCACAGGAAATACGAATAAGTCCTGCAGGAACGCCAGCTTCCTCAAGCTGCTCATCTGTCATCTGTCTATGCGTGCTTGTAGCAGGATTTAAGCAACAGGTACGCGCATCAGCTACATGCGTCTCGATTGCTGCAAGCTTCAGAGCCTTCATGAATTTCTCAGCAGCAGCTCGTCCTCCCTCAAGTTCAAAGGAAACTACACCGCAACCACCATTTGGCAGATATTTCATCGCAAGTTCATGATATGCATCCGATGCAAGGCCAGAATAATTCACCTTCGTAACAAGAGGATGTGCCTCGAGAAATTCTGCAACAGCCTGTCCATTTTCTACATGACGTGCCATACGAACATGAAGTGACTCCAAGCCAAGATTCAAGATAAAGGCATGCTGTGGAGACTGAATACAGCCAAAGTCTCTCATTAGCTGAGCGGTAGCCTTGGTAATGAAGGCTCCTTCCTTGCCAAACTTCTCTGCATAGGTAATACCATGATAAGAATCGTCTGGTGTACAAAGGCCAGGATACTTGTCGGCATGAGCCATCCAGTCGAAGTTACCACTATCTACAATACATCCACCGACACAAGCACCATGTCCATCCATATACTTGGTTGTCGAATGAGTTACAATATCCGCTCCCCACTCAAAAGGACGACAGTTCACAGGAGTTGGGAAGGTGTTATCGACGATAAGTGGCACTCCATGCTCATGAGCAACCTTTGCAAACTTCTCGATATCAAGAACCGTAAGTGCAGGATTTGCAATCGTCTCACCAAACATAGCGCGCGTATTCTCGCGAAATGCTGCATTTAATTCTTCTTCTGATGCTGTTGGTGATACAAATGTCACATCAATTCCCATCTTAGCCATGGTTACAGAAATCAGATTGAAGGTTCCACCATAAATGGAGGAAGACGCTACAATATGGCTGCCAGCCTCACAGATATTAAAGAGTGCAAAGAAATTCGCCGCCTGGCCAGATGAAGTAAGCATAGCTGCGCTACCGCCTTCCATCTCACAAATCTTGGCTGCAACATAATCATTGGTTGGATTCTGCAGTCTGGTATAGAAGTATCCAGATGCCTCGAGATCAAAGAGCTTACCCATATCCTCTGAGGTATCATACTTAAAGGTCGTAGACTGTACGATTGGAATCTGACGTGGCTCTCCATTACCTGGAGTATAACCACCCTGGACACATTTGGTATTCATTGAATAATCTTTCATAATTTTCTCCATTCCTGTCTTTATTTCAAGAAGCCATTTACAATCTGCTCTTCTGCTTCTTCTTCTGTAAGTCCAAGTGACATAAGCTTAATCAGCTGGTCTCCTGCAATCTTACCGATTGCCGCCTCATGAACAAGCGAAGCATCCACATTTGCTGCATCAAGCTTAGGAATCGCAACCACACGAGCCTGATCCATAATAATGGCATCGCAGGCTGCATGACCATAACACTTGGTATTTCCGATAATCTTGGCATCAAATACCTGATATGAGCTATCCTTGGCAACCGAACGAGATACAATATCCGCACTGGAATCCACTCCATTCAGTTCTACTTCATAGACTGAGGTAGCACTCTGATCCCCATGGGTCAGAAGTCTCTCATGAACAATCATCGTTGCGCCAGCTGCAAGAACAGCCTTGTTCGTACGAACCGTAGAATCCACGCCCTTAATCTGGACCATCTCCATCTCAACGAAGCTGCCCTCTTCCTGGTAGACCTCAGTCACAGGATTTAGAATACGCTTGCCCTCTCCTTCGCCTTCGCCATAATGCTTCTCCACATAGCGAACGCGAGCGTTCTTTCCTACGAAGAAACGATGGACACCGTCATGCTGTGAATCCTGATCACCACAGGAATGAATACCACATCCTGCAATAATCGTTACATCGGAATCCTCTCCCACGAAGAAGTCATTATAGACAACCTCATGCAATCCAGCCTCACTTAGAACAACTGGAATATGAACGCTCTCATTACGCGTTCCCGGCTTAATATGAATATCAATTCCAGCCTTATCTTCCTTGGAAATGATATCAATATTGGCCGTGGTATTTCTTGCGGCCGATGCGCCATTAGCACGAATATTATATGCTCCCTCCGGAACTGTATGGAGGTCCGCCACTTCTTCTAGAATCTTCTTCTGAATATCATCTAACATGTCACACCCTCCTATGATAGCTTCGCGCAGGATGAATTCACTGCTGCATCAGTTCCAAGCAAGCCTGGAAGAATCTCATCCTTCGGTCCTCTCTTCTTCACCTTGCCATCCTCAATCACTACGATTTCATCCGCAATATTAAGAATTCTCTCTTGATGAGAAATGATAAGAACCGTTCCATGAATCGTAGTTCTAATATTCTCAAAGACTTGTATCAAATTCTGGAAGGACCAGATATCAATACCAGCTTCCGGCTCATCGAAAATGGAGAACTTGGTACCGCGAGCAAGAACTGTCGCGATCTCAATTCGCTTGATTTCTCCACCTGAGAGGGATTCATTTACCTCACGATTAATATAATCCTTGGCACATAGTCCAACCTTGGAGAGATATTCGCAGGCGCTTGATACATCAAGGTCAGCTCCTGCTGCCAAACGAAGCAGATCAATTACCTTGATTCCCTTAAAGCGAACCGGCTGCTGAAATGCAAAACTAATACCCATATTAGCTCTCTCAGTGATGGACTTCGCTGTAATGTCCTCCCCATCAAGCAAAATCTCACCTTCATCGATTCGATTAATACCCATGATTACCTTGGCCAGGGTAGACTTACCACCACCATTTGGTCCTGTTACAACAATAAACTTACCATCCTCGATATTCAGATTCAGTCCATCAAGTATGGTCTTCTTGCTATGATTCTCTTCTACTGAGTAAGTTACATTCTTAAGTTCTAGCATAATACCTCCACCTAGATATTCTATACGCTACGCCACTCATCATAACATAAAACCCCCTAAACTCCTATAGGAGTTTGGGGTTTTTCCTAAGTACATAAATAGCGATTCATCGTTGTTTTGATAGCGGCAAACCGTTAAAATTAGTGATATAGCAGATTCATCATTATTATAATAATTAAGATATATCGAAAAGGAATATAGAATGAGATTATTATCGAAGGGCGTAGATACAATACGACAGGTATGCGAATACGAAAAAACAATAAAAGTAGATACTCGGTCGCTTCAAAATGTCATGGCAATATTTGCCCTGGTTATGTTGCTGATAAACATAGAGAATTTCAAGCTTGGTAAATATATCATCGGTATCGTGACAATGATTGCTGCAATTCTAAGTATCGTGCTTGTCATTCTACTGAAACATACCAAAAACGTATACCGAATATTTCGGGCTGCTATTGTAGTATTCCTTATGTTGGCAGTTTATATATCAATTGTCGGATCTAATGAAGGCTTTGCACTGTTATGGTTTCTATTACTGCCAATCATAACCCTTGTACTTTTAGGCATGTCATTTGGTGCGCCGATATGTATATTATTTGGCCTGTATATCACGACCCTATTCTGGACTCCCCTTAGCGATAAGCTTATCTATAATTACACAAGGGATTATTTATTCTATTATCCGATTTTCTACTGGGGCTTCTGTCTTCTTGTCGTTGTAATGGATATTTTCTATAAGCAATATCAAATCAGGCAGGCGGACAATGAGAAGCATCTTCAAGCGGAAGTACTTGAAGCTGTAGACGAGAGCAAGAGACTTATGATCGACGCTGTTACAGCGATAAGTCAGATGCTTGATGAAAAGGATGGATATACCCAGGAACATTCAAAAAGGGTTGCCGAATATTCTATGCTCATTGCCAAAAACTTAAAGACACATAAGTTCACAGATGAAGAGATTTCGCTAATCTATAGAGGTGCTCTTCTGCATGATATTGGCAAGATTGCCGTTCCAGATGCAGTACTTAATAAACCATCTTCTCTTACTGATGAGGAGTATGGAATCATGAAGAATCATACCGTCTGGGGTGGGCAGATATTATCTGGTCTAGAATTCCTTCCACAGGCAGATATAGGAGCCAAGTACCATCACGAGAGATATGATGGCAAGGGCTATCCACAAGGTGTCAAGGGTGAAGAGCTTCCATGGATGGCAAGAATCATAAGCGCTGCAGATTCCCTTGATGCAATGAACTCCAACAGATGTTATAGAAAGCATTGCGATAAGGATTATATCATCGGAGAATTTCGAAAAGGTGCTGGAACACAATTTGATCAAGCAGTCGCAGAAACTGTAATTACGCTTATTGAGGAAGGCAGGATTGTAATATAGATATGTCAGAGAATACTAACACAGTATCACGAATAAAGCATATATGGGAAGTAATCATGTGTCCTTATGAAGACATGAGCCTTGCATTCTGGATTAAGATTGTATTCGGATTTATATGGGCTATCAGTATTCCTAATGGAATCATGTATGGAGCGCCAAAGGATTATATCATCACACTATCCATAATGGTCACAATTCTTCTTATTAATATAATCGTTTCTCTATTTTATTACAGAACATGGATTGATGCGATTGTATGCGTTATCTTAAGCATACCAGTATTCTATGTATATTATCATGCGAGTATCGGATATTTTAGCGTCATGTTTTCCTTGATTTTTGCGTGTGGAATTGTATTCATGCTTGGAATACGTAATAGTATTGTACTGAATTTTCTATATCTTATTATGGTAATTGTGTGCTTCAGGCTTAATGTTACTGTGTCAGCCAAGTTTATATACGGCGATACGATAGCACTTCGTTTCCCATATTTATTTATCTGCTTCGTCCTTATATCTTACTGCCTTATGTATATTATCCAGCGTTACTGGGTTGATAAGAGAAAGCGTAACCAGATACTTGAGGAACGTGTGAAAAGCGAGAGGAAGAAGCTCGAAACCATGTCAATGAAGGTAATCGAGACCATGTCCAAGGCTCTTGCAGCCAAGATTCCTGGAGAAGAGGAACACTGTAATAATGTAGCCGAATATTCAAAGCGTATTGCAAAGAAGATGAATCTCGACAAGGAAACATGTAATGATGCTTATAAGGCAGGATTACTGCATGAGATTGGAATGATTGGTATACCGGATGACCTTATTAACAAGGCGGATCTTACCGATGAGGAATATGAACTCTTTAAGACCTATGTCAGCAAGGGATATCAGATTATCAATATGCTACAGACCGATGAATCCCTAAGGATTGCGCAGGCAGTCAAATATCACCGCGAGAACTACGACGGAAGTGGCTTTAATGAAGGTATAAGTGGTGATAATATTCCACTTCTTGCACGTATTATCGCAATTGCGGATTATACTGACCGTCACATCGGTAGAAATGAAGACATTCAAGATATCAGAGATAATATAAAGAAGATGTCCGGCACCGTATTCGACCCATCCTGTGCCAGGATTATGATCGAAATACTAAGCTAAGACATCTTCCATCAACATATATAAATTAATTCGATAGCAGGATTCTATCGTTATCAAGCTCTCTTCCAGCACTTATAGAGAATCTACTGAGAAGGTCATCCACTGTCATGGCCTCTCTCTCCTCTCCTGATACATCAAGGACAATTCGTCCTTCATCCATCATCAGAGTTCGATTTCCCAGTTCGAGCGCCTGGTGCATATTATGTGTAATCATAAGACAGGTAATACTTCGCTCAGAGACAATACGTCTTGTCAGATCAAGTACCTTCTCCCCTGTTGCGGGATCTAGGGCTGCCGTATGTTCATCCAGAAGCAGAAGATTTGGCGTCACAATGGTTGCCATCAGAAGCGTCAGAGCCTGCCTCTGTCCACCCGATAGAAGTCCTACAGGGCTCTTCATGCGATTCTCCAAATCCATATCAAGAAGGGACAAATGCTCCCTGAACATCTCCTTGTCTCCTTTTGAGATACGTCTGAAATATTGTCCCCTTCCCGCACTTGCACGAAGATAAGCAATGGCCAGATTCTCCTCAATTGTCATATTCGGAGCTGTCCCTTTCATGGGATCCTGGAAGAGATAACCAATCTGCTTCGCCCTATCATGTTCTCTTGTAAATGTAATATCCTCTCCATCAAGCTCAATATAACCCTGCTCAACATAGAAGCCACCTGCAATGGCATTGAACATGGTGGACTTACCAGCTCCATTAGAGCCTACAATTGTCGCAAAATCTCCGTCGTTTAATTCGAGGCTCAGTCCATTTAGGGCCTTCTTTTCATTTACCGTACCTGGGTGAAAGGTCTTATGCAAATCGTATAACTTAAGCATTCTTCTTTCCTCCCTGTCTATAAATCTGATTCTCCTTCTTGTGTCTATCCTCAGCATCCTTCTTAGCCTTGTGAAGGGTGGCATATTCCTTCAGTCGAGGAGCCGCAATCGCTACTGCAACGATAATGGCAGACACCAGCTTAAATGCTTCTGTAGGAACATCCAGTCTAAGCGCAAGAGCTACGATAAAGCGATAGAGGCAGGAACCAAGAATCACTCCAAGAATCCCCTTCCATACTGATCCATGACGTCCCAGAATGGACTGCCCAATCACAAGCGATGCAAGAGCAATCGTAACCATTCCTGTTCCAAGATTAATATCAGCAGACTTGTTGTATTGGCCAATCAGGCATCCCGCCAAGCCTGTACAAGCATTTGATACACAAAGCCCAATCGTAATCGTAAAGGCTGGATTAATGGAGGATGACTTCACCATCGCTTCATTGTCACCTGTTGCGCGGATTGACAGGCCAAGCGTTGTATTAAGGAACCAACCCATAAAGAGGCACATAAGTGCCACAATACATGCGATTAGAATTAACTTATAGGAATTCTGCCAAGCCTCAGAATCAGAAAGTCCCTTAAAGAGGGAAAATATCGTATCCGTTCCAAAGACTGATACATTAGACGAAAGTCCCATCACGAAGAGATTAATGGTATATAGACCAGTATTTACAATAATTCCTGATAGAATACTCTCCACTCCAAGTCTGGTCTGTAAGAATGCTGTCACAAAGCCAGAACAAATCCCCGCTGCCATAGCCGCAAATATAGCAAGGATTGGATGGCCGGCAATCGTTACCATAGCTCCCACTGCACAACCCAAGGTATAGCAGCCATCCGTAGACAAATCGCATAAATTAAGAATCGTAAAGCTTAGATAGAGAGACAAAGCCACAAGGGAGTAAATAAGTCCCACTTCCAGCGCTGTCTCAACAATTGCAGGTGTAAGTATCATAATTAATCCTCGAATTCCTCAGCAGTCTGAATCTCAGAGATATTCGTGCAAAATGGTGCCAGAGCCTTCTCTACCGTAGATAGATCCAGACCAAGTGCAGCGCAGGTATCCGTATTCACAGTTGCAAGTCCGTTGTCGAAGGTCTTAACTGCATATGTTGCAGGTTCAGCGCCATTGGTCAAAATATCCACAACCATATCTGCTGTCTCCACTCCAAGCTTGGCATAATCTACGCCAAAGCCTAAGAAGGCACCATTTAGGGCAAAGGAATCCGCACCAGTATAGTGAGGAATACCAGCCTCTAAGAACTTCTCATAGATAGCAAGCTCTGCGGTCATAATCGTATTATCTGTTGGCGTAAATACAGCATCTACTCCTTCTGCAACCAAGGCATCGCAAGCGGATGCGACTTCATCCGTTGTCGTTCCTGTCTTCTCGACATACTTCACACCCTTGGCATCAAGATAAGTCTTGGCATCCTCGATTGCCTGAGCAGATGCATCCTCTGATTTCGAATAGAGGAGTCCCACTGTCTTGCAATCCGGATCCACTGCAAAGATCATATCCATAATCGTATCTGTATTCAGTGCATCTGATGTACCTGTAATATTGCTTCCTGGTGCATCCATAGACTCTACAAGCTTGGCGCCTACTGGATCTGACACTGCGGAGAAGACTGTTGGAATCTGATTATCCTCTGTTGCAGCCTGTACAATCTGCGCCGTTGGTGTTGCGATTGGAACGATGATATCTACTCCATCATCGATAAGCTCTGTCACAATCTGATTCAGTGTCGTAGCATCTGCCTGACCATTGTAGGTATAATCCTCATAATCAAATGTCACACCAAGCTCCGCTCCCTTAGCAGTGAGTTCTGCCTCGATATTACTCTCAATCTGATTCAAGGAAGCATCATCCACATATTGGATAATTCCAACCTTATAAGTTGTAGATGCCGTGCTTGAATCTACAGAAGCATCCTCTGATGAGCCGCAAGCTGCTAGAGAAAGCGCCATCATGGATGCGACAAGTAAACATGTAATCTTTTTCTTCATTTTCTTTTTCCTCCTGATTATTCAATCGAGGTAGCTTCCTCGATCGACATATACTCTTCTATTATAGGTAAAGTCAGATCTTAATGCAAAAAGAAAAGGCTTATGGATAAAGGAATCCATAAGCCTTATAACTCTCATAGAAAGACTTCTATATCTTAGAGCTGAGGACCAGCAGATACTAAAGCCTTACCAGCTTCATTGGTTGTATACTTCACGAAGTTCTTGTTGAATCTCTCAGCAAGATCCTTAGCCTTAGCCTCCCACTCAGAAGCATCTGCGTAGGTATCGCGAGGATCAAGGATTGCAGGATCAACACCTGGAAGCTCTGTAGGAACCTCGAAGTTGAACATTGGAATTGTCTTGGTTGGAGCCTTGTTGATATCACCAGAAAGGATAGCATCGATGATTCCTCTGGTATCCTTGATTGTGATTCTCTTACCAGTTCCATTCCAGCCTGTGTTAACCAGATATGCCTTAGCACCAGACTTCTCCATCTTCTTAACAAGCTCTGCAGCATACTTGGTAGGATGAAGCTCTAAGAAAGCCTGTCCGAAGCAAGCAGAGAAGGTAGGAGTTGGCTCTGTAATACCACGCTCTGTACCAGCAAGCTTTGCAGTAAAGCCTGATAAGAAATAGTACTGGCACTGCTCTGGTGTCAGGATAGATACTGGAGGCAATACTCCAAATGCATCTGCTGATAAGAAGATAACATTCTTAGCAGCTGGTGCAGAAGAGATTGGCTTAACAATATTGTTAATGTGGTTGATTGGATAAGAAACACGAGTGTTCTCTGTAACGCTCTTGTCTTCGAAATCAATCTTGCCATCTGCAGCTACTGTTACATTCTCAAGAAGAGCATTTCTCTTGATTGCATTGTAGATATCTGGCTCAGAATCCTTGTCAAGGCCGATAACCTTGGCATAGCAGCCACCCTCGAAGTTGAATACACCGTTGTCATCCCAACCGTGCTCATCATCACCAATCAGAAGTCTCTTAGGATCGGTAGACAGTGTTGTCTTACCTGTTCCAGACAGACCGAAGAATACTGCAGTATTCTCACCATTCATGTCAGTATTTGCTGAGCAGTGCATAGAAGCCATGCCCTTCAGTGGAAGGTAGTAGTTCATCATAGAGAACATACCCTTCTTCATCTCTCCGCCATACCATGTATTGATGATTACCTGCTCACGAGAGGTGATATTGAATGCTACACAAGTCTCTGAATTAAGACCTAATTCCTTGTAATTAGCAACGCTTGCCTTAGAGGCATTATATACGATGAAGTCAGGCTCGAAATCCTTAAGCTCAGCCTCAGATGGCTGAATGAACATGTTCTTAACGAAATGTGCCTGCCAAGCTACTTCCATGATGAAACGAACAGCCATACGAGTGTCCTTGTTGGCGCCACAGAAAGCATCTACTACGAATAATCTCTTATTAGAGAGCTCCTTCTTAGCAAGATCCTTTACAACTGCCCAAGTTGACTCTGTCATTGGATGGTTGTCATTAGGATACTCCTCTGAATTCCACCATACAGTGTCCTTAGAGTTCTCATCCATTACGATATACTTATCCTTAGGAGAACGGCCAGTGTAAATACCAGTCATAACGTTGACTGCCCCAAGTTCTGTCTCCTGTCCGACTTCATAGCCTTCCAGACCAGCCTTGGTCTCCTCGGCAAATAAGTCTTCATAAGAAGGGTTATAAACCACTTCTGTCGTTCCGTCGATGCCATACTTTGTTAAATCAATTGCCATCTTTTTTACCTCATTTCTCCTATTTCATTTAGTCAAAACTCTGACAAATTAATAATATACTATGGAATTTTTAGAGTCAACGATAATGATAAAAATTTAACAATTATTTAAGAATCATGAATCAATGACACTTAAAATCCGCTCAATCATATCCTGGTATTCCATCAGATAGTCCTCATAGTGCTCGATAATGTAGCTGCTATCCCAGTTCTTAGCTGCATGCTCCATACTTCTGGCTTCTTCTGATAAATGATAGGCCCCTATCGTTTGCGCCGTACTCTTCACCTTGTGTGAGACGACACCATAAGTCTCCATGTCGGACTCCTCATATGCCTTTCTAAGCTCGTCGGTTGCATCCTCTCTCGCAAATCCACGCAGGATCTCAATATAGAATTCCTCTTTGCCGCCAGAATACATAATGCCTCGCTCTGTATCCAGGAAATCAAGTTTCTCTATGATAGAGCCACGAGACTCTTCAGAAGTCCGATCACTCACAAGCGCTACTCTAATATTCGGTACATATTCCGTTAGGGCATCGAGAAGAGTCTGCTTGGTAACCGGCTTCGTGATATAATCCGTAAAGCCAATTCTATAATACTCCTCCTTGGCGCCGAGTATAGCATTCGCTGTCAGCATAATCACAGGTGTATTCGTGTTCGGCGTATCATGCATATCCTGCATGCGAATCATGGTCTCTATGCCATCCATCTCCGGCATCATATGATCTAGGAAAATCACATCATAAGGCTTCTGCCGATAGAGTTCCAGGCATTCCATACCTGAGATGGCGGTATCAATCTCCATCTTGGTATCCTTAAGCAGCATAGTGAACACCTTCAAGTTCATAGGTGAATCATCTACCACGAGAACCCTGGCTCCCGGTGCCTGAATCACAGTACTGTGTCCAATGTCCTCCCTATGCTGTCTCTTGGTGAAGTAGCCCATCGGATGCGAATCGACTACGCCCTGGCGAATCCGTACCACGAATTCAGAGCCTACTCCGTAAATGGAACTAACCTCGACATCGCCCTCCATCATAACAGCAAGCTGCTTCACAAGTGCAAGACCAAGACCTGTTCCCTGGATATTACGGTTCTTCTTCATATCAACTCTCTGGAAGGACTGGAAGAGCTTACTCATATCCTCCTGCTTAAGACCGATACCAGTATCCTTCACACTAATTAGGAGTTCCACTTCCTTGGAGGAAATCTCCTGGTACTTCACCATAAGAGAGATTGCTCCTACATTTGTATACTTCACAGCATTGGACAAGAGATTAAGTATAATCTGTCGCACACGAATCTCATCGCCTTGTAGCATCACTGGAATATCTGGATCATTCTCAATGGTAAAGCCTAAGTTCTTCTCCCTGGCCTTCACATCGATCATGGTATAGACTGCGCTTAGCACATCCTCAAGATGATATTCCACCGGAATAATATCAAGCTTGCCAGATTCCACCTTGGAGAAGTCTAAGATATCATTAACAATAGATAGAAGGGATTGTCCTGCCTCCTGAATATCAAGTAGATATTCCTTCATCACAGGGTCCGAATTCTCCGCAAGCGCAATCTCATCCATACCTAGAATTCCATTGATTGGAGTACGAATCTCATGACTCATATTGGCTAAGAACTGGCTCTTGGCAAGATTCGCCGCATCTGCATTTGCCTTTGCCTCTTCCGCTTCTGTCTTCGCCTTCTCTAATTCGTCCATCGTCTGAAGTAACTTCATGTAATCTGGCGTCTCCATAGAGAAGAGAAGCATCAGAACAGATATGGATGCTGCAAAGAAATTAAGAAGAACCTGTGGGAAAACAACCATCTGAAGGAACATTCCCAGAAGTACAACCGTCATATATGCAAGCAAGGAATAGAAGAATCTCCGCGAAACATTCCTATTCTCTAAGAGCATAAAGATAACAATCTCAAGCAAATAGAAGATCGGCACCAAAAATACCAATTGATACAGAGGTCCATGTACATAGACATAATTTTCATCAAAATAAAATAAAATCTTGGTAAATGGACTGACAAGTGCAAGTATACTGTAGAGAATCAGAATCAGATTATTCAGAAATCCAACCACACGGATGCGGCGATTCTCCTGCATGAACACACGCATATATCCAATCATAAGATAGGAAGAAAGAGGTGCGGCAATGAAATATGCCGTATTCAATATGTAATTAAGGACAAGAGGAACCAGGCTTGCATAGGATATTGTGCAAGCAGTTATAACATCCAGACAGGTTCCAAGAAGAATCGCTATCGTCAATTTGCGGAAGGCGATGTTATTGGGAGTATCACTCGTATATTCCACCTTATGAAATACAAATACGATAGTAAGAAAAATAGCAGCAGATACTTCATAATAAATGTTATAGGTCATAAGACTCCTCCCTGTAGAAAAAACCACAGTCTATAACATCATTATAAGTATCTGCTGCTTCATTTGTAAAGAACTAGTAAGCCATCAAGTCTTCAATGGTCTCTCTTCTTCGGATAAGTTCTACACTGCCATCCGGTCGAATCATAACCTCAGCTGGACGCGGACGGGAATTATAAGAAGAGCACATGCTGTATCCATATGCGCCTGTATCAAGTACGCATACGAGATCGCCCTTTTCAATCTCAGGAAGCAATCTATCCTTGGCAAGTAAATCTCCCGATTCACAGATATTACCTGTGACCGTTATCTCCCTAAGATTCTCCCGATCAACCACAGCTCCATCTCGAATAAGCTCGATATCATGCCAAGAGTCATACATGGATGGACGAACTAAGACATTCATACCAATATCACATCCTGCATAATTCTTGCCAGCATTCTGCTTCACAGCGTGTACGCGTCCAAGAAGTACGCTTCCCTCTGCAACACAGAATCTGCCAGGTTCTGACTTAAAGAGTGGCGCATAACCATAATCAGCAACAAATTCATCTAAGATTGGCTCCAGTCTCTTCTTGAAGTCTTCCATTGGAAATGCCGCCTCATTATCAAGCTTGTGATAAGGAATACCATATCCACCGCCGAAATCTATAAACTCAAGTCCCTCAAACCGTCTTGCAATACGAAGAAGGTTAGAAACCGCCTGAAGATAAGGCTCTGGATCCATAAAGCAGGAACCAATATGCTGATTAATGCCAGCAATAGTAAGATGATGCTTCTCCGCGATAGCAAAAATCTCATCAATATCCTCTTCCGCAATACCGAATTTGGTCTTCTTTCCCGCTGTAACTACCTTCTCATGATGACCAGCACCGACACCAGGATTGATGCGAACCGCACATCTTCCACCTGGATTCAGGCGACCATAATCCTCAAGCTGAGACAGAGAGTCCAGGGATGTCATGATATTATGCGATATAGCAAAGGACAATTCCTCCTCCGCTACATTATTTGGCACAAAGAAGATTCGATCTGTCGGGAATCCTGCTTTAAGGAGCATCTGAATCTCTCCAACACTCATGGCATCACAATTATTTCCCTCTTCGAGTGCCAGCTTCAATATGTGAATATTGGTATTGGCCTTAACGGAATAATTGGCAGTATATGGATATTTGGTAATGACGCCTGCCACTTCAACCATATGATTTCTTAATATTCTCTCATTATAGACATAAAGTGGAGTCCCATATTCTTTTGCGATATCCTCTATGGAATTGCCTTCAAAAAAATCAACCTTCTTAATGTATGAATTCATAATAATCTCCGCAAATTATAATAAATGAGCTCTCAACTCTTCCCCTGACAGTGGGCTTAAATATGCTGGTGCGATATCAAATACGCTCTTGCAACCATTTACCCCTTCCGTATGTAATCTATGAATTGCTCTTGCATAAGCTACAATAACTGATGCTGTAAATTCTGGATTCGAATCAAGCTTCAGGTTGTACTCGATGACATGCTTATTCTCCTTGTCCCATCCTGTAACACCAGTACGGAACACAAATCCACCATGTGGAATTCCTGCATGATCTCTTAAGAATTCCTCTTCTGTGATGAAGTGTACTGTCGTATCGTAATCTGCAAAATAATTTGGCATATTCTTGATATCATTCTCAATCTGGGTAAGATCTGCCCCTTCCTCTGCGACTACGAAGCACTCTCTTAGGTGCTTCTCTCTGGTAGAAAGCACAGGATTTGATCCAGAACGTACTGCCTCGATTGCAGCATCTACTGGAATGGTATACTGCTTGCCGTTCTTCACGCCCTTCACACGACGAATCGCATCAGAGTGTCCCTGAGATACGCCCTTGCCCCAGAAGGTATAATCCTCGCCCTCTGGCAAAATGCAATTTGCATAGAGTCTGTTCAGTGAGAACATACCCGGATCCCAACCGCAGGAAATTAGGGCTGTATGACCATTTTCCTTGGCAGCTGCATCAACAGAAGCAAAATGAGCTGGAATATTGGCATGTGTATCAAAGCTGTCGATTACATTGAAATACTTCGCATACTCTGGAGTCTGCTTTGGAAGATCTGTTGCAGAGCCTCCGCAGATGATTAAGACATCCACTTCGTCCTTGTGATTAAGCGCATCCTCTACAGAATACACCGGAACGCCCTCTGTAAGAATCTTCACATCACCAGGATTTCTTCTTGTAAATACGCAGGACAACTCTATATCTGCATTCTGCTTAATTGCACATTCTACGCCTCTGCCGAGATTTCCATAACCTAAAATACCTACTTTCATCTTATCCTTCCTTCCCAGATAAATTAATAAGTTTCATCCTATATTCTAGAGCTTCCTTCAGAACTGATACCAGATTCTTCTGTCCGGAATATAGACAGGTATCTGTGTCCTTGCCAGAGCATTCACCTGTCAAGACATAAGAAGAATCTGTAATAATACGAATCTGCTTAGGTTCCACTTCCATCTTATAGAAAATGGCACCATCCAGGTCACATGCATCCGATAAGACCACAACCTTCTTATCCGATGCAATCAGTTCCCGAATCTCCTCTGCAAACTGCATCACAAGTTCTGATTCCGCCAAAATATACACTCTAAGCTGACACTTCCTAAGCATCTCAGAAATCATATGATAGATATTCCTGCTTCCAAGAAGTGTAATATAGCCATCTGATAGTTCCACTACCTCCGGAGCATGCTCTGCAAGATACGAGGCCTTATCAGATAGCTCTGAGATGGTGTTCTCACAAAAGGAATCAACCGGCACGGGTGTGTATCTGGTTGGTTCTCCCTCAATCAAATAGGCAGCTCCCTTATCCACAAGACCAGACAAGGAAGAATACACATTCGATCTGGAAATACCTGTCTCCTTCGATGCTTCGTAACCTGTCATCGTCCCCTTCTGAAGGAGACTCTCGTAGATAATACTCTCCTGATTGGTCAGGCCAAAGCTCTTCAAATATTCACGATAGATTGAATCTGGCATATGGCCTCCCCTTCTTAGATTACTGGTTTGTCTCCTGTAGTGTTCCTATTTAAGACTACGGTTATGTTAGTACATACTAACTAACTTGTCAATGCCTATTGGCAAATCTTGAAATAAAAATTATAATTTCCTTATGAAAAAAGTATTAAAGAAAACCATCTTCCTATTAGGTTCCATCCTATTATTTGGGCTACTAGCCCTACTTACCGTCTACTTTGTAGCGCATAGCAATCAGTATCCATCTGGATCAGATACTATGTATCACATCTACAGAGCAGATAGCTTGCTTTCCTCCATTCTCGAAGAGGGCAATTTCTATCCACTACTGAATTATCGCTGGTATAATGGCGTAGAATTAATGCGCTATTGGGCGCCCCTATGTGCCTACACCATGGCTCTTACAGAATGGATTGCAGGCGGTATGCTAGAAGGCTACTTGCTATTTATCGGGCTTGTCTGCTTTCTATGCAGCCTGGTCTGGGTCATCATCGGGCTAAAATCAGATCGCATGCCTCTCTCTTTCTTCCTTGGTGCCATCTGGTTCTTCATGCCCAATAATCTCTACGCCTTATTTGGAGAGGGCAATCTGCCACGAGCTCTAAGTATGGCATTTCTACCATTATTCGTATATTTCCTGGTTGAATACCTAGAGCACCATAAGACCGGCGATTTAATTGGCGTAACTTTATCTTTCCTTCTGATGCTGCTCTGTCACGTAGGATACGCAGGTATGCTGGCTCTTGCAAGCCTCCTCTATCTAGTCATACACGCTATTTCTCTTCGTGAAATCATTTACGAGCTACGCTGCGTCGCCGCTATTCTTCTGGGATTTCTCATCCCTGGAATTTGGCTGGTGCCATCTCTTATTACTGCAAAGGAAAGTGTGGATTCCTCCGAAACCATGGCCGGCTTCTTCCAAAGCCTCAGCCTGTCGCTGAATCCGCTCTATCGCTTCACGACAACGACAACCTTCTACTTCGGCCTCGCAGTATTCCTCTTGGCTCTATTTGGTGCCTTCCTGGGTCTACGTGAAGAACGCGCTATGTTCCTCCTAACGATAATCACCTTACTTCTGACTACCGATTTCATGTATCCAGTAGTAAGTTCGCTTCCAGGATCTTCTTACCTATGGATGCTTCGTTTTATCTCTATTGCACTATGCTTTGCCCTCTACGCCTTCCTCCACTGGAAGACACTCCGCAAGGGCTTCGTTCTGCTATTTTGTATTCTCTTAACACTTGATATCATTCCAAGCTATACTCTCTTCTATGGTGATGGATCAGGGGATGAATCTTGTGCAGAGAGTCAGCTTGATGATTTTGATGCAATGTGGATGATTGCAGAGGCCAAGTCCATTACCAAGCAGAGAATCTGTCTTATGGATGAATCCACCTTAGGCTCTATGGGCAACTTCCTCGTATCCGATTGGGGTGAGAATTCTTCTGACGCCACCTTCGGCGCAGGCTGGGAAGCAGCTGATACCAATTCTAATATTGCTTCTCTGAATAAAGCCCTCGCCAGTGGGCAATACCTCTATCTCTTCGACCGGGCCTTAGAGCTTGGAAATGACACAGTCATCATAAGAATCAGCCAGCTTGCAGAGAATACCTCTGTGACTGATATTGCGAAGGCCGCCGATAAGGTTGGCTATGAACTTGTTGACTCCAATTCCGACTACCTTCTCTATCATTATGATGTAACTGGAAACTTCGGCACAATCACGGATTATCAAGCCATTGCGATCGGGACCTCCTCGTCGGCAATCTGTCGCGATTTCCCTTCAATCAAGGAAACAAGCGACACCAATTTGAATAACTATACATTTGAGGAATTATCCAAATACGAGCTTGTATACCTATCCGGCTTTACCTATTCCGACAAGGATGCTGCCGAAGAGCTTGTCCTCACTCTAAGTAAAGTTGGAGTTCGCGTGGTAATTGCTGCAGATGGCATCCCAGAAGACAGAGCTTCTCATTCTCAGGAATTCTTAGGTGTCATCTGTAATCCAATCAACTTCTCTCAGGGTTATCCTCTCCTTGATACCATCGACGGTGAGCTCGATACCAACCTCTTCCCATCTGGTCATGAGAATTGGTCTACCGTCTATGTGGATGGGCTTGATGATGTCTGGGGACGTGTAATCGACAATGATTATGACATTCCATTCCTTGGTACAGTTCAAAATGACAATATCATCGTCGTCGGATTGAACTTAACCTATTATTACAGCCTGACTCTTGATGAGCAGGTAGAAGGACTCCTAAATCATGTCATGGATTTTTCTTCCGAGGATATTGCTAAGCGCGAAATCGTGCCGCTTACCATCACAAGAAATAGCTATGGCATGCAGATAACATCAGAAGAAGATAATGTGAATACAACCTTTTCCTACCATGAGATCTTCCAGACGGACTCCACTATTTGGAGCGACAATCATCTACTCTATGTAAATAAAGGAACCACCACAATTACCTATGTTTACCCGCACCTGCTTTCAGGAGCTCTTGTCTCCATAATAGGCATACTGCTTGCCATACTTTATTTTCTGTATATTAGACACCGCTTCAGACTCGAAGAAGCCGCACAAGAATAGACATAGAAAAGACCTGCATCCACAATAGATGCAGGTCTTTTCCTTGCGTAAAATATGATAAGGAGGGAGATAGAATTAATCAAAATTTCTAGCATTTCGAATCTCATCTGTAAATAGAGTAACCTCATAATAGGCTCCATCTACAGTGATCTTGTCAATATTATCCTTTGAGACGAAGAGGCTCTCATCTACATAGGTGTACTTCTCTGGTGTCAGGCCTGCCTCTAATGCCTCTATAATAGATTCTACTCTAGGTCCAAGAAGAGGATTACATTCTGCAATCACAGAAATCTTATCCTCGAGAAGATATTCCTGAGCCTCCGAATTGATTCCGTCAAAAGAGATTACCATAATCTCTCCTGCACTAATATCTGATCCACACTTGAAGCCAGCCCCTTCGATTGCTTCAATCGCGCCAATTGCTTCATTGTCATTCTCGCAGTAGACAACATTTATCGAATCATACTGATTCAGAAGTCCTGTCATCACTTCTCTACCCTTGGCTTGTGTGAAATCTGCCTCTACGAAATCCAGCACATTCCAGCCATAAGTCTTAGCCATCTCAGATAGGCCCTTCGTTCGACCAATCTGAGCGGTCGCACCCATCGTTCCCTGAAGATCCACAATGCGAAGCTCAGATTCTTCAAACCCTACATCGAGGCAATATTCATGAAGCCATTCTGCTGCCTTCTTGCCCTCTAGCTCGAAGTTCGAACCAACCCAGGAAGTGAAGAGTGCTTCATCTTCTATATCCACCATACGGTCTACGATAATAACTGGAATTCCCGCATCCCAAGCTTCCTCAAGGACTGTATCCCATCCTGTCTCCATCACTGGAGCCAGGACGATATAGTCCACGCCCTGCTGTATGAATCGCCGAATCGATGTGATCTGATTGGTCTGCTTCTGCTGACCATCCTCAATGATTAACTCGTATCCATCTGCAGAGGTAAATGTCGATTTCATGGATTTCGTATTCGCCATACGCCAATCCGACTCCGCTCCAAGCTGTGAAAAGCCAATCACAATCTTGTGATCTGAATCCTCTACAGTCTCTGATGGAATCGAGCCTACCGTATTCTCACCTTGCCTTCTACAACCAATGCAGATGCCGCAAAGCAAAGCGATCAGTGCAAGTGCAAAAGTCCACAGAATTCTCTTTCGTCTTCTAGTAAGCATGTATTCAGTCCTTTGATTATTTGGCGCTAGCCCTCTTCGCTCTCTGCTTCATAATCACACTCTGGATAATTAAGAAGAGGCAAAGCATAGCTGCATTGGTAATACCTGTCCACCAAGCCTCATCCAGTCCAGCTGACGATACAATATTCTTAATCGTCGCAAGAGACAGAACACCAAACATGGTACCAATAATATTTCCAACGCCACCAGTAAGCATTGTACCACCAATAATCGAAGATGCAATCGCATCCATCTCAGCGCCAGAACCATTGGTAACTGCTCCAGATCCACAATGGAGGAAATATACATATCCACCAATACCTGCCAGGATTCCTGAGAAGAGCTGAGCCAGGAAACGAATCTTCTTCACATTAATACCAAGAAGAAGTGCTGACTGACGATTACCACCAACTGCATAGAACTGACGTCCAAGCTTCGTAAACTTCAGCATAAGGAACATGAAGATTACAACAAGAAGAGCAATCACAACACCAAGCTCTACATAAGCCTGGATGAAGATGCCATGACGATTGGTTGTACCAATTCCTGGCAGATAGATTCTCGTATTCTTCAGCGCTACAAAGGCCTCATTCTGTACATTGAAAGGATCTGTATGAATGATTGTAGTAAGGCCCTTTGCGAAGAACATACCAGCAAGTGTTACGATAAATGGCTGAATATCCAAGTATGCAACCAGATAGCCCTGTACTAATCCGAAGCAGCAGCCAATCACAAGTGCAATCAACATGGATACCAAAACATTTCCACCCTGGAAATCCAGATATACTGCACAAATCATGGTTACAAGTGCAGTCACACCACCAACAGAAATATCAATTCCGCCAGTAAGCATAACAAGAGATAATCCACATGAGAGTATAATCAGGGATGCATTTGCATTCAGGATATTACAGAAGGTCTGAGGTGATAGGAAACCCTCTCCCTCAAAGATAATTGCTCCAAGATACATCAGAACAAAAGCAACGACCGTAATCATAAAAAGCATGTTGGAGTCATTCATTTTCTGAAGCTTTGAAATTATTTTCTTCATTATGCTGCCTCCTTTGCTTTCTTGCTATTCTTAAGTTCTGTAATCTTCTCCTGAACAGCTGGAGAAGAAATTACTACGAGGATGATAACAACAACAGCCTTGTATGCAGGAATTGCTGCAGAAGATACATTGAACTTGAAGAGTGTCGTTGTAAGGAACTGAATAATGTAAGCGCCAAGAATTGCTGCAGGCAGGTTGAATTTACCACCGGCCAGTGAGTTACCACCGAGTGCAACTGCAAGGATTGCATCCATTTCAATATCCTTGGCAATTACAGAATAATTAATCGTAGAAATACGGCTTGTCTTAATCAGAGCAGCCACAGCTACACATACTCCAAGAATTACGAAGGATGCCATCTGAATCAGCTTTGGATTAAGTCCATTCAGCTTGGAAGCCTCAGGATTAATACCAACAGACTGAACATAGAGTCCAAGATTCGTAAATTTCAGAATAAGTCCCATAATAATAAAGCAGATAACTGCGATAAATATAGGAGTTGGAATTGGACATCCTGGAATATAATTACCAAAGATTGCATAGGTAGGATCGCTGCAGATTGGAAGCTGATTATTATTAATCCAAGCTGCGATTGAACGACCTGCCGTATAGAGAATCAAGGTTGCAACCATAGGTGGAATATTGAAGAATGCCACAAGAGCACCATTAAATGCACCAAATGCCATGGATACAAGAACTGCAATAAGAAATGCCAGAAGAAGGTTCATCTCCATAGAGCTTGCAGACGCATCAGAGCCGCATACCAGGCGAAGAATTACAGAACCTGCAATTGCAATCGTTGCACCAACGGAAATATCCTGTCCTCCGGATGCTGCTGTTACAAGCGTCATACCAATGGCAAGAATTGCAAGTTCTGAACCATTATTCAGGATAGAAATAAGATAACCAGATAATACTGGATATCCTCCATTACTTGTTGCAACCGTAATCTTGAAGAAGCTTGGGTCTGCAATCAAGTTAAAGATAACCAGAAGTATTAATGCGACGATTGGAATAATCATCTGTGAATGAATCAATCTAGAGAAGAAGGATTCGTTTTTTGTCTTAGTCTTATCAGCCATTACTGTACTTCACCTCCCGCAATTGTATTCATAATGGTCTGCTGATTCAATTCATCACCGTTCAGCTCGCCAACCACATGCAAATCTCTCATAACAATAAGTCTAGAGCATGTACGAAGCATCTCATCTGTCTCTGATGAGATAAATGTGATAGCCATTCCTTCTGATGCTAGCTTCAGTACCAGCTTCTGAATATCCACCTTGGTACCTACATCAATACCACGAGTTGGCTCATCAAGAATCAGATAATCCGGATGCGTCATCAGCCATCTGGCAAGAATAACCTTCTGCTGATTGCCACCGGACAATGACTTAATCGGCGTATCTGCAGATGCCGTCTTAATGTCAAGAAGCTTGATATACTCATCTGCAATCTTATACTGCTCAGCTTTAGAATATGGCTTGAAGAAGCCGCGTAATACCTGGTTTGCAAGAATAATATTCTCTCGAACAGACAGATCACCAATAATACCATCATCCTTACGTGATTCTGGAAGATATGCGATACCAGCCTTCATTGCATCGAGTGGCTTATTAATCTTGATTTCCTTACCATTCTTCTTAATCACGCCTTCTGTCTTATGATCTGCGCCAAAGATTGCTCTTACACACTCAGATCGACCAGAACCAAGAAGACCGGTAAAGCCGTTCACCTCACCCTTATTGATATAGAACTTCAGATTCTTGATACCATTCACAGAGGTCACACCAGATGTCTCAATCACTGGAACCTCAGTCTCTGGAACATATGTTGAATATTCTCCGTGAATATCAGACAGATCATCCATTTCCTTACCAAGCATCTTGGCAACAAGGGTGACTCTAGGACAGTCCTTAATCTCATATTCTCCTACAAAGCCGCCATCACGAAGAACAGTAATCTTGTCGCAGACCTCATATACCTGATCCAGGAAATGAGTAACGAAGATAATACCTACTCCTCTCGACTTCAGTTCTCTCATAAGCTTAAAGAGCTTAGCAACCTCAGTCTCATCAAGAGATGACGTTGGCTCATCTAAAATCAAGACCTTACAGTCCATATCTACAGCTCTTGCAATCGCAATCATCTGCTGAACCGCAATGGAACAGGTCGACAGCTGCTGGGTAGCAGTCGCTGGAATATCTAAGGACTCTAAAATCTTCGTCGCATCCTCATTCATCTTCTTCCAGTTCTGAATATTACCTGTTCTACCTATATAGATATTCTCTGCCACAGATAGATTTGGGCAGAGCGAAATTTCCTGATAAACTGTACTAATTCCATAATCCTGTGCTTCCTGCGGATTATGAATATCTACTGGCTTGTCATATCCCTTGATATAGACTTCTCCACCATCCTTGTGATAGACACCTGTCAAAACCTTAATCAAGGTAGATTTACCAGCACCATTTTCCCCCATTAATGCGTGGATTTCTCCTTCGCAGAGAGTAAATTCAACCTCATGTAATGCAAGTACGCCAGGGAATTCCTTACGAATGTTCTTCATTTCAAGTATTGCGTTCTCTCTCACTTAAGAATTCACCTCCAATTTCTCTTATTCATCCCACTTCATATGTTTAGGTTCTTATCTTATTGGCATAAAAATAGCGCGGCGTACACCAAAATCAATATACGCCGCGCCAGCATTTTAAGAACTAACTCAGATTAGATTCCGTAGGTATCTACATCTTCCTGAGTAATTGTTGTTGCATCGAAGCCCTTCTCATCCATGATGATTGTCTTCTCTGCTGGCTCACTGCCAGACTCAAGTGTGTTGATTACGTCAAGGATGTACTGAGACTGGAATGGGTTACACTGTCCATCATAGTTCCAGTTGCCTGCAAGAAGCTCCTCAAGAGCATATGTGTTGCAGTCAAAGCCCATAACGATAACATCACCATCTACACCATGTGAGATACCAGCTGCATCAAGAGCTGCTACAGCACCCTTAGCCATATCATCATTCTCTGCGTAGATTACGTTAAATGATTCGCCAGAAGCGATAACTGACTCAACGATCTGCTGTGCTGTCTCTGCTGACCAGCTAGCTGTCTGCTGTGTTACATAGTTCCAGTTGTCATTCTCAGATACTGCTGTATCAAGAGCGCCTGTACGTCCAAGCTGTGCAGCAGAACCCATCTGACCCTGAATGTGGATGATGTTATACTCATCTAATCCCTGAGATGTCAGCCATTCAACTGCTGTCTCACCTTCCTTGTCCATATCGGAAATGATAGATGCAGCATAGAGTGACTCGTCAGCATCAATGGTACGATCGAAGAGGATAACCTCTACACCAGCAGCCTGTGCATCCTGAAGAACAGAATCCCAACCAGAAGTATCAGCAGCTGAAAGAAGTAAGTAATCTACACCATCCTGAATGAACTTCTGAGCAGCTTCAATCTGATCTGCGTTCTCAGTTCCATAAGCGAATGATGCATCGAATCCATTTGCTTCTGTAAATGCTGCCTGAAGGTCCTTATCATTAGCGGTACGATAACCTGACTCGTTAGGATCATTATTGATGATACCTACCTTGATAAGCTCTCCAGAAGACTCTGCTGTTGTATCTGCGCTAGCATCAGATGATGTAGAACTACCTGAGCTTCCACATGCAGCAAGGCCAAGTGCCATGGTAGCAACCATGAAGATTGCCAAAAGTTTCTTCTTCATAAAAACCCTCCCTTAATATGAAATTGGTTAATAATATGCAAGGGACCATTCCCTTGACACTATCTATCTTACCTATTAAGAGAGGGGCATTCGATACAATAAAATATTCGATTTGTTAAAATTTTTAAAAGGCCAAAATCGAAGGTTCGATTTCTTACTAAAAAGGTTAAAATTCTTATCCGGTTCTTGACTTAAGAATCCAAAAGGCTCTCGTCATAATTCTCATCCAAAGGGAGAAAAACCTGCATGGTTGTTCCGAGACCATAGGTACTAGAAGCCTTGATTCCATAGGCATCGCCAAACTTAAGTCGAATTCTCTCGCATACATTTGAGAGGCCATAGATCTCGTCCTTAGAGGAAGCCCTTCCCTGCAATTTCTCATTGACCATGAGAAGCCTCTCCTCCGTCATACCAATTCCGGTATCTAAGACCTCAACAATTGCAAAACCATCCTCTAGGCGACCCGTAATCGTAATTCTTCCGCCCTCCCTCTTATTCTTAATTCCGTGATAGAGAGCATTCTCAACAAGTGGCTGAAGGGTAATCTTGGGAATCAGGCAGCTATACAGCTCCTCCGGAACTACTATTTCAAACTCCATGATATCCTGGTAGCGAACCTGCTGAATCTCCAGATAACTTCTCACATGAAGGAGTTCTTCCTTAATTGTCACAAGTTCCTTTCCCTGACTTAGGGATGTTCGGAAGAATTCTGACAGAGATTTCACCATGCCAACCACCTTCTTCTGATCATCTCCCTCTGCGAGCCAGACAATTGTATCTAGGGTATTATATAGGAAATGAGGATTAATCTGCGCCTGGAGGAGCTCAAGCTCTGCCGTCCGAAGCCTAGTCTGCTCCGTCGTCACCTGTGACAGAAGGTCATTTATTCTATCAATCATGACATTTAGCGAATCTGATAGTTCCTGTACCTCTCCACCAGATACCGAAGTCGATCTGGCAGACAGATTGCCTGCTGCAATTTCTTTTGTTACATCATTTAGCTCGCTAATTGGCCTTGAAATAGTCCTTGGAATATAGAAGGATAGAAGAATCAGAATGGTTGCAACGAGGATTAAGGCAATGACAATACCATTTACCATAGTAAGATAGGAATCCTGGTAATTATCCTTGGCAATCTGCAAATCCTTGACCTCGTAATAGATATATTCTGACATGGTCTCCTTCAGAAGATTTGTCACAATCTGAATATCATTCTCCCAGATTGTCATATTCTCGCTGTATTTATCTCCTGTGCGAAGGTTTGCCTCTATACGCACTTCATAGGTGCTAAGATTCTCCAGGTATTTCTTCGCACTCTCTAATCGTTCCTGATTATCCTTGGAAGTGGTAATTTTCTCAAGCTCATCCACGACATTGTTAGCCTCAACTAACATATTGTCCATTTGACACTCTTCAATTGATTTGCTCTCTACGATAAGCAGATAAGCTTCATCATCAAATTCCTTCTTAAAATCAAGAGAGAATTCCGAAGCCTCCACGGCTGAGCGAATCATCTCGTCATAGGTACTATTAATCTTCCAGAGATTAATCAGGAGTACCGCTATAATCAACATAAGCGGAATCATCATGACAAGATAAGAGATTCGAATCTTCCAAGCAAGAGAGGCATTCTTATATCGTAAGATTGGATTATGCTTCATGGCTACTCCTGTATTGCGTTGGCGTTACCCCAACCGTTTTCTTGAAGATATAAGAGAAATAATGTGGATCTCGATAACCCACTGCTTCTCCTATCTCATTGGATTTCTTACTCGTGCACTTAAGTAATTCCTTGGCCTTATTCATACGAAGATCGGTCAGATATTTGATAAAGGTCTGTCCTGTCTCCTGGGAGAAAATCATGGACAAATGATTCGGTGACACATTTACATGAGATGCCAGTGTATTAAGAGAAATATCTTCCGTAGCATAATTATCATTAATATATGAAATCACCTTATCGACAATTTCTCCATACTTATTGCTGGCTGTATTCTCCCTGAGAAGAACGGCCTGCCGCAATATTCGCTTCAGATATGCCGTAGAATTCTCTGCAGATAGTAGTGTTCCGGATGTCATGTCGATTCCTTCGATCTCGTCCTTGCTATGAGATAGTGACTCCACAAATGCCACAACTCGAAAGTAGACATCCATAACAATATACTGGCGAAACATCAGAGACACCATATAATTGTTGTCGAAGCAGTTAAGAAAGCTGTCCATGAAGAAATCAACCTCTTCCGATGAACCCACCTTGAGGAAATCATCAATATGCGTCTTATCCACCCTGCTCATATCGATTGAGGCTACATTGAAATCATCCTGCAGAGCTTCTGGCTCAATCTGCCTTCGATAATCAATCATCTGGCTCTCTTCCATGAAATAACGATGTGCAAAGGCAAAGCTTGCCGTCTCATAAGACTTATGCAGACTTGTCATTCGGTCCACGCTGCATCCTAGTCCACCGAAGTATTGTAAATGAGAATAGTTAAGAAGGATTGCCTCCACACGCCTGGAAAAAGAATCCAAAAGCGAATCTAATTCCTCCATGGAATCCGCCTTAAAAAGAAGTGCTAAGCCTTCCAAATTTCTCTCAAAGGTAATAATTCCTAACTCGTCGCACAAAGAAAGAATCTCTTCTGTAGCCTTCACATGCTGCTTTGAATATTCTGCCTGTGCATGCCGAAGAGATTTAAGCTGAAAGAGAACAATCTTGTAGCATACAGCTGAGATGTCAACCTCTACAGTTCTTGCCATATCAAGAAGATCCGCCATTGTCTTCTCACCGGACACCAGACTCGTGAAGAATCTGGTGCGAGACAGCTTCTGATTCTCCTTCATATCCTCCTGATATTTCTCCTGCAGAGATTTACTGGATTTCTTCTCTCTAATTCTCCTAGCAACCTTATTTACCTCGATGAGAAGCTCATCTCCTGAAATCGGCTTGGACAGATACTCTGCAACGCCGATGCTTATCCCTTCCTTGGCATATTCGAATTCATTGTAACCAGTTAGGATAATAATCTCCGTCTCTGGCAATTCCTTCTTGATCAGACGGCTCAGTTCCAGTCCATCCATAAATGGCATCTTAATATCTGTAATAACAATATCTGGTCTTTCCTTCTCGATCAGTGGAAAGGCCAGTTCGCCATCTCTTGCTTCCCCACAGAAATCATAACCATTCTTTGCCCAATCAATATTCTTCTTGATTCCCTCGCGGACGACGACTTCATCCTCCACCAAAAATACCTTAATCATATACTCCCCTAGTGTAAAAACTCAGCCGGAGCTTATGCTCCGACTGTGTTCTTGCTTATCTCATATAGAATTTCTGTAAATCAGCCTCTGTTGTATCTTCCCCAATACAGATTAGCTCCGTACCAGTAAGTCTGGCAAACATCGCAATATCATTTCTGGTTAAACAAGTTGAAACCACAGAATGATGTGCGCCGCCTGCGTAGCACCATGCCGCTGTTCCAATCTTGAAGTTTGGCTTATGGCGATACATAATTCTGGCTACCGGAAGCTTCGGCATTGGCTTTGGCTGTTCCACAAGCTCAATATCCGCACAGATTATCCGGAAATGATCCCCCATATCAACCAGTGTAACCTGAATTCCATCCCCAGTCACACCATCAAAGACAAGTCGTGCAGGATCCTCCTTGCCGCCAATTCCAAGTGGATGCACCTGAATCTCAGGCTTATTCCTTGCAAAGCTTGCTGGAACCTCTAACATGTGACTTGCTAGCTCTAATTCCTGTCCCTTGGTCAGATCATAGGTATAATCCTCAATAAAACCTGTCGCACCGTCTCTTCCCTCGGCCATCTTCATCAGGACAGCGGAAAATGCTGCAATCTTGTAATCTCCCTCTGGTCCAAAGCCAATTCCCTTGGCCATAAGATTCTGAGAAGCAATACCAGGAAGCTGCTTTAATCCATGCAGATCCTGGAAGTTATCCGTAAAAGCAAATACCCCATTTGCTGCTATGAATTTGTCCAGGGCAACCTCGTATCTGGCCTGCTCTCTTACTGCATCAAGCTTGTCCGTAGCTAGAGTATACTTACCCAGATATTCCTCCATCTTAGCATCCACTTCTGCTTCCGTAGCAGATGCAGCAAGTTCAGAAATCTCGCCAATTCCCCAGTACTTTACTTCCCAGCCATACTTGATCTCACATTCCAATCGGTTGCCATCCGTAACCGCAACATCTCTCATGTTGTTGCCAAAGGTAGCAACCCTCATCTTCTTAGAGAGCCCAATAGCCTTGGCCACCTCTGCAAATCTCTTGATATCTGCTACGACATCCTCATCCTCATAGTATCCAGCAACCACCTCATGAGCGATTCCAAGTCTGGCCAGAATATAGCCATATTCTCTATCGCCATGTGCTGCCTGATTGAGATTCATAAAATCCATATCAATCTCATCGTATGGCAGATATCGATTGGCCTGCGTATGAAGGTGAAGAAGTGGCTTTCTAAGCTCCTGCAAGCCCTTAATCCACATCTTTGCAGGCGAGAAGGTATGCATCCATGTGATCACTCCCACACAGTCATCATCATTCATGACGCAACGCATATCCTTGATGCAAATCTCGCTGGTCTCTACCGTAGGTAGCAGTTCTACTCGAATGGTATCTGATAGCTTATCATTCAGAAAATCTACCATTCTCTGGCAATCTGCTGCCACCTGGCGCAAGCATTCCTCCCCATACAGATCCTGACTACCAGGAATAAAATATAGCTTCTCCATTACATTTCCCTCCTAAATACAATATCTAAATATAAACCCTTAATTAGCTCCCCACTTATAGAAGAAAGCATGATTACCAATCATGGTATAGCCTGTAATTCCATATCCATCTGCGCAAGCCTGTGTCATGAAGAAGAACCAGTTCCCTATTCTGGTTCCATTTAGGACTTCCTGCGCTGCTTGAAGGCAGGTGTCACTTGGACCATTGGATGCAATCAAATCTACCTTGCCTGATGTATAGGATGCAAACTGTCCCTTCTGCTGGATTACCCCCTGAACAGTATCCGGAAAAAGGGAACTCATCACTCGATTCATAATGACAGACCCAACTGCAAGCTGGCCCTGATAGGATTCTCCTCCCGCCTCGGCCTGAATGCATGCTGCCAGGTAGACAAGATCTGAATACTGATAAGAATAAGCTCCAGATGTATCCTCGATCAGTCCAAGTTCTGCCATCTTAGCCTGCTTCTCGGCGATAGCCTGAGCAAGTGCTGCCTGTGCCTCAGCTGCCGCGCTTTGCAGCGACTGCATCTTCTGATCAAGCTCTGCAAGCTTGGTATTATACTCTGCAAGCTTGGCCTCTGCAGAATCCACCTCGCTATTCTTAGCATCAAGTGATTGGCCAGTCGAAGTAGTCAAGGTATCAAGCTCTGATTGCTTGGCCGTAAGAGTTGATTGATAGCCCTCTAATTCTTCCTGCTTCTTGGATAATGACTCTGACTTACTGGCAATGGTATCTGACAGTTCCTGATAGGCATCAAATACCTCCTTGTCACTATTCATAATTGCAGAGACATATTCTGCCTTGGTCAGAAAATCTCGAAGGGACCCTGCACTAAATAAATAGGTGATTAGTGTCGACTTAGACTGATTCTCATACATATACTTGATATGAAGAGACATGAGTTCCTTCTGTTCCTTCAGGGCTGCCTCTGTAAGGGTCAGCTCCTGCGATAATTTGACTATCTCCTGCGATGTGCTTGCCAGAGAAGATCTGGCCGATGTAATCTGTGCATTCACAGACTGAAGCCTACTCGAATAGGAATCATACTGGCCCTGTAATTCATTAGCCTCAGATTGAAGATTATTCACATTGTCCTGCGCTTGCTTCTTCTCCTCATTCAGCGAATTTATCTCTGATTGGGTTGCATCCTGCTCTCTCTGAATCTGATCAATCTCATACTGTGAGGCCGATACGCTAATGGATTGGCCAAGCAAAGAAAGACTAAGCATCATACCTACTATGAAGTTTTTCTTGTTTGGTCGTCTCATCCTATCTCTAACCCTATCTACATGAAGTACTGATGGATTCCACAGCGACTGCTCCACCACGCACAACGTCAATATGCTTAAAGCTTGACCTAAGCAAGGCCACAAGCTCATTATTTCTTCTCTCAGTAAGTGTCGATTCTAGCAGAAGGCTATCCTCTCCAATATCGATTACATCGATAGCAAAGACTTTGGCAATACGAAAGGCCTCTTCCTTGCCTGCTGCATCAATTCTCTTGATCTTGGCAAATAAGACCTCCTTCATATGTATCGGCACATCCGTAAGATCTATGACCTTGATTACCTCAACCATGGAATTTAATTGCTTCTTAATCTGTTCAAAGGTAACCTCGTCACTCATAACAGAAATGGTCATACGCGATACATCTTCATGCTCTGTAGTTCCTACTGTAAGACTCTGAAGATTATAGCTCTTGCCAGAAAAAAGGCCAGAAACCTTGGCTAGTACACCAACTGTATTCTCCACATAGAGCGCAATCCAGCGATTCTTCATTTCACTATTCATCTTATCCCCCTTATTTCAGAAGCATGTCACTAATTGGCTTCCCAGGCTTTACCATAGGCATTACAACCTCATCTGAGCCAATCATAAATTCTACAATTGTCGGTCCATCCTGATAAGACTTAGCTTCTTCTAATGCTGCAATAATCTGGCTCTCATCTGTTACACGAATTCCGTGTGCGCTGTAGCTTTCTGCAAGCTTCATAAAATCCGGCTCATAAGGCGGACAAATCTCACTTGGTCCCTTACACTTATCTGGACAGCTTCTTCTCCTGCGAAGACAAGTTATCTCATATCTCTTGCCATAGAAGAGCTGCTGCATCTGACGAACCATACCAAGATACTGATTATTCAGAAGGCAAATCACAATAGGAAGCCCTTCTACTATTGCTGTAGCCATCTCCTGCATATTCATCTGGAAGCCACCGTCTCCAGTAATGCAGACTACATCCTGATCAGGTGCACCAATCTTGGCTCCAACAGCTGCCGGAAAGCCAAATCCCATAGTGCCAAGTCCTCCAGATGTAACCATCTTCTTGTCCTTATTCAGCTCAATATACTGAGCCGCCCACATCTGATGCTGGCCAACATCCGTTACCATAATTCCCTTCGGGAATACCTGATTGATTCCCTCCATAATCATCTGAGGAGTCATACCAGTATCCCGTCTCATCTCGAGCGGATGCTCCTCACTCCAAGAAGTAATCAAAGACAACCATTCCTTCGTATCAAGCTCCTCGGCCCACTCAATAAGTCTCGTAAGAGCAAGCTTCGCATCCGATACCACTGGTACATCTACTACAACATTTCGAGAAATGGATGCTGCATCTATATCCACATGGATAATCTTGGCTCCCGGTGCAAATTCGCTCAAGTCTCCAGTGATTCTGTCGTTGAATCTCGTTCCAATAGAAAAGAGCACATCACATTGGCTCATAGCCATATTGGCTGCATATCTTCCGTGAAGACCACCATTTCCAATGAAGAGCTCGTGCGTCGCCGGCATAGCACCCTTGCCCATAACTGTTGTAACAACAGGAATCTGCATCTTCTCCGCAAAGGTCTGAAGCAATTCATTGGCTGATGCAATATTGATACCGCCACCAGCCAGAATTAGCGGCTTTTTCGCAGAACGAAGCAGCTTATAGGCCTTCTTTAGCTGACCAATATGGACAGTCTCATTTGGCTTATAACCACGAATCTGAACCTCTTTTGGATACTCCGCAGGTCCCATTGCATTCTGAATATCCTTTGGAATATCAATAAGAACAGGCCCCGGCTTTCCACTTGTCGCAATATAGAAGCCCATACGAATCTGACGGCCAAGCTCCGCGCGATCTCGAACAGTCACGCCATGCTTGGTGATTGTCCTGGTCATTCCCACAATATCCACTTCCTGGAAGGCATCATTGCCCATCAGCTTCTGAGGTACCTGACCTGTAAAAATAACTAGCGGAATGCTGTCGTAATGTGCATCCGCAATTGCTGTAATCGTATTCGTAGCTCCTGGACCAGATGTCACAAGACATACTCCAACCTTGCCGGTTGCTCTTGCGTATCCTTCTGCCTCATGCACTAAAGCCTGCTCATGACGAGGAAGAACTACGCGAATCCCCTCACTCTTATAGAGTTCGTCCATAATGTCCGTAATCATACCGCCTGGATAGGCAAATATCGTATCAACGCCTTCTTCTTTCAGCGCCTTGATGAATAATCTCTTTCCTGCTATTTCCATTGTTGTCCCCTTGAATCTATCTCTAAACCCTTCGATATCGATCAAATTCATAGATCAGATCGAAATAAGTCTCTTCCTCACCCTGTTCTACCATCTCCCAAGTAGGATCTTCATCGAGATTTGGAAAATATGTGTCTGCATCAAATGCAAAATCAATCTTCGTAATATAAGCCTCGTCGCATCTGTCACACAGCTTCTGATAGATGCTGCCACCGCCAATTACAAATACAGTATCTGTATCATACTTCGCAAGCTCTGCATCGAGTTCCTCATCATTATGGCAAATGATAGCACCCTTAACCTGATAATTACTATTCCGTGTCAATACAATGTTCACTCGATCAGGAAGAGGTCTTCCATTTGGAAAGCTCTCTAAGGTCTTTCGCCCCATAACAACAACATTTCCTGTCGTAGTAGCACGGAAAAACTTCATATCCTGTGGAATCGATGTAAGTAGTTCTCCCTTAGAACCAATAGCCCAGTTCTTATCTACTGCTGCGATCATCTTCATATCTATCGTCTCCTATCTATGCTTATACCGCAATCGGTATGTTCTTAATCTGTGGCCCGGTTTGATAATCATCCAGTCGAATATCCTCTTCGGTAAATTCATAGAAATTATGCTTGTCCGGATTCAAATAGAATGTTGGTGCAGGAAACTGTTCTCTTGAAATCAGTTCCTTGATGAGCGGGACATGTCTGTCATAAATATGGGCATCCGCAATCACGTGCACGAGTTCTCCCACTTCCATATCACAGTCTCTGGCCAACATGTGAAGAAGAACAGCATACTGGCAGACATTCCAGTTATTTGCAGCCAGAACATCCTGCGATCTCTGATTCAGTAAGCCATTCAACACCAATTGATCCGAACCAGGTCGCGTCGTCACATTAAATGTCATGCTGTAGGCACATGGATAGAGGTGCATCTCATGAAGCTCCTCAAGATTATACATATTTACGATAATTCTCCTGCTAAATGGATTGTTCTTAAGGTCGTATCTAGCAGCATCAATCTGATCCAAATATACATATTCGCACCCATCACTTGCAGCAATCCTGGCACTTGGATAATCTGATAAATCCTCTCCTTCTACTACCTTGTGATGAGCATAGGGCTTAGCAATCTGATAGCCATAGGCCTTACCTATTGAGCCTTCCTCATCTGCCCATTCATCCCAAACAGAGGACTTAAGATCATGAATATTATTCGATTTCTGCTGCCAAATCCAGAGCATCTCATTAGTGCAGCTCTTGATTGCCGTCCTACGAAGGGTAATAGCAGGAAATTCCTGCGACAAGTCATATCGATTCACCACGCCAAAACGCTTAATTGTGTATGCGCTCTCACCGGTATCCTCCCAATGAGGACGAACCTTCTCCCCTTCTGTACTCGTTCCATTATCAATAATATCCTGGCACATAGCCACAAAAATCTCGTCCGCTCTACTCAAGAATATTCTCCTCCAGTCAGAAATTCGAAAGCATCTCTCCTATGCCCGAAAAATTAAACTTATCCCTTTTATTTTACCCCTAACAGAAGAGGCGATTCAATAGTCTATTTGCCAAGAGACAGGTCACCCTTCTCCACCATAAGAAGCTCCTGATTGCCCACAAGCTTGAACTTCTTTCTCTTACATCCTGTCTGCTCAAAGGTATGAATTCTCTCATCCATATCACTCTTAATCTGGTCCATAATCTCCTTGGAATAGAATCCCAGATAAGAGGAGTCAAACATACGGAAATAATAGAGCAATAGCCCTTCGTCCTGGCGACAATGATAGATTGCAAATTTTGCCTGCTTCTCGAACTTATCATTTATAAGGAAGCTTCCCTCAATCAGATCTCCATGGAAATTCTCAAGCATAAGCTCCGCCTGAGTCTCGGTAAACTCATTGTCATTTCGATCAATATGAAGGGAGGCTGACCAGGCATTGTCCATATCAATCTTGTCTGCTGGAACCATATACTGCGCTGCAAAGCACTGAAGAGCATGCTCCTCATCTAAGACCTTGGCATATGGATAATCCACAGTAGTTGCCACTGGGCCACAAGGAATGTCATTTAGTGCATAGAGGAATCCAAGCGTTGCAGGAGTAGGATTCGCTTCCTCCATCACAATAAGGAATCCCATCGGACGCATCAGTCTTGTAAGTCTCCTTGCGATAAGTTCAAAGCAATTCTTGTGAGACTCCACCTGTTCGAAGAGCAGCTTATAATCTGCATCGTAGAGCTCTATCTGTTCCTCCTGGTATACTGCATCCAGCGTAATTACTGCATCAAAGCTTTTCTCTTCTAGATCTTCTAGCTTCTTATCTGTAAATGTAACATTAGAAATATCCTGCTGCTTAAGGAGCTCTTCTGCCACTCTTCTTCGCTGCTCATTTTCCATAAGAACTGTAATCGCATCATCCCTAAATTTGTCCGCGATAAATGGAATTTCAAGGCCAAAGCCTCCCGTATATAAGAGAATATTCTGACCAATCATTCCTACATTGGAGTCAAGCCAATTTGCATACTTACGAATCTTATCCGCATAAATGCCACCGTAATAGATCTTCGTCAGCTCCAGATTCTCACATGCTGTCTTAAATACAGAGATGGAATTCATCTTCTCCATGGTCTCAATATCACTGGCAATCTCATCTGCATTTGCCTTACCATATCTTGCGACCAGAGAATTATAGATTCCCTTATTGTCTCTCTCCGTTGTTATCCCAAGTTCCTTAATATAACTAAGTCCTATATCTACTTTCTTCTTCATGATTCTCTCCTATATTAATCCAAAGTGTTCCATCGCATGATAAATGCCACCTTCCATAAGAGGAAGTGTCACAAATTCAGCAAGAGGCTTCACCTCCGGTGCACCATTTCCCATCACAATTGCATGTCCTGCAGTCTTAAGCATCTCTATATCATTCACACTATCGCCTACCGCATAAGTGTCCTCGATATCAATATCAAGAAGTTCACACACCTTCTCAATTCCTGTTCCCTTGCTAAAGCCATGCGGCACAAATTCCACCACCTGCTCATTATGAACGATGGCAGTATAGAATTTACTCATCTCTTCTACACAGAGACGCCTCTCCTCTTCTGTGGTCCCAAGCGTATTGCTAGACACCTTGGAGATTTCCCATTTACCATAAAATTCTCCAATATCAAAAAGATGCCCCTCCATCTCGCGAATCACCTTCTGACCATAGAAATCATTTTCAAATTCGCTCCGATACATGTAGAGCTTCTTAGCGCCCTCTAGGATATTCTTATAATGATATTTCTCTGTGATTGCTACAGTCTCCTCAATCACCGGAAGAGGAAGTTCATAGAGGAAAATGGTCTCTCCGTGGAGCTCAACCATTGTGCCGCAGCCAGAGACAATTCCATCAAATCCAAGAGCAAGCAGCTTAGGATGGTCCATAAATACGCGGGTTCGACCAGTATTAATAAATGTTAATATTCCATTCTGTCGAAGCCTCGAAATAGCCTCAACCGTCGACTCCGGAATCACATTAAAGGCATCCCATAAGGTTCCATCAATATCGAAAAATACAGCTTTTTTCTTCATAATAATCTCACTTTCCTGAATCATTATACAGAAAAGTAGGGAAGTTGCAAAATATAGAAAAATCGGGCAGCTAAACCTTTAGCCACCCGACCAAATCACAATAGAGATTATAAAAATCAGATCATTTTACTTCTTAAGCTTGCTTGCAAGATCAAGAACCGCGTCTGTTGCCTTACCAGCGAGCTCTGTTGCCTTAGATGTCACCTTGTCGCCGATAACCTCTGCTGCAAAATACCGATTCAGCATACCCTCAAGAGCCTTGCCATGTCTTGCTTCGTCGCGAGCCATCTCATGAACCGTATCATGGATTGCATCCAGATGATACTTCTTAGCTCGATCTGCAAGTTCGCTCTTGCCTGCAGTTGCGCCATACTCGCAGTCCACTCTCCAAGCCAAATTCTTCCTGGTAGAAGAAGTCATATTCGGCTCTAATTCAGAGCCGAGCATCTCTGCAAATTTCGCAGCATGCTCTGCCTCTTCATATGCTGCCTTCTCCCAATAGAGACCAATCTCTGGATAGCCTTCACGGTGAGCAACCCGAGCCATGCATAGATACATGCCTACTTCAGAGCACTCACCTTCAAAGTTTGCCTTCAGCTGATCAAAAATATATTTCTTATCTTCGTCTGGAATCTCTGGATTATTCTTCACCTGTTCTGCATACAGGCCAAATTCATGCTCTGCAGCAAGAGATAAATCTCCCGTCTGCTCCTTGAACTTATCTGCACCAACATGACAAGTTGGACACTCTACTGGAGGCTCATCGCCTTCATATACATAACCACACACACTGCATACCCATTTTGCCATAATTATTTCCTCCTCTTTGAGATCATTTAGACAGATTCGAAAGAACTGCTGTCCATAAGTCTTTTGTAACCCATTTTTCTATTCCTTGCAAGATAAAATATATTCCTTTAATTTCTGGTAAATGTCTTCTTCCTTAGGTGGACATCCCTGTACGAAAAACTTGCAGCCAGATGTGCATTTTCCAACTCCAAGCTCTCCGCCTTTTCCTGCATGCCCCTGACCAATACTAATCTTCGTCTTAAGGTCAGCTAGAATCCCTTCATCCTTCAGTCGATAAAGTGCAGGAACCAAATTGCCGTAACAAGCTGAACAGGAATCCCAATCAGAGACCGCATAACTCACATCAAGAATTCGTCTCTCCATCGGAAGTCTCTCCTCGTATGGATTCTCATTTATATAATGAATCTCTGCCTGACCTAAATCCATAAGCCCCGCACCAAGATCAGCTGCATACCTAATATAAGGAACCTCATCCACCTCATATCCCATAAGATAGCAGGCATAAGAATCCAAAAGAACAGGATCTAAGGCTGCCATAATGCAATCTCTCTCAACCGGGTGACCGCCTTCCTCAAAATCCAGATCACCACAGATATGATCAAGTAGGATAAAGTCCGGAGCAATCGCTTCCGTAAGATATGCAATTGGCTTATGCAAACCCATCGCATGAAAATGACGCTTCTCCGTATTAGGAATGAGTCCCTTCATGTTCTTAAGAGCACAGGTCATCTTGGTCTGACAATGCCCCTTGAGAACTGGAACATTAATTAAGAAATCAATAGAATCAACCACATCACAGATTTCAAGTTCCAAATCTTCTGAAAGGTCGCCTTCTCCTAGTCCAGGACACAACACCGGGTGATGCGAATCCTTCTGCGCATCTAGAAACTCTATCTCATATCGGTCGACGAGCTCACGATATCCGCAGTACTCGTAGGCGTCAGATGTCTTATCGCCAACCCAGGAGCCTTCTGCAATGAGGATATTCTTATATCCCAACTCCTGCAAAAACTCAACCAACCCTGCCACCACCTCCGGATGCGTTGTAGCGCCAAGAAATGCTGGTGTCGGTGCTACGAGATTAGGCTTGATTCCAATTCTTATCGCCCTATCCTGCGGCAACAGTTCTTCCAAACCACAAGTCCTAAGAAGCTCCTTCGTAAGGGTCTTATATTCTCTTCCATGTATTCGATATATTTCATTTCTTTTCATATGAAATATCCTACCTCATTTCAAATAAAAACGACAGGTAATTATTGCTATGAATTTTCTGACTTCTATTGAATTAGGAAAAAGAAATTGTTAAAATATCTTTTAGATTTACAAATATACTATGTAAAGAAACTTTCTTAATTGAAGGGGGTAAAACCATGACATTATTAGAACGACAACTCGTCCGCAAGGACAAACTGGCTTTCCGCATTGGAATCATCACCCTGGTTTTCACATTCATCCTTGGTGCACTCGGACTCCTGGCGGCAGCATTGGGACAAACAAGTAGCTCCAACACTCTGCTCTGTATTGTGCGAGCAATCCTTACCATTGTATGTTTGGTATTCTTCTGCTCCTTCTACAAGATTCATCAGGGTAATGGCAAATTCATGTATTACGGAGCAGGATGCTTATTCGTAGCCTATGTAGCACTTGTATTCACAACTCCTAACTATTACATGTACTCTATCGTATATCCAGTTCTATTATTCTGTACCTTCTATATGGATAAGAGACTGACCAAGATTGCTACGATACTGTGTTCCATCAGTAATATCATTGTATTTGTTCGATTCATCAGCACGCAGCAGTCCATTGCTTTCATGAACATGGTATTTGCTCTCTTCGCTTGCTACATAGTCTATGCTATTGTATCTCTTCAGGATGAGCAGAAGCGTGAAGTAGAGGACGACCTCGCTGAGAAGACAGAAGAACAGGCTGCCATGTCTGATAAGATTCAGTCTGATGCATCTACCGTCAAGTCAATTCTTGAAGATGCACATCTTAAGGCAGACGAGCTTACAATGGAATTAGATTCTACAATCAGTTCCTTCGAGGAGATCAACAATGCTGCAAGATCCACTGCTGAGAGCATTCAGGATCAGACAGCAAAGACTCAGGAGATTGCGGAATCTCTTACATCTATCTCAACCAAGACAGAGACAATGCTTACCTCTTCTGAGGGAACCATCCGCGAAGTCAACGAAGGAAATCATTTCATCCAGCAGCTTGAGACCCAGGCTAGCAAGGTGACCGAGATCAACAGTGAGACATCACAGCTTACAGAAGAGCTCGAGCAGAATGCAGCTGCCGTAAATAACATCATTGATACAATCCTGAACATCTCCAGTCAGACAAACCTGCTTGCTCTGAATGCATCTATTGAGGCTGCAAGAGCTGGCGAAGCTGGTAAGGGATTCGCAGTTGTTGCTGATGAGATTCGTGCTCTATCTGAGCAGACAAGAGATAGTGCAGAAGAAATTGGAAGTACAATCAATGTTCTCCTTGAGACCATTAATAAGACAGCTGAGAACATCAACAAGACTATTGATACCGTAAACTCTCAGAACTCTATGATTTCTGATACCGGTGAGAAGTTCCAGTCTATCTTAGAAGCAACCAATAGCTTATCTTCTGAGATTACTGAGATCTCTAGAGAGATTGAGAACTGTGTCAATGCCAACGCAACCGTCGTTGATTCCATTTCTAATCTGTCATCCATCAGCGAGGAGCTTTCCGCTTCCAGTGATACATCACTTGCTACTTCTCTTGAGTGCAAGGATAAGATGGGTGAGATGAATGTCATCCTATCCAGAATGCAGGATTAGACCAGATTACATATCTGAATTTAATAAATTGCAAAAGAAAACCGCTGTAGCTAACTAAACTGGCTACAGCGGTTTTTATATACACATTTTGATCTATAAGTCACAAACTCTTATTTAATTTCAATTAATTCATATTCCTTTGATCCGATACCAAGCTGTGCAGCTGCATCAATGGTATGCATTCCATGGCGTGAATTTACTCTCTCCAGGAAATGATCACGACCTGGATCATTTGACTTAATAATAAGATCCATGCAAGCCTGATCAAGCGCCACTGGATCTAACGATGAGAGAATTCCTATATCCTTCATACAAGGATCCTCAGCAACAGCACAACAGTCACAATCTACAGACAGATTGCACATCATGCTTACATATGCTATCTTGCCATCAAAATGGCGTGTTACGGTACTTGCTGCATCAGCCATAGCCTCAAGGAAACGATCCTGCTCGCAAATATTCTCCCAAAGGCCTTCCTGGGTTGTCTGCTTGCCACCAGAGTGAATATTCGACTTACCATCCGATGACGCGCAACCAATCGACAACTGCTTCAATGCTCCACCATAGCCACCCATTGGATGTCCCTTGAAATGAGAAAGCACCAACATGGAATCATAATTGGCAATATTCTTGCCAAGAAGGTTCTCCTTCAGCACAAAGCCACCATCTACTGGCCATACCAGATCTGGGCCCTCAGCGTCCATCAAATCCACATCAAAAAGATCTGACCACTTATGCTTCTTCAGAAGCTCAATATGCTTCTTCGTGTTATTTCTCGCACCATCATATGCAGTATTGCATTCTACGATTGTACCAGAAACATAATCCACCATAGGCTTCATAAATTCCGGATGTAAGAAGTTCTGATTGCCATCCTCGCCAGAATGTACCTTCACTGCTACCTTGCCCGGTAAACTGATTCCCAGAGCATCATACATCTTAATGACATTCTCTGGGCTGATCTCACGTGTAAAATAAACCTTCGCCATCGTAATCCTCC